>JAFQFR010000038.1 GCA_017398595.1 Clostridia bacterium
AAAACGGACAGTCGAGGACGCCTGTCCCTACAAAATACGAAATACATACATATTGCATTTTATTAAACCTTTTCATTTCACACAAAGGAGAAAACTGTCACATGGAGCAGACTGCAAAACGGCGGGAATGGATCTTACTGGCGCTCGGGGCGATCGGCGCTGGATTTTTAAACGGATTGCTGGGTGCGGGCGGCGGCATCATCCTCTATTTTGTCCTCGGCGCGCTCTACGGGCGCGGCGCAAAGGAAAATCTCGTCCTCTCCTCCACGGCGGTCATGTTTTTCTGCCTGATCTCCCTCTTTTTCTACAAGGGAAACGCCGCCCTCACCGTGCGCGACATCCTCGGCGTGGGCATTCCCGCCGCGGCGGGCGGACTCGTCGGCGCACTGCTGCTGAACAAAATCCCCGCGCACGCCATGAAAAAGATCTTTTCGGCAGTGATCATCCTCGGCGGCATTCTGATGCTGGTGCGCGCATAGCGCGCAATGCATGACGGCATAGCCGCCAAATCATTTTGTAACCAAGGAGACTTGCACATGACATTTGCATCCTTTCTTGTCGCCATGCTGGCGGGCATGGGCGTCGGCAGCGGCGGGCTGTTCATCGTGTATCTGACTGTGCTTTCGGGCATGCCGCAGCTCGAAGCGCAAGGGCTCAACCTGCACTTTTTCATCTTTGCCACCGCCGCCGCGCTCCTGCTGCACGCAAGGACACATCCGCTCCCCTTTCGGCGGCTGGCATATGTCTGCGGTATGGGCAGCATCGGCTGCGTGCTCGGCGCGATCCTCGCGCAAAACATGCACGGCGGCACACTGCGCACGGTCTTTGCCATCGTGCTGATCCTGACCGGGCTCGTCACCTTTTTTACCAAGGACAAGCGAAAAAATGAAAATTTTGAAAAAACTATTTACAAATAGGAAATTTTGTGGTATACTTACCGTCGCAATGCCATGACTCAGCGGACGGGCAGCCGTACCGAACGGTACATTTTCACCGACCGCCGCTTGGTTTTCGGTAAATATTTTACAAGGTGAAAGCGGCCTTTCACGCTTTCAGAAAGGAACCTATCATGATGATGAAGGAACAGAAGCAGGAGATCATTACCACTTATGCGACCCACGAGGGTGACACCGGTTCGCCCGAGGTTCAGATCGCTATTCTCACCAAGAGAATCAACGACCTCACCGAGCACCTCAAGGCAAACCCCAAGGATCACCACAGCCGCCGCGGTATGTTCAAGATGATCGGTAACAGAAGAAACCTTCTGAACTACCTGCAGAAGAAGGACATCGAGCGCTATCGTGCAATCGTTGAAAAGCTCGGTCTCCGCAAGTAATTTTGTTAGAAATCAAACCGAAGATGCACCCGCGTCTTCGGTTTGTTCTCTATAAAAGCAAAGAAAAAAGGCGGGAGGATTAGCCATTAAATATGTTGTTTTGGCGCAAAAAACGGCGTATTTAATTGCTAAACCGTTCCGCCAAAAATCTCGAGCACATCTAAAAACTCGGCGTATGGCGAGTGGCGAGAGATTTTTTCGCCAGGCTAAACAAAAACTTTGCACGCATAGTCGTTTCCTCTGCGAAAAAGTTTTTGTGACGAATGACGGAAAAATATCCGCCGATTCGACGTGCGTGGAGTGTTTAGAGGGGCTCGCACATGGAGGAATTTGAAATGTTTGAAAACTACAAAGTGTTCGAGTACACTCTGGCAGGCAGACCGCTCGTGATCGAGACCGGCAAGCTCGCAGGTCTTGCAAACGGCTCCTGTCTCGTTCGCTACGGCGAGACCGTCGTGCTGGCATGCGCGACCGCATCCGAGAAGCCCCGCGACGGCATCGACTTTCTGCCGCTGTCGGTAGACTTTGAGGAGAGAATGTACGCTGCGGGCAAGATCCCCGGCGGCTTTCTCAAGCGTGAGGGTCGTCCCGGCGAGAAGGCTATTCTGACTTCCCGCGTGATCGACCGCCCCATCCGTCCCCTCTTCCCGAAGGATCTGCGCAACGACGTTGCCATCTCGCTGACCGTTATGGCAGTGGATCCCGACTGCTCGCATGAGATTGCAGGCATGATCGGCGCATCCATCGCTCTGTCCATCTCGGATATTCCGTGGAACGGACCGATCGGCGGCGTATTCGTCGGCATGGTGGACGGCAAGCCCGTCATCAACCCCACGCTCGAGCAGCGCAAGGTCAGCGACATGGATCTGACGGTTGCCGCTTCTATGGAAAAGATCGTCATGATCGAGGCAGGCGCAAACGAGATCAGCGACGACGATATGTACAACGCGATCATGGTCGCACACGAGGAGATCAAGGGTCTGATCGGCTTCATCAACAAGATCGTCAGCGAGATCGGCAAGCCGAAGTTCAACTACCCCTCCTGCGAGCTTGACCACGATATGTTTGACGAAGTTTTCGCTTTCTGCGAAAAGGACGTTATGAACGCGCTCGACACCGACGACAAGAATGTCCGCGACGCACGCATGGTTCCGATCCAGGATGCCATCGTGGAGCAGTTCTCCGAAAAGTATCCCGAGATCGCTTCCATCATGGGCGAGCTCATCTATAAGATCCAGAAGAAGATCGTTCGCCGCTGGCTGCTTGAAGACGGCAAGCGCGTAGACGGTCGCCGTCTCGATGAGATCCGTCCCCTCGCAGCAGAGGTCGGTCTGATCAAGCGCGTACACGGCAGCGGTCTGTTCACCCGCGGACAGACGCAGGTTCTCACCATCGCAACCCTCGGCTCCATGGATGACAAGCAGGAGCTCGACGGCATCGACGAGCAGACCGAGAAGCGCTACATGCACCACTACAACATGCCCGGTTACTCCACCGGTGAAGCAAAGGCAGCAAGAAGCCCCGGACGCCGCGAGATCGGCCACGGCGCACTGGCTGAGCGTTCGCTCGTGCCGGTTCTCCCCTCTGTTGAGGAGTTCCCCTACGCAATGCGCCTGGTTTCCGAGGTCGTTTCCTCCAACGGTTCCACCTCGCAGGCATCCGTCTGCGGCTCCACGCTCGCACTGATGGACGCAGGCGTACCGATCAAGGCTCCCGTTGCAGGTATCTCCTGCGGTCTGATCACCGAGGGTGAGAGATGGATGACCATGATCGACATTCAGGGTCTCGAGGACTTCTACGGCGACATGGACTTCAAGGTTGCCGGCACCCACAAGGGTATCACCTCGATCCAGATGGACCTCAAGATCGACGGTCTGACCCCCGAGATCGTTAAGGAAGCATTCGCCGTTACCCACAAGGGACGTGACTATATCATCGACGAGATCATTCTCAAGGCGATCGACAAGCCCAGAGCAGACGTCTCCGAGTTTGCACCCAAGATGATCACCATGAAGATCAACCCCGACAAGATCCGTGAGGTTATCGGCAGCGGCGGAAAAGTTATTCAGAAGATCGTTGCAGACACCGGCGCGAAGATCGACATCGAGGACGACGGAAGCGTTTATATCTCCGCTGTCAACCGCGACGCGGCATATGCGGCACAGGAGATCATCGCAGGTATCGTCTTTGAGCCTACCGTAGGCGCAACCTACACCGGTAAGGTCACCCGCATCATCCCGATCGGCGCATTCGTTGAGTTTGCACCCGGTAAGGAAGGCATGGTACACATCTCCAAGATCGCAAAAGAGCGCATCGAAAAGGTGGAGGACCGCGTGGAAGTCGGTCAGGAAGTCAAGGTCAAGTTCCTCGGCACCGACGAAAAGAACCGCATGAACCTCTCCATGAAGGACGCAGAACAGTAAAAAGCACACGGCGGCACAGGTAAAAACCTGTGCCGCTTTTTTACTGCATTCGTCCAAACCGCGGTTTTCTCTCTTGACTTCTTTTTTTCGCCATATATAATAAAAGTATACAACATCGCAAAGGAGAACGACCATGCCGCTGTTTGAGCCGTATTATAATGACCTTGCCACGCTGCACGTCGGATGCGAAGCGCCGCGCGCATATTTTATTCCCTATGAGAGTCTTTCCGCTGCCGAAACGGGCAGCCGCGCACACTCCGATTACTTCCTGTCGCTGTGCGGTGAGTGGGATTTCCGCTTTTTTGAAGATCCCGAGATTCCCCGCGGCATGACGCTCGACGAGCTGCACAGCCGTCCCGCGGATAAAATGCCTGTTCCCGCCTGCTGGGAGAACCTTGTCGGCCGCGGCTACGATGTGCCGAACTACACCAACATCACCTACCCCTTCCCCGTCGAGCCGCCGAAGGTGCCCGAGAAGAATCCCACGGCACTCTATACGCGCACGGTGTCGATTCCCGCGGATTTCCTTGCCAAAAAGGAAATATTTATGAATTTTGAGGGCGTTGCCTCCTGCTTTTACCTCTTTGTTAACGGCGTTTTCGCCGCGTACAGCGAGGTCTCGCACTGCACCAGCGAGATAAACGTCACAGACCTTGTACACGCAGGTGAAAACCGGATCGACGTGCTGGTCATCAAATTTTGCACCGGCTCCTACCTCGAGGATCAGGATATGTTCCGCGCAGGCGGCATCTTCCGCGAGGTGTATCTCCTCGCCCGCGACAAAAAGCGCATCGAGGACATTTCGATCACCTGCGAGCTCACCCCGAAGTTTACCAAAGCGACCTTCACCGCAAAGCTCACAGGCACACTGCAAAAGAGCGCCGCCGTCTGCCTGCTGGATGCCGACGGAAGCGACACGGGCGCCGTCTGCGCCATGGATCACATCGACGGGACCGTACACTGCACGCTCCAAAAGCCGAAGCTGTGGTCGAGCGAAGTGCCCTACCTCTATAAGCTGTACATCCAGAACGGCAGCGAGCACATCCTGCTGCCCGTCGGCGCACGCAAGATCGAGGTGCGCGACCGCGTAATTTACATCAACGGCAAAAAGGTCAAGGCGCGCGGCGTCAACCGCCACGACTCGAACCCACTGCTCGGCTATGCCACGCCGCCGGATCATATGCTCCGCGACCTCGAGATTTTAAAGCAAAATAACGTCAACATGATCCGCACCAGCCACTATCCGAACGATCCGCGCTTTGCCGAGCTGTGCGACCGCTACGGCTTTTACCTTGTGGACGAGGCGGACATCGAGACGCACGGCTTCCAGTACATCCCCGAATACGGCTGGAGCTATCTGTCAAGCCACCCCGACTGGACGCACGCATACATAGACCGCGCCGCACGCCTCTACGAGCGCGACAAGAACCATCCGTCGGTCATTTTCTGGTCGCTCGGCAACGAGTCGGGCTACGGGCAAAACCATGTGGCAATGGCGGACTACATCCGCGCGCGGGACAACACCCGTCTGCTCCACTACGAGGGTGCGAACCGCCGCTATTTTGAGCGCTATCCGCTCGCGCCCGAGCTCTACGGCAAAGCCGTGGACACCGAGAGCTACATGTACGCCACGCCCGAAAAAGCAGAAGCCTACTGCCGCGACGAAAACGAGCTGTACCCCTATTTCCTGTGCGAATACTGCCATGCCATGGGCAACGGCCCCGGCGATCTCAAAGCCTATTGGGATGTCATCTACCGTAACGACCGCTTCTTCGGCGGCTGCGTGTGGGAATTCTGCGACCACGCCGCCCTGCTCGGCGGCACGCCCGAGGATCCGTGGTACGGCTACGGCGGCAGCTTCGGCGATACGCCGCACTCGGGCAACTTCTGCATGGACGGTCTCGTCTACCCCGACCGCCGTCTGCACACGGGCATGCTTGAACTCAAAGAAGCCATCAAGCCCTACCGCATCACCGCGATAAACGCGAAAAAAGGCAAATTCCGCCTCGAAAATCTGCGCAACTTCACCGACCTTTCGGACATCGAGATCCGCTGGGTGCTCGAGGCGAGCGGCAAGGCAGTCGCCGCGGGCGTACTGCTCCCGACCACCGCGCCCGAGAGTGCCGAGGACTTCGCGCTGCCCCTGCCGAAAACCTTACCCGAGGGCACAGTCGCGGTCAACTTCACCTTCGTGCAAAAGCAGGCAACCGCGCTCGTCCCCGCAGGATTTGAGACCGGGCACACGCAGATCCTGCTCCAGCGAAACGACCTGCTGCCCACCGTGAAAGCACATGCATTCGCCCCCGCCCTCTCCGAGGACGGGCAGACGCTCACCGTACAGTGCGGCGACACCGCCTACACGTTCGCCAAGGACATCGGTATGCTTTCGCAGATCACAGGTAACGGCGCCGCACTGCTCACCGCGCCGATGCAGATCGCCTTTACCCGTGCGCCCATCGACAACGATATGAAAGTGAAAGCAAAATGGCGTGATGCGGGACTGTACGAAGCCGTCCCTACGCTCGACAGCTTTGCGGTCACCGCGCAGAGTGCAAAGCGCGTCACGCTGAAAGCCAAGCTGCACTTCACCGCAAACGAGAAGGTCTTTCTCCGCACCACGCTCACCTACACCGTAGATGCAAGCGGCGGACTGTCGCTCACGATGCAGGCGACCTTTGGGGAAACCGAAGCACCCTTCTATCCCCGTATCGGCATCTGCCTTGCAGCAAAGCGGGACTTGGAACATGTGCGCTACTTCGGTCTCGGCCCGATGGAGGCCTACGCCGACAAGCGCCTTGCCGCTCGGCTCGGCGACTTCACCACCACGGTTCAGGATAACTTCGAGCCTTACCTGCGCCCGCAGGAAAACGGCGCGCACGCGGACACCGCATGGCTGCACCTGTGGGATGCGGCGGGGCACGGTCTGCTCGTCACCGCCGAGGATGCACCCTTTACCTTCGGCGTCTCGCACTACAGCACCGAACAGCTCCGCAACACGCCCTACCGCCACCTGCTCACCCCCGAGAACGTCACCTACATCCACCTCGACGCGGCACAGAGCGGCTGCGGCTCAAACTCCTGCGGCCCCGCCCTTGCCGAAGACTATCGCGTCAAGGCGGGCAAGCATACGCTGCAACTGCACATCACCCCCGCCAAAAACGGCGATATTGAATTTTAAAAAAGAGGAACATCATGCTGCAAACCATTATTTCGATCGTACAAGAAGCCGCCAAGATCGCAAAGAGCGGCGCCGACACCGTCTGTGAAAAGGGCGCGGCAAACTTCGTCACCGACAAGGACGTTGCCGTGGAAAAGTTCCTGCGAGGCGCGCTGTATGAAGCCTTCCCCGCCATGGGGTTCGTCGGTGAGGAAGAGGACTTTGCTGCCGACGCGCTCGACAAAGAATACACCGCCGTGGTCGATCCGATCGACGGCACCATGAACTTTACCCGCGACATGAACCTGAGCGTGATCTCGGTCGCCGTACTGCACCGGGGCAAGCCGTATATCGGCGTGGTCTACAACCCGTGGACAGACGAGCTGTTCACCGCCGAGCGCGGCAAGGGCGCCGCTTTGAACGGAAAGCCCATTCATGTCTCCGACCGCCCCTTGAAAAGCGCGTGCTTTTTCACCGCGTGGAGCACCTACAAAAAAGAGTTTGCCAAGGCTTGCTTTTCCATCTCCGAGGAAGTCTACTACGACACCTGCGACATCCGCCGTCTCGGCGTTTGCGCGCTCGAACTCTGCTACATGGCGGCGGGACGCGGCGAGCTCTACTTTGAGATCCGCCTGTTCCCGTGGGATTACGCCGCGGCGCAGCTCATTCTGACCGAGGCGGGCGGCTGCATCGGCACCATCGGCATGGATGCCCCCACCTACACACGCCCGCAGCCCATCGTCGCCGCCAATACAAAAGAAAACTTCGACTATCTGATGCAAAAAGTCACAAAATACGTACCCACCATCCCATACGAAGACTGAAAAACGAAAGGATCATTCCCATGACCGACCAAAAGACTATGGCGTATATCAACATGTTCGGCGTGCTGGGCGCACTGCCGATGCTGTGCAAGCTCGACAGCCAAGCCGCGGCACTCCTGACAGGCAAAACGCCCATCGCGCTCTGCCTGAGTGTCAAGAACGGCCCTGCCGCAACCTTCACCTTTGCAGACGGCGGCTGTACGATGGAGAGCGGCGAGCAGAAATGCGACATCAAGATCCCCTTTTCGACCTGTGAAAAATTCAACGGCATGATCGACGGCACCGTCACCCCCATCCCCTCGAAGGGATTTACCAAGATCGGCTTTTTGACGGGCCCGTTTATCAAGCTCACCGACCGCCTGTCCGCATACCTGCGCGCTTCCGAAAGCGATCTTGCAGACGAGCAGTTTTTCAACGTCAGCACCGAGCTGATGCTCTATGTCATCGGCGGTGCGGTCGCCGCCATCGGTAACTATGACAGGATCGGCTCGTTCAGCGCATCGAATACCCCCGACGGCATCGTGCATCTTTCGATCAAGGACGGTCCCTGCGCCACCGTCACCGTGCGCGATCACAAACTGACCGCCGCGCCGGGCAGAAACGGCGATCCGCGCGCCGTCATGGAGTTTGCGAGCATCCGCCTCGCACGCGCGTTGTTTGACGGCAAGGTCAACTCGATGGACTGCATCGGCAAGCAGACGATCACCATGCGCGGTATGATCTCCATGCTCGACAATATCAACCGCATTCTCGACAGAGTCGGTTTATACCTTGCATAAAGCCATCACTTCAAAACCAAGGTTTTGAAGTGGAGGGGGTCGCTTACTCGCGTCGGCGCGCCGCATTCGCGGCACTTGCGCCCCCTTAAGGAGTTTTAAAGTCGGCGCATGTCCGCCTTTAAAACCAATTTATTATTTTCGGAGAAAAACGATGGAACATAAGATCAACACCTACGAAAAGAGCCGTGCGCTGTTCGAGCGCGCGACCAAGGTCATTCCCTCCGGCATTTACGGGCACCAGGGACCCGCAGAGGGATGCTTTATCCCGGTGGAAGCCTTCCCCTTCTACTCGGATCACGCCAAGGGCAGTTACTTCTGGGATGTGGACGGCAACCGCTTCATCGACTACATGTGTGCCTACGGCCCGAACATTATGGGTTATAACGACGAGGAGATCGACGAGGCGGCAAGACGGCAGATGGAAAAGGAAAACTGCGTCACCGCGCCCTCGGCGGTGATGGTCGAGTTTGCCGAGCTGCTGACCGACACGGTCGCCACCGCAGACTGGTCGTTCTTCGCCAAAAACGGCAACGACGTCACCACCCTCGCGGTGATGACCGCACGCGCCTATACACACCGCAAGAAGATCGTCTTTTTCAAGGGCTATTACCACGGCGTTTCGCCCTGGACGCAAAAGATCGACTATCCCGGTATCATCGAAGAGGATGTTGCCAACAATATCTATGTCAAGTGGAACGACTACGACGAGCTGGAACGCGTCTTTGCGGAAAACCGCGGCGAGATCGCGGCGGTCATTTCCCAGCCGTACATGCACGGCAACTTCATGGACAACGAGATGCCCGCCGAAGGCTTTTGGGCAAAGGTGCGCAAAAAATGCACCGACGAAGGTACCGTGCTGATCGTGGACGATGTGCGCGCGGGCTTCCGCCTCGACCTTGCGGGCTCGGATCACTATTTCGGCTTTGAAGCGGACCTCATCTGCTTTTGCAAAGCGCTTGCCAACGGCTACAATGTCTCGGCACTCTGCGGCAAAGAATTTCTCAAAAACACCGTCAGCGGCATGTCCTTCACGGGCAGCTATTGGATGAGCGCCGTTCCCTTTGCGGCGGGCATCGCCTGCATCCAAAAGATGAAACGACTCGATCTGCCAACGCTTCTGATGCAAAAGGGTACGATGCTC
Organism: Clostridia bacterium; assembly: GCA_017398595.1. Taxonomy (GTDB): domain Bacteria; phylum Bacillota; class Clostridia; order Oscillospirales; family CAG-272; genus UMGS902. The sequence continues at coordinate 9,661 of JAFQFR010000038.1, forward strand.
TGCGACGGGCTCAAAGCCACTGCCAAAAAGCACGGCTATGATCTGCGTGTCTCGGGTGCGCCGTCGCTCTTTTACCTGCGCATCGCCAACGACGACAGCCTGATGATCCATCAGCGCTTCATTGCGGAGATGGTCAAACGCGGCGTGTACCTGACGAGCCATCACAATCACTTCATCAATTACGCCCTCTCCGAAGCAGACATACGGGAAACCATCGAGATTGCAGACGAAGTGTTCCGCGTGCTGTAAAAAGTCGAATATTTTCAAAAAAAGTCTTTACAAACCCATCGCGAAGTGCTATCATGAAGCCGGTAAAACTTTCCTTTCATCCGGTACTGCGATGTCGGCAAGGGACTATGCAAAGTTTTTCGCGCCGTGCATCCGCACGGCGCTTTTTTCATGTTTTGCGTGAACCGCAAAACATGAAAAGGGAAAAAGGAAGAAGTAAAAGTGCATAAGTTCGGTTGATTTTTGCACCTACGGTGCAAAAATCTTCATTACCTCTTCACTATTCTCTATTCTCTATTACCTACATTGTATCTTTTGCGGCGTTGCCGCGGTTGATAAATCTTTTTGGGAGGTAGACTGTTTTGAAACTGATCTACAATGTAAATGACAGACCGAAGTTCGGTCAGCTGATCGTGTTTGCGATCCAGCAATTGCTTGCCATCATGGCGGCTACCCTCGTTGTCCCCGTCATCACGGGCAACGGCATGCAGCCCGCCGCAGCGCTCTTCGGCGCAGGTGCGGGTACTCTGGTGTATGTCCTGTTCACCAAGGCAAAAAGCCCCGTATTCCTCGGCTCGTCCTTTGCATTCCTCGGCTCCATGGCAGCAGCCTTCGCAGGCGGCGTTTCCATGCAGCTCGGATACCTCGGACTGATCCTCGGCGCGATTCTCGCAGGTCTTGTATATGTCATCATCGCGTTGATCGTAAAGGTTGCAGGTGTCAACTGGGTCAATAAGCTGATGCCCCCTGTCGTTATCGGCCCCACGGTCGCGATCATCGGTCTTTCGCTCGCCGGCAACGCTGTGGGCGACCTCACCACGGGTGAAGTCACCAAGACCGTCACCGACACGGTTGCCGTCGTCAAAGACGGTGCTGCCGTGCTCGAAACCGTAGAATCCTCGGTCGTTGTCACCTCTCCCTACGTCGCACTGCTCTGCGGCCTGGTCACCCTCGCCGTCACCATGCTGTGCTCCACCTTCGGCAAAAAGATGGTTCGCCTGATTCCTTTCATCCTCGGTATCCTCGCAGGCTACGCCGTTGCAGCCATATTCACCGTGATCGGTAACGTGGCTGGCATCGATGCACTCAAGGTCATCAACTTCGGTTATCTCACTGACCTCGTTGCGGGCGGCGTAACGATCGGCACGTTCCTGACCGTACCCGAGTTTACCTTCCTCACCGCGCTCGGCGGCTTTGGTGAGCTGAACGGCGCATACATCGCCTCTATCGCGGTCGCATACGTTCCCGTTGCATTCGTTGTCTTTGCGGAGCACATCGCAGACCACAAGAACATTTCTTCGATCATCGAAAAAGATCTGCTCGAAGATCCCGGTCTATCCCGCACCCTGCTCGGCGACGGTGTCGGCTCGATGGTCGGCGCCATCTTCGGCGGCTGCCCCAACACCACCTACGGTGAGTCGGTCGGCTGCGTAGCCATTACCGGTAACGCGTCCGTCGTCACCATTATCGCCGCTGCGATCGGCGCTATGCTGATCGCTTTCCTCACACCGTTCGTTGCATTCGTCGATTCCATCCCGCCCTGCGTCATGGGCGGCGTATGCATGGCACTGTACGGCTTTATCGCCGTCAGCGGTCTCAAGATGGTGCAGAAGGTTGACCTCGAGGAAAACAGAAATCTGTTCGTCGTATCCACCATCCTCATCGCCGGCATCGGCGGTCTGACGCTCACCTTCGGCAAGGTCACCATCACCTCTATCGCCTGCGCGCTCATCCTCGGCATTCTGGCAAATGTGATGCTCTCGGGCAAAGACAAAAAAGATGCAGAGTAAATAAAAAATGCAAAAAGGCATTGCGAAAGCAATGCCTTTTTTATGCGCTTCGGGGAAAGCAGGCTTCTCCCTGGGAAGAAGCTCCCGTGTAACGGGTGATGAGGGGTAGCCGCAACAGCGGCGTTATCCGTTATACGCCTATGGCGTATTCTACCCCTCATCCACCGCGTTGCGGTCCCCCTTCTCCCAAGGGAGAAGGCAGCTCTTTACCCTTAAACCATCAATAGCTCAGCGTTTTCACAAGCGTGGGATACACATTGTACAGCGCCTGCAGGGTGGTGCGGCTCGCGGAGCCGGGATCGAGGAGCTTGAAATTCGATGCGGTCAGCTCGCCGCCCGAGAAGCCGTACACCACGGCGAAATGCGTCGAACCGTTCGACTTTTTCACATGCACGATGACAGGCTTGCCCGCGGCAAGCTGACTGTACATGTACGCAAGCGTATTTTCGCCGCGCGAGTAGGGGGACGGCCAATAGAGCGCGCCCGTGGACGTGAAGCTCTGGTTTTTAATAACGGTCGCGGGCGTGACGGTCGTGCCCGTGCGATAGCTCTCGGTCATCGCAAGCGATGTGACCGCGCAGCCGTGCGTGGAAACAGGCTCGTTCGAGCCGGGCAGGCGCAGCGAGGTATAATTATACTGCTTGTAGGACGGCACCGACAGCGTGATCGCCGAGCGGGCAGTCGAGGTGGAACCCTCGATCGTCAGATACGCGGTCGAAGCATAGCCGGTCTTGTTGCCGTCGTACAGGATCTTATAAAAATTGCCGTATGTACCGAGGATGACCACCTGCTCGCCCTTCTGCAGTTTGCCCACGATCGAAGCCGATGCGGACGCGCCCGCGCGGACGTTGAGCGCGGTGCTCTGCGTGCGCACGGTCGCGGTGGAAAGCCCCATGGCAGTCACATAGTCGCCGTGTACATAGCCGTAGCTGTTCGGTGCATACTCTGTATACCACCAATTTCCGCTCTTGCTGATGAGCGTGATGGTCGATCCGCTCGCAAGCGTGGTTTTGATCGTCGAAGATGTGGTTGCCGCCGTGCGTACATTCAGGCGGTCATTCACCCTGCCGCCGTCGAGTGCGGAAGCGCTGACCGCTAACAGCAGCGTGAGTGCGGGGACAGACAAAAATGTCCAAAATTTCTTGTGCATTTGTTTACCTCCTTTTCATTTACAATTTTACCATAGCGAGGACCGCCTGCACAGTCCTAAATATCTGGTAAAAAAGTTGACAGAAGGTGGCGAAAATGGTACTATAAGGATACTACAAAATTCGAGGAACTCTATGAAAATACATTCGATAGACATACCGCACGGACTCTGCCTTGCGCCGCTCGCGGGCGTGAGCGACCGTGCGTTTCGCAAGATCTGTCGCGCGCACGGGGCAGAATACCTGTGCAGTGAAATGGTCAGCGCGGCGGCGATCTGCTACGGCGACAAAAAAACGCCGAAGCTCTGCGAGTTCGGCGAGGACGAAATGCCGATCGCACTGCAGCTCTTCGGCTCCCGCCCCGACTTTATGGCAGAGGCGGCGCGCCGCATCTCGGACGGCTCGCTCGCCGACTACGTCAAGGTGCCCGCCGCGATCGACATCAACATGGGCTGCCCCGTGCGCAAGATCGTCTCGAACGGCGAGGGCAGCGCCCTGATGCGCGATGTGCCCCTGGCGGCAAGCATCGTGCGCGCGGTGGTCAATGCCACGCATCTGCCCGTCACCGTCAAGATCCGCGCAGGCTTTGACGAGGCGCACAAAAATGCCCCCGAGATGGCAAAAGCACTCGAGGACGCGGGCGCGGCAATGATCTGTGTACACGGGCGCACACGCGCACAGATGTACAGCGGCAAAGCCGACCTGCAGATCATCGCCGCCGTCAAAAACGCCGTCAAGATCCCCGTGGTGGGCAACGGCGACATCTTTTCCGCCGAGGCGGCAAAGACCATGCTTGTCGAGACCAGATGCGACGGCATTATGATCGCGCGCGGCGCAATGGGCAATCCCTGGATCTTTGACGAGCTGACCGCCTTTTTCGAGGGCAAGCCGTACACCCCGCCCACCACCGCCGAGATCATCGCCGAGGCGGCGCACCACCTCGACCTTGTGTGTCAGTTCAAGGAAGAACGCTTCGCCATCCCCGAGGCGCGCAAGATCATGGCGCACTACATCCACGACATTCGCGGCGCTTCCGCCGCCCGCGGCAAGCTCAACTTTGCCGAAACGGCCGACGAGATGAAAAGCATCCTGTATGCGCTGGTAAACGAATAAAAAAGCTACATTGGGGCACCCTCCGTAAGAAAGGTGCCCCAATGTAGCTTTTTAACCTTGGCTCTGATCCCATTATTTGTTTCGGTACACGGATTACATCCTCATCAATATATTATCCAAAATCGCACTTTTTTCATTTTTGGGAAATATCTTATTTGTTCAGTAGCCAATCCGCTACATCAACAATTTTAACTCCCTCATATTGATATTCAGGGTTTCTTGTTCGTGCGATCACCATTTTAGGATAAGCATCTTTAATTTTAAGTAGAGGATCTACTTCTCTCTTAAACGTATCAGGGTGGCTTATATTGTCCGAAACCTGAATATAAATTTTCTCGTTTCTCTTAAGGGCCACAAAGTCAATCTCTTTTTTATACAAAACGCCTACATAAACCTCGTATCCACGTCTGAGCAATTCCATTGCAACGATATTCTCGATCACTCTGCCGTTATCCAAATTCTTGGTACCGAGCTTGGCATAACGGAAGGTATGGTCGCTCAAATAATACTTATCGTTTGAAGCAAGATACTTTTTACCTTTAATGTCATATCTGCGGAACTTATAGAAAGCAAAAGCATTACAAAGGTAGTTCAGATAATTACCAACCGTCTTGTGATTGATTTTATCCTTATTCGATGTAAGGGTGTCCGTAATACTTCTTGCTGAGGTTAGGTTAGACACGTTATCCATTAAGAATTGGGAAATTCTATCCATCAAAGCAGGATTTTTGATTTTATACTTTTGACGTATATCTCTTAAAATCAAAGTATCAAAAACAGTTTCGATATAGTCATATTTATCCTCTTGCTCTTTGTACAGATAAGAACCGGACATACCGCCTTCAAGCATATAGTTATCAAAGGCAGTATATTTGTCTGTTATTCCAAAGTAATGTACGTATTCGGAAAAGGAAAACGGATATACCTTGATTTCAAAGGTTCTGCCGGTAAACAATGTTGCCAAGTCGGAGCTAAGCAGGAAAGCATTGGAACCCGTGATATAAATATCGTACATCTCGGTTGCGTGTAAATTGTTTATACACAACTCAAAGTCGGTGCACATTTGAATTTCATCTATTAAAACAAAATTCTCTTTGCCTTCTGCATAATTGGTTTCGATATATTCATTTAGTGCTTTGTATTCCTTTAGGTTGTCATACTTAGACAGATTAAAGTTGATATGGATAATATTAGCGTCAGGAATATTTTCCTGCACATAGGCTTTGAAGGCTTCCAATAGCTTCGATTTGCCGGAACGACGTACACCTGTCATCACTTTTATATCGGGAGTTCCGATAACGCCTATCATTTTATCTAAATATTGTTTTCTTTCAATCAGTTTCACAGGAAATCACCTCGCTAAGTTATTATACCACATTTAATTCCCAAAATCAATATATTTTCGTTTTTGGGAAATACAAATCTAACGAGAACAATGATTTCAAAGAGAGAAAGGGAGACTACTTCCTTACGAAGCGTCTCCCTTTCGGCGACTTTTTTGCTTACTTTTCTTCTTTCTTTGCTTCACGCTTTTGTTGCATCTTGTTGAAAACGCGGAGCACGGTGAAGATGGTCAGTGCCACGATCAGAAAGTCGATGACGGTCTGGATGAAGTTACCGTAGCAAAGTGCGGTTTCCGCCGTAACGATCGCGCCCTCTGCGTCGAGCACAGCCTCTCGGATGACCCATTTCCAGTCGGAAACGCTGAGTCCGCCGACAAGCAGGCTGACCAGCGGCATGATAATATCATTGACCAGCGAGGTCACGATCTTGTTGAACGCGCCGCCGACAACGACACCGACTGCCATGTCTACAACATTGCCCTTCGCGATAAAAGCTTTAAAATCTTCAGAAAACTTTCCCATGATGTACGTCCTTTCGGCAAAATAATAGTACTTATATTATATATTTTGTCGAATAATTTGTCAACCGTAAAAACACTATCGCAATGCCGAAAGTGCGCTGACCGCGTTTTCGCACAGCGGCTTTGTATGCTCGGCGAGAAAGGCTTCGCTGTACGGCAGAGAGGTGCCGAGCTCGCTGAGGTAGAAGAACGGCGCAGCGTCCGCCCCATCCGCAAGCGTCAGGTACAGCGCGCCGTCATCCCCCGAAAACGCCATGCTCTCCCCCGCAAAGCCGCAGTTGTGCAGTCTGTCGCATGCCGCAAGCAGCGGGCGCATGGCGGCAAAACGGAACAGCACGCGCCGCGCCGCGATCGCCTTCGGCACATCCATGCGGCGGACAAACAGCTCACAGCCGCCGCCCTTATCCTTGAATGCCTGTATGTACAAACGGTCGCGCGCCGCCTCAAACCCGAGTGTGCGTTTTGCCTCGTCGAGGATGCTCCAGATGGCGCGCCGCGTCTCGGTATTCTCATAATCGAGCCGCTCGAACTCGATCGCGTAGTATTCCATGTCTTCTTTGGTGAGCATGACTTTGAGCGCGTTCTCTCCGATCTGTATCAGTTCCATATGCGGCGCCGCCCCTTTCGTGTATTCATACTAACATTATAGTAAATTCGCGCAAAAATGTAACCCCTAACTTTTCGGAAAGAGAGGGAGTCTCCCCCCACTTCCCCTATTTTCTCCGCCGAAACTGTATATTCAAAGGATAAGTGGCAAAAATATCTGCGTGTAAGATGGATTTCCCCTATTTTTGAATGAAACGGAGTTGAGTTTTTGCGCGGCTGTCAGAGAAAGATCATATTGCTCAAAGGAACCGACTCGCAGATCTTTGACGAGGCGTATTTTCTGCTCCGTCGCGAGTCCGAAGATCGCGGGCAAGAGGAGATCGTGCGCGAGGCACAGCGGATCATCGACCGCAACACCACGCGCCGCCGTCGCCACCACCTGAGTCGTCGGGATGTCATCGCCTTTGCCATCGGCACCGTCTGCGGCATTGTCTGCGGGCTGCTGCTGTCCCTGCTGTAACGCCTGCGCCTGCACGGCGGCAATGCCGCCGTGCAGGCATTTTTCGTTTGGGGCGCACATATGCTTTTACGAGAGGTGGTGAGCATATGCGCGCATTGATTTCGGGCGCCATGGGGCGAATGGGACAGCAGTGCGTCCGTATTTTTACAGAAGAAAAGATCGAGCTGCCGATCCTCGTGGATCCGCGTGCCGAAACGTCCGACGGAAGGCTGTTTGCGCGCTTTTCGGATGTGCCGCAGGCACTTGCCTGCGACGTGGCAGTGGATTTCTCCTCGCCCGCGGCACTGGATGCGCTACTGGACTTTTGCCGTGCGCGAAAGATCGGTGCGGTGCTTGCCACGACGGGATTTTCGACCGGGCAGCTCGACAGGATCGCCGAGGCGGCAAAAGAGATCCCCATTTTTCTCAGCCGCAACATGTCGATCGGCGTGAATATCCTCGGGCGGCTGTGCGAGCTGCTGGCAAAGGCGCTCGCCCCCGACTGCGACATCGAGATCGTGGAGACGCACCACGCCGCCAAAGCGGACGCGCCGAGCGGCACGGCGCTCTACCTTGCCGACATGGTCAAGCGTGGCAGCGGCGGCGGCAGTTTTGTCTACGATCGCCGCGTATCCGAGCGGCGAAAGCCGGGCGAGATCGGCATCCATTCGCTGCGCGGCGGCAGCGTGGTGGGACGGCACGAAGTCTGCTTCTTCACCAAAGGGGAAAGCCTGTATCTCTCCCACGCCGCCGAAGATCGCGAACTGTTTGCGCGCGGCGCCCTCGCCGCGGCGCGCTTCCTCACCGCAAAGGAGCGCGGGCTGTTCGGCATGGATGACCTCGTGGAAGAAATATTTAAATCCGCGAAAATTTTGTGATCTCTGTTGACATTTTCACTCTAACGTGTTTCAGCCAATGGCTCAAGGAGCGAGGACGATAACGAAAAAGCGATACCCATTTCGGGTATCGCTTTTTCGTTTACATTATGCCATTTGTATCAATATAACTTCGAGAAACGGCATGAAGCTGCAGAGGGCGATAAACAGGATCACGCCGACGTTGACAAACGCCGTGCTCGCCTCGCTGTCGTGCGGGAGCGTCAGCTCCGCCTCGGCAAAGCGCAGGCGCTTTTTGTATATGCCGAGCAGGACAAAGCCCGCGATCACCGCGCCCATGACAAGCATGCTGTACAGCAGTATGAGCGCATATCCGATCGGATTTTCTGCGATGAGCTGCATCTGCTGCTCTGCGGTCTCTGCTGCCGCCAGCGCGTCAAGATCAAACTGCTGCAAAAGGACGCCCGGCAGCAGCCCACCGAAGAAATTATACGCCGCATGCAGCAGCCAGCAGGCGGTCAGCTTACCCGTGCGCAGGTAGAGATAGCTGAGCACGAGTCCGATCAAAAATGCATAGAAGAATTGCTCGGGATTGGTGTGGAAAAAGGCAAACAGCAGCGCCGAAAAAAAGATCGCCAGCTTTTCGCCGTAAGCACGCGTGCGGTCGAGGATCATTTTGCGGAAAACGAGCTCCTCAAACAAGGGACCGACGATCACGACACACAGGAGCGTCACATACCACGGCAGATCTGTCATCACATCGGAAACATTCGTACCGATGGGAATTCCCGTTGCCTGCTCCAATATTGCCGACGAGAGCGTGCCGAGGATGCTGCCGACATACGACATGGCATAGGCGATGAGAAACAGAATGCCGATCGTACCGAGGTTGACTTTGCCGCGCTGCGGAGCGGCGCACTTTGTGCCGCGCAGGCACAGCCGAAAGAGCGGCACGCCGGCGCCGTACATGCTCACACAGGAGATCAGTTCCGCCGCCCATGTCGGGTAGCTCCGCACGCCGAGGGCATATGCCAAAATAAATTGTATCAAATACATCGCCGCATACGTCGCCGCGAAAAACGCGATCAGCGCAAGCCCGATGCGCGAAAATTGCTTTTTGGCGCTTTTGAAATCATAGGTGGGTTGTCCCACAGGGGTTTGATCCATGTAAAAAGCCTCCTTTTCATGCCAAAATTATAACACATACCGCCTGCCATGTCAATTTTCTGTGCGATTTCTCTATTGTCTTATCCGACAGATTGTGTTATAATTTTATCAAATTTTTCAAAAAAGGAACCACGCCATGAAAAACTTCTTTGATCGCTATTTCATTAAGGCGATGGGCGCGATGGCGCAGGGACTCTTCGCTTCCCTCATCATCGGCACCATCTTAAACCAGCTTGCAACCATTCCGCACCTCGAATTTTTGACCAAATTCACCGCGCAGATCGGCGCTTCCTCTCCCGTCATCGGCAGTGCCATCGGCGTTGCGATCGCTTTCTCGCTCGGCGCAAAGGCGCTGGTGCTCTTCACTTCCGCCGTCACGGGCGCGCTCGGCTATGCGCTCGGCGGACCCATCGGCGCATACATTGCCGCCGTCATCGGCGCGGAGATCGGCAGTCTGATCGCCGGCAAGACCAAGCTCGACATCATCCTCACCCCTGCGCTCACCATCCTTTCGGGCGGTGCGGCAGGCATCTTCGTCGGTCCGTACATCAACCAGTTTATGAACTGGCTGGGCAGCTTTATCAACGAGGCGACCGAGTACGCACCCATCCCGATGGGCATCGTCATCGCGGTAGTCGTCGGACTTGCGCTGACCGCGCCGATCTCCTCGGCTGCGATCTGCATCTCGATCGGCATCAGCGGCATCGCCGCAGGCGCGGCATGTGTCGGCTGCTGCTGTCAGATGGTCGGCTTCGCCGTAGCAAGCTTCCGCGACAACGGCGTCGGCGGCTCGATCTCGCAGGGCGTCGGCACCTCGATGCTCCAGTTCCCCAACATCCTGAAACGTCCGCAGATCTGGCTTGCCCCCACGCTCGCTTCCGCGATCCTCGGTCCGATCTCCACGGCGTTGCTCGGCATGACCAACACCAAGGTCGGCGCGGGCATGGGTACCTCGGGCTTTGTCGGTCAGTTCGGTGCGTTTGAGGCAATGGGCGCCTCGGTCGAGACCTGCATCCTCGTTCTGCTGATGCACTTCATTCTCCCCGCACTGCTCACCCTCGGCTTTGACCTCTGCTTCCGCAAGCTCGGCTGGATCAAACCCGGCTACATGAAGCTCGCGCAGTAAAAAAACGTGCATTGGGGCGTCCCCGCGCGTCATCCTGAGCGGAGCTTTCTCACGCAAGATTCCTCGACCGGCGCTCGGAATGACGAGCGTGAGAAAGCGGAGTCGAACGGATCTCGCGGGAAATCCGTTGCAATCCTTTATCCCCTTTAACAGCAATAAAAAAAGCGGCAATGCCGCTTTTTTTATTGCAATTTTAGAACCAGCTGGTGATAAAGATCTCGAGTCCGATGAAAACGAGGATCGCACCGCCGAGGATGCTTGCCTTGCCTGCGATCTTGGTGCCGACCTTCTTACCGATGGCAACACCTGCCACGCAGATCACGAAGGTAACAGCCGCGATGACCAAAGCCGTCTTGAGCGCGTCGAACACGTTATAGTCCGCGATGGTAAAGCCTACGGAGAGCGCGTCGATCGAAGTCGCGATGCCCTGCACTACAAGTGCGCCGAAGCCGACTGCGGGCTTTTCGATCTCGCCGTCCTTATTTTTGATGCCCTCGTACAGCATCTTGCCGCCGATGTAACCGAGCAGTGCCAGCGCGATCCAGGGGATCAGCTTCTCAAACGCCTGGAAATACTGCACGATGGTGTGGATGCAGAGCCAGCCGGTCATCGGCATCAGCGCCTGGAAGAAAGCAAACATGCCCGCGATACCGCACATCTTACCGGGCTTCATGCGCGGCTCGTTGAGTCCGTTGGCAAGCGACACCGAAAAAGCATCCATAGCCAGTCCGATGCCGAGCAGGAAACCGTTCACTAACAATTCAAACATTTTATACCTCCGAAATTTTGAAAACAAAAATCCCAAGTACGGTAAAACCATACTTGGGTGTCGTTTTGTCAGAAGATAGACTCCATGTATAGCTTTCCCAGTTATACATGAGTCTCGCAATTTAAAGCAAGCCAGACCTTGCGGTCAGTATGTTGACTTGCTGCGCACGAACATGCGCTTGCTACTCCCTCACGGATTTTTGACTTGTCTGCTCATTATAGCACAGAATATGACAAACGTCAAGATTTTTCCAAAATTTCCGAAAAATTCTGTAAATTTTCAATTTGCATAATCGGTGTAGATGCAGGTAACGCCGAGATCGTACAGGCGCTGCTGCTCGGAAAGGTCATTCACCGTGTGCACAAAGAGCGGCACGCCCGCATCGGTAAAGGCGCGGACAAAATCCGCATTGGCAAGCGTGGCATCCGCCGTGACCGCCAGCAGACCGTGCTGCTTTGCAAACGCGGCGTTCGCCGCGCCGTCTGCCTTTTCGGCATAGGTGGGCAGGCAATACAGCGTGAGAATGATGTTGGAATATCCGAGCGCACGCACGGTCTCGTACTCGGCATACTGATAGATCTGCGGGATCATCTGCGGCATCAAGTCGGCATACTCGCGCGCGATCTTGGTCAGCAGCGTGAGATTGTCGTCCTTGCAGTCGGTGATGATATACACATCGGGATGCTCGCCGAGCCACGCGGCAAGGCTGTCGAGCGTGACCGAGGTATAGTGGTTGTAGATGCGCACCTTGGCAAACTCGGCGGCAGTGACCGGCGTGCTGCCGAGCTGCGAGGAATAATACTTGGACCAATCGTGGATGCAGACCGCCTCTCCGTCGCTGGAAAAGCGAAAATCCATCTCGATAAAGCGATACCCCTTCGCATAGGACGTATTCAGCGCTTCGAGCGAGTTGGAACCGACGTGGTTATCGATCGCACCGCCCGCGTGAATGATCTTTGTCGGCAGGGTATCCAGCGTGACTCTCGTAAACGAATTACCCGCGGTGGAAAGCATCGACATGCGGGCATCGTTATCGTACAGGTAGGATCCGTACACCGAAAGGTCGGAGAAATACACGATCGTTCTGCCGTCGATGTTAAAGCTATCCACGACCGTGCCGTCCATATCCGTGACGATCTCGGTATAGAGCACCGGCAGGATCTTGGTGCCGACGGGTTCGGTCGACAGGGGCGGGACCTCGACGGGAGAGAGCGGAGCGCCCGCGTCCCGCGAGATGCTGAGCGTGCTCGTCTCGCCGTTCCAGATCACGGAGAAGCCGTAACCGCGCAGATCCTCGGCGACCACGCCCAGTTTGCCGCCGATGTTGTAGGCGGGGATCTCCATGCCGTCGATATAGGCGCGGATCTCGGTAGACAGCACATAGTCCACCACGTCGCCCGCACGCAGCGCCGCCGCGGTAAGGGTCAGTGCCGCGCAGATCGTCACCAGCAAAACGCAAAGAAGAATCGAATGTCTTGGCTTAGTTACTCGTTTCATATCCGTCGTACATAAAATTCTTTCTGTAGTAATAAGACACGCAGTCGTACAGCTTCTTACCGCCGTCCGCCATCGCGTCGGTGCGGTGGATCACCGGATTTTGTTGCATGATCCCGCTCGTCAGCTGCATATACGCACTGCCCTTGTAGCCGCAGAGGGCAAACACCTTGTTCATCAGGAAGGAGACCGAGATCGTCTCGCCCTCGCCCATAAAATCATTGCCGCAGACGGCTTTCGCCGCGTCGTTGGCAAGGATGAGATAGCGCGTTCCGTAGTAATTACGGAAGCCTTCCTCGGTGGAGGTGTCGATGTTGATGCCGTAAGCACCGTAAACGCTGCCGTTGTTGCCGAGCCAAGGCTTGTGATCGCCGAAGAACACCAGCACGAGCGGCTCCTCGGTCGCAAGCATGTCGGTGGCAAAGGTGTAAAGGTGCTCGGTCGTGCCGCTGATCGTGTACAGATAGTTGTTGAGAATGGTCTCGTCCGCATCGGTCGCGCCCGCGTTTCGTTGTACATAGGGCGCGTCGAAATAGGCATTGTTCGACTCATACGGTCCGTGTCCCTGATAGGTGATGCTGAAGCTGAAATAGGGCTTGGACACATCGCGCGCAAGATAAATATCGCGCATCATCGGGAACAGGCGGGCATCGTATGTAATATCGCCGCCGGTCTTGGGCTTGAAATAGTTTTCGCTGAAATAGTAATTTTCAAACCCGAGCTTTTGATTGATATGTTCACGGTTGTAGAACCACGCATAGCAGGGGTGCGAGCCCTCGACGGTATACCCGTTCTGCCGCAGATACCAGACATAGGAATTGCTGTCGGCAACGAAGTTATCCATCCGCTTGTACGGCATGCCGGTCAGAAATTCGCGCTCGCTGATGCGGGTGTCCCCCGCGAAAATATCCACGATCAGATCGCCGCTGTACCCCATCGCCTCAAGCTCGTGATACTTTTCGTAAATATCGGTGGTAAAGGTCAGCTCCTCGAGGCGGGAAAAGTCATTGTACGCTTCGAGCATGATGCAAACGATGTTGACCTTTTTGTCGTCGGGGATGACCTCGTCGGTGTACTGCGCCAGTGCGGCTGCCGCCTCGTCTGCGTCATAGCCGCTCGGCGCGGGGTGGAACGCGGACTTTACCGAATGCAAAAACGGGTAGACAAAGCCTTTGGACACATACTGCTGCGTCTCCGACCACTGGTTGATCTGTGCGGTATTGGCGGTTTTTTGGTCGTAGATCTTACCCGAGGTATACAGCGGCGTAAGCGCGGCGCCGATCAGTACAACGGCGAGTGCCGCCGAGAGTCTCGGCACCTTTCGGCGGAAGCGTCCGCGCGCAAGCAGTGCAAGCAGCAGCGTGCTCACGACCAGCAGCAGAATATATTTGGTAATGCGCCTGTCCAAAAACAGATCGTACGTCTCGAGCATATTCTGCGCTTCGGTCACGAGGGCAAGATCCTCGGCGAGCAGCGCGTCGCCGCGCAGCGCGATCTTGTAGTAGTGTACCAGCGTCGGCACCATCACGCACACATTGGTGAGCAGATACGACCACACCGCGCGATTGGTCAGCAGATAGAAGAAGATCGAAAGCAGCACGGGCGGCGCCATATTGAGCAGCAGGATATACGGATTTTGCAGATAGGAAACGAACATATCCGCCTCATATGTGCACCTTGCAAACAGCAGACTGCTGATACCGCACACGATGCCGCCGAACACAGCGGCAAAAAATGCGAAGCAAACTCTGCCGGGACGGTAATACTTTTCCCGGCGGTCCATATTCGCTGCAAACATATCGCTGTTCCTCCTTACTATCAGTATACATATCTATATTGTCGAATATGCGCAAAGCCGCACGAGGGAAGCGTGCGGCTTTGTTTTCGACAAATTTTAAGTTACTCTTCCCAGTTGTGGTAAACTTCGCTGACGTCGTCGTTGTCCTCGAGATTGTCGAGCAGAAGCTGCATATGCTTGATGTCATCCTCATTTTCGAGCGTGACATAGTTTTGCGGGATCATGTCGGTCTCGGCAGATACGATCGTATAGCCGGCAGCCTCCAGTGCTTCCTTGACCGCATAGAGGTCACTCGATACGGTGTAGATCTCAAAGCACTCGTCCTCGCCGCCGAAGTCCTCCGCACCTGCTTCGAGAGCACATTCCATCAGCTTGTCCTCGTCGATGGCATCGGTGCGCTCGATCACGATCACGCCCTTTTCCTCGAAAAGGTAGCTGACACAGCCGTTCTGACCAAGGTTGCCGCCGAATTTGTCAAAGTAGTGGCGCACTTCGCCTGCGGTGCGGTTGCGGTTGTCGGTGGTTGCCTTGACGATGACGGCAACGCCCGAAGGACCGTAGCCCTCATAGGTGATCTCATCGTAGTTGATGTTGTTGTCGCCCGAGAACTTCTTGATAACACGGTCGATATTGTCGTTGGGCACGTTGTTTGCCTTTGCCTTCTGGATCAGATCGCGGAGTTTCGAGTTGGAAACGGGATCCGCACCGCCCTCGCGGATGGCGATCGCCATTTCCTTACCGATCTTGGTGAACACCTTCGCCTTTTGCGCGTCGGTCTTCTCCTTCTTGTGCATTATATTTTTCCATTTAGAATGTCCGGACATGGGAAGTCTCCTTTAAGTAATAAGTAATAGTGAAAAGTGAATAAGTAATGTAGATTTTCGCCCAAAGCGAAAATCTGTTTTTGGTGATACGTAATAGCGAAAAATGAAAAATTTATGAAGATTTTTTCACCACAGGTGAAAAAATCGACCGAACCTCTTCACTCTTCACCATTACCTCTTCACTTATATTTTCTCCGGCGTGCCCACGCAGATGAGGTGCAGGGCGTTGCCGAGAATGTTTTTGGTTGCGCTGACGAGGCAGAGTCTCGTCGCACGGATGTCCGCATCCTCGCAGTTGAGGATCGGGCACTCATGGTAGAAGCGGTTGAACGCCGCGCAGAGGTCGAGCGCATAGCGCGTAACGGTGGACGGCTCATAGTCGTCGATGGCGCTCTTGACCTTCTCGGGGAAGCGGAGCAGTACTTTGACGAGCTCGCTTTCCTCGTCCGTGGTGATCTTGGCAGCTACAGCAGCAGGCTCGCCTGCGCGGCGCAGGATGCTGCAGGTACGCGCGTAGGTGTACTGTGCGTACGGGCCCGTGTTGCCGTCAAAGGAGAGCGCATCTTCCATGATGAAGTTCATATCCTTGATGCGTCCGCCCGAAAGGTAGTGGAATACGACCGCGCCGACGCCGACTGCCTTGGCAACGTCTTCTTTATTTTCCAGATCGGGGTTCTTCTCCTCAATGATGCCGAGCGACTTGTCGATCGCGGTGGCAAACAGATCTTTCAGCAGCACGACGTTGCCGGTACGGGTCGCCAGCTTTGCGCCGTCGATGGAAACCGTGCCGTAGGGGACATGCACCAGCTTGTCTGCCCAATCGTAGCCCATCAGCTCGACGACCTTGAACCACTGTGCAAAGTGGAGCGACTGACCGGCGCTTGTAACATAGATGCACTTGTCAAAGTCGTAGGTGTTCTTGCGGTAAACGGCAGCGGCAATGTCACGCGTAGGATAGAGCGTGGAGCCGTCGCGCTTGAGGATCAGGCAGGGGGGCATGCCGTATTCTTCGAGGTCCACAATGGATGCACCGTCGTCGATCTTGAGCAGTCCTGCCGCACGGATCTTTTCAACCTGCGCTGCCATCTTGTCGGTGTAAAAGCTCTCACCGTTATAGCTGTCAAAGGAAATGTCGAGCAGCGCATAGGTCTTTTGATACTCACGCAGCGAGATCTCGATAAACCATTTCCAGAGTGCGAGATTTTCTTCGTCGCCGTCCTCGAGCTTCTTGAATTCGGCGCGCGCCTTGTCGTTGAGGGAATCGTCCTTCTCTGCCTCGGCGTGGAACTTGACGTACAGTGCCACGAGCTCGTCGATCTCGTCACGCTCGATCTTTTCTTTGTCACCCCACAAGCGGTATGCCGTGATCAGCTTGCCGAACTGGGTGCCCCAGTCGCCGAGATGGTTGATACCGATGCAGTGGTAACCTGCAAACTCATGCAGCTTTTTCAGCGAGTGACCGATAACGGTGGTGCCGAGATGTCCGATGTGGAACGGCTTTGCGACGTTGGGCGAGGAGTAGTCGAGGACGACCGTCTTGCCCTTGCCCTCTTCGGACGAACCGTACGGCTTGTCCGCGAAGACAGCCTTGCCGATGACATATTCGGCGAGATATGCTTTATTCAAAAACAGATTGAGATAACCGCCCGCAACTTCCACACGTTCTACCGCGGGGCAGCTGAATGCTGCCGAAAGCTCCGCAGCGATAGCGGGGGGAGCCTTTCGCATTACCTTGCTCAGGCGGAAACAGGGGAACGCAAGGTCGCCCATGTCCGCGTTCGGAGGATATTCCAGCGCATCCTGCACGGCGACAGCGTCGATCGCGCCGCCCGCAGCCGCCGAGAGCGCCTCGGCGATCTGTTTTTTGATCTCGATCATTGTTCTTTTCCTCTCAAAGTGTACTTAACTGATTTATTATACATCATAGGAAGTATTTTTGCAAGTACTAATTTTATAAGGAAAGATTCACTCGCATGTACATCATCTCCCCGCAAGATTCCTCGCTGCGCCATTGCGGGCAGTGCTATTCTCGAATCGTAGGGGAGGGGCTTGCTCCTCCCGCATGTACGACATCGCACTGTGACTTTCGGGTCGTCGAGGGCGCCGACCCCTACCGGTGTGCGCGCAACCGTTACGATGTGCTTTATTGGGGGGTGCCCATTGTAGGGCCGGAATGCGACCGTAGGTCTCTATTCCCCTACCGGTGTCCCCGTCTTCCCAAAGAGAAGGCTTGGTAAGTGCTGCCTATAAGGCTTCCCTTGGGGGAAGCTGTCGCCGAATGGCGACGGATGAGGGAACTCTATCAAACAACTATTTGAATTAAACAGCGGACGGCGATGCCGTCCGCTGTTTAATTCAGGATTTTTTCAAATTGCACAAGGTTTCGATGATGCCCGAGAGAAAAGCAGCAACGACAAAAACTATCCAGCCGGGATGCCAATAATTTCCGAGAAAGCCAAGCAGTAGATATACAGTGACCGTAACCATCCAAAGAACGGCGTTCAATGCTTCGGAGAGCGAATTCTTCTTTTCATCGTTTTCGCCGAGGATGTGCCCGTTCTTTTCGTACTTGGAGAGGGGAATCGAATAATAGACGATGGCGAACACTGCCGCCGCAAGGATCAGCATAAAGAGGGTGACGGGATACAGTGCGGTTTCATTTTGGGCTGTCAGGCAAATGAGCAACAGTACGCCGACTAAAATGCCGCCGACCGCAAGCGCGAGAATCAGTCCGTAGCGGCGCATTTCCACCGATTTTTCTTCTTGCGTATACAGCGTTTTCCAAGAACGGTTTTCTTCGCGGTCGAAAAAACTACTGTAAGAGATGCCGGCATAGATATACAGAACGACCGCAAAAATCAACGGCACAAAGAAGCAGGCAAGTGCGAACAACTCGGTTGCGGGATCGCTGACGAATGGGATCATGATAGCCAGTCCGCACAAGATCAGCGCGGTGGCAAAGGCGATCTTGAATGCGAACCCACGCAAAAACGCGGCGATCTCCTCTTTGTTTCCTGTGCACCACGGTTGTCCCTTCGTTTGTAAAGTCTCCTGCGCACATTCGGCATTTGCCTCGCCGCGCACCAGTGCATCCACCGTACAGCCAAACAGATCGGCGAGGTTTTTCAGCTTTTCCACATTGGGTGAGGAAATGTCCGACTCCCATGTATAGATCGTCTGCCGTGAGACGCCCAACTTCTCCCCAAGCTCCTCTTGGGAAAGTCCGATCTGCTTGCGCATATCTGCAAGATTACTTCCGAAACTCATATTGCTTTGCCTCCTATGTGTGGTTGGTTTCTGCTCCTATTGTACTGTAAAACGGTGAAAAAGTCTACCGTGTTTTCCTTGAAACTGTGTAAGGATTTCCTTACATTTCGGAGAAAGCAATGTAAAGCAGACGAAACTCTACCTTATATAATAAAAAGTCTTCCCCTCATGGGGAAGACCGGATTTAATCTCTGAAATGGATGGGCGAATAGCCGTAGATGCTCTTGAACGTCTGCGAAAAGTGCTTGATGGACGAGAATCCGACACGCTCGGCGACCTCGGTGATGGAGAGGTTGGTGGTCTGCAGCATGTCGAGCGCCTTGGAGACGCGGCAGGACAGCACATACTGGTGCAGCGACTGCCCCGTGCGCTTCTGCACGACGCGGTTGATATAATTCGGATGATAGTTGAAATATTTTCCGATCGACTCATTGGAAAGATCGGAAGCATAATTCTCCTGTATGTAATCGATGACCTGATCGACAAATCCCGAGCGCTTCTGTCCTGTGCCGAGGGTCACACGGCGGGCAATGTAGATCAAAACCTGGTGCATCAGCAGTCGGAGCATGATCGTATCGTGCATCTTGGGGCTGACGAACTCGTTTGTCATCTCGCCGAAGATGGGTTCGAGCGACTGCATGGTATCCAGGTGCAGAGGCTCGCCGAGCTGCGGGATGTCCTCAAAAGCAATATCTTCGAGCGCATCGGCAGGATTCCACAGCTTGTCGGAGATGGTGGGAATCGGCGAAGCAGGGCGCGCATCATCGGTAATATAGTCAAAATTGATCGACATGATCTTGGTATCGCCCTCGTGGGTATTGATAATGGAATACTTTGTGGAGGACGGATACAGGAACAGCGAACCGCGGGATGCCTGATAGGTACGTTCGTTCATCTTCACTTTTGCCGCTCCGGAATAGAAGTAAACAAGGCGGATATCACAAGCGTGCACATCGTTCGTGGAAAAATCGTATGGCAAAATCATCGTTTTGGAGAACCGGACATAAGGATTTATGTCATTTAGGTTTATTTTTTGCATATGAACCCCTCCTTTTTCCACTATAATACACCAAAACAAACCAAATTGCAAGTGCATTTTTTGGATTTTTTCAAAAAAATAAACTTTTTGATTATTTTTGTATTTTGTGCAAAAAAAGGAAATATAAAAGCAAGGGGATTCGGTATATTTTGCCTATGGACAGTTTTTCTCGTGATTTTTTACAATGCTTTTTGTATTCCCAAACCTTTTTTTGCATGATAGAATGAAAATGTAAAAACAAACCAAAACGAAACGAAAAGGAGACTACCAATGAGCATGACAACGGTAACCGTTAAAAAGCTTGTGATCCCCACGTATCAGGAAGCTGACGCAGAGCAGCTCCCTATGTTTGCCGAGAATCGCGTGCATCAGCGTTTCACCGGTAACCCCTATCCGAACGCAGTTGTAATCAAGACCCCTGCCAAGGAAAAGCACGACAGAGAATATGAAGCGATCGTCATCGAAAATGACTACATTGAGCTGACCATTCTCCCCGAGATCGGCGGTAAGATCTTCACCGCATACGACAAGAAGAACAACTACGACTTCTTCTACCGTCAGCACGTTATCAAGCCCGCGCTGATCGGTCTGCTCGGCTCCTGGATCTCCGGCGGTATCGAGTTCAACTGGCCCTACCACCACAGAGCATCCACCTTTATGCCCGTTGACTACGAGATCGTACAGGAGAAGGACGGCGTTACCGTTTGGCTCTCCGAGCACGACCCCGTTGACCGCATGAAGGGCATGGTCGGCGTATACCTCGGCAACGACCGCGCGATCTTCGAGACCCGCGTTAAGGTTTCCAACCGTACTTCCGTTCGCCGTTCCTTCCTCTGGTGGGAGAACACCGCAGTGCCGGTAAACCCGACCTACGAGATCTTCTTCCCCTCGGATGTTGACCACGTTCACTTCCACTATCGCCGTTCCAACACGACCTACCCGATCGCAAAGGGTCACTTCAACGGCTACACCTTCGACGAGCCCGGCGTTGACATTTCCAAGCACTTCAACACCAAGTTCCCGACCTCTTACTTCTGCGCAGCTTCCGACTACGACTACTTCGGCGGCTACGACCAGGGCAGAAAAGCCGGCGTTGTACATATCGGCGACCACCACGTTGTCACCGGTAAGAAGATGTTCACCTGGGCATACAACCAGCTGTCCCGCTCCTGGGAGCGCGCGCTGACCGATACCGACGGCGCATACGCAGAGCTGATGGCAGGTTCCTACACCAACAACCAGCCTGACCTCACCTGGCTCGAAGCATACGAGACCAAGTGCTTCAAGCAGTCCTGGTACCCGATCGCAGCACTGGGCGTACCTTCCTACGCAAACTTTGACTGCGCGATCCGCGTAGAGAGCAACGTTCTCCGCGTACAGCCTACCCTCAACATCAAGGGTGCAAAGATCACCCTGACCGCAGGCGGCAAGACCATTCTCGAGACTGTGGCAGACCTCGATGCAGGTAAGGTTACCGAGTTTGCTCTTGACGAGTTCGACTGCTCCGCATACGAGATCACCATCGGTGATGTTCTCCACTATGAGCAGATCGTTCGCACCCAGCAGCCCCTGCCCGAGCTCTTCCCCGAGGTTCCGTACCCGAATGAGCTCTCCACCGCACACGATCTCTACGTTGCAGCACTGCACTTCTGGCAGTACCGCGACCCGAACGCAAATCCGATGGAATACCTCGAGCGTGCGATCGCACTGGAGCCGAACTTCGCTCCCGCACTGCAGCTCCTCGGCGAGATGTATCTCCGCCGTCACGAGTTCCAGAAGGCATATGATGTCCTGGAGCGCGCACTGAAGGCTCTCACCGTGTACAACTTCCATCCCGAAAGCGGCAAGCTCAACTACTACCGCGGTCTCGCACTCGTAGGTCTTGGCAGAGACAAGGAAGCATATGATGCATTCCGCAAGTCCGCATGGATGAAGGATACCCTCTCCGAGGCAATGACCCGCGCCGCAATGCTCGACTGCAAGAAGGGCGACTGGACCAACGCGAAGATGTGCGCCGACACCGCAATTGAAAACGGTGCGCAGAACCTCACCGCTGTTGTTCTCTCCGCAGCTGCAAACTACAAGCTCGGCAACAAGGCTGACGCTGTAGCAGCGCTCAAGACTGAGCTTGTGCGTGACCCGCTCAACCACCTCGCAAGATACTTCCTCGTTGTCATGGGCGAGATGTCGAAGGACGACTTCTACGGCAAGCTCAACTCCAACATGTCGCAGACCTGCCTCGACCTCGCAACCGATATGATGGATGCAGGCTTCAACGCAGAAGCCAAGGAACTTCTCTGCGACGTTGCCAAGTACTCCGACGACCTTTGCCCCGTGATCGCATACCTCGCAGGTGTGCCCGAAAGAGCAAACGACAAGCACAAGGTATTCCCCTTCCGTCCTTACGAAGCTAAGGTTTACGAAGAAGTCGGCGCAAACTACCTGCTCGGCTGCTACCACTACGGTGACCGCCGCTATGCACAGGCAGAAGCACTCTTCGCAAAGGGTGATGACTTCGCTTCCAAGCGCGGCCTTGCGCTCTGTGAGTACCGCAAGGGCAACCACGACCGTGCGCTCGAGCTCCTCGATGAGGCACACGCACTGAAGCCCGACATGGAAGAGATCGTATACGAGATCGCATACCTCCTCAACCACCTCGGCAAGGAGCCGAAGGCTGCTGCCGAGAAGATCAAGTCCATGGTTCCCGACCTGATGACCACCCGTGACGACATCGCGACCGAATGGGCATGCGCATACAACCGCGCAGGCATGTACGATGAAGCGATCAAGCTCTTCGAGGGTCACAACTACGTTCCCTGCGAAGGCGGCGAGACCGCACTCGCTCGTCAGTACATCAACGCTTGGTACGGCAAGGGCATGGACGCAAAGAAAGCCGGCAATGACGAAGAAGCGCTCCGCTGCTTCAAGACCTCGCAGATCCTCCCCGAGAACCTCGGCGCAGGTATCTGGCATGAGGCTGTAAACGTACCGGCACAGTATCAGGAAGCACTCCTTCTCGAGAAGTTCGGCAAGAAGGACGAGGCTATGAAGATCTACGAGCACATCAACTACCTCTACATCGACTACTTCGCACACAACAACCTGCCCCTGCTCCCCGTATACCAGGGTCTCGCAACGCTCCGTATGGGCGATGCCGAAAAGGGCAAGAAGCAGCTCGAGTGGGCAGTTTCCTACTGGGAGAACGAACTGAACCGTGAGAACAGCGGTTACTTCAACACCACTCCCTTCTTCATCCCCTTCATGGACGACCGCAAGGAAATGCGCGTTAAGCACTACACGCCCATGATCCAAACTGCTAAGGAGATCCTGGCAGGTACCAGCGATCTGCTGAAATAACGACCCCCTATGGATTACCTGCCTTACGGCAGGTGATCCTGCTAAAAAACGGCACGAAAGTGCCGTTTTTTTGTTGTGATCGGGGAGCACGGTCGTTCTTGTCTTGCACAACTTTTTGTATCACAGTGTACAAATGTATCGTTTTGCGCATTGACGCGCATTTTTTGCGGATATACAATGTTCTTATACAAAACGTATGGGAGGTTTGCTTATGAGCTATACGGATCCGATCCACTTTGATTTTACCGGCAGAACCGCGGTCATTACCGGCGCGGCAAGCGGCATCGGCAAGCTTTCTGCCGAGCGCTTCGGCGAAATGGGTGCAAACGTCGTGCTCACCGACATCAACGCAGAGGGCATCGAAGCCGTCGCGGCAGAGATCCGCGCCAAGGGCGGCAAGGCGATCGCCGCTCCGGCAGATCTTCGCGAATATGCGCAGGTAGAGTCCGTGCGCAATGCCGCCATGGAAACTTTCGGCCGCATTGATTTTCTGATCAACTGCGCGGGCGGTTCCTCGGGGCGCATCAACCATGTCACGGAGCCATTCCGCAGCTGGCCGATCGAAGCGCTCGACTGGAGCCTTGAGGTCAATCTTCGCGGCCCGATGTATATGACGCGCGCCTGCATCGGCGACATGATCGACGGCGGCAACGGCGGCGTGATCCTGTATCTCGGCAGCGCAGTCGGTTCGCGCGGCGGCGACGGCGGTTCCGCCGATTATGCGACCACCAAGGCGGGGTTGATGTTCGGCATGACCAAGTCGATGGCGCAGTACGGCGCGCCCTACAACATCCGCTGCAATGCGGTATCCCCCGGGCCCGTGCTCACCCGCGAAAATATGGCAAACACGCCCACGCTGCTCGGCAGAGCGGCAGAACCGATCGAGATCGTAAACCTGATCACATATCTCTGCAGCGATCAGGCATCCTTCATCACCGGCTCCAACTATGCCATCGACGCAGGACGCGCCTGCCAGCACAGATAACGGTGCCCACCGCCAAAGCTTATATTTTGAAAGACAGGTCTTCTCCCTGTCTTTCTTTGTTATACATGTGGCAAAATGCAAACGAAATTCTTTCTTCCGCACCTCGGAAACATAGTTTTGCATACAAAAAACCGCATACGGATTTAGATTGACGCGCTCTTTTGACAATGTTACAATAAAAATAGAGCAAACCTACGTAATATTTTCAGAAAGGAACTTCTGTACTATGAAAAGACAATGGACACCCGAAGAGGCTTGGGAATGGTATAACAACCGCCCGTGGATCTGCGGTTTCAACTATGTACCCGCAAACTGCGCAAGCCGTTTTGATATGTGGCAGGAATACCGCCACGAGGAAAAGATGCCCGGCATCATCGCCGAAATCGAAAAAGCACACGAATACGGCTTCAATGCGATCCGTATCATCATGTCGTTTGAGTGCTGGAAGTATCAGCACGACGGCTATATGGAAAGAGTAGAGGAGTTCATCGACCTCTGCGCAAAGAACGAGATCGGCGTTATGATTGTGTTCGGCAACGACTGCACCGTTCCGAAGGAAGTATATAAGGCACCCGAGTTCGGTCCGCAGCATGTAGACATGGGCTATCACGGCGGTATCGCCAAGTCCCCCCATGCAGGCATGGCAGGCATCGGCTACAGCGTGATCGACGAGCCCGATCTGCTGGAAGAATTCATCGAAATGATCCGCGAGATCGTTACCAAATATGCAAAAGACCCCCGCGTTGAGGTCTGGGATGTATTCAACGAGCTTGGTAACGGCCGCCGCTGCGATAAGAGCGTACCCGCTATGGAGCGCTTCTTTGAAGTGATCCGTTCCTGCGATCCGATCCAGCCTTTGACCGCGTGCACCTGGCTGATCGTTCGCTGGGCAAGAGATCCCCTCAATCCCAAGCTGCAGCCGCTGAACGCATGGGAGCGCCGCGCGCTGGAACTCTCCGACATCATCAGCTACCACGATTACCGCACACTGGACACCTCGGTCATGGTCATCGACTACCTCAAGAAGGAATTCGGCAGACCGCTGCTCAACACCGAGTGGCTCCACCGCATCCAGCACAACACCGTACAGACGCATCTGCCCCTCTTCTTCCTCGAGAAAGTCGGCTGCTATCATTGGGGATTTGTCGCCGGTCTCAATCAGACTTATGAACCCTGGGACTCCAACTGGACGAACTACTACAAGGGCGTGGAGACCGATGTGGACTTCACCAAGTGGCAGCATGACATCCTGCGTCCGAACTTCCGCCCCTACGACCCGCGCGAAATGGAAACCTTCCAGAAGTACATAACGCTCGCAAAAGCGCAGTTCGAAGCTGAAAAGAAGTAAAAACGCTCACCGCCGGAAGCCATATGGCAAGCGGTTCCCGGCAGTTTGCTATTTGAAAAAGAAAGCACACAACCGTAAAAACGGCTACGGCTTTTTTACACGAAGTTTGTATTGAAAGCACGCTGTTTCTTGTATATAATGACTATAGTACCATTATACTCTTACGCATTTTGCTAAAGAAAGGAATCAGTATGAAAAGAATAGCTTCTTTCCTCCTGGCAGCTCTCCTGGTCTGCTCGACATTCGTTTCCTGCACGGGTGATGACACCCCTGCGCAGACGACCGCAGGCACCACCGCATCGGATGTTGCAACCACCACAGAACCCGCCGAGGACACCCCCGATGTTCCCGATCCCTCCGAACTGGATATCGCCGGAGAATTCAACATTCTCGTCAGCGGTAACATGACCGTCAACGACTTTGAGTCCGAAGACGATGAGGGTACCACCGTCGAGATCGCGATCTACCGCCGCAATGCGATGATCAACGAAAAGTACGGCGTTGAGATCACCAACGAAGACATTACCAAATTCGGCTCCGCAGGCGGAAGCGGTACAGGATTCACCAAGATCTACACCGACTACATGGCAGGCGAGAGCAACTATGACGCAGCTATGATCGGTACATACGATGTAGCAACGCTGGCATACAGCGGATACATCCACGACCTCAACGACATTGATTACCTCGACCTTTCCAAATCCTACTGGGATCAGAAGGCAAACGCGGACCTCTCCATCGCCGGCAAGATGTTCTACACCACCGGTGATATCAGCATCGTTGACAACAAGTTTACGCACGCGATCCTGTTCAATAAGGATATGATCAAGTCCTACAACCTGGAAGACCCCTACGAACTCGTCAGAAACAACCAGTGGACGCTCGAGAAGTTCGGCAGCTTGGTCAAGCAGGTCGGCGAGGACATCAACCAAGACGGTATTTATGATGCAAACGACCGCTACGGTCTGCTCACTTGGAAAGACCCGATGCTCGCAGTGCTTGCAAGTGCAGGCGAAAAGCTGGTTACCATCAACGACAAGGGTCAGCTCGAGCTTACCTTCTACAGCGAGCGCGTGCTCAACCTGTACGATCAGTTTACCGCGATCATGTTTGACCAGCAGCATGCGTACGACTATCAGTACGACAATGTAACCGGTCAGCAGACGGCTACGTCTACATGGGATACCACGCGTGATACCGTCTTCAACGACAACCGCGCAGTATTCTACCAGACGGTCGTCAGAACCGGTGAGCGTCACCGTGACGCTGAGGTAGACTTCGGTTTCCTGCCGTATCCGAAGATGGATGAATCGCAGGAGGACTACGGTCACTACGTCAGCGCATACCACTCCGAGTTCGTCTGCGTACCGGAGACTGTTGAGAACTATGCCCGCACCGGTATCATCCTCGAGGAGCTTGCATACTACGGCAAGCAGCTGCTCACTCCCGCTTACTATGAGCAGACTCTGATCGGTCAGACCACCCGTGACGAGGAGAGCGCAGAGATGCTCGACATCATCTTCGCATCCCGCGTATACGACGTTGGTATCTACTACAACATCGGTACTTACAAGGATCAGCTCGGCAACCTGCACCGCACTCGCCAGGCGATCTCTTCGCTGTACGAAACCTTCAAGAGCTCCGCTGAACAGAAGATCTCCTCCATCAACGCCATCTTCGCTCAGCAATAAGAATACCTTTCATTTCGGAAAAAGCCGCCTTCGGGCGGCTTTTTCACTTGTAAAGGCAAAAATCAGATTGTATTTTTGCACGAATTTTACCTTGAGTGCTTCTTTTTTCTTGTGTATAATAACAGTAAAATAAACACACAAAAAGGAAAAGCCATGAAAAAAATAACTTCTTTACTTTTGGCGATACTGATACTCTGTTCGCTGTTCGTGTCCTGCACGGGTGATAAACCCGCACAGACGACCGCAGACACCACCGCATCGGATGTTGCAACCACGACCGAGCCCGCCGAGGACACCCCCGATGTTCCCGATCCCTCCGAGCTGGACATCGCCGGTGACTTCAACATCCTCGTCAGCGGCAACTCCTCGGTAAACGACTTTGAGTCCGAAGACGATGAAGGCACCGCTGTTGAGATCGCGATCTACCGCCGCAATGCGACCATCAACGAAAAGTACGGCGTTACCATCACCAACGAAGATGTGATCAAATTCGGTTCCGCAACCGGCAGCGGCACCGGTTTTACCAAGATCTACACCGATTATATGGCAGGCGAGAGCAACTACGACGCAGCTATGATCGGTACATACGACGTAGCAACGCTGGCATACAGCGGCTATATCCATGACCTCAACGACATTGAGTACCTCGACCTTACCAAGTCCTACTGGGATCAGAAAGCAAACGCAGACTTGGCGATCGCCGGCAAGATGTTCTACACCACCGGTGACATCAGCATCGTAGACAACAAGTTCACCCACGCGATCCTGTTCAACAAGAACATGGTCAAGGACTATGAGCTGGACAATCCCTACGACCTCGTGCGTAACAACCAGTGGACGCTCGAAAAGTTCACAAGCATGGTCAAGCAGGTCGGTGAAGACCTCAACCAGGACGGCATCTATAACGAAAATGACCGCTACGGTCTCTTGACCTGGAAAGACCCGATGCTCGCCGTACTGGCAAGCTCCGGTGAAAAGATCGTTACGATCAACAGCCAGGGACAGCTCGAGCTGACCTTCTATAACGAGCGCGTACTCAACCTCTACGACCAGTTCACCGCGCTGATCTTCGATCAGGCACACGCCTATGACTATCAGTACGACAACGTGACCGGTCAGTTCACATCTTCCGCTTCCTGGGATACCAACCGCGACGCAATCTTCTCCGAGAATCGCGCGGTATTCTATCACAATGTCGTCAGAACCGGTGAGCGTCACCGTGACAGCGACGTGGACTTCGGCTTCCTGCCCTATCCGAAGATGGATGCTGCACAGGAGGACTACGGTCACTTTGTAAGTGCATACCACACGCAGTTCCTCTGTGTTCCCGAGGTCGTTGAGAACTATGCCCGCTCCGGTATCATTCTCGAAGAGCTTGCATACTACGGCAAGCAGCTGCTGACCCCCGCTTACTATGAGCAGACCCTGATCGGTCAGACCACCCGTGACGAGGAGAGCGCAGAAATGCTCGACATCATCTTCGCATCCCGCGTATACGACGTTGGTATCTACTACAACATCGGTACTTACAAGGATCAGCTCGGCAACCTGCATAAGACCCGCCAGGCGATCTCCTCGCTGTACGAAACCTACAAGAGCTCCGCAGAGCAGAAGATCACATCCATCAACACGATCTTCGCGCAGCAATAAAGAACCTTCGTTTTAGCAAAAGGCAACGGCAGCCGCATGTGCGGCCGCCGTTGTTTTTTACAGTCGTATTGACAAGTGTATTGCATGTGTGCTATACTGTATTTGCAAATATAGATTTTATGGCAGGGGATGCACATGAAAAAATTTTCTTTGCTCGTTTGTCTGCTTACACTGTTACTCTGCGCCTGCGAGGTCAATCCGACCGCCGCGACGACCGATGCACAGCCCACCGAAGCCACAAGCGCCGCAACCGAGACAACAGAGGTAACAACCGCGCAAGAGACCGAAATACCGCGCTATACCGTGTCGTTTACCACCGACGCACTCGCCGAAGTTTTGGGAAACATAGAAGACAAAGCCCGAAACGGTGAGGAATACGCTTCGGTCTATGAAGTTGTCGCCGAAGAGGACAACGAGATCCTGTTGCAGATATACTGCGACGCAGAAGGATATACTTCCGTCACACGGGTGACCTACCACGGCAAAACCTATGACGTTAGAATCAGTGCCTTTTACGGCGGGTTTTTGGATATTCTGTACCTGCCGGATCTGCTCATTTTCGGTGAGCACGGCGCAAGCGCGCCCGGAGACAGCTACTACTTCTTTTACGATAGCGGTATGTGCGGCTACAACGGCAAAGAACTGCTGCTCGACGGTGTCAATGACGAAGTGGTAAGCGCCCTGCGCGCACCGGCAGTGGACTTCACCTTGCGAGACGGTGTGCTGCATTATGCAAAGTATTATCACTACGGCATTTACCAATCCGTCGATTTTCTGCTCGAATTTGCGGATACGCCCGAAGAGCTCTACAGCGAGGAAGGCACCATCACCTTTGCAGACGGCAAGCTCACCATGACGAACGAAAAAACCACCACGATCGAAGATTTTGCAGCGCGGTACTATGACCGCTACAACGTCACGAACTTTGCCGACCTGATGCAGGCGATGAAAAAACGATAACAATACAAGCCTCGGCTGTGCGCCGGGGCTTATGCTTTTTGCCGTGGTGCGATGGTTGTACAAACACGCCCTTGTCATCCTGAGCGGAGCTTTCTCACGCTCGTCATTCCGAGCGCCAGCCGAGGAATCTTGCGTGAGAAAGCAGAGTCGAAGGATCCGGGCAGAGATGGTATATAAATCCCTCATCCGTCGCCGTTCGGCGACACCTTCCCCCATTATACAAAGAATACCACCATATCTTTCTTCGCCGGGGAAGGCTTTGAGGCTGCGGTGCGATGTCGTTCAAACGGACAGTCGGGGACGCCTGTCCCTACAAGTTGGTGTGTACCGTTGCAACATCACCATGGCAACGGACATGTTTCCAAGGACAAATTTGCATTTATTTTTCAAAAACTATCGACTATGGGCGAGGGTTTATGATATACTTACTATATATAAGTATATGTATAGTGAAAAAGTGTGCCTATGGATTTTATCGCAGACAAAGAATATGACGCAAAGCAGCTGAAGGACTTCCTTTTCAAGCGGCTTTTTCTGTCGCGGGCGATCGTCACCGACCTCAAACATCGCGGCGGTATCGCGGTAAACGGCGAGAGCGTCACCGTGCGGCACATCCTGCGGGCAGGCGACACCATTTCGCTTGCGATCGAGGACACGGACGCCGACTGCGATCCCTCGCTCGAGGGGCGTGACCTGCCGCTCGAGATCCTCTTTGAGGACGAGCACATCTTAGCGGTCAACAAGCCGCCCTACATGCCGACACACCTTTCGCACGGGCACCGCGCCGACACACTGGCAAACGCGCTGAAAGCCGAATTCGACCGCCGTGGCATCCCCTTTGTGATGCGCGCGGTCAACCGCCTCGACTGCGACACCAGCGGCATCGTACTGATCGCGAAAAACCGCTACGCCGCCGACCGCTTTGCCAAAACCAATCCCGAGCTGCACTACCAAAAGCTCTACACCGCCCTATGCCTCGGGGAAGTGCCGCCCTCGGGCGAGATCCAAGGGTACATCCGCCGTCTCGGCGACAGTATCATCACCCGCGCGGCATTCGAGAGCGGCAAGGAGAGCGAATTTGCACACACGCGCTTTACGCGCATGGAAACGGTCGGAAACATCTCGGTAGTGCGCTGCGAGCCGATCACGGGGCGCACGCATCAGCTGCGCGTACATCTTGCCTCGATCGGGCACCCCATCGTCGGCGATGACCTCTACGGCGGCGGCTTTGCCCTGCCAAGGCAGGCACTGCATGCCGGGATCCTCGCCTTTGACCACCCCTTTACGAAAGAACACATCGAGCTGCACGCCCCGCTGCCGCGGGACATGGCAGACTTTCTTGCGAAGATCAAAAAAGGAACTGCAAATGAAAGCTAAAGAATTTGTCAAAAAGAATATTTCGATCGGCGCGCGCGTGATCTTCTGCATCGGCGTGCTGTGCGGCATCCTCAAGCTGATCGCCGTACTGTCTACCCCCTTTGCCGACTTTTTCAACCGCCATATCGCATCGGTCTTCCGCGCGCTCGCGGCGCACATCACCTCGGTTTTGCCCTTTTCGCTCGCCGAAACGGTGATCCTCTGCGCCATCCCCGTCGCCATTCTCTTTTTTGCCTGGTGCATCGTGGTGGCGGCAAAGCGCGACACGCTCACGCGGCAGATCTTCAATCTGCTGGCGGTGATCGTCCTGCTCGCCTCGTCCTTTGTGCTCACCTTCGGCATTGCCTACGATACAACGCCGCTGGAAGACAAGATGGAGCTGGAAGTGACCGATCCCTCGGCAGACGATCTCTATTTAGCAAGCGCCTGCACGCTCGTGGAGCTTAATCAGCTCGAGCGCAGCATCACCCGCGGCGAAAGCGGCGCCGCGCCCATGCCCTACTCCTTCGGCGAAATGGTGAATAAGCTCAATGCCGCCTATGACTCGCTCTACGAACAATACGACTTTCTCTCCCCGCTGCATACCACTGTCAAGCGCATCGCACTCTCAAAGCCGCTGACCTACACGCATCTTTCGGGCATGTACACCTTCTGGTCGGGCGAGGCGAACGTCAACGTCAACTACCCCGACTATATCATCGTCTACACCACCGCACATGAAATGGCGCATCAGCGCGGCATCGGCCCCGAGGATGAAGCAAACTTCATCGCCTACCTCGTCTGCATTGCCTCCGATGACCCCTACATCCGCTACTGCGGCTATGCCAACATGATGGAATATCTCGCGAGCGCACTGTACGAAGCCGACGCAGCCATGTACGCCGAGCGGATCCTGCCCTATTACTCAGACGGACTGCGCGGAGAGTACGCGGCATACTCCGCCATGTTTGAGCCCTACCGCGACAGCACCGCCTCCGAGGTATCGGGCGCGGTCAACGATGCCTATCTCAAGGCGCAGGGACAAACTGCGGGCACCAAGAGCTACGGTCTGGTCGTCGATCTCGCCGTCGCACACATCCTGGCAAACGCAAATATACCGCAATAACGCGGATAGCTGAACATAAAGAGAAAGGAGAAAAGATATGCACAAACCGTTTCGGCGCGCGGTCGCCCTTCTGCTTTGCTGCCTGCTTTGCTCCTTCCCGGTCTCAGCCGCCGACCGCGCCTCGCTCTTTCTCGGCGACAGCGCGTGGGAGGATGACTCCCTGCTTCCCTTTATCGAGGCGAATGGCAAGCAGCTCGTCCCCGTTTCGGCATTCCGCTCTTTTACGGGCATCACCGTCACCCTCTCCGAGACATTCGGCTCGCTTCTGATCGAGGGCGAGGACGGCTATCTTTCCTACAACTTAAATTACGGTACCTGTCTGGACGAGAGCGACAGCATTTCGGACGCCGAGATCTACCGCTACGGCGGTGAGCTCTACCTTGCCCCCGAGGCGATCTGCGAAAAATTCGATCTGCATTTTGAGACCGCCTATGCATCCGACGGCTATCTTGCCGCCAGACTGACCGACGGCAGCGAAACGCTCACGTTCAAGGAGCTGCTTTCGATGTATGCAGAGAGCGGCGAGGAGCCGTTGCCCTACCTCTACAACCCCACGGGCAGAACGGTGGGCGGCACCTTTATGCACCCCATCCTGCTGATCCCCGCGGTCGCCAATATCGGCAATCTGCTCCCCCTGCTCGACACGCATCCGACCACCTTTGCCATCGCGCCGCAGGATATTCAAAAATATGCGGGCGTGATCCCCGGCATCTACGCCGCGGGGCACACCGTGGCATACTATATGGACGTCTCGGACTTTGACGCCCCCGAAACTTTCCTTGCCAGGATGGAAAGTGCAAACGAATTCCTGTTTGCACTACTCGGTAAGACCGTGCGCATCTATATCTCCACCGAAGCGTACAAAAGCATCCCGCGATTTGACGGCTACTTTGCAAAATCCTGCCGCATGAACCTCGTTGCCGACGACCTGCGCAATGACCGCATGGTCAACATGACGCTGTATCAGTCGCCCCTGTTCGGCATCTACAACTTCTCGCTGACGAGCGACCGCGAGACACGGCTCTTCTACGACGAATTTTTCAAAAAATTTGACGAAGCCGAGGGACTGCGCTCGATGACCGTCACCGAGTCGAGTCCCACCCAATAAAAGCATCCGAAAGGAGTTTTTACCCATGGAAAACCAGCAAAAAAAGATCCTTCTCGTGGAGGATGAAAAAAGCATTTCGGACATCCTCGCCTTCAACCTGCGCAAGGCAGGCTTCACACCCGACTGCGCCTATGACGGCGAAGAAGGACTGCGCAAGGCGCTGACCGTGACCTATGACATCGTACTGCTCGACATCATGCTGCCAAAGCTCGACGGCTTCAAGGTGCTCGAGGGCATCCGCACGCGCAGCGACGTGCCGGTCATCATGGTGACCGCGCGCGACGACGAAAAGGACAAGATCGCAGGCCTGGAAAACGGCGCGGACGACTATATCACGAAGCCGTTTTCGGTCAATGAGCTGATCGCGCGCATCCGCGCCAACATCCGCCGCAGCCGCGACGAGATCATCCAGACCGCCGCCGCAGAGGGCGGCGAGGTGCTCACCGTGCGCGGACTCTCGATCGACCGCGGACGCTATGTAGCGCGCCGCGACGGCGAAGAGCTGGAGCTCTCCAAAAAAGAATACGATCTGCTGCTCTTCCTCATGGAAAACGTGGGTAAGCCCTTTTCCCGCGAGGATCTGCTGAGCAAGGTCTGGGGCTATGACAGTTTCCTCGGCGATGTCAACACCGTGGAAGTCACCGTATCCCGCCTGCGCAAGAAGCTGGAGAAGGACCCGTCCAACCCCGAGTATCTGATCACCAAGCGCGGCGTCGGATACTATATACAATAAGCACTGCAAAACCAAGGTTTTGCAGTGGAGGGGATCGCAAGCCTCGCGGCGCACTCAACCGTGCGCGATCCCGTAAGGAGTTTTAAAGTTAGCTAAAGCGCAGCTTTAGGTTGCGCATTGTCCGCCTTTAAAACGGAATTTTTATCGTAAAACAAAGGATCGACACTATGCATAGAGGTCTCTATTTTAAGATCATTCTGATCCTTGTCGTGTTCATCCTGATCGTGATGAGCGTGGTCGGCGCGGTGCTGATCGCAAACGTGCTGGACTTTTACAACGACGAGTTTTCGGATTGCATGGCACAAAATTTCGGCGGTGACGGGCAGCTGCGCGTCTACCTGGAAAACGCCATGGAAACAGCCGATGCAAGCGCGGCGGCGCAAAGCCAGAAGGCGATCCTCGCCTCTTACAGCTCGCGCCTCGGCATCGACGACTACCGCAGCTACTACATTTTAGACGCAGACGGCGGTTTCCTTGCGGGCAGTGACGCGCAGGGCAGCTCGCTCGCCAAAACGCCCAACCTTGTCGCCGCGATCGGCGGCGAAGTCGGCAATGCGCAAAACCAGGGACTCGGCTACGCAGACTATGCCCTGCCGCTGACCAAAGGCGACAACGCCTGCATCATCTACATCCGCGATACCCAGGAGGAGCTGCAGGAAGTCACCTGGATGCTCTTTTCCATCGTCTTGCAGGCACTGTTCGTAGGTCTGCTGATTGCGTTCGTCCTCTCGTTCTTCTTAGCGCGCGCCATCTCCCTGCCCCTGTCCAAGCTGACCGAGGGCGTACAGCGCGTCGCAAAAGGCAACTTTGCCGAGAAGATCAGCGTGCAGTCGAACGACGAGATCGGCGTTTTGACCGAGAACTTCAACCGCATGAGCAGCATGATCGAGGAAAACCTGGACGAGATCAGCGGCGAGCGCGAAAACCTTGCCACCGTGCTCTCCTGCCTGAAAGACGCGGTCATCACCTTCGGCGACGACGGAAAGCCCCTGCAGATCAACGACGCGGCAAAAAAACTGTTCTCGAGTGCCGACCTGACGAGCCTCACGCTCGATTATATTTTCAGCCTACTCCACTACGACAAAGGCGGCATCGACGTTGACCTCGACGACGCGGCAAATGTCCCCGCCGTACAGTACAACGGCCGCGTGTATGAGCTGTATTTCGGCAATATCCGCTACCGCAACGCAGAAAAAATGCGCGAGGGCATCATCGTGGTGATCCACGATGTCACGCAGAGCTATGAGCTCGACCGCAGCCGCCGCGAATTCGTGGCGAACGTCTCGCACGAGCTGCGCACGCCGCTGACCACGATCAAAATGGTGCTGGAATCGCTGGCGGGCGACGATACCATCGCGGCAAACGAGATGACCAAGAGCTTCCTTTCGATGGCGGAGACCGAAAGCTCCCGCATGGAAGCCCTCATCAAGAACCTGCTCACCCTCTCCCAGCTCGACAACCGCACCGTGCAGCTGAACATAAGGCCGCTGAACATCACCGATTCGGTGGCGTCCATCGCAAAAACGCTCTCCTACACCGCCGAAAAGAAGGGGCAAACGCTCACCTTTGACGGTGTGTATGAGCCGATGACCGTAAACGGTGACAAGATCCGTCTGGAGCAGGTCATCATCAACATCGTTTCCAACGCGATCAAATATACCGGCGAGGGCGGCAAGATCCGCCTGGCTGTACAGGACGCGGGCAAGAATGTCGAGATCCTTGTCGCGGACAACGGCATGGGCATTCCCGAAGAGGATCTGCCGCGCCTGTTCGAGCGCTTCTACCGCGTGGAAAAAGCGCGTAACAGCGACAAGGGCGGCACGGGACTCGGCCTTGCGATCGCCAAGGAATTTGCCCTTGCCCACGGCGGCGACATCCGCGTGGCAAGCAAGCTCGGCAAAGGAACCGTATTTACCATCATTTTACCCAAAGCATAAGTTCTCGATGGATTTTTGCACCGCAGGTGCAAAAATCCTCCATACTTCTTCACTCTTACCTATTACTTCTTACTTAAACCGAAAGGGGGCTCGCATGGAACCGTGAAACACCGTGCATTTGAACGCGTCAAAACCATCTGCATCACGCTGCTGACCGTATCCATGCTGGTCCTCGCAGTGATCTATATCGGCGGCGCGCGTTTTTCGGCAGACGGCACCGCGATCAAGACCGCTTCTCTGCCCGAGGGAGCCGTCGTGCTCGGCGAGGATCCCCCGCAAGCGCTGCCGATCTATCAAAAAGAACTGCTCCCCGTCTCCTTTGCGGGCATCCGCTACGGCAGCGCCGGCGGCGGTGCCTACGGCTCCGAACAAGCGGCGGCAGCCCTGCTGGAATTTGCCGCCGAACCGATGCACCTCTGCCTCTCCCAGGGCGCCGCGCTCACCGCTGTGAGTGCCGCAGACTATGCCACGGCTGCCACGGGGAACTTTATCTGTCTGAATTTCCTCTCTGCCCTGCCCTATCAGATGCTCTATGCACTGACGGGTGAGGGAACCGCTGCGGCGGGCAGTGACACGGCGATCAGCGCCGACAGAGTGCTGCTTTCCTTTACCGCCAGCGGCAAAACAACGTTATATCTCTCGGACGGCATCTCTTTTTACGCGGCAGACAGCGGCATCACCGTCAAGCCCTCCGAGCTTGCCGCCATGGCAAACGACTCCCGCCTTGCCGACTTTTCGGTGACCGAAAACGGCATCGCACTTTCTGCCGCCGCACCGTATGCCCCCAAGATCTCGCTGAGCACGGCATCGCTGGACGCCGCGCAGTATGCCGAGGTACTGACTCTGCTCGGCTACAACCCCGAGGCGGGCATTTCCGCGGCATCCGTCGCCGAAGATGACTTCACGGGCACGGCGGTGGCACCGCACGGCACCGTGCGCGCAAGCGGCTACGCGTTGACGTACACCGCCGCGCGAGACAGCGGCATTGCGATCTCAAATTTTCTCGACATTGCCAAAAGCGAGCTCGACATCGACATGTATGATATTCTCCAGGCGAGCATTTCCCTCGCCGAGCAGTTGCGCGCGATCGCACCTGCCGCACTCGGCGGCGAGGGCAAAATGTTTCTCCGCGGTTTTTACCGCGAAGAAGATGTCTTTACCGTGGTACTCGGCCTGTATACCGACGGCATCGAGATCTGCGGCGGCACCTACCCCTATTTTGCCGAGATCCAAGTACAAAACGGCATGTTCGTCAGCGTACACTTCCTTTTTGCCGCGCTGACGAAAAACAGCTACTCGGGCGCGCTGTTCCCCTCGCTGTGGCAGTACAACTACGCGGCAAATAGTGCCGCGGTGGACACGCTCCGTCTGTACTACCGCGCAGAGGAGCTCCCCGCCGAAAACCTCGATCCCTCGTGGTACTTCACGGGCGAAAAAGCAGAGGAGGTGGTGACAGAGTGAACTGGAAACAGGTCAAAAATCTCCTTTTACTGCTGCTGACCGCGGTCAACATTCTGCTGCTTGCCTTCGTTTACCGCTACTACCGGGACAGCAACTTCACCGACGCAGTCACGGCAAAGCGGGCGGCAGCGATCCTCGCCGACAGCGGTATTACCGTCGAAAGCGAGCTGCTTTCGGTGCGCAATGACGCCGCAGACGTGCAAAGCTGTGCGTATGACCGCGAGGACTATCTCTGTTATGCCGCAGCACTGCTCTTTGGCAAAGAAGCAGACGGCATTTACCTGCTCCCGAGCGGCATCCGCGCCGAAACGACCGACGGCAAGGTCGTGACCCTCGGTTACGACTTTTCGCTGCAATATGTTTCCCCAGACGCAGACAAGGAGCGCTTGATCGCCGCATGGCAGAGCGCCAAATCCCCCGCAGAGCATGAAAGCTGCCAAACCGAAATCGATATACTCGAAGAACTGCTGGCGCTGCCCGAGGGGACACTGAAAAACGCCCTCTGCACGCATGCAGACGGCTATACCTTTATTACGGTGGAGCAAAGCGAGAGCGGCATCCCGCTCTACGGTATGGAGTGCTGCTTCGGCTTCTCGGGCGGCACGCTGCTCTTTGCCGAAGGCAAATACTGCTTCGGCATCCCCACCGAAAAAACAAGCGAACCTCTTTTAAATCGGATCAATATACTGTTTAGTGAAAAAGAACGCGGCAAGACCGGACACATCACGGATATTGCGCTCTGCTACACCCTGTACGAGGACGCGCAAAACAGCTCCCTGCTGTTTGTGCCCGCGTATGTGCTGACCTATGCAGACGGTGAACGCGTCGCCGTCTCTGCGCTCAGCGGCAAAGCCTATTGACGCGGCACATCGAAAAACACAGACTTATACGAACAGCAAAAGCAGAAAGGAAAACGGCTTTATGGATAAAATCGTGATCAACGGCGGCACGCCTCTGACCGGAACGGTAGAGATCAGCGGTGCAAAGAACGCGGCACTGCCCATTTTGATGGGTACGATCCTCACGGGGGATCGCTGCGTGATCGAAAACGTCCCCGAGATCTTGGACGTGGATCTGACACTGGAGATCCTCGAAAAGATGGGCGCAAAGGTTCGCCGCGACCACACCACGGTCGAAGTGGATACCAAGGATGTACGTCCGGGCATCTCCCCCTATGAGCTCGTCAGCCGTATGCGCGGCTCGACCTACCTCATCGGCGCGGAGCTCGGCAGATTCCAATATACCAAGGTCGGCATGACCGGCGGCTGCAACTTCGGCATCCGCCCGATCGACCAGCATATCAAGGGCTTTAAAGCGCTGGGCGCGACCGTCTCCACCCTCGGCGGCTTTGTGGAAGCAAGCGCCGAAGCGCTTGTGGGCAGCGAGGTCTATTTTGACATGGTCTCGGTCGGCGCGACGGTCAATGTCATTTTGGCAAGCGTCTTTGCCACGGGCACGACGGTCCTCGAAAATGCGGCGCGCGAGCCGCATATCGTTGACCTTGCCAACTTCCTCAACTCCTGCGGCGCCAACATCATGGGCGCGGGTACCGACACCATTAAGATCAAGGGCGTGGAATCCTTGCACGGTTCGACCTACGCCATCATCCCCGATATGATCGAGGCAGGCACCTTTATGTTTGCCGCGGCGGCGACCGGCGGTCACGTCAAGATCAACAACGTGATCCCCAAACACTTGGACTCGATCTCGGCAAAGCTCTCCGAAATGGGCGTCTATATCGAGGAACTGGACGACGCGATCATCGTCAAGCGCGAGGGCGACATGAAGAGCATCAATGTCAAGACTCGTCCCTACCCCGGTTTCCCCACCGATATGCAGCCGCAGATGACCGCGCTGCTTTGCTTTGCCAAGGGCGACGGCAGAGTGACGGAAGACGTGTGGGACAACCGCTTCCGCTACATTGAGGAACTGCGCAAGACCGGTGCGCAGATCGACATCGCAGGTAAGACCGCACTGGTACACGGCGGCGGTGCACTCGTCGGCGCACCGATGCGTTCGGTAGACCTGCGCGCGGGCGCGGCAATGGTCATTATGGGTCTTGCCGTCAGCGGCAGAACCGAGATCATCGACATCCACACCATCGAGCGCGGCTATGACAACATCGTTAAGAAGCTCCGCAACCTCGGCGCCGACGTGCGTAAAGTGTCGTTTTAGAACATAGAAAAAAAGTTGTTTTATAGGAGCTCCTCATCCACAGTTTTGCGGAATCTCGCGAGAACAGTAAGCAAAGTGCTTCGCCCGAGATCCCGCCTGCGGCGGTTTTGCCCACGAGGTCATTCTGAGCGAAGCCGCAGGCGAAGTCGAACTTTTGCGTAGCAAAAGCGCGGAGCGGAATCTCGCGGGGCAAAACTTCGGCTGCGAGCTACGCTCTCCGCTCAGGATGACGCGGGCGAGAATGCCTTGCATGTCTAAAATACCATCCCCTACACATACCAAAAAAGACCACCTTGCGGTGGTCTTTTTTACTGCCCCTCGTTCTCATATTCCGTTTTCATATGCACAAAACGCACCACTACCGTTTGCGGCGAAGAACTGCGCACGGTGATAACGAATCGATCACTGGCATCGAATAACAGCCCCCAAAGATACGCATTTTTCTCCAATATAATCTCTGTATGCAATATAAAATCGGCACGCAAACGATCTTCACGCTCCAGTAGATCTAATCCTATCCTGTTCGTCTCGGAAAGCGCAACTGCCAGTTTCACAAACTCGTCGTCACTAAAATTTGTACTGTGGTTTTGAAATATTGTAAGTGCAGGATGTTTGATACCTATATCTATATACTCTGCACTATATCGCTTTGAGTAGAGATATTTTTCCAATGCAACCACTCCTTTTCCACACTTCTTTCATTATAGGTCAATTCCACCCTATTGTCAATAGGTCAATCTGACATAATATGATTGAGGTGTTGACATGAACAGGTTAAAAGAATTACGAAAAGAACGCGGATACACGCAAATAAAAATGCAATTGTTGACCGGCATAGATCAAAGTGATTATTCCAAAATCGAGTGCGGAACACGATATTATACGCACGAGCAGTGCAAACGTATCGCTCTTGCACTCGGCACAAGCATGGATTACCTATCCGGTTTGACGGATGAAAAAGAACCATACCCGCGTGCAAAAAAAGGTGAATAAAACTCGCCCGCATCCCCACGAGATCCAAACGCTATCGCGTTTGCCCTACGGGTTTCGACTGCGAGCTTCGCTCTTCGCGCAAGATGA
Organism: Clostridia bacterium; assembly: GCA_017398595.1. Taxonomy (GTDB): domain Bacteria; phylum Bacillota; class Clostridia; order Oscillospirales; family CAG-272; genus UMGS902. Next base: position 50,136 of record JAFQFR010000038.1, read on the forward strand.
CAACGTGGGGATGCTTCTCTCAAGATAAAAAGACCACCGAGCAGTGGTCTTTTTTATTGCCCCTCGTTCTCATATTCCGTTTTCATATGCACAAAACGCACCACTACCGTTTGCGGCGAAGAACTGCGCACGGTGATAACGAATCGATCACTGGCATCGAATAACAGCCCCCAAAGATACGCATTTTTCTCCAATATGATCTCTGTATGCAATATAAAATCGGCACGCAAACGATCTTCACGCTCCAGTAGATCTAATCCTATCCTGTTCGTCTCGGAAAGCGCAACTGCCAGTTTCACAAACTCGTCCTTATTAAAATTTTTATTCCGCTTTCGCTGTATCGTTATGGCAGGATATTTGATCCCCATATCTATACGCTCTGCCACATAGCGTTTGGAATAAATATATTTTTCGGACATAACGATTCTACCTCTTTTATGGCTATGTCTATATTTTATCATAATATTTTTCAAAAATCAATACTAATAGTTGCGATAATATACTATTAGTTTGTTCATAATTGTTAGTTTGTTTTCTATACTATTAGTAATGATTTATTAGAGGGAAACACTATGGATCTGCATACTATTGGTAAAAATATTAAAAAGTATAGAAAAGTGCAAAAGATGCGGCAAGAAGATCTTGCTGAACAAGTTGACGTCAGTACAAATTATATCGGCATGATCGAGCGCGGTGAAAAGGTTCCTTCTCTGGAAACCTTTTTGTTGATCGCAAAAACGCTGTCCGTATCCGCAGATCAGTTGCTTGCGGATACAAATTATAATGGATATAAGGTAAAGGACTCTTTGCTTGCCGAGAAACTGGAAAAATTATCTCCTGTGGACAGACAACAAATTTATGATGTGATCGATGCAATGCTAAAACACACCAAGATCTAACAAAAAAGACCACCCACAGGTGGTCTTTTTTACTTTTATTTTAGTTTTCGCCTTCGAGGAGCTTTTCGAGAGAAGCGAGACGCACGCAGGTGGAAAGTGCCTGGATGCAAACTTCGAGCTCATGGAGTGCCGAGAAGGTGGGAGCAAGACGCAGGTTTGCGTCGCGGGGATCCTTGCCGTAAGGATAGGTTGCACCCGCGCCGGTCAGCACGCCGCCTGCTTCTTTCATGAGGTTCCAAACGCGCTTTGCACAGCCGTCCATGACCGTCAGGCTGATGAAGTAACCGCCGTTGGGGCGCGTCCAGCTTGCAATGCCGAGACCGCCGAGCTCTGCTTCGAGCGTCTCAAAGACAAGGTCGAACTTGGGACGGATGATGTCGGCATGGCGCGCCATGTGCTGGCGGACATTGTCCGCGTCGCCGAGAAAACGTACCTGACGAAGCTGATTGATCTTATCCGAACCGATGGTCTGCACATTGACGAGCTTCTTCGCCTGTGCCATGTTGTTGTCACTCATAGCCATCACAGCGATGCCCGCGCCGGGGAAAGTGATCTTGGAAGTCGATGCGAAGTAGAGCACGCGATCCTCGGTGCCGTAACGCTTGCAGAACTCAAAGATGTCGGCGAGCTTTTCCTCGGTATAGAGGTCGTGAATGAAGTATGCGTTGTCCCAGATGATGCGGAAGTCGGGCGCTGCGCACTCCATTTTCGCAAGGCGGCGAACCGTCTCACGCGTATAGGTATAACCGGTGGGGTTGGAGTACTTGGGTACGCAGATCAGACCGTGTACCTCGGGATCCTTTGCCAGTTCTTCGATCTTGTCCATATCGGGCTGACCGTTTTCAAGATACTCGACGGTGATCATCTCGATGCCGAGGTTTTCGAGCATGGAGAAGTGACGATCATAACCGGGAGCGGGGCAGATGAACTTGACCTTGTCATACTTGCACCATGGCATATTCACGCCGGGAGCACCGTGCAGCATCAAGCGGGTCAGTGCGTCATAGATCATGTTGAGGCTGGAGTTGCCGCCGACGAAAATATTCTTCGCGGGGATCTCGAGCAGATCCGAGAAGAGCTTCTTCGCCTCGGGGATACCGTCGAGCATACCGTAGTTGCGGTAATCCACGCCGTTTTCGCCGATATAATCACGATCACCCGTGAGGACGTTGAACATATCGTTGGAAAGATCCAGCTGCTCTCCGATCGGCTTACCGCGCGAAAGGTCAAGCGAAAGCTTCAGCTTGCAGAGACAGTCAAATTCGATTTGTGCGCGCTTGAATTGCTCGCGCTTTTCTTCAAGAGAAAGTTCAGAGTATTTCATGGTTGCTCCTTGTAGCAAGATTATCAAGATTATTTTATCCGTCCGGGGATTGACACGGACAAAGTTTTTCTCCCCCGCGAGATTCGTTCGACTCCGCCTGCGGCTACGCTCAGAATGACAGCGCGGGGGAGAAATTCGATCAAATAAATCTCGGTCGGGATGATTTCATTAAAATTCAGCGGAACCGGTGGTTCTCGGGAAGGCTTCTACATCGCGGATGTTGGAAACGCCGGTGATGTACATGACCAGACGCTCAAAGCCGAGACCGAAACCCGCGTGCTTGGTACCGCCGAAGCGGCGCAGGTCGAGGTACCACCAGTAGTCTTCCTCTTTCAGTCCGCAGCGCTCCATAGCCGCGGTCAGGTAGTCCATACGCTCCTCACGCTGCGAACCGCCGATCAGCTCGCCGACGCCGGGAACCAGCATATCCATGGCGGCAACCGTCTTGTTGTCATCGTTGAGGCGCATGTAGAACGCCTTGATCTCCTTGGGGTAGTCGGTGACAAAGACCGGCTTGCCGAAGATCTTCTCGGTGAGGTAACGCTCGTGCTCGGTCTGCATGTCGATGCCCCAGGATACGGGGTACTCAAACTTGTTGCCGCTCTCCTCGAGCAGTTTAATCGCCTCGGTGTAGGTCACTCTTGCAAAGTCGTTGTTTACAAGATTGTTCAGGCGCTCCAGCAGAGTGGGATCCACGCGCTGGTTGAAGAACTCGAGCTCCTGCTGACAGGTTGCCATCACGTGGCGCACGATGTATTTGATCATATCCTCGGCGATGTTCATATCATCGACAAGGTCTGCAAAAGCCATTTCGGGCTCCATCATCCAGAACTCTGCCGCATGGCGCTGCGTGTTGGAGCGCTCTGCGCGGAAGGTGGGACCGAACGTATAGATGTTGCCGAACGCCATGGCAAAGGTTTCGCCGTTGAGCTGACCCGAAACGGTCAGGCTGGTCTTCTTACCGAAGAAGTCCTGCGTGTAATCGACCTTGCCGTTCTCGTCGAGCGGCAGGTTATCGGGATCGAGCGAAGTTACGCGGAACATCTCACCCGCACCCTCGCAGTCCGAAGTGGTGATGATGGGGGTGTTGACGTAGACGAAGCCGCGCTCGTTAAAGAACTTGTGAATCGCAAAAGCACACTCACTGCGTACACGGAACACTGCGTTGTACAGGTTTGCGCGGGGACGCAGATGCGCGATGGTGCGCAGAAACTCGGGCGAATGTCTCTTCTTCTGCAGAGGATAATCGGGGGTGGATGCGCCCTCGACCTCGATCGACTCCGCTTTCAGCTCGAAAGGCTGCTTTGCCTCGGGCGTGAGGACCAGCGTGCCGGTGACAACGAATGCCGCGCCGATATTCTGCTTTGCGATCTCGTTATAATTATCGATCTTATCAGCCTCGAAAACGACCTGCAAATTGCCGAAAGCACTGCCGTCGTTCAGTTCTATAAAGCCAAATGCGTTGCTGGCGCGAATCGAACGTGCCCAACCGCATACGGTGATCTGCTTGTCTGCAAAGTCGCTTGCCGACAGATAAATGCTTTTAATAGATACTCGCTGCATAGTTATGTCCTCTTTAAAATAAAATTACTATTCTTTTATTATATACTGTACTGCCGAAAAATGCAAACTATTTTTTCTTTTTTGTATGTTTGCAAAAAGAATTCAGCGGACATTCGTCGCATTTTGGTGCTCTTGCCGTGCAAATGTCCCGTCCGAACAGCACCAGACGATGGCAAAAGTCGGATTGAATGGGTTTTTCGATCGCGGCATCGAGAATTTTTTCGATCTTATGCGGCGTTTTTTCGCTCTCGGGGTAAAAGCCCAGCCTGCCGCAGATGCGGATGCAGTGCGTGTCGGTGACGATATTCGGCTGCCCGAACACATCGCCGAGCATGAGGTTTGCGATCTTGCGTCCCACGCCGGGCAGTGCGAGCAGCTCGTCCATGGTCTGCGGCACTTCCCCGCCGTAGTCTCGCACGAGGATCGTCGCGGTCTCTTTGATGCTCTTTGCCTTGGTCTTATACAGTCCGCAGGGGCGCACCGCTTCTTCGAGAGCGGAAAGGTCGGCATCCGCGACCGCCTCGAGCGTGGGAAACTGACGGAACAGCTCTTTGGAAACGATATTCACGCGCGCGTCGGTACACTGCGCACTCAGCCGCGCCATGATGAGCAGTTTCCACGGCTCGTCCTCGTATTCGAGCGAGCAGACCGCGTCGGGGTACAGCGCTTCCAGCGCCGCCGCCGAAAGCTTGCCAAGCTCTTTTTTGGTCATGGGTGACTCCTTTCATGGATTTTTGCGATATAGGCAAATTGGTGCATTTGTAGGGACAGGCGTCCTCGACTGTCCGTTTTGCCGCAGCGATAATTGTACACGGGAGGAGCAAGCCCCTCCCCTACCGGGTTGTGCATGATTTTTACTCTTTATTCGCTTGTTCGTCCAGGGTGACGTACTTCTGCCCTTTGAGGTAGTAATCGTACATTGCCTTAGCGGTATAGGCAACGTCGGTACCGTTTGCGCCCTGCTCGATGACAACGGCGACAGTGATCTTCGGGTCGCTGTACGGCGCAAATCCCGTGAACAGCGCGTTATCGCTTCGCTCGCCGCCGACCTGCGCAGTACCCGTTTTACCGCCGACCTCAATATCGTAGCCGCGGAAGATACGCGCCGCCGAACCGCTCTCGACAACGTCCTTCATCGCGCTTTTGATCGTACGAATGATGCCCGCCGAAAATTCAATCTGACTTAGCACCTCGGGCTCGACGCTCTTGACCGTCTCGCCGTCGGGGAATGTTTTCACTTCCTTTATAAGATGCGCGCGGTAACGCGTACCGCCGTTGATCAATGTGCCCGTATACACCGCAAGCTGCAAGGGCGTAAAGGTGTTGTCCGACTGTCCGATCGCCGCCTGCAAGGTGTTACCGGGATTCCAGACCGTGCCGACGCTCGCACTGTACTCGGGGCCGGCAAGAATACCCGTCTTTTCGGGCAGTTCAATGCCCGTAGACACGCCGAGGCCATACATGCGGCCGTATTCGTTCATCTTCGCAATGCCGAGGCGGTTGCCCACCTCGTAGAAGAAGTAGTTGCAGGAGTTCTGGATCGCCTGCACCACCGTTTGCGAACCGTGCGTTCTGCCGAAGCGCAGATAGATCCAACAGCGGGGGTGGTAGTCGCCGAAGTCGTAAGCACCGCGGTCCACGATGGTGGTATTGGCGGTGATCACGCCCTCCTGCAGTGCCGCGGCGGCAACGCCCGGCTTAAAGGTGGAACCGGGGGCATACATGCCCTGCAACGCACGGTTGTAGAGCGGCTGCAGTTCGTCGGTGCTGTAGGTCTTATAGTTTGTCTGATAGTCCGAGAGGTTGAACGTGGGATAGGACGCGAGCGCAAGCACCTCGCCCGTGTTCGGATCGACCGCGACAGCGGCACCCGTGCTGGCATCCTCGCCGTCAAACTCGCCCTTGGTCTCGGCGGCGAGCTGATGGATCACCGTGACATTGTCCTTGAGCGCGTCTTCCGCGGTGATCTGCAGATCGATGTCGATGGTGAGATAAACATCGTTTCCGGGGATCGGCTCTTTGACGACGGTCTCGGAGAGGATATTGCCGTAGGCATCCTCCACGATCTTCATCGTGCCGTCCACACCGCGCAGATATTCCTCGCAAACCTGCTCGATGCCCCATCTGCCGACGTACGCATCGCCGCTGTAGCCGAGCTCCTTGTAGTAGTCCAGCGTCTCGGCGGTGATCTGTCCGATCGTGCCGAGGATGTGCGAAGCGTAGCCGTCATACACATAGGTGCGCGCGGGCTCCTCGGTGACGATGATCTGCCCGATGGAAAGCTCCTTGACATAGGTCAGCGCGGCGAGCGTGACATTCTCGGCGAGCGTGTACGGCTCCACGCGGCTGAACTGCATGTATTCCATGTGGAAGCGGATGGCAAGCAAGATCTGCGCATCCTCTGCCGAGTAGTTTTCGGTGTAGGTCTTTGTCGTTTTGTCGTAGGTGATCAGTCCGTAGCGCACGCGCAGGAACTCGAGCAGTTCTTCGTCGGTAATGTCCTCGTCCTTTTCCAGGCGTCTGAGCAGCGAGTTGAACTTCGTCCGATTGGTCGGACTCTCGAAAAATTCGGCGTTGCGCGTGTAACTTGGGTAGCTGCCGTCATAGGGGAACACGGGCGCGGCGAGCTGTTCCTCGGCGCCGCCGTCGATGATCGCCTGTCTGGCGGTGAGGATCACCGCGTTAAAGTCCGCCTTGGCACTCGGCATGGCACCATATTCGAGGCAGATATTATAGTTGGTGGTGTTGATGACCAGCGCCTTGCCGTTGCGGTCAAAAATTTCGCCGCGCTTTGCCCCGATGGTGACGTAGCGCGTGCTCGTTTCTTCTTTGATGATGGTGTAATAGTCCTGTCCCGTGATCTGCACGTTGACCAGCACGACCCCGTAGAAAACGCAGATCAGAACAAACAGCGCGCCGAGCAGCGCGATCCGCATGGAAGTATGCAGTTTTTTCATCTCCGCGTCTCCTTTCGTAAACAATGATTTGCAATCCTTGCGGATTGCATGATTTGAGCACTTTGTGCTCATGATTTGGCTTCGCCATGATTTGCCCTGCGGGCATTGCAGAGCGCAAATCATCTTCCCCGCCCTAATCGGTTTTTTTCTTGATCTTTGCAAAGATCGGGTGCAGCGGCAAGGAAAATACCACCGACAAGATCAGCGACGGCAGCGCGGTATAGAAAAAGAGATCCGCCGCAGTGATGTTCCAGTCCGAAACGGGGGCAAACAATGTCAGTCCCTGATAGATCACGATACCGCCGAGGGTATAGCCGAACCAGGATACAAAATTTTTAAGAAAGAAATTTTCAAACATCCATGCGCAGCAAAGGGCGAATGCCACATAGAACAGCGGGAAGAGCAGCGTGCTGTGCCCGAGCATAAACGACTCGGTCACGCCGAAGATCAACCCGAAAAAGCTCGCATAGCGCACGCCCTCAAACAGAGCAAGCGCCGAGACCGCCGCGACCAGCAGACAGGGCGCGCCCTGCGTCAGTCCGAGCGCCGGGAAAAACGAGGTGGAAAACAACAGCAGGCACAGGCAAAGGATCGCATATACGATCGATTTGACCACCGGCTGTTTTCGGATCGTAAGCCGCATCGTCTCCCCCCTTACTCAGCCGGTGTGTAGACCGTGTAATCGGTCAGGATCATCACCTTGGTCAGATCGGAAAGATCGACAGCGGGCTTGACCAGTGCGATCTTGGTGTGGTTGTAGGCATCACCTGTGACCTCGACGATCTCGCCGATGTACAGATCGCGCGGGTACACGCTGCCGAGTCCGCTGGAAAAAATTTTGTCGCCGACTTCGACATCCGCATCAAAAGCAAGGTATTCGAGCAGGCAGAGTCCGTCGCGGCGGCGCTCAAAGTCGCCGCTGATGATGCCGACCTCGCCGCTGCGCTCGACATACGCGCCGACCGAGGAATCATAGTTGATGATCGTGGAAACGCGGCAGAACGTGAGCCCCACTTCGGTCACTCTGCCGACGATGCCGTCGGCGGTGACGACAGGCATGCCCACGGCAATGCCCGACGCGCTGCCGCGGTCGAGTGTAAACGAGGAAATATACGTCGCCGCCTCGCTGCCGATCAGATTCGCATCGCAGAACACAAAATCGGTGTGCGCGCGCTTTGCGCCGAGGTAGGTACGCATCCATTCGTTTTCCTCTTCGAGCAGTTCTGCGTTATATACCTGTTCTTCGAGCTCTTTTACGCGTTCGGAAAGCACGCGGTTTTCCTCTTTCAATCGGTCAAACTCGGTGAAATATTCTCCAAAACCGGAAAGCGAATCGCCAAGGGCGTGCGCGCCGCGCATCAACGGCGTAACAACCGCCATGACGCCGTCCCTGACTGCGCTGCCCTGCCCCATCGCCGTGAGGATGGTCGGCACGCCGCACAGCAGGATCACCAGCGTGAGCAGCACGATAAAAGATTTACTTTTGAAAAATCCGCCCATGGTCAGGCTCTCCTTTCTGTAGTGGTTTTTTAAAAAAACGCTATGATTTGCCCCGATTTGGGGCATGAATTGACGCATATCGCGTCATGATTTCTCGCTGCGCTCCATGATTTGATTTGCAACCTTAATGCCCGCAAGGGCAAATCATGCCGCAGGCAAATCATGAACACGCAGTGTTCAAATCATGCAACCACAGGGTTGCAAATCATGGTAATGCTGCGCTGCGCGCAGCATTACCTCGCCTTATACTGCGTCAGATACGGATAGCGCTCGGGGTGCTCGATGAATTTACCGAGGCCGATGGCACAGGTCTGCATAGGCTTATCGGCGACGCTCACGCGAATGCCCGTGATCTGCGAGAGCAGCACGGTCAAGCCGCGCAGATTGGCACTGCCGCCGGTGAGGATGATGCCGCGGTCGTAAATATCCGAACAGAGCTCGGGCGGCGTTTTTTCGAGTACCGAGCGAATGCAGTCGAGGATCTGCTCGATCTGGTCGCTCATCGCGTCGCGCACTTCGCCCGAGGTCACATTGAGGATCGCGGGCAGACCGCTGGCAAGGTTCTTGCCGCGCACTTCGATCGAGCCGACGTCCGCCTGCGGATGCACCGAACCGATGCGCACCTTTAAGAGCTCGGCGGTCTTCGGGCTGATGGAGACATTGTAGCGGCGTTTGATGTACATCATGATCGCTTCATCGAGACGATTGCCCGCCACGCGGATGGAACCCGAGGTGACGGTGGCGCCGAGACTGACGGTGGCAACTTCGGTCGTGCCGCCGCCGATGTCAATGATAAAGCTGCCGCGCGGCGCACCGATCTTGATGCCCGCGCCGATCGCTGCGGCAACCGGCTTTTCGATCAGAGTAACATTGCGCGCGCCTGCGTCGAGCGCCACTTCCTCAAAGGTGCGGCGATCCACGCCCGTAACGCCGTGCGGTACGCACATGGCAACGCGCGGACGGCTGATCGCCGTGGGACCGACGATCTTGCGCATGAATTTATTCAGCATGGAAACGGTGACGTCGTAATCGGCGATGACACCGTCCTTGACAGGGCGAAAAGCGATCTGCTCGCCTGCGGTCTTGCCGACCATCAGGTTTGCCGCATCGCCGACCTCGAGCACCGCCATCGTGCGGCTGTTGACCGCCGCGACCGAGGGCTCCTGCAAAACGATGCCCTTGCCGTCGGCGTAAATGAGCGTATTGGACGTGCCGAGATCAATGCCGATATTCTTGGACACCTTGACCTTGGAAAAATCGAATTTCATAGGGAAACTCCCTTCGTGTAGTTAGTAGACAAAGTATTCCGCTATTGCCTTCCCCCTCGGGGGAAGGTGCCGATGAAATCGGCGGATGAGGGGCTTGTGCGACATCTCGCCGTAGCAAACGGGAGGAGCAAGCCTAATGCGACCTTAGGTCGCTATTCCCCCACCGGGTTTGTGCATAATTTTTACGATCTTCCCCCCAAGGGAGAAGCCTAATAGATACAACAAATCGCTTGGATATACATTAAGATTTTATCATATCAAAATAGTCCGTGCCGAGGACGCCGAGCAGGCGGCTGACGGTCTTCGGGGAGAGCCCCATAATGGAGAAAAAGTCGCCCTCGATGCGATCGATCAGCACCGAGCCGATCCCTTGGATGCCGTAGGCGCCCGCCTTGTCAAGCGGCTCACCCGTGGCAACATACGCCTCTGCCTCTTCCTCGGAAAATGCGCGCATAACGACCGCGGAGACCTCAGCTGCCGAGATCGAGCGACCGCCGCTGACCAGACAAGTGCCCGTGCAGACGAAATGCGTTTTGCCCGAGAGCAGCAGCAGCATGCGCTTGGCATCGGCGGCATCCTTCGGCTTGCCGAGCGGTTTGCCGTCGAGGTACACGAGCGTGTCGGCGGCGAGGATCATGGTATCCTCGTCAAATCTGCCCTCGGCGAGAAGCGCCTGCTTGGCGGCGAGTGCCTTGCGCGCGGCAAGGATCTCGCCCGCGTTTTCCATGGTGATCCCCTCTCCGAGCGTTTCATCGGCAGGGGCGGTATAGACGGTATGGGGCAGCTGCATCCGCGTTAAGATCTCGCTGCGGCGAGGGGACGCAGACGCAAGGTAAAGCGTTTTCATTTCTCTTTGATTCTCCGTATGTCGTATTCGGGGGGCAGACGGCGCTCGTATGCGTCGAGAACCGCAAGCATCTCCTGCGGCTTTTCGGTGGTGAACAGAAAATGCTGTCCGCCGCGCGGAGGACGGTCCGCCGCATAGGTCGGCACGCTGTTGAAGAGCAGATTGCGGTGCGGCTCCTCGCGCAGGATGGGAAAATGCTTGCCGCGGCGGTCGATCAGCTCGGCGCGGTCGTTGCCGCACGCCTTGCAGCCCGAAAGATCGGTCGCTGCGCATTTTTCGAGCAGCATGATCGGCAGTCTGCCGTAGACGATATTGCGCACATTGCCGCCAATGTCGCGGGACTGCGCCTGCGTCAGCTCGGGTGAGAGGATCAGGCTCTCAAAGCCGTTTGCCAGCGCAAGCTCTGCCGACGTTTTGTTGGTGATATTGAGTCGGAAGTCGCCGTGGACGTGCATGCCGCTTGCCGTAGCGAGGGGCAGATGCCCGTAGTTGCCGCAGAGCACATGCTCGGCGCCCATCTCGCGGGCGCGCGCAAGGTCGGCGGCAATCTTATCTTTCTCGGTCTCAAAGATCGCGCCGGGGAGCTGTACGCCCTTGACGCGCGGATCCTTTGCTTGCAGATATTCCGCCAGCGGCAGGAAAACCACGTCAAAATAGTTGTAAAATGCATCTTCGCGCGGCAGGTTCTTTGCGCGGAAGACAAGCGCTGTACGCGCCTTGGGATCTTCTTTTTCGGTCGGATGTGCAAAGGACGGCTCGCTTGTAACATGCTCGCGCTCGCCGATCGCCGCATACCGCTCGATCGCTTCGCGGCGCAAGGCGTTGATCTCGCTGACGCGCAGAATGAGCCCATCGTCCATGTCGATCGCAAGATCGGTGCAGGTGTATGCGGTGGCGCCGAGCTTTGTAAGGTTCTTTTCCAGTGCCGCGCGGTCAAGGGGTGCGGTGCGCGCCTCTTCGGGCGTGCCGCCGCACACGGTCACTTCGCCCTTTTCGCCGCACACGGTCAGGGCAAACGCCTGTCCGCGGCGAAGCGTCGCCGCCATTCGGATGGGCACTTTGCGCTCGATGCCGCAAAACGGCGTCAGCTCGCGGCTCTTCTGCCGCGCATCCTCACTGCGCGTGCCAAGCATGGATGCGTTGATCTTCCTGTCAAAATAGCCGGTGGTAAAGCCGTCGCGGCTGAAAATTTCGGCAAGTTCGGCATTCTCCGCGGCGGTGGCACTGCGCCGCTCGTCGAGCAGGCGGCGGTAGATCTTGACCACGCCGTGCACATACTCGGGCGACTTCATGCGCCCCTCGATCTTGAGGGATGCCGCGCCCGTGGAAAGCAGTTCGGGAATGCGGGACGCCATCGAAAGGTCTTTTAAGCTGAGCGGATATTTGCCGCTCTTGTCGGGCAGACGGCAGGGCTGTGCGCACATGCCGCGATTGCCGCTGCGTCCGCCGATCATGCTGCTATAGAGGCACTGTCCGCTGTGGCACACGCAGAGTGCGCCATGAATAAAGGTCTCGATCTCGATGGGCGAATTCTGACACAGCGCCGTGAGATCCTCCCTCGACAGCTCGCGCGCGCCGACCATGCGGTCAAAGCCGCAGGCGGCAAGGAACTTCGCCGCGTCGGCATTGTGCCCCGAAAACTGCGTGCTGCCGTGCAGACGCATGGTGGGGATATACCGGTGGATCAGCGTCGCGGCGCCCATATCGGCGATGATAAGCGCGTCGATGCCCGCATTTTCGAGAAATGCGGCATATTCGAGCACCTCGCGCATCTCGCGGTCGTAGATCAGCGTGTTGAGCGTGATATAGCTCTTCACGCCGTAGGCGCGGCAGAGCTTTGCCGCCTCGGTAATCTCGTCACGGGTAAAATTCTTGGCAAAGGCGCGTGCGCCGAAGCTCTCGCCAGCGAAATACACCGCGTCGGCGCCTGCGTCGATCGCCGCCTCGAGCGCGGTAAAGCTGCCCGCAGGGGCAAGTAATTCCGGCAGAGCGCTCATTTACGGTTCTTGAGCTTGGCTTCCAGCTCGTCCACTTTCTTCGACAGGCGGTCGTTCTCCTCGCGCATACGCGCAAGGTTTGCCGTGTAGAGTCCAAGCTGCGCTTCCGCCTTGTCGGCGCGCGCCGTCGCATTCTGGGCGTCGCTCAGGTACTCAAGCGCGCAGAAAAGTGCCGCCTCGGTCTTGGAGACCTGGCGCGACTTCCAGAGCACGCTCTGCACGCGTTCGTTGAGCGTCTTGGCAAGCGCCTTGACGGTTTCTTCACTTTCATCGCTGACGATGCTGACAGGCAGATCCAGCAGCGTAATGGTAAATTTCTGTTTCATCTATAAAACCTCTTTGAAATGAGACTTGCATTTCTGATCGCAATGCTATATAATAATTTATTATACTATATTAAAAAGGTAAAAGAAATACCTTTTGCGAAAATTTTGAGTGCGGAGAATCGGGAAAAATGAACAATGCCGGAAATTATAAGAGAATCGTGGTCAAGATCGGAACTTCGACGCTGACGCATGAGACGGGAAAGCTGAATCTGCACCGTATCGAGACGCTGGCGCGCGTGCTGTCGGATATTAAAAACAGCGGCACGGAAGTGGTTCTGGTTTCGAGCGGCGCGGTCACCGCGGGCGTGGCGAAGATTGGGTTCCACCGACCGACCAGTACCAAGGAAAAGCAGGCGCTTGCCGCGATCGGTCAGAACGAGATCATGAAGATCTACGGCAAATTTTTCTCGCTCTACGGGCATCCCATCGCGCAGCTTCTGCTGACCAAGGACGTGATCGACGCGCCCGCGCGCCGTGCGCTCGCCGAGGACACGCTGGAAGAGCTGCTCTCGATGGGCTGTGTGCCGATCATCAATGAAAACGACCCCGTCTCCTGCTATGAGATCGAGTTCGGCGGCAACGACCGCCTCTCGGCGTGCGTCGGCGTTCTCTGCCACGCAGACATCGTGGTCAACCTCACCGACATCGACGGCTACTACGACAGCGACCCGCGCAAGAACCCGTATGCCAAGATGATCCCCTATGTGGAGAGCGTCACCGACAAGATGGTGGAGAACGCAGGCGGCGCGGGCACCGAGCGCGGTACCGGCGGTATGCAGGCAAAGCTGATCGCGGCGCAGATGCTTGCGGACGCGGGCATCCCGATGATGATCGTGCAGGGCACCGATCCCGAGGTCCTGTACAAGGTCATGGACGGCAGCGCCAAGGGTACATATTTTGCGGGCGTAGCCGCAAAATAATGAAATAAATCCCTGTCGGGATTTGTGAAATCCGTCTGCAAAGCGATATCCCTCATCAGTCAACCGCTCCAAAGCAGGCATCCCGCAGGCAAGGCAGAACGCGGCGGAACAAATAGTTCCTGTTTATGCTTTACCGGAGTCGCGTTTGACAGCTTCCCCCATTTTACATAGTATATAGCCATAGCTTTGAGAGTTGGGGAAGCCTTATTGTGCCTTCCCTTGGGGGAAGGGGGACCGCCTCGCGGTGGATGAGGGACTTGTGCAAACATCGCGCCATAGCAGACGGGCGGCAATACAACAACAAAAGGAACCAATATGGAAATTTTTGATTATATTTTATCTTTGGAAAAGCGGGCGGCGGCAGCGGTATCGGAAATGAGCTGTGCGTCGTTTGCGGCGCGCAACGCAGTGCTCTCCCGCCTGGCGGACGCCCTGCGCGAGGGTGCGGCAAGCGTGCTCGCGGCAAACAAGGTCGACCTTGATGCGGCGGCGGAAAACGGCGTTGCGCCGCAGATGCTCGACCGCCTGGCACTAAATGACACACGCATAGAGGGCATGGCAGCCTCTCTCGAAGCGCTCGCCGCACTGCCCGACGCCATCGGCGCCGAAAAGGTCTGGACGCGCGAGAGCGGCATCGAGATCCATGAGCGCCGCGTACCGCTGGGCGTTGTCGCCATCATCTTTGAGGCGCGCCCGAATGTCACGCTCGACGCGGCGGCGCTCTGCATCAAAACAGGCAATGTTGCCATCCTGCGCGGCGGCAAAGAAGCGCTGCACACCTCGATGGCGATCCGCGACATCATCTGCGACACACTGGAAAGCTGCGGTCTGCCGCGTGACGGCGTGTTGCTGGTAGAACGCACCGAGCGCGAGGGCGCAAACGCGCTGATGACCATACGCGGTTATGTGGACGTACTGATCCCGCGCGGCGGCAAGGGACTGATCCGTAACGTGGTGGAAAACGCGAAAGTGCCCGTCATTGAAACGGGTGCGGGCAACTGCCATGTGTATGTGGAGAAGTCCGCCGACTTCGACATGGCGCGCAGGATCATCCTCAATGCAAAGGTACAGCGTCCGTCGGTCTGCAACGCGATCGAAAGTCTGCTCTGCGACCGCGCGATTGCAAAAGAGTTCCTGCCCCTCTTTGCGGAAGACATGCGGGAGCGAGGCGTAGAGATCCGCGCGGACGCAAACTGCATCGACTGCTTTAAAAATGCGGTGCTTGCCACCGAGGAAGACCACTACACCGAGTACAACGATCTGATCCTCTCGGTCAAGGTCGTGGAAAACGTGGACGAGGCGATCGACCATATCAACACGCACGGCACCCGCCACAGCGAAGCGATCGTCACGCGTGACGACGCGGCGGCAAGCCGCTTTACCGACCGCGTAGACGCGGCGGCAGTGTATGTGAACACCTCGACGCGCTTTACCGACGGCGGCGAATTCGGCTATGGCGCGGAGATCGGCATCTCCACGCAAAAGCTGCATGCCCGCGGTCCCATGGGCCTTGCTGCCCTCACCACGGTGAAATATATCGTGCACTCAAACGGAGAAGTGAGAAAGTAACAGAAGGAAGCATCCCGATTTAAGCGCAGTTTTCCCTTAGCCTTCTCCTGTAGGAGAAGGGGGACCGCCGCGCGGTGGATGAGGAGTTTGTTTATGTATCCATATAATAAAAAGCTTGTCCACAATGCGCAAGCGCTTCGAAAAAACATGACTCCCGAAGAGAAACATCTGTGGTATGATTTTCTCCGCAAATTGCCGGTAACGGTGAAACGACAGAAAAACATCGAGAATTATATTGTCGATTTCTATATTGCAACCGGTAAAATCGCGATAGAGATCGATGGAATACAACATACTGCACCTGAGCATTCAGCCGCGGATGCAGCAAGAGATAAAGCACTCGGAAACTGGGGGATCACAGTATTACGATATTCCAATGCGGATATTCGTGAAAGGTTTCACACAGTTGCCGAAGACATACTGCAGCATCTTGGATTCAACGCAGCGGATCTAAAAGAAAAAGAGTAAAGGTCGGGCAAACGCCTCATCCACCGCGCGGCGGTCCCCTTCCCCCACCGGGGAAGGCAAAAATGCGCACTGCACAGAAAGGAATGGGCATAACGATGAAAGAAGTTATACTTTGTAAATACGGCGAGCTGGTGCTGAAAGGGGCGAACAAGTCGCGCTTTGAGGCGATGCTCGTTCGCCGCTGCCGCCAGCGCGCCGAGCGCTTCGGCAACTTTACGGTAAGCGCACGCCAGAGCACGGTCTATGTGGAGCCGATGGACGAGCTCTGCGACATGGACGGCATGCTGGAGAGCATGTGCCGCATGCCCGGCTTCAACCGCGTGAGCGTTGCCGCCGTCTGCGACAAGAGCATGGAGAGCCTGCGCGAGTGCGTGCGCGAATACCTGCCCCACCGCATGGCGGGCGTCAAGACCTTCAAGGTCGAAGCAAAGCGCGCGGATAAGGCGTTCCCCTTAAAATCCCCCGAGATCTGTGCCGAGGTCGGCGCATACATTCTCGAAAGCGTGCGCGGCATCCGCGTCAACGTGCAAAACCCCGAGCGCGTCGTGCGCGTGGAGATCCGCGAAAACGGCGCGTACATCCACTTTGACCAACTGATCGGTGCCGGCGGCATGCCCATCGGCTCGAGCGGACGCGCTCTGCTCATGCTGTCAGGCGGCATCGACAGTCCCGTGGCAGGCTACATGATGGCAAAGCGCGGCATGACGGTGGACGCACTGCACTTTGAGAGCTTCCCCTACACGTCCGAGCGCGCCAAGGAAAAGGTGCTGACGCTGGCGAAGGAAGTCACCGAGTACACCGACTGCATGTATGTACACATCCTCTCGCTGACGCACATCCAGGAAGAGATCAAAAACAAGTGCGACGAGGACTATTTCACGCTGCTGCTCCGCCGCTTTATGTACGTGCTCGCCGAGCGCATGGCGAAAAAGTGCCACTGCGAAGCGCTGATCACGGGCGAAAGCCTCGGTCAGGTCGCAAGCCAGACGCTCGAAGCCATCAGCGTCACCGATGCGATGGTGCAGATGCCCGTGTTCCGCCCCTGCATCGGTCTGGACAAAGAGGAGATCGTGCAGATCTCCCGCCGCATCGGCACATTTGAGACTTCGATCCTGCCGTATGAGGACTGCTGCACCGTCTTTACCCCCCGCCATCCGAGAACGCGCCCCGACGCGGCAAAAGTCGCAGCCGAAGCCGCGAAGCTCGACTTTGACGCCCTCTGCGACGAAGCGTTTGCCACGATGTACACGGTAAAAGTCACCCCCGACGGGTTTACGACGTTTGAAAAGTAAAGAAACAGAAAAAGCCTTCCGCAAGGAAGGCTTTTTCGATGTACGGCATCTCCGCCCGAGATCCGTTCGACTGCGTCTCCCTCGCGCTGTCATTCCGAGCGTAAGTCGAAGAATCTCGCGAGGGAGACGCCGCTCAGGATGACCGCGGGCGGGAGTTTTTTAGGAAAAAGTGAAAAGAAAGGTTTTGCACCTTTGGTGCAAAACCTTTTCTTAAAATCATTACTGCATGCCTGCATAGGCAACTTTTGCGGCTTCGATGTCCATATTGCAGTCGAGCTTATACATCGGAACCAAGGTCACGAGCTGATCCATGAGCTCCATCTGCCGCGCAAGGTCGGTGGAATCCACGATCATCAGCTGCACAAAGAGCCTTGGCATCGCCTCGGTATCCGACAGGCGGCAAATACGGTTATGCTCGGCGCGCTCCAAAAAGCAAAGCGCATGCAGCGGCACGCGGGTATTGGTCTGATACCCCTCTTTGCCGCACCACGGCGTGCCGTACGCATAGATCTTACCGTCCGCACAGCGCAAGATCGGCTTGTCGCCGTTGACGATCGTGACGCGATCCTTCCCAAGCAGCTCCTGCCACAGACGAATGTGTGTGGTCTTACCCGTGCCGCTCGGTGCGGCGAACGCATATCCGCGTCCCTCATATTCGATGACGGCGCAATGCATCAAAAACGCACCGCGGCAGAGCAGCTCGGCACAGATCTTGCGACAGAGCGCCAATTGCTCGAAATACGGGCGGGGAAAATTGCGCCCAGCGAGATCGCGCGCCGCCTCACTGTCGATATCCGCCTCGCACATCTCCACCGAAAAATCCACTCGTTCCGCGTCGGCGCAGGCATACGCCGCGCAAAAGCGCTCGGTCGATGGGTAGAGCGTGTGTATGTCTATATAGCAATCTGCGATCTTACAAATCAACTTGTTTCCTCGTTTCAGCGGCCGCTATGCTCAAAACGGAATAAACGGCAGCATATTTTCTTTCGTGGTCGAGGAAGATGCCGCAGTGGTCGCTTCGGTAGCTTTTGTCGTTTCCGCGGGCGTGGTTGCCGCCGTCGTTGCCGCCGTGGTCTCGGCAGGCTTCGTCTGCGCGGTCGTTACGGCAGTCGTCTCGGCAGGTTCGGTCTTCTCCGTGGTCGCCGTGGTCGTTTTACCCGAAACGCTGCCGCTGACAGATTTCTTCGTCGTAGTCGTCACGGTCTCCTCCGCCTGCTGATCCAGGTATGTCATCGCAGCATCGCAGATCACGGCGATGTCGCTGCGCAGCATATATTCGCCCTTCTTGCCGATCAGATTCTCGAGCAGGCCGGCATCCTCTGCCGCCTCGATATACTCTTTCGACCAATCGGTGGGATCGATCTCGATGTCCTCATCCAGTTCCAGTACGCAGACGATCACTTTGACGACTTCTTCATATTTTACATAGTCATCGGGGCGGAACTTTCCGTTGCCGTCGCCGGTGATAATGCCGTTCGCCTGTGCATAGTTGACATATCCGGTCGCCCAGCTGTCGACATCAATATCCGAAAATGCGCTCACGCCCGCGAGTGCGGTCGCCTCATCGACCTTACCGAGCATCTTGCAGACCAGTGCGGCAATGTGCGAACGCGCTACACATTCGTCTCCGTGATAGCTGTCGTCGCCATATCCCGAAAGGATGCCGCGGGCAGCCATACGCTCAGCCGCATCGGCATAGTACGCATCCTCTGCCACATCGGTAAAAGTTGCCGCTGCTGCCGAAAATGCAGCCGTGCAAAGCAGCGCTGCCGCCAGAACAAAAGCAAAAATTTTCTTATGCATATCCATTCTCCCTATAGATTTTTATACAAAATTATCAACTACATAGTACCATTGTTTTGCACTTTTGTCAATGTTTTTCCGTATGCTCCCACAAAAGCATGTACTTTTTTCTTGCCAGAGATGCGAAGTTCTGCTATACTAATCTATATAGAAGAAAGTTTATGCTTCGGGAGGACGGCTATGGCAAAAAAATCGATCAAAGACAATAAATTTGTACGCTTTTACACTTCTCTTGTGGATGAATTCCGACACGACAAGGTCTCTTTCTTCATTTATATCATCCTGCGTGCGATCGTCATCATCATCGGCATTTTGCAGCTTCTGAACGGCAACTACGAAAGCGCGATGCTCTGCGTCTTCACGCTCGTGCTGTTTCTGCTGCCTGCGTTTGTGCAGAAGACATTTAATATCGAGCTCCCCTCCACACTGGAAATTATCGTGCTGGTATTCATTTTTGCCGCCGAGATCCTCGGCGAGCTTGCCGAATACTATGTGAAATTTTCGCTGTGGGACACCATGCTGCACACGACTACGGGATTTCTCGCCGCAGCGGTCGGACTGTCGCTGATCGACCTGCTCAACCGAAGCGATCGCTTTCAGATCAAGCTGTCCCCGTTCTTTGTAGCGCTGGTCTCCTTCTGCTTTTCGATGACGATCGGCGTCGTATGGGAATTCTTTGAGTTCGCCATGGACGTATTCTTCCACACCGACATGCAAAAGGACTCGATCCTGCACACCATCTCCTCGGTTGCGCTCCATCCCGACGGCAGAAACATCCCCGTGGTGGTAAACAACATCACCGAAACAGCGATCAACGGCAAGGATCTCGGACTTGGCGGATACCTCGACATCGGTCTTTACGACACGATGAAGGATCTTGTGGTCAACTTTATCGGCGCGGTGGTATTCTCCGTGATCGGTTACTTCTACACCAAATACCCCACCGCAGGACGCGGCGCCAAGGTCGTCCGCAGGCTGAAGATCACCAAGCGCGAAAAAGAAGAAGAATAATAATAGAAATTTTATGCGGGAAAACCTTTTTGTAAAAAGGTTTTCCCGCACCCTTTCCAAAAATTTTTGAAAAAAGATATGGCTGCAGCCGTTTACTTTTGCAAAAGTTTTACGGGAGTGTGGGACGCTTTTGAGGAGCGCCCACGCATCTTCCCCTACTGCCAAAAAGCCGATGCAATGCATCGGCTTTTTACTTTATACAGCCGCGTCCTGCATTTCTTTAGCGGATTCGGCTGTTTTGTTGACTTCCTCGGGTGCGTGGTACGTGGGGACCATCTCATGCAGGATCGCTTTTACCGCGTCGGAACCGATCTCTCGGTCGTCGCGGCAGAGCGCCTGCAGACGCGTGATCGCTGCCTCGACCTCCTCCCGCGCGGGCGGCTCGTCATGCTCGATATAGATCAGATTGTTTTCCGTTTTACGCAGATCCTCGGTTTTGATGAGCAGCTCCTCGTAGAGCTTTTCCCCGGGGCGCAGACCGATCTCGACGATGTCGATGTCCTCATACGGCACAAGCCCCGAAAGGCGGATCATGTTTTCGGCAAGCTCCACGATCTTGACCGGCTTGCCCATGTCGAGCACAAAGAGCTCTCCGCTCTGTGCCATAGCGCCCGCCTGCATGACCAGCTGGCTCGCCTCGGGAATCGTCATGAAATATCGGATGATGCGGCGGTCAGTGACCGTGATCGGTCCGCCCGCCTCGATCTGACGGCGGAACAGCGGAACCACCGATCCGCTCGAGCCGAGCACATTGCCGAAACGCACAGCGGCAAAAGAGGTTTTGCTGTCGGTGCGGCACTGGATGACCCGCTCGCACAGACGCTTGCTCGCGCCCATGATATTGGTGGGGTTGACCGCCTTGTCCGTGGAGATCAGAATGAACTTTTGAGTGCCGTATTTCTCGGCGGCATTGGCTGTATAATATGTACCGAGCACATTGTTTTTGATCGCTTCCATGCCGCTGTGCTCCATCAGGGGCACATGCTTATGCGCGGCGGCGTGGAAGACGATGTCGGGACGGTAATGCGCAAAAATGCTGTCCAGCCTTGCGGCATCCCGCACCGAGCCGATCTCCACCACGAGGTCGAGCTCCGCACCGTATCTGCAGTGCAGCTCCTGCTCCAGTGTATAGGCGTTATTTTCATATATATCCAGCACGATCAGCTTCTTCGGCGACAGTCTTGCGATCTGACGGCAGAGTTCGCTGCCGATAGAACCGCCGCCGCCCGTGACCAGTACGGTCTTGCCCGCGTAAAACTTGTCCGCCTCGCCGCTGACCACCTTCAGCGTATCCCGGAACAACAGATCCTCGATGCGCACATCGCGCAGTGTACGCTTAGCGGTGGTATCCTGCTCCATGCCGCTGTCTTTAAACGGAAAATCATACAGCTTGATGGAGCAGCCGGTCTGCCTGTAGAGATCGAGAAGCTGCTGTGTGGATTCGTTGTCCAGTTCGGGCAGCGCGATAATGATCTCCTGTACAGGCATTGCCTTTAAGGTGTTTACAATGTCGTCATCCGCGGAAAGAACGGGAAGACCGCAAACCTTGCTGCCGATCTTCTGCGCGCTCTTGTCGATGAAGCAGACAGGGCGATAGCGCGACTTGGCACCGAACATCAGCTCCTCGGCAAGCATGGCACCGGTATTGCCCGCGCCGACGATCGCCACACCGATCTTGTGCATGGTATCCATATTGGTATTCAGATGGCGATAGTGCAGCTGATACACAAAGCGCATGGAGAGAGTCGCCAGCGAAAAGCAGGAAACGACCGCCGTGGTCTGCCAAACACCCAAATAGGTGTCAACGGCATAGCACGCCGCAAGGCCGATCATACCGCCGATCAGATCGGTAATGACCATAAGCAAATAGGCGCGCGAGTTGGCAAAGCGCCAGACATTCCGATAGACCGAGCAGCAAAGGCGCGCCACAAAAATACATCCGACGAGGATCACCGAAGCGATCAGATACTCCTGCAGCACCAGGTCTACACTGGAAGTAGAATACACGGCGGCAAACACCGTCGCCCAATATACCCCTTCAAAGGCGAGTATATCGATCAAAATGAGAAGATGCGTACGACTTTTTAACAAGTGCATGGATTGCGGCTCCTTCATTCTTTTTTATCCGAGTGGGGCTTCTCCGTGGGATTCTGTACGGGCAGAGATGACAGTAGGTGTACCATGGTGCGCAAAACATCGTTTGCGCTGATCTTTGCCGTGCGGTAGATCGATTCCTCCTGTGTGCGGATGGCAAAATGATCGTCAATGGCAAGCAGTTCGATTTTTTTATTTTGCAGCAGTGCCGCATGCCGCGCGCGGAGCTTGTCCAGCGTGAGCATGCCTGCGCCGCCGTTTCGGATCCCCTCTTCGAGGAACACGATCGCGGCGGGATCACGCGGCAAAAGCGACGCGATGCGGTCGGCGGGAACGTCGTAGGGCTTGAGCGTTTCGAGCAGGATGACACCCGTGGGAATGCCCTGTGCCCGCAGCTTTTCGGCGGCGGTCAGCGCCTCGGTCACGATGCGTCCGTAGGTGATGATGATCGCCCGATTGCCCGCGGGGTCGGTGAAATCGGCATGCGCGACCGTATCGGTCGAGCCGTCCACAAAGAAGGTCTCGGCAATGCGGGCATCGTCCTGCATATTGGGATAGCGGATCGCCATCGGCATGCTGGTATGCAGGCTTGCCGCGAGGAAGCGGTCGAGGGATGCGAAGGTCGCGGGGGCAAACAGGCAGAGATTCGGGATCGTGGAGAGGTACGCCGCATCAAAGATGCCGTGGTGCGTGGGGCCGTCTCCGCTCGCGAGCGACGCACGGTCCACGAGGAAGCGTACCGGCAGCTTTTGCAATGCCACATCATGCAGGATGTTGTCATAGCTGCGCTGCAGGAAGGTGGAATAGATCGCGACATACGGCTTCATTCCCGCCGCGGCAAGTCCCGCCGCAAAGGTCACGGCGTGCTCCTCGGCGATGCCGACATCGAAGAAGCGATCGGGATATTTTGCGGCGAATTTCGAGAGTCCGACGCCCACCTGCATTGCAGCCGTGATGGCGCAAACCTTTTCGTCCTCTGCCGCCATTTGGCAGAGCGTGCTGCCGAAATGCTCGGAGAAGTTGCCGTCATATCCGGTGCCGACCATGTGGTAGGCACTGGGATTTTCCTCGGCGGGAGCATAGCCCTTGCCCTTGACCGTGCGCAGATGCAGCACCACACTGCACTGACGGCGCTTTGCCTCCTCGAGCAGTTTTTCCACCGCCTCGTAGTCGTTGCCGTCCACGGGACCGAGGTATTTGAGCCCCAGTCCTTCAAAATAACTGGTGCCGTACAGTGCGCCTTTCGCCGCGCGTTTCAAGCGGCGGACGCCGCGCAGCAAGGGGTCACCGATCAGCGGCACGCGGGAAAGGAAGCTCTTGGTGCCGCGTTTGAAGCGGAAATACCCGCCCGAGGAGCGCATTTTGGCAATGTGACGCGCCAGCGCGCCCGTGTTGCGGGAAATAGACATCTCATTTTCATTGAGGATCACGATCAGACGCAGATCAGGGGGGCAGTTGTTGAGCGCTTCATGCACCATTCCGCCGGTAAACGCGCCGTCGCCGAGCACGGCGATCGTGTAGTTGTCTCTGCCGCAGATGCGGTCCGCCTCGGCATAGCCGAGCGCCGCCGAAACCGAGGTCGAGGCATGCCCGGTGCCGAACGCGTCAAACTCGCTCTCGCCGAGCTTCTCAAATCCCGAAATGCCGCCGGGTTTTCGCAATGTGGAAAAACGATCCTTGCGGTCACTGAGGATCTTATGCACATAGCTCTGGTGACCGACATCAAAGATCACGCGGTCGTGCGGCAGGTCAAACACGCGATGGAGCGCCACCGTCAGCTCGACCACGCCGAGATTGGATGCGAGGTGCCCTCCCGTTTTGGTGACGTTTTCCACCAAAAAGTCGCGCAGTTCGCCGCACAGCGCGGGGATCTCCTCCCGCGGCAGCGCGCGGACGTCCTGCTCACCGTGTATTGTATCTAAAATTCGATATGCGTTGCTTTCCACGATTGCTTCCTTTTTCTGTATTTTTTGACATATAAACCTGCACAAATTTGCGATCTTTTTTTCTGCGTTCTGCACAGGACGTAGAAAATGCAAAAGTTATGCACTTTGAATTCACGTTTTTCCACAACAGTTTTCCACACACAAAAAGTGGAAAATGTGCATAAATGCATACGAAAGCCCCTTGATTTTACAGGAAATATTCATTTCCCACAGAGAGTATGCACACTTTTCCACATTTTCCACTTCATTTTCCGGTGGAAAATGTGGAAAAGTCGGTTTGTGGGTTTTCTACAAATCAGTTGTTGAAATATTTTTTGTCGAGCGAGCGCAGCTTGATCGCCTCGGAGATATGGCGCGCGCCGATGGTCTCGCTCGCGTCGAGATCCGCGATCGTGCGCGACAGGCGCAGGATCTTGTCATATCCGCGTGCCGACATGCCGAGCGCGTCAAACGCCGCTTTCAAGAGGGCGCTTGCCTCATCGGTCAGGCGGCAATATTTTTCGATCTGCCGCGTCGTCATATCCGCATTCTGCCGCAGCACTTCCCCGTCCGCGGCGCAGCGCTCGCGCGCGTAGGCGCGTGCCGCGTTCACGCGGCGGCGAATCGTCTCGGAGGTCTCCGCCTCTGCCGTGCTCAGCCGCAAGGCTTCAAAATCCACGGGCGGCACCTCGATCTGTATATCCATGCGGTCGAGCAGCGGGCCGCTGATGCGCGACAGGTAGCGCTGTATATCGCCCGCCTTGCAGGTGCATTTCTTCGTCGGGTGGGAAAAATAGCCGCAGCGGCAGGGGTTCATCGCGCAGATCAGCGTAAAATTGGCGGGATACGTCACCTTGGCGCTGGCGCGCGTGATGGTCACCATGCCGTCCTCAAGCGGCTGGCGCAGCGATTCCATCGTGCTTTTGCCGTATTCGGGCAGCTCATCGAGGAAGAGCACGCCGCCGTGCGAGAGCGAGATCTCGCCCGGCTTCGGATTGGTGCCGCCGCCCACAAGGCTCACGGGCGACATCGTGTGATGCGGCGCGCGGAAGGGGCGATTGACGATCAGCGGCGTATCTCCCGGCAGCATACCCGCGATCGAGTGGATCTTGGTCGTCTCGATCGCCTCGTCAAAGGTCATCTCGGGCAGAATGGTGGGAAACCGCTTGGCAAGCATCGACTTGCCCGTGCCGGGCGGGCCGATGAGCAGAACATTATGG
Source organism: Clostridia bacterium (assembly GCA_017398595.1). Classification (GTDB taxonomy): domain Bacteria; phylum Bacillota; class Clostridia; order Oscillospirales; family CAG-272; genus UMGS902. The sequence continues at coordinate 75,119 of JAFQFR010000038.1, forward strand.
CCGCCCGCGGCGGCGATCTCCAGCGCGCGCTTGGCGTGCGCCTGCCCCTTGACCTCGGAAAAATCGACCGGAAAAGTTGTGCGTCCCTTGGTAAAGATCGAGCGGTCAAAGGTGATCGGTGCAATACGCTCCTCGCCGCGCAGATGGCGGACGAGCTGCATCAGGTCACGCACGGGGTACACGCAAATATCGGGAACGGCGCTTGCCTCGGCGGCGTTTGCCGCGGGGACGAACACCTCGGTGCGTCCGTGCGTCCTTGCCGCAAGGCACAGGCAGAGCACGCCGTCCACGGGGCGCACCTCGCCCGAGAGCGACAGCTCGCCGATAAAGGACATGCGTTCCAGTCCCTCTGCGGGTACCGTGCCGCCGCAGGTCAGGACGCTGACCAGCATGGCAAGGTCAAATGCCGAACCCTCTTTTCTGCGGTTGGCAGGTGCGAGGTTCAGGATCATCTCCAAAGAGGGGAAACGGATGCCGCTGTTGGTCGCCGCGGCACGGATGCGCTCACGGGCTTCTTTGACTGCCGTGTCGGGCAGTCCGATGATCTCCAGTGCCGGCAACTTTTTTTGTGCGCTGCACTCCACGGTGACCTCAAAACCGTCAATTCCGCAGAGCGCAGCGGTGTATGTCCTTGCCAGCATCGTCTCATCCCCCAAAAGTCCCAAAATTTGAACAAAATAACCAATAATTTATCACTATATTATAGCATATTTACACTATAAACGCAACATATTTCTGTGTATTATTGATTTCTATTTGGAAATACTATTAAAAAAGAAAGCGAGGATACAAATATGCTACCCGAAAACGAACTTTTGCAATACGTATACAAAACCGCCGACATGGGCGTGGCGGGGATCGAAGCGGTGCTGGAATTTACGACCAACGACGAGCTGAAGAAGGTGCTGCGCGATCAGATGTCCGAATACGTCTGCTGCCGCGCGCAGGCAGAACAGCTTCTCGCGGCACGCAGCGACAGCTCGAGCGGCGTGAACCCGATCGCAAAGATGTCGGCGCAGGCAATGGCGACCGGCAAGCTGCTGATCGACTCCTCGGCGTCCAAGATCGCCGAAATGACCATCCAGGGCAACAGCATGGGCGTGAGCAAAACGCTCCGCCACCTGCACGATTATCCGAACAATGACGACGCCCGCCGCCTCACCGAAGAGCTTCTGCGCATCGAACAGTCCAACATCGAACAGCTCAAAGCCTTCCTGTGAGAGAGCGATTTTTGCGCCGAAGGCGCAAAAATCTTCCAAACCTATTCCCTTTTCACTCTTCCCTTTTCACTCGGAATGTTTACGCATCCTGCGTAAACATTCTTTTGGGTATTGCAAAATACCCGCAGATGGTGTATACTATAGGCTGTATAGATTTGAACGGTAAAAGCGCTGTGTAAAGTGCCCGCCTGTGCGTTCTGCGGTGCGCTCCAAGCAGGAACATATTTTTGCATGATTTTACTGCCCATATAGGACAGTTTTGTTTTTGTGCTTTTTGCCAACTTTCAGAAAAGGAGAATTTATGACAGAACAAAACGAAAAGAACACCGCGGCAGAATCTGCCGCCGAAACACAAAAGCCCAAGAGAAGATCCCGCCCGAAAGGACAGCCCGCCCGACGCAAGGCAAAGCAGCCGACCGACGCGGCGGTAAAGATAAACGCACCCGCAGCTGAAACCAAAGAAGCGCCCGCAGAGCCGAAAGCGCAAAAGACGGCTCCCCGCAAGCGCACAAACGGCGGGCGCAGAAAAAAGCCCGTCATCACCTCGAAACTGCACATCGCCAGCCTCGGCGGTCTGCACGAGATCGGCAAGAACATGACCATGATCGAGTATGAGGACGACATCATCCTGATCGACTGCGGCATCGCATTCCCGGATGAAGACATGCTCGGCATTGACCTTGTCACCCCCGACATCACCTATCTGGAAAAGAACCGCGACAAGGTGCGCGCGATCCTGCTCACGCACGGACACGAGGACCACATCGGCTCGCTGCCCTATGTGCTGCGCACCATCAACCCCGATATTTACGGCACCAAGCTCACCCTCGGCATCGTGGAGCGCAAGCTCTCCGAGCACCATCTGCCCGAGAACCCGAAGCTGCATGCGGTACAGGCGGGCGACGTTATCAAGGTCGGCAGCCTCACGGCGGAATTCATCCGCGTAAACCACTCGATCGCCGACGCCTGCGCCATTGCCATCCGCACCCCGCTCGGCACCATTCTGCACACGGGTGACTTCAAGCTGGATATGACGCCCATCGACGGCAAGATGATGGACATTACCCGCATCGGTGAGCTCGGCAATGAGGGCCTTCTGCTGCTCATGTGCGAGTCTACCAACGCCGAGCGCCCCGGCTTTACCCCCTCGGAGCGAAAGGTCGGCAAGTCGCTGTCCGACATCTTCCTCAAAAACGGCGACAAACGCATCGTCATCGCGACATTTTCCTCGAACGTACACCGCGTACAGCAGATCATCTCGCTGAGCGCACAGCACGGACGCAAGGTTGCGGTCATGGGCCGCAGCATGGTCAACATCATCGAGGCGGCGAGCGAACTCGGCTACATGCAGGTACCCGAGGGCGTGCTGATCGACATTAAAGATGTGAAACGCTATCCCGAGAGTCAGGTCACGCTGGTCACCACGGGCAGCCAGGGCGAGCCGATGAGCGCGCTCTACCGCCTTGCCTTCGGCGATCACGACCGCATCACCCTCGGACAGAAGGATCTGGTCGTCATCAGCGCGACCGCCATCCCCGGCAACGAAAAATCGGTCGGCAAGATCATCAACGCCCTGATCGCCGGCGGCGTGACCGTGATGCACGACCCCGAGACCGACGTACACGTTTCGGGACACGCCTGCCGCGAGGAGCTCAAGCTCATGCACGCGCTGACCAAACCGAAATATTTCATGCCCATTCACGGCGAGTTGCGGCATCTGGACGCACACAGACACCTCGCGCTCGAAATGGGCACCCCCGATGAAAACATCTTCGTCTCGGACATCGGCAAGGTGCTCGAAATCGACCAGAAGGGCGCGCGCTTCGCAGGCACGATCCCCTCGGGCAAGGTACTGATCGACGGCTACGGCGTCGGCGATGTGGGCAACATCGTGCTCCGCGACCGTAAGCACCTCTCGCAGGACGGCTTGATCGTCGTCGTTGCGGTGGTGGATACCAACGCACGCCTGCTGATCTCGGGTCCCGACATCATCTCGCGCGGCTTCGTCTACGTTCGCGAGAGCGAGGAGCTGATGGACGCGGCGCGCACGATCGCGCAGGACGCGATCGAAAAGAGCCTGGAAGCCAGCCACACCGACTGGACAGAGATCAAAAACTCGGTCAAGGACAGCCTTTCCAAGTACCTGTACCAGAAGACGCACCGCAAGCCGATGATCCTGCCGGTTATTATGAACATCTAAAATCAGTCGAAAGTCGAGACTTTCGACGCAGAATACAAGGAGAGAAACTATGGTAAGACATGTGATACTTTGGCAGTTCAAGGATGAGCTTTCTGCTCCCGAAAAAGAAGCTGCCGCTGCAAAGGCAAAAGCAGAGCTCGAAGCACTGGTCGGCGTTGTGCCCGGACTGGTCTCGCTGACGGTTGCGACAAATCCGCTCGACACCAGCAACGTAAGCCTGATGCTCGACAGCACCCTCGAGTCCAAAGAAGCACTCGCAGGCTACGCGGTTCACCCCGATCACGTCAAGGCGGCAACCTACGTTCGCAGCGTGGTCAAGTCCCGCTACTGCATGGACTTCGAGTTCTGAGAAATGAAAAAAGCACCCGCATGGGTGCTTTTTTGTGTTGCTCAAGAAAATAATAAAAAATTGGCAAATAAAGTAACGGCGTCGAACCAACCGTAGGGGAGGGGTTCCCCCTCCCGCCGTTACAAAAACAGTGTCAGGACATGCGGGAGGCGAAACGTAATGCGACCGCAGGTCGCTATTCCCCTACGATAGTCGATCAAAGGCTTTCTCCCGCCGCTATCTCTGCCGCTTCCGCCGCTTTTTTCTGCCGTTTGGCTTTGCGCTGCTCGCGCATGCGCGCTTTGAACGCGTCCTTGCGGCGCTCGGACTTTTCCAGCACCTCCGCATAGTGCTCGGAAGCGAACTTCGATCCCTTATACACGCTGCGCACGGCGGAAAGCGTCTCCTTCGACGCATGCGAGAACTTGATGCGCCCGATAAAGTCGCCGTGCTCGGGGCAGGCGGCGGTCGCCACATAGAAGTTGCCGCCCTTGGTCACCCATTTTGCGGTCCTCAGCTTCTGTCGGCAGGTCGGACAGGGAATGCAGGTGAGCTTTTCATCGGCGAACGCGGCACGCTTGTGCGGATAGGGATAAAAGCTGTCGGTGACAAGCGGATGCTCCCACAGCGTTCCCGAGCTGCCGCCGCCGTATGCGGCGATGCCCTCCGCGAGATCCAGACGCTTTGCCACGAGGGCGGTATGGTACGCGTCGTGCAGTGCGTCGTGCGCTTCGAGCTCGGGCACGATGCCGAAATGCTCCAGCGCAAAGGCAAGCGAGCGCTGTCCCTTGCCGCCATCGGTCTGCGTATTGAAAATGGTTTGCAGATTATAGGATTCTTCGCAGATCTCGGTGCCGAGCCCCCACGCGATCAGATTCTGCCGCAGGATCGGCACATCGTCAAAGCCCCAGGTCAGGAGCGTGGGACGCTCGCCGCAAAACGCGGCAAACTGCGCAAACACCGCGGGAAATTCGTCCGATGCGGCAAGCTGCTCCTTGGTAATGCCGGTCAGCTCGCGCACGCGCTTGTTGAGCCGACGGTAAAAGCGGGGCTTGACGCAGAGCGAAAAGCTGCCCTCGATCTCGCCGTCATCCGAAAGGCGCACCGCGCCGATCTGCATGATCTCTCCCGAGAGCTTGACGCCGTTCTTGCCCTTTTGCGGCTGTGCCGCGCACATCGGCTGATTCCATTCCATGTCAAAAACGATATATGCCATACGATCCTCACAAATTAAACTCTCATAATAGTATACTATATTTTTTGCCGCCGTGCCACATTTTTTAATGATTTCTTTCTCCGCAGCATAGAATTTAGAGAAAAAATTAAAATTTTGGCAGGATGGGAGCGAAAAACGGATGGAAAGAGTCAAACGATATATTCTCAATGCACTGATCCTCAGCGGCTGTACGCTGCTGATGCGCACGGTGTCGGTGGCGTTCAACGCCTTCTGCGTCAACAAAGTCGGGGGCGAGGGCATGGGACTGTTCTCGCTGGTCATGAGCGTGTACACCTTTGCGGTGACGCTCGCCACCTCGGGCGTGAACCTCGCGGCAACGCGGCTGGTCGCACTCTATTTCGGCAGAAACGAGGGCGCAAGCGTCAAAAGCGCCATGCGCAAGTGCCTGCTGTACAGCTTCTTCTTCGGCACGCTGGCAAGCGTGGGGTTGTTTTGCTTTTCGAGCTTTGTCGCCGATCACTTCCTTTCGGAGCCGCGCGCGGCAATGTCGGTGCGCGCCCTGTCGCTGTCGCTGCTGCCACTGTCGCTCTGCTCCGCTTTCTCGGGCTACTTCGCGGCAGTGCGCCGCGTGTACAAAAACGCAGTCTCGCAGGTGCTCGAGCAGACGATCAAGATCCTCGCCTGCACCTTTCTGCTCTCGCTGTTTGTGCCGCGCGGCATCGAATACGCCTGCCTTGCGCTCGTGCTCGGCGGCAGCATCAGCGAGATCTTCTCCTTTTTTCTGCAAATTTTCTCGTATCTCACCGATAAACGCACGCTCACGGGCGGCGGCAAGCCCGTACCCATGCGCGCAGTGCTGAATATCTCACTGCCGGTCGCCTTTTCGGCATATGTGCGCTCGGGGCTCGTCACCGTGGAACACATCCTCATCCCCATCGGACTCACCGCCTACGGCGATCCGAGCGCACTCGCGACCTACGGTATCATCAGTGCGATGGCACTGCCCATCGTGCTCTATCCGTCGGCATTTGTCGGCGCATTTTCGGGGCAGATCATCCCCGAGATCACCGAATTCTACGCCGCGGACAACAAAAAAGAGGTGTCCTACGTCACCTCACGCGCCTTTTTCGTCACGCTCTTTTTCTCGATTTTGTGCGCGGGGATGTTCTGCGCCTTTGCGGGTGATCTCTGCGGCGTGATCTACGGCTCCGACGAGGCGACCGAGTACCTGCGCGCACTCGCGCCGCTGATACCCGTGATGTTCCTCGACACCGTCACCGACTCGATCCTGAAAGGGCTCGGCAAGCAGTTTTACACCATGTGCGTCAACATTGCCGACGCCGCGATCAGCGTGCTGTTGGTCTGGCTGCTCGTTCCGCGCATGGGCGTCTACGGTTACATCGTAGTGATCTACGTTTCGGAGTGCGTCAACACGGTGTTCAGCATCGGCAAGCTGCTCTCGATGGTACAGCTCCGCTTCCATGTGGGAAAGCTCGTCTTCGCACCGCTCTTTGCCGCCGTCGGCGCGGCAAACCTCGCACAGCTGCTGCTTCGCCGCCTTGCCCTGCCCTTGTCGTGGGCGGTCGTCGTGCCGGAATGCCTGCTCTACATCGGACTCTACCTGCTCCTCGCCCGCCTCGTCGGCGCCCTCGGCAAAGAGGAGCTCTCCTGGGTAAAGCGTGTTTTTCACAAGGAGAAAGACCGACCGAAACAAACCTGCAAATAAGAAAAATCGCAGGCAACAACGCTCCGCCAACCGTAGGGGATACCATCCGCCCGTTTTGCCGCAGAGATTCCTTCCGCACCACTTGACTTTCGACACAGATTGCATTATGATAATGTAGACTGACATCGAAAGGGGGCGGACGCGTGACCAATACACAGGACATGACCACCGGGTCACTGCCGAAAAAGATCCTCATTTTCAGCGTGCCGCTGATTCTGACCAATCTTTTGCAGGTGTTGTTCAACATGGCGGACATTGCCGTGGTCGGGCAATTCGCAGGCTCGGCGGCGCTCGGCTCGGTCGGCTCGACCTCGATCCTCGTCACGCTGTTCACCGGCTTTCTGATCGGCGTGGCAAGCGGCGTGAACGTGCTGATCGCGCGCTATCTCGGCGCAAAGAGCCACGATGCACTCACCAAGACCGTACATACCTCGGCGATCCTCTGCCTTGTCATCGGGCTTTTGCTCGCGGCGATCGGCGTCGGCTTCTCGCGCGGATTCCTCGTGCTGCTCGGCACCAAAGACGAGCTGATCGAGGGCGCGCACCTCTATCTGCAAATTTATTTTCTCGGTATGCCCGCGCTTGCCCTGTACAACTTCGGCAACGCCGTCCTCAGCGCAGCGGGCGATACCAAGCGTCCGCTTTTCTATCTGAGCATCGCGGGTGCGCTCAACATCGTGCTCAATCTCTTTTTCGTCATCGTCTGCAGGATGAGCGTTGCGGGCGTTTCGCTCGCCAGCGTGATCTCGCAGTATCTTTCGGCATTTCTGATCCTGCGCCGCCTGTTTGCTACCCGGGAAGTGTACGGCATGCGGCTGTGTGATCTGCGCATGGACGGCATGCGGGCGCGCAGCATTTTAGCGCTCGGTCTCCCCGCGGGATTCCAGAACGCGATCTTCGCGATCGCCAATCTCTTTATCCAGGCGGGCGTCAACACCTTTGACGCGGTCGTGGTGGAGGGCAACTCCGCCGCGGCAAACGCGGATGCGCTGGTGTATGACGTCATGGCGGCATTCTATATGGCGTGCTCCAGCTTCATGGGGCAGAACTACGGCGCGAAGAAGCGCGACCGCGTGCTGAAAAGCTATCTCATCAGCCTTGCGTATTCGTTCGGCATCGGTGCGATCTTCGGCATCGGACTGGTACTGCTCGGTGAAAATTTCCTTGCCCTGTTCACGCCCGATGCGGTGGTCATCGAAGCGGGCATGCACCGCCTGCGCGTCATGGGATTTTCGTATGCCGTTTCGGCGTTCATGGACTGCACCATTGCGGCATCGCGCGGCCTTGGCAAGAGCCTTGTGCCCACGATCATCGTGATCCTCGGCTCCTGCGTCTTTCGCGTGGCGTGGGTGTACACCGTGTTTGCCCACTTCGGCACACTGCCGTCGCTGTATCTGTTGTACATCTTCTCCTGGTCGATCACCGCGATCGCCGAGATCGCGTATTTCATCCCCTGCTACAAAAAGCAAATGAAAGCCCTCGAAGGGCATGGGATATAAAAGCAAAAAACCACTCGCGATTGCGAGTGGTTTTTTTGTAGGTAAAGTGAAATTACTTAACTTCAACTTCTGCGCCTGCAGCCTCGAGGTCAGCCTTGATCTTGTCTGCCTCTTCCTTGGAAACGCCTTCCTTCAGAGCCTTAGGAGCTGCCTCAACGAGGTCCTTAGCGTCCTTCAGGCCGAGACCGGTCAGCTCGCGAACAACCTTGATAACGCCGAGCTTCTGTGCGCCGGCGCTCTTCAGGATTACGTCGAACTCAGTCTTCTCCTCAGCTGCGGGAGCTGCTGCGCCGCCAACTGCTGCAACTGCAACGGGAGCTGCGGATACGCCGAACTCCTCCTCAAGTGCAGAAACCAGATCCTTGAGCTCAAGGATGGTAAGGGTCTTTATCTCTTCCAGAATGTTAGTGATCTTTTCGGTAGCCATTTGTACTATCCTCCTATGAAAATATAAATATTTTTTGATTTAAAAACTTACGCTTCTGCGGGAGCTGCTGCTTCCTCAGTAGCTGCGGGAGCTGCTTCGCCGTCCTTGTCGATAATAGCCTGCAATGCATAGCACAGACCATACAAAGGAGACTGCAAGCTGCCCAGAACCTTGCCGACCATAACCTCTTTAGAGGGCGTGTCAGCCAGTTCCTTTACGGTAGCAACGTCAACGACTGCACCGTCAACGAAACCTGCGCAGAACTCAAAGCTCTCAACCTTTTCGACATACTCTTTCAGAATCTTTGCGGGAGCGATCGGGTCATCCTGGCTGATTGCCAGAGCGGTCATGCCGTGAAGGTATTCCTTCATTGCGCCGTAACCAACCTCGTCACATGCTCTGCCCGTGATGGAATTCTTAATAACCGAGTATTCAACGCCTGCTGCTCTCAGAGCGGCACGCATCTTGGTATCGTCCTCAACGGTGATACCCTCGTACTTTACGAGAACGCCGGAAGCTGCGGTTTTGAGTTTTTCGGCAAGTGCTGCTACTGTTGCCTGCTTTGCTTCAAGAATCTTCTTGCTTGGCATAGTAATTTCACCTCCGTAAACTATGGATAAAAAAATAAATCTTTCTACGATAAGACAGAGTCATACCGAAAGAAAGATTACAAACTTACATTTATAAAACATTCCTCGGCAGGAAAGCATCTGCATGCTTTTACCGTAACCTGCTGTCTTAGGTAACACAAGCATTATACCAACCCATTTTCACTTTGTCAAGCATTTTTTGAAAAAAGTTTAAAAAATTTAAAACAGGATCACACGCGGGGCATGTGATCCTGCTTTATTCTGTGTTCTCCGCGTTTACAGTTCGATCAGATTGTACGCGCCGACGGTGTCGGCGATCTTTTCTTCGCGGGTGTGGCAGGTGAGCACGAGCGACTGCGTGTCCTCGGCAGCGAGCGCCATCAGGATGCGCAGCATCTGCTTCGTGCGGTTATCATCCGTGTGCGCAAAGCTCTCGTCGAGGATCAGCGGCAGCTTCTCCTCTTTGCAGAGCAGGTCGGCAAGGGCAAGGCGCAGGGCAAAGTAGGCGCTCTCGCGCGTACCCTTCGAGAGATATGCCGCGTCGTGCGCGCCGCCCTCGGAGAGGTAGCTCAGCGTGATCGCACCGTCCACGCCGAGCTCGCTGTATTTGCCGTCGGTCATGACCGCCATCAGCTTGCCCGCGTAGTCGGCAAGGCGCGGCGAGATGCGGGTGCGCAGAAATGCCGATGCATTCTCGATCGAGCGCATGGCAAGCTCGGCGGCGTCATATTTCGCCTTTGCCGCGCGCTCCTTTTTGCAGAGCGCATCCAATGCCGCGCGCAGCAGGGCGGGATTTTCCACCGTGGCGTGCAGGGCGGCAAGCGATTTTTCCAGTTCGCCGCGTTTGATCTCGAGCGCCGAGATCGCGTTTTCGCAGAAATCGCGTTTGCGGCTGTATTCGGTGATGTCCAGCTTCTCAAACACGGTCAGATCGCCGACGGCGCTGAGCATTTTCTCCACCGATTCGCGGTCGTATGCCGCGGTCTCGGTGCGGAGCTGTTTTTTGCGGTCGGCAAGCAGCGCCGCCTTGGACGCGAGCGCTTCACTCTGTGCGATATACTGCTCCACCGCGCCGAACAGCGCGTCGGGGTCGCCGCCGTCGCCGTGCAGGCGTGCCGCCTCGGCGTGCAGGGCTTCTTTGAGCGTTTCCAGTCGGTTTTCCTCGGTGGCGAGCAGTGCTCTTGCCGCACTCTCGTCCTCGCGCGCCTTGGCAAGCGCCTCGGTCTTGCGCGCCGCGCTCTCCTCGGTCTCACGCACCTTTTCGAGCAGGGCATACGCACTCGTCACGCCGAAGGACTTCAGCAATCGGTCGGTGCTTTTCTTTTTCAGAATGCCAAACACCAGCAGCAAAGCGCCGATCAGTGCGCCGACCGCCGCAGCGGCATACAAAGCGCTCTCCATGCGCATCAGGTACACGACGCAGCCGCCGATCACGGCAAGCAGCAGCAGGACGATGCCCGCAGCCGTCAGCACTTTGGTCGTCTTTTGCGCACCCGATACCTTTTCGGCACTCTTTTCGAGGGATACGGTATCGCGGCTCTCGGTTGCGGCTTCCTCTGCCGCCGCGCGGGCACGCGCCGCGTTTTCGGCTTTTTCTTTGGACGCGCGCACCTGGAGATCTGCCGCGCGCATCTGCTCGGCGGTCTGGCGCAGTCTGCCCAGGTACTCGCCGTCGGGTGCAAAGCCGTCAAAGGTCTTTTCCATCGCTGCCGTCTCCTCGGCGAGCGCGTTTTCCTCGGCGATCGTCTCGTCGAGCCGCGCAAAGCGCGTGTGCGCGATGTAGTTGTCGTACAGCTCGCAGAGCTTGCGCGCGCGGTTGTATTCGGTCTTGTTGTCGGCAATGCGGCGCTGCGTTTCGAGCAGGCTGCCTTCCTTGGCGATGATCTCGCTGTTGTCCGAAAGCGCCTTGTTCAGGCGTTCTTCGAGCGCTTCGCGCTCCTCTGCGAGGTCATAGAGCATGCCGCCCTTGCCGTTTTTATGCCGCAGGCTCACGCGCAAGGCATCCAGCTTTTTGAGCGCCTTGTCGGTGCTGACCGTTTCGTCTGCCGAAAAGAGCAGATTTTCGATCGCCGCGCCGAGGTCAGCGCCGCCCGTGTAGCCCTCGCCCTCCTGCGAGATGTAAGCGATCTTTTTGAACACGTGTTCGGGGATGCCGAGCAGTGCCTCGCCCGCGTTTTCGCCCTTGAACACCTGCGTCTTTTTATCAAGGTCGCTGACGGAAAGGCTCTCGCGGAAGCCGCTCTGCGTCTGATTGATCGTGCGGTCAATGCGATAGCGTCCCGCCGCCGTGCGCAGCTCCATGTAGCCGCCGAACGACGTGTCGCCGAACGAAAGATAGCGCTGCCGCTCGGGAATGGTACCGTCCACGCCGCGTGCCGCCGCGCCGTAGAGCATAAATTTGATAAACTCTGCCAGCGTGCTCTTGCCGCTCTCGTTGTCGCCGCGCAGGATGTTCACGCCCGACGAAAACTCCAGCGTCAGATCGCGCTTGCCCATGAAGGAGTCGATATGTATTTTTTCAATTCTCATGTCGTTGCTCCTTTATTCCGTAATGTTTCTGCCCTCAAGCGCAGCCAGTCCGAGCTTGAGTGCCGCGGACGCAGTCGCGCGCTCCTCGGGCGTGCCGCCCGTCAGCAGGGGCAACAGCTCGCGGTAGAGCTCGCCGCGCATGGTCAGGTCGTTTTCCAGCATGCCGCCGTCAAAGGTGGGACTGGTTCTGTCGTCGATCTCGAGCAGGAAGAGTCCGCGCACCGCGCTTTCCAGACGCGAAAGGTTGTCGAGCGAGGGCGCGACCGAGCCCTGCAGCGTGACGCGCAGAAGCGTCTCCTCGGTGTATTTTTTCTCCTTGATGAGCGCGTCGATGCGCTCTGCCACCTCGGGAAGCGTCGCACAGCCGCTGATGTCCAGCTTGTCCCACTCGTAGTGGCGGCGCGCGATGTTCTTGCGCTTGACCGTAACGGCGTGGTTGCCGCCCGTCTTTGCCTCGATGAAGTAGATGCCGCCCTTGCCGCACTCGTCAAAGCTGCGTCCCTCGACAAAGCCCGAATAGGACCAGGTCACGTCGCCCTCGCGGCAGAGCTCGGGCGTCTTGTGAATGTGGGAAAATCCGCTGTAATGCGCGCCGAAGTGTACAACGTCCTCTTTGGTCACGGGGCAATAGGTCGAGAGCGGGGACGCCATGTCGCAGTGCCCGCAGACCAGATGCAGCCGTCCGTTGTCGTCGGCGCTCTTGCCCGCGAGCGGACTTTCGGTGAGCGAGGGGGCGCAGAATGCCCAGCCGTAGACCTCGGTGTTCAGATCGTCAAAGACGAAGCGCTGGAGTCCCTCCGAGGTGAACACGCAGACATTTTTCGGCAGCTTGCCCGATGCGTACAGGCTGCCGCGCGTGTAGGGATCGTGGTTGCCGGGTGCGATCACGAAGCGGCAGTCGGGCAGGCTCGCAAACTGACTGCAGAGCAGCTCGACGGTCTCTGTGGTGGCGTAGCCGTCGTCGAACAGGTCGCCCGAGATCAGCACGATGTCCGCGGCAACCTCTTTGATATAATATAATATGGAAGTAAACGTCGCGCGCAGCTCGCGGCGGCGGATCTCACTCTTGTCCACGCCGAGCGAGGAAAAGGGAGAATCGAGGTGCAGATCTCCCATGTGGATGATGCGGATGGTGTCCTTCAAGTTTCCATCTCCTTTGGTGGGTGTTTGTTGTCATAGCATAAGTACAGCGAATTTGCCGTATTTTATTAAAATCGATGGCGCACAGCCATCGAGGCAAATTCATAATGCGGCGGAACTGCAGTGCAAGTATGCAGTTGGACAGCGCCGCTATTATTATATCATAAAATGAAAGAAAGAAAAAGACTTTTATAAGAGAAATGAAAGTTTATGCGGATGCAGTAATCCTGTAGGGGCGGCTATCAGCCGCCCGCATGTACGACATCTCCGCCCGAGATCCGCGGGACGTCGAGGACGCCTGTCCCCTACGGCACCACTACTTGTCATCCCGAGCGTAGCCGAGGGATCTTGTGGTGGTGTGGGCATCGTCGAAAGGCGACAGAACACAAAGTCATTATTCGCGATCGGTCAGGGTCGCCTTGATGACCAAGGGCGGGTTTATACGAAGATCGTTGTTGTAACGCCGTAGGGGAGGGGTCTCCCCTCCCGTTTTATACAACATCAAATCGCAGCTTTTCGGGAGGCGAAACGCCTCCCCTACCAATGTACCATTTACGCGCATCGTAATGGCAACACACCCACCGTAGGGGAGGGGTTGCCCCTCCCGCATATACCACCATCGCACCAAGGCAAACGGGCGGATACTATCCGCCCCTACGGTGGCTGTGCGTACATTTCTCGCGCGGCGCATGCACTTTTGCATTGCCATGCGCGCGCATTTGTGCTACAATAGAGCCATCTTATTTTTCCCAAGAGGTCACAAGCAATGGATTCCTTTCTTTTTGCACTGAACGCGGTCGCGCCCATCGTACTCATGGTGGCGATCGGTTATCTTCTCAAAAAATTCGGCTTCATGCGCGCGGAGTTTTCCAAGGCGGCAAATAAACTCGTCTTTCGCATCCTTCTGCCCGCGATGCTCTTTCTCAATGTCTATAAGATCGAGGACATCAGCAGTATCGACTTCGGCTTCATGCTCTACGGCGCGGGCGGTCTTGTCGTCGTGTTCCTGCTCGCCATCCCCGCGGTATGCATGGCTACGAAAATACCCGAGCGGCGCGGCGTGCTGGTGCAGGCTGCTTTCCGCTCCAACTACGCGCTGATCGGTCTGCCGCTCGCCGGATCGCTGTTCGGCGAAGAGGGTGAAGCAGTCGCAACCCTGCTCTCCGCCGCAGTCATCCCCATGCTCAACATCCTCGCGGTCATCAGCCTGTCGATCTTCAAGCAGGGCGCGGATAAACCGAGCGTGAAAAAGATCCTGCTCGGCATCGTCAAAAATCCGCTGATCCAGAGCATTGTCCTCGGCGTTGCGGCGCTCGGCATCCGCGCACTGTTCGTTCGGTACGGCATTTCCTTCCGCCTTGCAAACGTCACGCCCGTGTATACCGTGCTCGGCTATCTCTCCAACATCGCAACGCCGCTGGCGCTGCTGGTGCTGGGTGCGCAGTTTGAGTTCTCGGCGGTCAAGGCGCTGTGGCGCGAGATCGTGTTCGGCACGATCGCACGCACGGTGATCGTGCCCATTTTAGCGCTCGGCATCGCCTACTTTGTCTTCGGTTCGCACTTCAGCGGCGCGCATTTTGCCGCATTCGTCGCCGTATTTGCCACGCCCGTGGCGGTCTCCAGTGTGCCGATGGCGCAGGAAATGGGCAGTGACGCGGCACTGGCGGGGCAGCTCGTCGTATGGACGGCGATCGGCTCGACCGTGTCGATCTTCCTTGCATCCTTCCTGCTGCGCCTGGCAGGTGTGTTTTAAGGTGTCGAATCTCATCAAAACAGGCATCCCGAGGGATGCCTGTTTTCTCTTTACTTTGTGATCGTTGCAGTCGAGGTTGCGCCGTCCCATGTGACGGTCGCGCCGAGGGTCTCGGCGACGAAACGCACGGGCATATAGGTGCGGTCCTTTTCGATAAACGCGGGGGAATCCAGCGGTACCGCCTGCCCGTTGACGGTGGCAGTCGCGGCGCCGACGGTGATTTTGATCTTGGTGTCCGCCGTTGTCAGCGTTGCGGTCGAGGTCGCGCCGTCCCAATCGATCGACGCGCCGAGCGCTTCGGCAACATAGCGTACCGGCAGCATCGTGCGGCTGTTTGCGATAATGGGGGCAACATCCATGGTCTTTTTCTCGCCGTTGAGGGTATATTCGGTCTTGCCGAGCGTCATTTGGAGCGTGACGCCGACCGCGTCGGACTTGCCCATGACCGTATCCAGTGCGGCTTTGGTGCGCCCGTTCAAAACAGCGTAGGCAGTCGTGTTGAAATGCTGCGTATCGGCAAAGAAGCTCTCATCCAGGCTGCCGTCTGCGGTCATGGGGATGTCATGCCCCTCGATGATCGTGAGCCAATCCGCATTCTCGGTAGCGTAGCCGCGGTAGAGCGCGTTCAGATCCAGCACTTTGTCCTTGTATTTTTCGATGCGCGCGGGCTGGAACCATTCGGTGATGAGGAAGATGCGCACATCGGGATTTTTTGCGCGCAGTTTGGCAAAAATCGTGGAAAGTGTGCGCAGTGTCGCGGCGTTTTCGTATTTGGCAAGGTCGTTGGAACCCGACATCACGATGACGGTGTCCGCGTCATAAGAAGCAATCTCATTTATCAAACTGCTCCAATAGGGCGTATTCGAGCCGCCCACACCGAGATTGGCTACCGTGCCGTAGTCGGCAAGAACCTCTGCCGCGTGGATCCAGCGCTGCATGTGTGAGTGCCCCCAGATCACGATGTCGGCTTTATCGGGGTCACAAACACTCGAGGTCGCAAAATTGAGAATCGCACAATCGGGTGCCGAGGCAAAGACGCCGACACCCGTACCGGTAAGCGGCTGTGCATCGGTGTAGGCAATCAGGCATTTGTCATTGAGATAGCCGTAGATCACACCGTCTTTGAACACCGCGCGAAGCTCGCCCGCACCGTACGGACCGATGCCCATCGCCGAGAGTGAAGTCGCCTTGAGCTGTACATCTCTGCCGCCTACCATCTTGGAAAGGCGGATCTTTTTGTCGCCGGTCACAGCAAGCTTGTAATACGAATTGTCTGTCGCAGAGTAGTTGAACAGAATATCGGTATACTGTGTTCCGGGCAGGAATACATCGGCTTTGACCGTGCCTGCGGCAAGCTCGGTATCCTTGTGTACGGCGACCGAATTGTACGCCGTGGAGTCCACGCGATCGGTGCCGCTCTGTGCAAATCCGCCCGAAACGGCGGTGAAGGCCTCGCCCCCGTCAAGCGGCAATGTAGATACCGTGAGGTTGTCAAACGCGCACTTGCGGCAGTCGAGCACGCCGTTTACGATCTTCGAATACGCCATGAGACCGAACGCGCCCGAGGTATGCTCGCCGTTGATGCCCGACCAGGTCAGCAGCTCCATGCCGCTGTCGAGATCGCTGATCGAAAACTGCACGAGATCGCCGCGCACCGCCATTTCGAGGTGCAGGTTGTCCCCGGGATTGAAGTGCTGTGAGGAAACAAAAAGGTTGGGCGCGGTCTTGCCGTCAGCGGCGGTGGAGCGCAGCGCACCCTTCGTGCCCTCGGAGCTGACGAACGCGTTGTAGCCCATGTACCCCTGCACGAGCGTGGTGTCAATGCGGCTGAGATCCGAGCCGACGATCAGTCCCGCGGCAGTCTGCACGTTGTAGAGATCGACCTCGACCACATAGTCGGTGAGCCTCTGCAGCGAGGCGTCGCTGCCGGTATATAATATGTAGGTATTCGTCGCCTGCGTATAGGAGAGCAGGCGCGCCTGCCCATCCACGACGCCCCATGTGCCGCGGTATTGGGTAAAATCCCGCAGCGCATCCGCACTGTCAAAGGTGTTCCGATAGACCACAGTCCCCGCGGACGTGTCGATGGTCTTGTTGGGGTGCGCCGCAAAAGCGCTGATGGAAAGGATCGCCGCGAGGATACAGAAAACGAGTTTTTTCATGCGGATACCTCCATGTACTGTTTTGTAGAGCATTCTAACACAACTTGGCATATTTTTCAACATTTGCCGTGTACTTGATTGACTTTTTATACAAAACGCCTTAAAATATATGCAGAACGACCGTAGGAGGAAACGTATGAACGAGATACTGCGCGGCAGAGCCATGCCGCAGACCGAAGCGTTTATCCGCGCGCATATTGCAAACGGCAGTGCGGGCGATGTCGCCGTTGCCATCGGGGACGTCGAGGGAGAAAGCTACCGCTTTTTCCACAGCAGCCGCGGCGATGTGCAAAACGGGCAGACGATGTACGACATGATGTCGGTCACCAAGATCCTGTCCGTCGCGCCGCTCTTCCACATCGCGATGGAAGAAGGAAAAGTATCTCCCGAGGATCCGCTCGGCAAGTATTTCCCCGAAGCGTCCGAGGATAAAAAGGACATCCCGCTCTGGATGCTGCTCGCACACTGCAGCGGCATGGGGCGCCATGTGTTCCCCGAATACTTCGGTCCCGACCGCCGCGCCGAAGCGATCGCCTTTCAGCTCGGGCATCCGCTTCTGTTTGCGCCGGGAACCGACTACTTCTATTCCTGCAGCGGCTTTGTGCTCTTGGGCTTTTTGCTCGAACGCGTTTTCAACAAGCCGCTCGACCGCCTGTTCGACGACCGCATTGCGCGCCCTTTGGGACTGCGTCACACAGGATTTTGCTGCGGCGAGGATGAAAATCTTGTCCGCTCCACGCGCAAGCCGTACGAAGGCGCAAACAAGTGCAGCGATGACATCAACCGCCGTCTCTACGGCGTTTCTGGCAACGCGGGCATCTTCTCCTGCCTCGACGATATGACCGTGTTTGCGCAGTCGCTGTTAAATCGGCACGCCGCGCTGATGCATGCGGAGACCTTCGCCGTCGCGGCAAAGGATCGCACGCCGAGTCTCCCGCTCGGACGCGCGCTCGGCTATGTCTATGCAGACGCGCGTTACAAGCAGGGCGGCAGACTGTTTTCCAAAGGCTCGCTCGGGCATACCGGCTTCAGCGGTACGAGCGTCTTTGCCGATTACACAAGGGATCTCTACGTCGTGGAGCTCACCAACACCGCGCTCTATGCCGCAAACAGAAATCGCAACTGCTCGACGGAATGCGCAAAATTCCGCGAGGGGCTGCACAACGCCATCGCCGACGACCTCGGACTGTGATCAAAAACGCGAACCCAACGGTTCGCGTTTTTTGTGTCGCAAAATCGAATTTTTATGCAGAAAAATCTTGACTTAGAGTAAGTTTATACATATAATTTATTTTGTAAATCCACTATGAAAGAGGCAACATATGACCATGAAAATCGGAATTGTAGGATACGGCAACCTCGGCAGAGGTGTTGAGTGTGCGATCCGCCAGAACAGCGACACCGAGCTCTACGGCGTGTTTACCCGCAGAGATCCCGCCACGCTCAAGACCCTGACCGGCGCAAGTGTGTATTCTATGGATGATATTTTGAACCACAAGGGCAAAGTTGACGTCCTGATCATCTGCGGCGGCAGCGCGACCGATCTGCCTGTGCAGACGCCCGCACTCGCCAAGCACTTCAATGTCATCGACAGCTTTGATACCCACGCAAAGATCCCCGAGCACTTTGCAAACGTAGACGCGGCTGCAAAGGAAGCGGGCAAGATCGCCATGATCTCGGTCGGCTGGGACCCCGGTATGTTCTCGCTCAACCGCCTGTATGCGCAGTCGGTTCTGCCCGACGGTAAGGACTACACCTTCTGGGGCAAGGGCGTTAGCCAGGGACACTCGGATGCGATCCGCCGCATCGAGGGCGTAGTCGATGCAAGACAGTACACCATCCCCGTGGACGAGGCGCTGACCGCAGTTCGCAGCGGTGCAAACCCCGATCTGACCACCCGCCAGAAGCACACCCGTGAGTGCTTTGTCGTAGCCGCCGAGGGCGCAGACAAGGCGAAAATCGAAAACGAGATCAAGACCATGCCGAACTACTTTGCCGATTACGATACCACCGTGCATTTCATCTCGAAGGAAGAACTCGACCGTGACCACGCAGGCATCCCGCACGGCGGCTTTGTCATCCGCTGCGGCAAGACGGGTCTGAATGGCGAGAACACGCACATCATCGAGTACAGCCTGAAGCTCGATTCCAACCCCGAGTTCACCTCGTCGGTTTTGGTCGCCTATGCACGCGCAGCCGTTCGCATGAACAGCGAGGGCATGAGCGGATGCAAGACCGTCTTTGACGTTGCCCCCGCATACCTTTCCCCGAAGTCCGCAGAGGAGCTCAGAAAGAACCTGCTGTAAACCAAATCCATGCAAATATGCAAAAAAGTCGCCACACGGCGACTTTTTTGTTTTACACAGGTCGGACCGACACTTCGCCGGTCTGGAGTTTGGTTTCGCTGCCGTCGGCGAGGCGGATGCACAGGGCAAAATCGCGGTCGATGCCGACGACTTCGGCGGTGCAGACCGCCTCACCGCCGCGCAGGACGGTGACGGTCTTTCCGTCGAGCATACTGCGCTTGGCATACTCGTCATAGCAGTCGCCGCAATCCTCGAAAAATGCGTCGAGGATGTCTACGGCGATAGCGTCGCGGTCAAAGGCTTCGTCCTTTGCAAAGAGCGCGCCCGCGATGTCGCGGAGCGCTTCGGGAAAGCCGCCGTCGGGCGCGCGAAGATTTACGCCGATGCCGAGCACGGCGTAGGCAAGGCTGCCGTCGGGCGCGGTCTGCCCCTCGGTGAGGATGCCGCAGACTTTTTTGCCGTTTTGGTAGACGTCGTTGACCCATTTGATCGCGGCGGGGCGCCCCGTATACTTTTCCACCGTTTTTGCCACGGCGACCGCCGCGCGGGTGGTGATGGTGAGCGCGTCCTCGGCTTTGCCCTCGGGGCGCAGCAGCACGCTCATATAGAGTCCGCTGCCCGCGGGCGAAGCAAATTGCCTGCCCATTCTGCCGCGTCCCGCGGTCTGCGCGCTTGCCAGCACGACCGTTCCCGCAGGTGCGCCCGCCTTTGCCTTTTGTTTGACGAGGTCGTTCGTCGAGCCGACGCAGTCATATTTTTCGATGATGTATTGCATAAAGAAAGATCGTTCAAAGCGGGAAAAACTTTTTTATAAAAAAGTTTTTCCCGCACCCTTTTCAAAAAATTTTCAGAAAAGTAAATTGTTTTCCCCATATCTTTTTTCAAAAGTTTTACGGGGGTGTGGGGACGCTTTTACAAAAGCGTCCCCACATATTTCTTCAATGTTTCGCTTTATCGCTTTTGTGAAGCGGTTGCTTGGAGCCGTCGGGGCGCTGGATCACGGTGTGATCGAGCATCGTACCGAACGACATGCGGATCTCGGCGAGATATTCGCCGCGCAGCATACCCTGCTCCTCTTTTTCCTCGGGAGTGAGCTCGGTCTCCTTTGCCTTGCGCGCCAAAAAGTTGATGCGGTCGAGTTTTTCTTTTTCCATTACTTCAGATCCTTAATGAATTCTTCGATACGGTCGAGCGCGATCGTCAAATGGTCGATCGAGTACGCATAGGAAATACGCGCAAAGCCCTCGCTGCCCGCGCCGAACGCGCTGCCGGGCACGATCGCCACGCGCTTTTCATCCAGCAGCTTCTGACAGAACGCCTCGCTCGTCATGCCGAAGTTGTCAATGCGCGGGAATACGTAGAACGCGCCCTCAGGCTCGAAGCATTCGATGCCCATGCCGCGCAGACGCTTGACCACATACACGCGGCGCAGGTCGTACTGCTCCTTCATGTACTGAATGTCCTCGTCGCCGCTGTTGATCGCCTCCACGCCCGCGTACTGCGACGCGGTGGACGCGCACATGATGCCGTACTGATGCAGTTTCAGCATCTGCTTGATGATGGGCGCGGGCGCGGCAACATAGCCGAGACGCCAGCCCGTCATGGCATACGCCTTGGAAAAGCCGCTGACCACGATGGTGCGCTCGCGCATGCCGGGGAACGATGCGATCGAGGTATGCGCCGTGGTGTAGGTCAGCTCGCCGTAGATCTCGTCCGAAAGCACCAGAATGTCGCGCGAAAGCAGATCGGGCAGGATCTTTTCGAGGTCCTGTTTTGTCATGATCGCGCCGGTGGGGTTGTTCGGGTAGGAAAGAACGATCGCCTTGGTCTTGTCGCTGAGCAGCGGACGCAGCTTTTCGGGTGTGACCTTGAAGCGGTCCTTCACGTCGGTGTAAAGCGGCACTGCCACGCCGCCCATGATCTCGATGAGGGGCGAATAGCAGACGAAACAGGGCTCGGGCACGATGATCTCGTCGCCGGGGTTGATGATGGCGCGAAGTGCCATGTCGATCGCTTCGCTGCCGCCGACCGTGACGAAGATCTCGCTCGCGGGATCGTAGCGCAGGTCAAAACGGCGATCCAAATAGTTTGCAATGCCCTCGCGCAGTTCGGGCAGACCGCTGTTGGAAGTGTAATAGGTTTTGTTCTTGGTGATCGACTCGACAGCCGCATTGGAGATATGGTAGGGCGTGGGGAAATCGGGCTGACCGACGGTCAGCGAGATCACGTCCTTCATGCCGCTGAGCATATCGAAAAACTTGCGGATGCCCGAGGGCTTGATCACCTGCACCTTGTCGGAAAGAAGTTTAGAATAGTCCATCAGTTGCAGTTGCCTCTTTCGTCAAAGTTTGCGGGGCCGTAGATAACGCCCTTGTCCTTGTATTTGCGCAGTACAAAGTGCGTTGCGGTCGAGGTGACTGCCTCGAGCGGCGCAAGGCGCTGGGCAACGAAGAGTGCCACCTCGCGGATGGTCTTGCCCTCGAGGATGACGCAGAGGTCATACGCGCCCGACATCAGATACACGCTCTGCACCTCGGGGTAGTTGTAGATGCGCTCTGCGATGGCGTCAAAGCCGCGGTTGTACTGGGGCGTGACCTTCAGCTCGATAAGTGCCGTTGCATACTCGCGGTCGGTCTTGTCCCAGTCCACGATCGCCTTGTAGCCGAGGATGATGCCCTCTTTTTCGTATTCTTCGATGATCTTCTTGATGTCGCCCTCTTCCTTGGAGAGCATCATAGCGATCTGTTTTGCAGTGAGTCTGCCGTCCTGTTCGAGCAGCTCCAGAATCTTTTTATCCATGGTGGTGTTCCTTTCTGTATAACGGGACGTCCGGGAGGCCGTCCCCTACCGTTTTGCGGAAATTATTTCTTCCCGATCGTTTCTGTGATTTTATCCAGCGACAGGCCGTATTTTTCGGCGATGTCGCGGGCATAGGATTTGCCGTCGGGCTTTGTACGCAGGATCTTGAACGAGCGCGTGCCGTCCTCGGCAATTTTTGCAACCAGTGTATCCATCTTCGTGCCGCCGAAGGCGGCTGCCTCGGCGTTGAGCTCATCGACTCGTGCCGCGAGGGTGTGCAGGTGCGTGGAAAAGAGCGTGCGGCAGCCGACCTTGGAAAAGCCGAGCAGCACTTCCGCGCCGATGTAGGACGCTTCATACGCGCCCGTGGAGGACAACGACTCGTCGAGCAGGACGATCGCGCCGCGGTCACAGGCGGCGAAGATGTCGTTCAGACGGGCGCACTCCTCACCGAGACGGCCCTTATCCACGGTGTCGCCGCTCTCGGTGGGAAAATGCGTGAAAATGCCGGTGGCGGGGCTGAACGTGAATTCGCGCGCGGGCGCGAGCATGCCGAGCTGGCAGAATGCCGCCGCGAGTCCGACCGCGCAGGTGATGACGCTCTTACCGCCGCGGTTCGGGCCCGTGAGGATGTAGATCATGCCGTTTTTGTCAAAGGCAAAGTCGTTTTCCACGCTCGCCTCGGTGATGGCAAGTGCCACGGCGGGGTTGTACAGTCCCTTTGCCGCAAAGGCGTTTTCATCCGCGGGGCGCAGAGTCGGCGTACACAGGGGCAGCCCCTTTTCACGCAGCGTTTCCATCAGGCGCGTTGCGCAGATGACGAATTCGATC
Organism: Clostridia bacterium; assembly: GCA_017398595.1. GTDB lineage: Bacteria > Bacillota > Clostridia > Oscillospirales > CAG-272 > UMGS902. Next base: position 97,806 of record JAFQFR010000038.1, read on the forward strand.
TCGGGCATGACTTCGATCAAGAAATTGGTGTTGTCGAGCACATAGGACTGCACGATCTTCTTCCACGAGCGCACCGAGGACTTGAACACGTCGCCGATCGCATTGTTGATCGCGATGCTCATTGCCGACTTCTGGTTGTCGTTCTGCCCCTTGGCAAAGGGAGACAGCGGCGCGATCAGCGTGTATTCATCGCTCTTGAAGCTCATGCGCAGGATCTTGTCGATCGTGTCGCCCGACTTGAACGGCTTCGGGTTGATCGAGAGCACGCCGCACTTGTCAGCGCGCAGGGTGGAATCGAGGTTGACGCCGAGCGTGATGCTCTTGATGTCGCGCACGCGGTTGGTCAGCTCGGAGAGCTTTTGGTTCAGCTCGGTATAGTACTCGCTCTCGGCGATGGTCTTTATGTAGTCGCAAAGCGCGATGAGCGACGTGCTGTGCAGCTTGTCGCGCACGGGCGAAAGTCCGTCGCGCAGGATCTCGACCGAGGAGATGTAGAGTTCGATCTCGGAAAGGGAAAGCAGATATTCGTCGGTCGTGCGCTCGGAAGCGGCGGACATGCGGCGCAGCTCGCTGATGTCGGCGAGCACGGGCAGCACCTTGACAAAGGTCGCGGCGATCTCGGGCACGGCGAGCATATCCGCGAAGATCTCTGCGCGGTAGTTGATGACGGCGGGGTCGGCGGTAAAGTATTCACACAGAGAGCTGTTTTTCAGTTTGATGAGCTCGGCAAGACCGAGACTTTCGGCGGTTTCGTCCGAAACCGTGGGACGGTTTTCCGCCGTCATGTGCTGCGCGCGCTGCTCCGGCGTGGGATACAGCAGGCTGAAGCTGAATGTAGACATACGTTTCCCTTTCTGTACATGGGATCGTGATAAATGGAGAGTTTATAATACACACATCTCCGCCCAAGATCCGACGGCTTTTGCCGGCCCCCCTAAGCTCGACAAGCTCGCTTCGGGGAACCCCGTCGCCGTCGCCCTACGGGTTTCGACTGCGCTCCGCTCCGCTCAAGATGACAAGGGCGGGTTTAGGCTAAGTGCTAAAAAGGCTTAATGCATCTGTTTTGCAATATCCCCCGCTTGTCATCCGGTAGGGGAGGGGCTTGCTCCTCCCGAGGGATCTCGGGCGGAGATGTGCGTATTACAAACTCCCTTTATCACATTTTTGTTTTCTTCGATATTTTATAGTATACCAGTATTCCGATGGTTTTGCAATAAATATGAAAAATAATTTGTAATTGCCGCGGATGTCATGTATAATAGAATGTAACTATACATTCGGGAGGTGCGCGCATGATCTTTGACGCGGCGGCAAAAAAAGTGCATATTTCGGTAGAGGAGCTCTGCCACACCGTGGTCAACCATGCGAGCATCGACACGCGCGGTGCGCGTCTCTACCCCGACAAGGGCAAGGTCGCCGAGTGGCTCACGGGCAAGCACGGACTTGCCTACACCGAGGACGTTTCCCTCTCCCGCACGGTCAGCCGCGGCGGTCTCTTTTACGAGGTGAGCGGCGTGTGCGACGGCGTCCTGCGCGAGGGCGGCAAGGTGTTCGCCTGCGTCAATCGCTGCATCGGCGACTTCACCTCGCGCATCACCTCGGACATGGCGGCGGAGTCGATCGGGCACGCGGTCGCCTACGCATACATGCTCGCCGAGGGCGAAATGCTCGGCAGCATCGGCTTTCGCGTGACCTTTTTCCACAACCAAAACGACATCAAGACCATCGAAAAGACCTACACCCGCGCGGAGATGGCGGCGGCATTTATGCGTCTGATCGACCTGCACCGCCCCTTTGCCGCACTGGAAGCGGAGCGCATCTGCGTGCGTCTGCCCGCCGCGAAAGCGCAAGCCTTTCCCTACCGCGAAATGCGTCAACAGCAGCGCGACTTCATGCTCGAAGTGCTCCGCGCCGTGAAATTCGGCGGCAAGGCGCTGATCGAAGCGCCCACCGGCACGGGCAAGACCATGGCGGCGCTCTACCCCGCGCTCAAGGCGCTGGGCAGCGGCTACGCGCAGAAAATTTTCTTCTTCACCTCGAAAACAACGACGGCGCTTGCCGCACTCGACGCGGCAAAGAAGCTATCCGCGACCTCGGGCGTGCGCGCCATTCACGTCTCGGCAAAGGAGCGCTGCTGCCCGATCAAAATGCGCGATCCGCTGAAGTGTACACCCGAAAAATGCCCGCGCGCCAACGGACACTACAAGCGCACCGCCGACGCCATTGCGGACATCGTGACCGCGCACAAGGTCATCGACCCGTCGGCGATCGACGCATACGCAAGCAAATACAGCATCTGCCCCTACGAGTATTCGCTCGACCTCACCGAGCACTGCGACATCGTCATCTGCGACTGCAACTACCTCATCGACGAGGCGGCGCACTTCCGCCGCTACTTCTCGGAATGCGGCGAGGGACGCGGCAAATACATATTCCTCTTTGACGAGGCGCACAACCTGCTCGAACGCGCCAAGGCATCTTTCGGTGCGGAGCTGCGGCTCTCGAAGATCCGCCGCTTTCTCGACGAGGTGCGCACCCTGCCGCAAAATCCCGTCACCGAAGCGCTGGCAAGCGTCGATTTCTACATCGACAGCATGCGCGAGCTCTGCGCCGACACGTCCGAAGAGGGCGACGACGGCATCGTGCGCGGCTTTACCACCACGAACAGCTTTGACAAGCAGCTGTACGACCTGCTGACCGCGTTCGTCAAGGCGGCGGATCGGCACATCCGCTCGCCGTACGGCGGCAGTCTGCCCGACAGCCTGTTCGAGCTTTCGTCCGATGCGAAAAAGTACATCACCTCGCTGGAAATGTTCGACGAGTGCTTCGTACACACCGTCACCGTAAACGGCGGCGAGGTCATCAGCAAGATCCTCTGCCTCGACCCGTCAAAGCGCCTTGCCGAGCGCTGTAAATTCGGCGCGGCAACGATCTTTTTCTCGGCGACGCTCACCCCGCTCGACTACTACGCCGCGCTCTACGGCGCGCCCGACGCGGTCAAGCTCAAGCTCGACTGCCCCTATGACCGCGAAAACCTCTGCGTGTGCATCATGGACAAGCTGAGCGTGAAGTACCAGTTCCGCTCGCAGAATGCCACCGCCGTTGCCGACGCGATCATGAGCACGGTCAGCCGCCGCGACGGCAACTACATGGTCTACTTCCCGTCCTACGAGTACATGAGCGAGGTGCAGACCGTCTTCAAATATAAATACCCGCATATCAAGACCGTCATGCAGGCAAAAAACATGTCCGAGGATGCGCGCCGCGCCTTTCTCGATGCCTTCCGCGCGGGCACGCGACAGACTTTGGTCGGCTTTTCGGTGCTCGGCGGCATCTATTCCGAGGGCATCGACCTTGTGGGCGACCGCCTGATCGGCTCGGTGATCGTCGGCGTGGGACTGACCAAGCCCACCAACGAGAGCGAGGTCTTCCGCGTCTACTACGACAACAAATACGAGGCGGGCAAGGAATATGCCTACACCTACCCGGGCTTCAACCGCGTTTTGCAGGCGGCGGGGCGCGTCATCCGCACCGAGACCGACCGCGGCGTGGTCGTGTTCATCGACGAGCGCTATGCCGAGCCGGGATATAAGGAGCTCCTGCCCCATCAGTTCCGCACGGCAAAATTCGTCGGCGATACCCGTTCCCTCGAAAGCGTGCTTGACCGCTTCTGGGGAAAGGAGTAAGATTCGCACACACAAAAAGGAGCGCTATGCGTTCTTTCTCGTGAGGATGCTTATTTTGTGATATAATTGGGCAGGTGATGAAAATGGATAACGAAAAGGAGTTGCCAAAACGCAAACCGACAAGATTAAAGAATTTTGATTATAGCTCCGTCGGTGCATATTTTGTAACGATATGTACAAGGGATAGAAAACAAATACTGTCTGAAATTGTTAAAACAGAACTTCCGGCTGCCGACGAAGCAACAAATTCTGCGGTAGGGGAGGGGCTTGCTCCTCCCGAATATTCGGTAAAATTAAAACCTTGCGGCGAAGTAGCAAAAGAACAGTTACAGTTAATCGAAAATAGGTTTTCAACGGTCACAGTTGAAGATTATGTCATTATGCCCGACCATATCCACGCAGTTATCTTTTTACATGAAAAGGCGGGAGGAGCAAGCCCCTCCCCTACCTTGGATACTGTAATTTGTGCGTTCAAATCGCTGACATCACGTATTTGCAAGCAACGGTACGGGATAGAAAGAATGTTTCAACGCTCATCTGCCGAACATATCGTTCGTGACAGAGAGGATTATGAAACACGGAGAAAATACATCCATGAAAATCCTATACGGTGGTACTATAAATATTTGAACACCGAAAACTAGAGCAGGAGAAATGTATTATGAAAAAATGGATTGTTGAGGATTGGGAATTTGAATTAACTGCCATGGACGGAAAAGCAGCGCATTGCAGACTTGGTATAGAAAAGGGTGATAAATTTGTCTTTTCTTATGCATGTCCCGAGGGGATGTGCCCGCGAGTAATGATAGAAGTATTCACTTGGTGCGAAGTTATTCGTTGCGGAGGAGATTTTACATATAGAGGATCGAAAGACAAATATGAAATGGATTTGTTGTGTCCTTGCAGAAGCATTAACTTTCACCTTAAAGCAACCCCGATCAATAGAGATGAATCGGGGAAACCTTTACCCAGCAAACAAAAACCAAAAGATTAAACGAATTATAACAATAACCCCCGACAGACTTTGAAAATCTGTCGGGGGTTTATCATCCTTATGAGAAGCCGCCTTGTTTTACTGCTTTTTACTTTTTAAACTTAGGCACAGGGGTCGGCGTGGAGGTCGGGCCGTAGACGCGAAGAACATCGGGGCCGCCGTCCTCGGCGGGAACGAAATAGACTCTGTCGATGCAGATGTCGCGGTCAAAGCCCTTGTTGCCGCGCGTCGCGTGCTTGTGATAGACCACCCAGTTTTCTTCCAGCTCGGGGCAAACGACAAACATGCAGTCGCCCGCGCCGTCCACATACAGGTTCGAGGAAAGCACCTCGTTATACTTATACTTGGTGTAGGGGCCGTACACATCTTTTGCCACGGCATACGACTCGCCGTAGTGTCCGCGGAAGTGACCCGACGCATACATCATGTAGTAATAGCCATTATGCTTGATGATGACGCCGCCCTCGCTGATGGGCGCATACTCGTCAACCTCGTAGTGCTCGGTGGGGCTGATGCAGTGCACCGCCTCGCGCTTGGTGCTGAGCACGCCGTCCTCGGCGTTCAGCTCCTGGATGTAGACATGGTTGCCGCCGCCGAAGCGCACGGTGGTGATGTACACTCTGCCGTCATCGTCCACAAACGGCGCGCCGCCGATCTCGGGCTCGGTATTGATATACGGCTTTTCGGGGTTCATCACGAACGGGCCCGCGGGGGACTTCGATGCCGCGTAGAACACGCGGAACTCGGTGGGGCCGAAGCCGCCGGCGAACTGCGACGCGATCAACAGATAGAACCAGCCGTCCTTGTGGAACACATTGGGGCTCATAAAGTAGTGGATCGGGCTCTTTTCGTTGATCTCGAATGCAAAGCCTGCCTCTTTCCAATCATAGAGGTTTTCGGATGTGCGCACGCGGACGCGGCAGTAGGGGCCTGTCTGATCGAGGGTATAGAGATAGAACGTGCCGTCATGGTACAGAATCTCGGGGTCGGCACCGTAGGTGACGGGGTTGGTGTAGGTCTCGCCGCTGTAGAGCGCGGTGTCAGCGATCTCCACGGTGATGGGCGCGGTGGAACCGACGGCAAACGCCTTCGGCTTCGGGTTCTGCACCTCGAGAACGGGGTAGGTCTGATCGCCGAAGTAGAATGCGAGCACGTCGCCGCGGTTGACGGCAGAGAAAGGATATGCCTTGCCCGCGGTGAGCTGCATCGCGTGCTGCGCGAGGTAGAAGACCTTGCCGTGCAGGTAGCGGTACGCGAGCAGACGCTCGGTCGCCGCGTCATAGGAGAACGCAAAGCCCTGTCCGTCGTTTGCAAACACGACCATCTCCTCAAAGTCGCCCGGCGTAAGCGATGCCGTGAGCTTTTGCGCAATGCCGAGCACGGCGTCCGACATGGTCGCCTGCTTCATATTGTACAGTTTCAGGTTGGTAAAGCCGCCTTTGCCGCCGTCATTGTTGATGCGGAGCGCGAGCGTGCCCGACTCGAACGGTGAACCGTCGAAGCGGCTGTCGCCCTTTTTATATTCGGCTCTGTACAGCTCTTCGCCGCTCGCACAATCCGAGACCGTGTAAATGATATAGTCGCCGCTGACGCGGAGGTAGAGATGCAGATCCTGTCCGATGGAAAATCTTTCACCGTTTTTGCTCGCGGTGATGTTGCCGTTCCATTTGCTGACGGGGCTGGTGCAGCCGAGGGCGCCTGTAAGGCCGTCCTGACCGATGAACGCATAGTAGCCGTTGGTCTTGTCCTCTTCCTCGGTGCTCTGCTTGATCCTGCCGGCAGTACCGCCGAAGAAGATTCCGCCGCCGCCCTGATGGTTGACGAAATCCGCCTCAAACACAAAGCTCTGCTTGTTCGGGATCCCGAGCAGCGCCGTGGAGTGCCCGCCCGTTTTCACCGTGCGGAGTGCGCCGTTCTTCGCTTCCATGGCACCGTATACCACGTTGACGGTGTCCATACAATTGTCTGCGGTAAAAGTATTCTGATAGGTAAGGATCTTGTCCTGCGCCTTTCCGATGTTGTAGCTCATATTGTTCCCTCCGTTTCGGTAGTAAGATAAGCATAGCACATTTGCGGGGCGCAATCTATCCTAAAAATCAATATGTTTTTATAAAAAATCCGAGCAGCAGTGTGATTTTTCGGATGTTGACAAAAAGACTACCGCATTTTTGCGGTAGTCTTTTTGTGCATACTTTGCATGGTTATGTTTCACTATACTAAGGAAGCTTTCTGTTGATACGCCAAGTGTGCGGTCGCATCTTCCCATCGGAGCACCTTGCTTTTCTCGGGCAATCTCCCGGAAGCGGTCTCCCTGCATACAAATTGCGTATCTCTTTTTTCCCGCAGAACGTACACATGTACTCTACCGCAGTATATCTCTTACCCGCATTATTCATCTTGCGAAATGTAGCAGCCTCTTTCTTTCAGCAAAGATCCAATCGCGATTTTTTTCATGCCAGAAGCACCTCTGTACATCCGAAGCAGCTTATCATCATCATACCGCTCATATATCTCGCGGTATCTCTCATATTCTGCACGCATAGCTTCATTCTTTTCCCGAATAGAGTTCAATACAAATGATCCGGTTTCTTTTAAAACTTCTTTCCATCCCATGCTATTCACCCCAGATTTCTTAGTTCGTATATGTCGTATACACTTTGGCTGCGGTCACATCATAATGCACACGCTTCTTGCATTCAGGGCAAATTTTTGTTCCACCACCGCTGCAATTGGTCGTTTGACCGAGCAATTTTCCGCATGGGCAAACAATCGGCTTCTTATCTCCCATTGTAATTCTCCTTTCTCTATGTTTTATGAATCACTTTATAAAGATTATAACCTGTTTCAGGTTATTTGTCAATACCCTAAAACAGGTTAGATATAATAAAACTATATATTTCAAGGAGAATTGTATGTATCATCGAATCCGTGATCTACGCGAGGATAAAGACCTAAATCAAACGCAGGTTGCTAAAATGCTGGGCATGTCACAAACCGGATACTCTAAATACGAGACCGGCGAAAATGATATTCCAACCGCAATTTTGATTCGACTTGCACGCTTTTATAATACCAGCATTGACTATCTCTTAGGAGAAACGGATAACCCTACACGATACGAATAGAAGACCGTATAGACGCATGTGTCTATACGGTCTTTTCGTCCTGTGTGCAAGATGTGCTCCGAGATTTTTTGACAAATGTAGACAAAAAATGTTGACAGATGTCTTTTTATATGGTAAAATACAACCAATAAAACACATTTTTTGTTAGGAGGAAACCCTATGAAAACTGCAGCAAAAGTATTCACAATCATTGGTATGGTCACCGGTTTCTGGATGATCGTTCCGCTCATCGTCGGCTTCATCGCGCTCAAGAAGCTCAAGACCGCACAGACCAAGGCTGAGCTGACCACGATCGCGATCGTAAACCTGATCTTCTGCAGCTTGATCGGCGGCATTCTCATGCTCTGTCTCAAAGACCAGGATCTTGTCGCTCCTCCCGCACAGTAAAATACAGTCTCAAGCACCGAGCGCTGCTCGGTGCTTTTTGATCGTATTGACAAGTGCGCGGCGAGCTATTATAATACATATATAATATCCAATATCTGTAAAACAAAATCTATACCGAAATGTAACAAAAGCGAGGGATCCGTATGAAAAAACACCTGCTTTTCCTTGTGTCGGCGCTTTTCTGCTTCTCCCTTTCCCTTTCGGCGGCGGCAAAAGAAACGGTCATTTACGAAAACGACTTTTCCTCGGGCGACCTGTCCGCACTTGCGATGTACGGCGGCATGGCGGTCAAGGACGGCGCGCTCAAAGCCACAAGCGGCTCGGGGCCGTCTGCCTACGTCGCCTACACCTTCCCCGAAGCGTATCAGGGCAAGGACTATATCGTCGAAGTGGACTATCTCGGCTGCAATAACATGGGCGGTCTCCTGATCGGCGCGACAAGCGACAGTCTCACGCGCGAGCCCGCCTATTTTTCGGGCTACACCTTTACCACCAATATGGACGGCTCAAAAATATCCCTCGCCTACTTCAATGAGACCGGCTGGGGCGGCAACATCGTCCCCGGTACCAATCTGCTGGGCAGCCAGGATATACACCTGTGGGTGCGCGTGCAGAAAGGGATCGTGACCTTGCGCGCCTACACACCGGATGGCACCAAGGTGCTGCAGGCGTTCCGCTATGAGATCGGCAGACACGAAGATGACATTTACGACACCTTTACCTCGACAATCGGCATTCGGCAGTACTACGCCGACGCAGGGCGCTTTGACAACCTGAAAATTACGATCTTAGAGGATGACGAGCTGCCTACGATGACAAAGTCTGTTGCATTCGGCGGCACTGCGTTTGCCGCGGACGGCGTGACGGTATCGGATGACACGGTTTCGGGCAGCGGTGCCATGCTGTCGAAGGAAGTTCTATGCGGCAACTACCGCGCGACCGTTTCGCTCGCCGCCAAGGGCATTTCCCGCCTGTATTTCGGCATGACCGACGCGGAAAACGGCTACGCCTTTGAGATCAACGAAGCAGAAACCTCGGTCAACCTCTACAAGATCACCGACGGCTGTTACGAAGTCCTCGGCGAAAAGGAGACCGTCATCCGAAAGGGCTTCTGTGACGTGACGCTGGACGTACACGACGGTATCGCCTCGCTCTATTACGACAACCTCTTTGAGGGGGACGGAGCCTTTCCGAAATTCGAGTTCTATCTCGACGGTACGGACGGCAAGCTCGGCTTTTGGCTGGAGGGCGGGCAGCTTGCAAACCTCACCGTCGGTGCGAGCACTGCCGTCACCTACGAGGAGACCTACATAAACCCCGTGAACCCCGGTGCCGACCCCGATATGCTCTACTACGAGGGCACCTACTATCTCTATGTCTACGCGGGCAACGACGGCACCGACATTTTCCGCGTGTACACCTCCCCCGACCTTGTGCACTTCACGGCGCGCAACATCATGTTCAAGTGGGATCACGAGCAGTACAGCAATGTCGACGGCAAAACGGCATGGAGCCCGAACGTGTTCTACAACGAGAGCGACGGTCTCTTTTATCTGTTCTTCGCCGCAAAGCCGATCGACGACGACACCACCCGCCATGTCTACTATGCATCCTCGGATTCCCCCTACGGTCCTTTCACGCATGACGGACCGCTGACGGCGATCAATCCCGATGTCAAAGAGATCGACGGGCATCCCTTTGTCGGCTACGACGGCAAGACCTACATGTCCTTCTCGCGCTACGACCAGGGCGGCACGATCTGGTTTGAAGAGGTCATCATCAAAGACGGCGTGGTGACGGCGATTCCCGAAACGCAGACGCGCGTGGTGGTTGCCGACCGCGAATGGGACAACCGCGACGCAATACGGCTGGTCGAAGGCGGATTTGTCTGGAAGCATGACGGCTACTACTATCTGATCTACGCGACCGGAAGCTATGCAAAACACTACGGAGAAGCGGTCGCCGTCTCGAAAGATCCGCTCGGACCGTACGAAAAATACGACTACAATCCGTTCCTGAACTACAGCTTTACCGTAGACGGCCCCGGCGACGCGCTCATCATTCCCTCTCCCGACGGCACCGAGCTCTATCTCGTCTACCACCGACACAACGAGGTCGGCAAGATCCACCTGCGCCAGACCTGCGTGGATCTGATCGAATTTGTCCCCGATCCCGACGGCGGCCCCGATATTCTGACCGTGCGCGGCCCGTCGAGCACGCCGCAGCGCCTGCCGTCGAACATCTATCGCTACGATGTGGATCGCGACGGCAAGACCACGCTGAAAGATGCGCTGACCACGCTGCAATACATGCGCTCGGGCAAGCTCTACAGCGGCACCTATGACGTGGATGCCAACGGCTCCATGGGTATGAATGACGCGGTAATGCTTTTGAAAAAGATCGTGGAATAAGGAAAAACGGTACAACAAAGGCTCCCTTCGCGGGAGCCTTTTTCTACCACTATTCTTCTATGTATAATTCGTCGTAATACCAACGCAGCGGGTTTTCGTAAATATACCGCAGATGTTCTTCGTGATCCGCACGGCTGCGGATGATGTGGTCATAATACCCCCTCTGCCATATATTGCACCCGTATTCCTTGTTGCAAAAACGCTTGAAGGTCGAAACAAACCGTGAAACGATCGCATTTTGCCTTGTCGTAGGGGACGGCGTCCTCGACGTCCCGTTCTCCGAGACGATCAACATTATATGAATATGGTTTGGCATAATAACATATTGTTCAACCTCTATATCCGCATAATAATCATTTAATTGTTGTATGTATGCATCCGCGATTTTTCCATATTGCGATAATTCGGTTTGCGGGACGTCCGGGAGGCCGTCCCCTACGATTTGCGATAACATTCTTCGCCTGTTTTGTGTGCATATCGTTATGAAATATGCGCCGGGTTGGCTATAATCAAACTCCGGCAACCAAATCGGTTTTCGCTTTGGGAATTCATTTTCCATTTTCATCACTCTTGTTATTGTTTTATTTACAGCGAAACATTTTCAAGCAGCCATTTGGCGACGCCGTCGTCCGCGTTGCTGCCGATCACGGCGGTCGCCGTTCTTTTCAGCTCATCCTCGGCATTTGCCACGGCATAGCACTCGTCCGCGATCTCAAACATGGAAAGATCATTTTTGCCGTCGCCGAAGCAGACGACTTTGTCACAGCCCAGCATGCGCTTCAACTCCAAGATCGCATTTGCCTTGGTCGCCGCCCGTGGATGGATCTCCAACCACGGTTTGCCGCTGTAGAGGTCATTGCCGTAGTGGCAGCCAAAGGTATCTTTCAGTTTTTCATACAGCGGAAACAGCCGCTCGGCGGTATCCATGCAGGTAAAGTGGAAGATCTCGCCGTCAAACATCCTCTCGGGCGTCGTGGGGCGCTTGCGCTCGTCGCCTTTCCGCGTTTCCAAGAACTCGAACATATCGTCCGACGCGTGCGGCTCGCTGTAGGAAAAGCGCTCTGCCCCGTCGATAAACGCGTACACGAACGGATACACGCCGCCCGCCATGAGTGTGTGCAGGATGCCGTGCGCCTCCTCGGCGGAAAACGCATTGGAAAGCAGGCGTTTTTTCGTGCCATTTTCCAAAATAAACGTGCCGTTATACACGATCACGGGAAACTTTTTGGCAAGCGGTGCGGTGATCGGTCCCGCCGAGTGCTCCGACCGCGCGGTGGCATAGGAAAAGAGCATGCCCCGCTCGAGCAGCGCATTGATCGTCTCGACCGTAAACGCCGACAGCGTTTGATCTCTTTGCAGCAGCGTTCCGTCCAGATCCGAAACATACAATGTTTTTTGCACCATGCGCACCCCCTTTGTCAGTACCTCTATTGTAGCATACATTCGTGCGTGTGTAAACAGATTTGCACTTCCCGTTCAATGCAAACAACGCTTACACAATGTATACCCCTGTGTGCTTTTTTTATTCGCCTGTGCTCTTTTTTCTCCGCTTTTTTGCAAGGAACGCTTGACAATTCCCCTGGGGCATATGGTACACTGCCTATAACCAACAGAAACGGAGGGCGCCAATGAAGATCAAAGAAGCAGCAGAGTATTGCGGACTGACCGAAAAAGCCATACGCCTGTATGAGAGCAAGGGGCTGATACACCCGCAGATGCAGGAGAAAAACGGGCGTTCATACAGAGAATACGACGCGGATACCATCCGCACCTTGCTGACGGTGGGCACGCTGCGCCGTGCGGGCTTTTCCATGGAGCAGATCGGGATCATGCAGACCGAACCCGAGCGGATCCCCGAGGTGTTTTCGGTATACCGCGAGGAAGTGCGCGAAAATGCGCAGAGACTCACGGCATTGAGGCTTGCCATGCATGGTTTGGACACGGGAAGGCTGCCGAATCTGGACGAATTTGCGAGCAGGCTTGCCGCGGCGATGGAGCCCGTGCACGCCGAGCGGACTTTGCCCGGGGAAATCTCCGGGCAAGCGACCGCGGAAGCGCCGCCGCATTTCAGAATGTACGTTTGGGACGAGGAGATCAGCGCGGACGAAAAGGAAGATGCGCTCCGCCGCTTTATGGAAAAGCAGCAAAAGCGAGAGCGGTTTGCGGCGGTTGCCTTCGCGATCCCGAGGAAGATTGCGAGCGCCTTTCGGCATATGGATAGCAAGATCCGCGATGACGACAGGAAAATAAAAAAGACGGTCATTCTGACCGTGATCTTTACATGTATTCTCTGCGTATTGACGGCGGCGCTGGTCTCAGCACAAAAACAGATCGCCGCCGTCAAAAGAGACGCCGCCGTCACTGTGTTTTACGCGTGCAAAGAGATCGATCACTGTCTGGAATATGCAATTACTGCGCGCGCCTATGATGCTCGGTCGGCAGAGATCGTCTGTATCGAGCTTGCCGAAATGGAAAACGCGATCCTGACAGCCAACCGCCTGTATACACGGGAGCATGTCGGTCAGCTCCGCGGCGTGATCCACGCGCTGGGATGCTCGTACGCTGCCGTACACAACAATATGCCGGTGGAATCCATCCTGTATGACGGCGTGGTTTCCGAAGCGGAATACGCCTTTCTCGAAGCCTTTCATGCGGATGTTCGTGCGCTGTACGAACCGATGCTTTTGGGAGATGGCTTGAATATGCGCCCCGATGTATCCTATGATACGATCCGCGAGGATGTCCGCGCCTTTTCGCAAAAATGGGGAGACTGGCACGCCGGCGAAACACCGTATGCATGGCTGAATCGGGGAGAATAGCACACAGAGGACGGTTCTATGTGTGCTTTAAACGGCTTACGGGAGGGGAGACCCCTCCCCTACGATGAGCAAATGAACATATTGTAGGGGAGGCGTTTCGCCTCCCGTTTTATACCACATCGATTCATCGCCTTTACGGACAGTCGGGGACGTCGCCCCCACCGTTGGGTGCATATATTTTATGCCGCCTTATATTTTGTCAACCATCGTCCGCTGCAAAAACGGATGACAAACAGGATCGCACGCACGACCCAGTCGATCATCATGGAGACCCATACGCCGAGCACGCCCATATCCAACCCCAGCGCAAAAACATAGCTGCACGCGACGCGGAAGATCCACATCGAAAGCACCGACACGATCATCGGATAGCGCACGTCGCTCGCCGCGCGGAAGCTGTTCGGCAGGGTAAACGCCAGTGGCCAAATCGTCGCGGCAAAAACATTGTGCAGGAAGATCAGCGTCAACGCCAGTGCCGCCGACTCGGCGGAGAGCTTGTACACGCCGATGATCGGCTTTGCAAACAGGGTGAGCAAAAGCGCCACGGCGAGCATCACCGCATAGGCAACGCCCATCAGCTTTTTCACATACTGCTTTGCCTGCTCTTTCTCGCCCGCGCCGACGCATCTGCCGATCACCGTGATCATGGTGAGTCCCACCGCGCCGCCCGCCGCATATTCAAACGATGACAGTGTGTGCGCGACGGCGTTGGCGGCGATCGCCGCCGTACCGAAGGTGGAGACCAGGCTCTGCGTGAGCAGCTTGCCGAACTGGAACATACCGTTTTCCATGCCGCTCGGCACGCCGATATGTAAAATGTTGCGAATGATCGGAAAATTCAGACGGACATGGAAGAGATTTTCCACATAAATGGGTTTTTCCTTGTTATACGAAAGGACAAGCATCACGATCGCGCCCAGGATCCGCGAAAACAGCGTTGCGATCGCCGCACCCGCCGCACCGAGTCCAAAGCCGTAAATGAGGATCGCGTTGCCCGCGATGTTGACGGCGTTCATGCCGAGCGAAACATACAGCGAGATCTTGGAATTGCCGATGGCGCGGAAGATCGCCGCGCCGCCGTTGTAGACCGCCAAAAACGGATAGGACAGCGCGGTGAACAAAAAATAGATCTGCGCATGTCCCATGACGTCCGCCTCGATCCTGCCGAAGATCAGCGAAAGCAGTGAACTGCGGAACAGCAACGCGATCGCCATGATGGCGGATGACACGAAAAACACGACATAATAGAGCTGTTTTGCCGAGGTGCGCGCGGCTTCGTGATCTCGGCGCCCCAAAAACTGCGAGCAGACGACCGCGCCGCCCGTAGCCAGCGCGGCAAAAATATTGCTCAGCAAAATATTGATCGAATCCACGAGCGAAACGCCCGAAACGGCGGCTTCGCCCGCGCTCGATACCATCATCGAGTCGAACATGCCGACCGTAACGGCGAGGATCTGCTCGAGCAGCAACGGCAAAAATATTCTCGTCAGATCCTTACGCGTAAATAACATAACTCTATCCCTCTTTCGATTCGGTGTCTATGCGAAAGTATAACACTTTCCCGCTTACTTTGCAAGTGCCGCCGGCGAGGTTGCGTCCGCTTCCGAGGTTTTGTTGCCTGTCTCGGGGGAAAAATTAAGCCGCGAAGTACTATGACTACCCTCAAAAACACAGAGCTGTGCCTTCCATAGACGCTTCCACCCTGTCGGGGCGTCTATCTTGTTCCACTTTCGTGCGCTAATTTTTTTGGTGCATTTATACAAAAATATGTTGACATATGCCATTTTAAATGATAATATTGTAATAGAAACTTTCCCGTTGCTTTCCCTTGAATCTGATTTTTTCTCCGTGAGGAGTAAAAATAAATATTTATATTTTAAGGAGATTATTCAAAATGAAAAAGTTTCTTTCGCTTCTTCTGATTGCCGTTTTGGTCCTCTCCCTTTTTTCCTGCGGCACAGAAGATAAGGGCTCTGTGTACTGGCTGAACTTCAAGCCAGAGTCGGATCCGACTCTGCAGGAACTTGCCACCATGTACACAGAAAAGACCGGTATCGAAGTGAAGATCGTTACCGCGGCTTCCGGCACCTACAACGAAACCCTCACCGCTGAGATGGACAAGAGCGAAGCACCCACGATGTTCGTCGTCGGCAACTCCGCCGCTGTGGACACCTGGGGCGAATACTGCCTCGATCTCACGGGCACCAAGATCGCAAATGAACTGAACACCGATGCATACATGCTCCGCGATGCCGACGGCAAGCTCTGCTCCATCGGCTACTGCTACGAGTGCTACGGTATCATCGTAAACAAGGCTCTCCTTGCAAAGGCGGGCTACTCGATCGACGACATCCAAAACTTTGACGGTCTCAAGAAGGTCGCCGAGGACATCCACGCACGTGCAAAAGAACTCGGCTTTGACGCGTTCACCTCTGCCGGCATGGATTCCACCTCCTCGTGGCGCTTCACCGGTCACCTCATTAACCTCGAATACTACTATGAGTCCGTGGACAATCCCGAGGCATGGACGTCCTGCCCCGCTACCCTCACCGGTAAGTACATGGACAACTACAAGAACCTCTGGGATCTGATGATCAACAACAGCTCCGTTGCTCCCTCCGAGCTTGCAACCGGCGGCTTTGACGCCAACAGCGAATTCGCAACCGGCAAGGCTGTATTCTACAGCCAGGGCAACTGGGAATGGTCCTCCCTCTCCGAAAAGGGTATGCAGGCAGAAGACCTCACTATGATCCCCTACTACTGCGGTGTGAAAGGCGAAGAAAAAGCCGGCTTAAACTGCGGTACCGAGAACTACTGGGCAGTGAATGCAAACGCCTCCGAGGCAGACATCCAGGCTACCCTCGATTTCATGTACTGGCTCGTTACCGATGAAGAAGCATCCCGCATGGCAGTGGATACCTTCGGTGTAATGCCTTACAAGAATGCGGCTGCATCCTCCAACCCATTCCTCGCGATCGCAAACGAGTATGCTGCAAACGGTCACTACAACATGTGGTGGGCAACCAACTACCAGCCCAACGTGGACGCATACCGCGCTACCGTCGTTTCCGCTATGAACGCATACAACGCAAATCCCACCGATGCAAACTGGAGTGCGGTCGTTACCGCTTTCATCGACGGCTGGGCAACACAGTATAAGGCAGCAAATAACTAAGTTTTCCGAAACGTTCCCTTTTGCAGGGCGGGCACATCGCCCGCCTTGCAAATTTTATATCTCGACGAAAGCCGCATGAGGCTTTGGGCGCGTTTTTTACATAAGGAGTAACAGCATGAAAAAGAAAAGAGATCCCGCATCCGTCAACAGCGCGCAGATGCGAAGATCGCTGCAGCGCTATTCCCCGATCTTCCTCTTGCCGATGGTGCTTGCCTTTGCCATCGGCTTTGTATGGCCGTTTTTCCAGGGCTTGTTTCTTTCGTTCACGCAGTTCAAGACCACGAGCAAGTGGACATGGGTAGGCATCCAGAACTATATTAAGGTTTTCCAGGATGAAAACTTCCTATATTCCTTCCTGTACACTGCCGTGTTCGCGGTGGTCTCCCTCGTAATTATCAATGTGCTCGCCTTCGCCGTTGCGTATGCGCTGACCATGAACATCCGCGGCGCCAACCTGTTCCGCACGGTGTTCTTCATGCCGAATCTGATCGGCGGCATCGTTCTCGGCTATATTTGGAGCATGATTTTCGACGGCATCCTCAGTGCATACAACACTTCCATCCTCATGAATACCACTTGGGGATTTTGGGGACTCATCATCTTGATGTGCTGGCAGCAGATCGGCTATATGATGATCATTTACATCGCGGGACTGCAAGCCGTGCCCGAAGACATGATGGAAGCGGCAAAGATCGACGGCGCAAACGGCTGGCAAACGCTCTGCAAAGTCACCATCCCGAATGTCATGCCCTCGATCACCATTTGTATGTTCCTGACGCTGACCAATTCTTTCAAACTCTTTGACCAAAACCTTGCCCTGACGGGCGGTCTCCCCTA
Source organism: Clostridia bacterium (assembly GCA_017398595.1). Lineage (GTDB taxonomy): Bacteria > Bacillota > Clostridia > Oscillospirales > CAG-272 > UMGS902. The sequence continues at coordinate 115,240 of JAFQFR010000038.1, forward strand.
CATCATCAATCCCGACGGCAGCGCCCTGCACACTACCGAAATGCTCGCGCTGAACATCTACAATACCTTCTACGGTCAGAACATCAACTCCCGTGGCGTCGCACAGGCAAAGGCGGTGCTGTTCTTTATCCTCGTAGCCGCGATCGGACTGATCCAGCTTCGCGCTACCCGCAACAAGGAGGTGCAGCAGTAATGCACGGTTCTCTGAAAGGTCAAAAAATCGGAAAGGTCCTGCTCTCGGTCTTCTTTTCGATCCTCAGTGTTATCTATGTTCTGCCGGTCGTCATGGTCGGCATCAACTCGTTCAAGGTCAACACCTTTGTCAAGACCCACACCTTTGCCCTGCCGAGCGGCGAAAGCTTTGCCGGATGGGACAACTTTATCAAGGGCATGACCTTTGGCAACTACCCGTTTTGGAAATCGGTGCTGTTCAGCGTGGTGATCACGCTCCTTTCGACAGTGCTCATCCTGCTCTGCACATCCATGGCGGCATGGTACATCACGCGCGTCAACTCTGTCGTGTGCCGTATCATCTATTTCCTTTGCATATTCTCGATGGTGGTTCCTTTCCAGATGGTCATGTTCACCCTCTCGAAAACCGCCGATACCTTGAAGCTCAATACCCCCTGGACGATCCCCGTGATCTATCTCGGATTCGGCGCAGGGCTTGCGGTCTTTATGTTCACGGGCTTTGTCAAGAGTATTCCGCTTGCCATTGAGGAAGCGGCAGCCATCGACGGCTGCGGGCCGCTCCGCACCTTCTTCGGCATCGTTCTGCCGATGCTGAAGCCCACGATGATCTCAGTCGGCATTCTGGAGATCATGTGGATCTGGAACGACTATCTGCTCCCCTACCTCGTGCTCGATCTGAACGACTACCGCACCATCCCGATCCATATCCAGTATCTCAAGGGCAGTTACGGCACGGTAGACCTCGGCGCGACCATGGCGCTGATCCTGCTGAGCATTATCCCGGTCATCATCTTCTATCTCACCTGCCAAAAGCACATTATCAAGGGCGTCGCGGCAGGCGCAGTGAAAGGCTGATATACGAAAAGACGGTTCGTTTGAACCGTCTTTTTGCTTTGTTTTACTGATCCTGCAGATCCGCAAAGGAAAGGTCATTTTCCAGATTGTCTCTTGCCACGTCCGTGTCGATCGCGGCATACACCGACGAGATCGGCTTTTCCTTTGCATGCGGCTTTGTGTGATATACCTTCAAGGACGGCGCCGCCGTGTTCCCCATGATCGGATTTGCATGCACATTGCCATGCTTCGCTTTTCCCTGGATCTCCGGCACGGGCGGTACGTCGTTCTTCGGTTTTACATGCGTGCGCTCGGGTCGCTTCATTCCCTGTTTTGCCATTTTGTCTCCTTCCCGCCGCCTGTCGGCGGCACAAAAAGATAAAAAATCCTCGTGCAGCGAAACACTTCCCTGCACGAGGATCTATGACGCGAAGCCAAACTTCGCGCTTTCCCCTCGGAAATAGTATTTGCCGAGGGGATCTGTTTATACATTGGCAAGCCGCTTACTTCCCGCAAAACACGTACTTATGCAAGCGGTCAAACGCTTCTTTTACTTTCGAGAGCGGCAGCGCAAGATTCATGCGGATATGCGCAGGGCCGTGAAACGGTCTGCCATCCTGCCAGATGACGCCGATGTCCCAGCCCGCGCGCAGCAGCTCGTCCAAGGTCTTTCCCTGCTCCCGCAGGAATTTTTCGCAATCGAGGAACAGCATATACGTCCCCTCGGGCGCGGTCACTTCCACGCCACGGAAATGCTCCCCAATATACGCGCAGGCAAAACGGATGTTTTCGCTCAGCGTTTCGCAGAGCTCGTCCACCCACAGGTGCCCCTCGTCCTTGTACGCGCCGATCAGCGCATGCATGGAAAGCACGTTGATGTTGTTGTAATGCGTCAGCGCAGCCTCCCGCGCCGCCCTCTCCCGCAGCCACGGATCGTAAATGATCTGATACGCGCCGATGAGTCCCGCGAGATTGAAGGTCTTGGACGGTGCATAGAGCGCGACCGTGCGGCGCCGCGCATCCTCGCTGACCGACTGCGTCGGGATGTGCTTATGCCCGTTCAGCAGAATGTCCGACCAGATCTCATCCGAAATGACATACACATCATACTTTCGGAAGAGCTCCATCGCCCGCTCCAGCTCCCATTTTTCCCAAACGCGGCCCGTCGGGTTGTGCGGCGAGCAAAAGATCGCCGTATGAATATGATTCTCCGAAAGTTTTCGCTCCATGTCCGCAAAGTTCATGCGGTACACGCCGTCCGCGTCCTTTTCCAGGGCGCTGTGTACAAGGCGATAGCCGTTATCCGTCAGACAGTGCGTAAAGCCGATGTAGGTCGGCGAATGCAGGAAAATGGCATCTCCCTTGCTGCTGACCGCGTTCACCGCCGCAAGCAGTCCACCGAGCACGCCGTTCTGATAGGCGATGTATTCCCGCGTCAGCCCCGTCACGCCGTTGCGCCGCGCCTGCCAGCGGATGATCGACTCGTAGTATTCGTCGCGGATCTCAAAATATCCGTATGTGGGATGCTTCGCGCGCTCGACCAGCGCCTCGGTCACCGTCGGCACGGTTGCAAAATTCATGTCTGCGACCCACATCGGGATCGCATCCCAGCCGTCCTTCGGCGCGCCCGGCGCGTCTCCCTGTCCCAAGCCGTCCACAGCCAACGCATCCTGCCCATGTCGGTCGAGGATCGTCGTAAAATCATATGTCATCGCAGTCACCCTTTCTCCGCAGTCCTTTTCGGTGTCATTATAGCATAAAACTGCGGTGCTTGTAAACCGTGGGATGCGGATTTACGAATGGATCTCCTGCTTTTTATTGATAGAGCGCCTTATAGATCTTCATGAATTTCTCGTCTCTGTCTTTGAGCGCCTTGTCCGCTTGATCGCCGGAATAATCATAAAATCCTTTTCCGCTTTTCACGCCGTAATTGCCCTCTTTATAGAGATCGTCCAACAGCTTTTGCGTATCGGTTGCATTGCACAGCTCTTTGTTGAGGTAGGAAGAAATATGATGGAAGGTGTCGATTCCGCCGAAGTCTACCACCTCAAAAGGACCGAATGCCGCATAGCGGAATCCGAGACCGTATTTCATGCATGCATCTACATCCGCAATGTCCGCAATTCCCTCTTCCACAAGGGAAATGGATTCGCGAAGAATCGCAAGCTGCAAGCGGTTGAGAATAAATCCGGGAACATCTTTTTTGCATACCGTGGTCTTCTTGCCTACCGCGTGCGCAAGCGCGATCACCGCATCGGTGCTTGCATCGTCGGTTTCACTTCCTCGGATGATCTCAATGCAGGGGATCAGATGGGCGGGATTCATCCAGTGCATACCCAAAAATCTGTGTTTTCCGTTTATGCGCACCGCGATGCTGTCGATCGAAAGTCCCGAGGTGTTTGTGGCGAGGATGGTATCCTCTCTTACGATATTCGAAAGCTTTTCCCAAAAATCCTGCTTGATATCCAGCTTTTCGATAATGCTTTCGATGATGATGTCGCAGTCGGCAAGCGCGCTTACATCATTTGTAAAAACGAGGGAAGAAAGGATCTTTTCCACTTCGTCTTTGGATGCTTCGCCGTTTAAAAGCTGCGTATTTTGATTTTGCTTGACAAGTGCTTTTCCCTTTTCGAGCGCATTTTCAAAGGCATCGTATAGGTATCCATACTGTCATCTGCGGCTTTCATAATCGCTTTGACTTCTTCCGCATAGCTGTTCATATGATATCCGAAAAGGCGGTCAATAGAGACACCGAAATAGTCAGCAATAATCGGAAAAAGACTTACATCTGGAGCGCATTGGTTGTTTTCCCATTTTGAAATTGCCTGTTCCGATACTCCAAGCTTTTCAGCAAGCTGTGCTTGCGTGATTTTCTTTTCCTTGCGAAGCGTATATATATTTGTTCCGATATTCATAAAGTTATCTCCTTGAAATGTATTTCGTGATCACTGTAATAATTATACCATTGATTAAAAAATCTTCAGTTTCGATTGACATTTAATAGAAAATATGATATACTAATATCGAAGTTAATACAAATTCATGCCAAAGGAGGCGACCATTATGAAAACTGCAATTGAATACATTGTCGGATGCCATGTGTCGCCGAATGCAGCATGACGCTTTTTGAGTATGCTTATATAATCGGCTCATATTTCACGGCATATCTGACGATATGCCGTTTTTGTTTTCCTTCGAAAAATGGTTGGCAATGTATTCTGAATCTTCCCATTGAGAAGCACGCTTCAACCATTTTTACGGAGGTATTTTTATGCAAAATTTAAACGAAATTATTAAATCACTTGATGGAAAAGCCGTATCTTCATATACAAAGCTGTACGGAAGATACGAGCGAAACGGAATTGTCTATCATATTCGCAATGTGTATGGCGGACAATTCAAATATGCGGCGGTAACGATTGAACTGTCTTGCTGTCAGATTTTCGGTAACAATGCGTTTGATTCTTCAGACAATATCGCATTGACATCCTACATCATGCGAGAATTTTCGGCGGCGGCACACATGGCAAATGATGCCATGCAGCAGTCCGAAAGCAACGTTCAAAAAGGCTTCTTCCTTGTTTATCCGTTTGGAACGAGGGTTCTGTCAAATTCTGTAGTACAATGGAACGGTGAGACTATAGCCCTGTCCCTGACAATCAAATTGCCATATAACAGTTCATCCTATAGCGGCGGAAGCGTTTTGGCTCAGACTGTACAGGCGCATAGAGAATCTTTAGGCAGCCGCAAAAAAGGTGTCATATCCGCAAAAGCCCTGAAAATTCTGCTTACAAAGAATCTGCCCCAATTGGTTGAGAATTTTGTGGCAGACTTTGATATTGATGCGCTAAGCGAAGCTATTGCGCTTTGGTATAATCAGGAGTATATACGCCGATTTCTGAAAAATAACGGATTTGTTTCTTTTGTGGCAAACGGTGCGGTTCTTCCGAGGAAAGGGAAAACCGATTACAAGGATGCCAAAGGAGCTGTTCCGTTCACTGCACCTGAGTCAATGGAGATCAATATAACATTGCCAAACGGTGATACGGTTGGCGGAATGGGTATCCCGAAAGGCATAACGCTGATCACAGGTGATGCTTACCACGGAAAAAGCACCATTTTGGAAGCGTTAAAGGAGGGCGTGTACAACCACGTCCTCGGTGATGGTCGGGAATATGTTATAACCGATGAAAGTGCTATGACTATTCAAGCAGAGGACGGCAGAAGTATCAAAAATACCGATATATCATTCTTTTTGCAAAAACTTCCGGTAAAATCAATTCTGCCAAAAAACTTTTCGACCGATAATGCCAGCGGTTCGACTTCACAGGCGGCGGCAATTACAGAAGCTTTTGAGGCAGGATGTCGTTTGATGCTGTTCGACGAAGACCGAAGTGCGAATAATTTCATGTATAAAGACGAAAAGATGCGTTCGGTTATAAAAAACGCGTCTACCGTTCCGTTTCTTGACAATGCTCGAATGTTTTATGAGAAGTACGGTATTTCATCCGTCATTGTTGTAGGCGCTTCGGGAGAATACTTTCGTATTGCAGATAAAGTGATTTTGGTTGAAAACTTTGTTGTTTCGGAATATAAAGATTATTCCAACGATTGTACGAATGTTGTGCCAAGCTTTTCGCCGATGCCCAGACGGGGCGATTTTACGAATCTCGGTAGAATTTGTCTTACAAGAAACATTGAAATCAAGGATGATTCAACAATCAAAATCGGAAATGAAACGGTCGATATTACAGAGTGCGTTCCACACGCAACACGCGGTCAGCTTGATTTCATTTGCTCGTTTATCTACTATTTGACAGTTTTTGAGCAGAGGAAAAGCGGGAACATAAAGGAATCTGTCGTGTCGTTGTACAAGAAGCTTGATTCCTGCGGATTGGATATGATTCATCAAACGGGATTCAGAGGTGCGTCGGGTGTCATTGAATATGTTCGTCCCGAAGATATTATGTCAATTTTGTATCGGTTGAAAAGCATCGCTTTTATGTGATGAGCATTGTGAAACTAAGAGGGGATTTTTTATGCGAGACATTTTTGTTGAAGATTTTGAATCCGAATTATTTACGACGGCTTTCAAGAAGTATTTCGGCGAGATCAGTACATCGACACGGAATTGGGAGATGTTATTTCAGCAGATGAATGCTGAGAAGGATACCACAAAGGCGATTATGAGACTGGATGGAAATACCGTGGTTGGATTTATTATGTTTTGCGAGATTGAGCTGCAATGTATATTCTTTTCAGAAAAATTCGGGTACATCCGCGAATTATGGGTTGATACACCGCATCGTCACGCAGGACACGGAAGTCATTTGATGCATTTAGCGGAACAATATTTTGTTAGTAGGAAGATGCCGCAAATGGCTCTCAAAGCAACATCGAATTCAGAAGAATTCTACCGAAACCAAGGCTATTCTTCGAGTGAAGTCATCGTTTCTGAAGGGGAGAAGATTTTTACTAAAAAAATATGAACGGGATATTTACATAAATAAAGTATACCGATAAAGATTCTGCAAAGAGGCACTGCCGAGAGTGACCAGCTGGTAACTCTCGGCAGTGTACTTATTTTTTATATGAACAAAAGAAATCCGAAACCATCACCGCTTGGCAATAATTTCGGATTTCTCTCTTTTGGCTCCCCCTGCTGGGCTCGAACCAGCGACATCATGTATTAACATAGCGACCTGACGGTCGCATTCCGAGTTTTCCTTCGCCGGCTAAACACCGGCGATTTCGCAAGCGAAACCGGAAAACTCCGGAGTCAGCGCCTTCGGCGCTGGCTGCATCAGTGTACATCC
>JAFQFR010000039.1 GCA_017398595.1 Clostridia bacterium
CGCCGAAATGGGTGACGCCTCGTGTTCTGGGTGGAGTGCGGCACTTCGTGCGGTGCTATGCTCGCGGCGAAAATCGGCGTCTCTGTCGAAGTTGGGCGGTGCTGCGCGTCCGTCGGTGAACGCGGAGCGGGTCGGGGGTGCGGCGGTCGCTTGCTGCGGTCGCTGCGCTCCCTTTCCCCCTCCCGTCCCCAAGGGGAGGCGCAGGTAACGGTCCGCGAGTCAACCGAAAAGGGCGGAAACCTCAAAAGAAGTTATCCGCCCTTTGTTCCTCTGCGCACCCGTCCAACAAAGCCCGAGGGAGGCAATGAGTCATGGTCAGTGGAGTGCGTTTAGATACTCGCGTATCCGTCCTGCCCCATCATTATAGCACAGAACGGGTGTTTTGTCAAGTCTTTTTTGCAGGCGGTACTTGATTTTTTTCGGACAATCCTTTCTGAAGATTGCGCAGCCATTATATCACAAGTTTCCGCCGTTGTCAAGAGCCATTTTCACCGCCTCGGCAATAAATCTGACCAAAACATCGAAATCTTTCCGCAGGAGCGGTCGATTTTCGTTGTCAGGCGACAAAAAATCGCTCATAACGTAGAGCTCGGTTGTATCCGCTCTATCGTGCTGCAAAGCACGCTGCGCGGCCTGCAGCCCCTCGCGCTTATACAGCTCCACGGCGTAAGATTTGCGCATTGAGTGGGGCGAAACTCCATCGGGCGAAATTCCGAGCCGCTCACACGCCTTTTTGAGCCTTGCCCAAACGGCTTGCCGCGTCAGATGCTGCCGCGAGTTCTTCGGACTCGGAAAAAGCCACCTCGAACGCCGTCCCGTTCGAGATCTGAGCTCCGCTGCCAGCTCCGCTGAGATCTCGACCGTGCCTGCTTTGCCGGTCTTCTCTGCCGTGAAGCTTATCACGTTCCCGGCAAGGTCCGCGCGGCGCAGCGCGCAGACGTCGCCGATGCGCAAGCCCGTTTGCCTTGCAACCTCGATGGGAAGCCAAGCTTCCCGCTTCATCACGCCTTGAAGCAGCGATATTGTCGCGTCTGTTAGGTATTTAGAACGCACGTTCTATTTGCTCGTTTTTTTGACAATCCGAAACTGTCAAAAAATTCAAGTCGCAGCCGCTTTCATCGGCTTCGCCAATATGCGAACTCCGATGTAATAGCCGTTCAAAGCAAGCCTTGCGCACCATATCAAGAACAGCGCAAGCCTGTGCTCGCGAGGATGCGCGTAAAAGTGCTCTGCAGTTTCTCCGCTCACCTCTCTCTGCCATTTAAGGAACTCGGCGAGCTCGTCAATATTGAGGTCGTCGAGCGGATCAAGTGAAACTATACAACCGATATTCGAGGACGCCTTCCTCGTTGGTGATTTGTGCTGTCTTATCATAAGTGCAACGGTCTCCTTCTGTGATGAAATCTTCGGCGCGGTCGCCGTATCTGTATATCGGGCGGGCAAGCTGCCCTCCCGAAAGGTAATATCGCCCGCCGATCATCTCGTTTTGCTTGCCTATGTACTTGAGGATATACTTGACGCAGGCGGCTCGTTCATCGTCGCCCTCTTTACGAGCTCGAGCGATCTGCGCCGTTGAGAATCCAACGTTCCAATTTGTCACGTTGTATATCGGGTCGCGATGATGTGTAAGCGGTCTTCCCGTCTTCGGCGATACAGCTCTTTCGAGCTGCAACGCCGATTGATTTGCGAGGAAATGAAAATGCACGTCCCCCGCCTTCGTCAGCTCGGGAACGCCGACGTAAAGCAGCCCTTTTCTCTGCACGTTGTTCGAGAGGAACGGACGCAGCTTTTGATAACACTCGGCATAGTCGGCTTTGTCGCTGACTGCGTCGGGAGCGTAGGTCAGAGTGACGAAGGTGTCGAGCTTCGGGTTGCTCATTACGAGGTCATACGTCGCGATACGAGCACGTCGCCGTGCTCTCTCGACGTTGCCCGCCTTCGGCTCTCCATCGACGTCGACTTCGTCGCCTTCGATGTCGTTGTCTATGTCGTTGTCCAAGCCTATGATAAGTGACTCATTTTTATCGAACTCCCATCCCGAGGGACGGAAGAACGGCTGATTAAATTCTTGAACTGTCGCGAGCTTCATCGACCCATCGGGCTGCGGATAATATTTAGCTCTGACGTTGAATTTACAGAGGTTTTCGGAGGTGGGACGAATGAGCTTTTGGAATTGGTTTGGGTGGTTCATCTGATGACATAATGTCCTGTTAATCAAGTAACAGATGAGTGCGTCGTGGTGAGGGCAATCGTCTCCGAAAATCGCTGCTGCTTGACGCAGCGATTTTCTCCGACAGACTTGACGAGGAAGCCAACGCACGCGTTGGCAGCGTTGACAGACTAACGTGTCGAGCAGACTCCATCGACGGCTGACGCCGATATATAGCGCACTCGGCTTCGATGGACTATCGACCGCGCTCGCCACGCTAAAATTCCCACAAGGGGAATAAACGCGTGGCTCGCTTAACGAGCGGCGGCGCGGTCGCTTCGCTCGGGCGCTCCATTGCAGGGTGGCGGAAAACCAGTCTTTTACGCACTTGCGCAAGCGCAAGTGTTCGCTGCGCCGTAAAAGAGTGGTTTTACGCACCCGCTTTCCCGAATGCGGCAGCAAAGTCGTGTGCGGTGCAACGCGGCTTGTTCGTCGCGCCTGAATCGCGCCGCCGCCGAAATGGGTGACGCCTCGTGTTCTGGGTGGAGTGCGGCACTTCGTGCGGTGCTATGCTCGCGGCGAAAATCGGCGTCTCTGTCGAAGTTGGGCGGTGCTGCGCGTCCGTCGGTGAACGCGGAGCGGGTCGGGGGTGC
>JAFQFR010000040.1 GCA_017398595.1 Clostridia bacterium
AACAGCGCAGCTCCTGCAAATGGAACTGCGCTGTCTTTATATTCTCTCAAAACCGAGATACCGTGTACCCTGGAATGTCAGATATCCTTTGTCGCCCTCCACGAGCATCCCGTATTCCTGTCCGGTCATATGTAACTCCATTCGGTCGCCGCTGTCCACCTGAAAGGTGACATAGTAGCTGGTGGAGTGATGTGTGTGGTGATCGTGATGGTGATGCAAAACATTCGTCCGTTTGGATACCACAGTTGCAGCTACGGTCAGGCGAGGAGAATTGTTATTTTTATTCCACTGACCAATGCCACGGACAATCGTCACAATAAAAAATCCAAATACCAGGATGAACATCAGCATAAACATCACGCCGAACATCCCGAAACCAAAATCAAATCCAAATCCCATATTATCGGCCTTTCTGCTTTACGTGCGGTGCTATGTAATCCCAAATCTGCTCCCGATCAAGCTGGGCTATCAGCTTGCGAGCGTCCCCTTTGCGGGTGATGTATGATTCATTGCCGGTTGAAGCATATGCATAAAGCTGATCATACGGCTCATAACCCGCATCCTCCAGCACCGACACAACATATCCCATCGTTTCTTTGAACTTATCCTTCACTCACTCGCCCCCGCATCAATAGAACTTATTCTTATATTCCTGCTCACGGAACTGATGACCGCGGCTTCTCAGTTCTGCCACTTTAAGGGCGACGAGATTGATATCGGATTTCATTGCACGGGCGATCTGCTGAACGTCAAAACCTTGATATATGTACTCGGTTATCTCATCATCAGGAAGCATCAGCTGAGCAGCGAATACGTTTGCCTCGTACTCGATGCGGCTGGTTGTCATGTCAAAGATGTTGAACTCCTGCAGGCTGGGAGTTTTTTTCAGCTCATCTTTATGAAGTATATGATGACCAAGCTCATGGGCGATAACGATTGATCGTGTAACAGGATGAAGACCTGCTTTTACCATAATGATCGGTTGGCGATCCATAATGGTGTATACGCCTTTTTGATTCTTGAACGGCATCTCCTCAACGAAAATATCCATTCGGTGAGCCAGCTTTTCAGGGTTGCGTGTCTCGTATTTCCGAAATATTCTGTTCGCTGCGGCTATAGCGGACTTCATTTGTGCCATGATTATCCCTCCCTTCACATCACTTCATTGTACTGCAAGTGATGTCCGATAATCCGTACAGTCACGATTCGCTGTCGGTCTTGGTATCGGTTTCAGAGTCCTTACCGCGCTTGTTCTTATAAGGATCGTATTTCTCTCTGTTTTTCTGACGAACCTTCCAATAAATCTCCTGTATTCCTTGGGTAAGGATTTCAAGATCATCTTCGTCGATTTCGCCGTTGGTGTATGTATAATTGATCTGATCAAGAATTTTCTGCGCACCTTTTGCGCCGCGGGGACCAAACTCGCTGCCGATGTTCATGATGAACTCTTCGTTTTCGGTCAGCAGATAATCAACGCTGACACCGAGAGTCTCTGCAATTCTTGCATAGTCAGCACGGGTTCTCGGGAAAGACTTCCCATTCTCATAAACAGAGATCATTCGCGTGGATACCTGAATCAGCTTGGCAAACTCCTTCTGATCCATCCCTCGCTTCGTTCGTTCCAGTTTGATTTTCTCACCGAAAGTCATTACTGCTACCTCCATATTATTATATACTGTGTACTTCAACTACATTCGTTCAAAAATATTTGCAATTAAACTTCATAAAAGCTATTGACAAATGAACTTGGATGGTGTATAATACTTACACAGATGAACTTGAACTACATATAGTATACACTTGAATTGCAATTTTGTCAATAGTTTTTTGAAATATTTCGCTGATAATATGATGATTGATGTATTATGGAAAGAACAATCCTGCATTGCGACATGAATAACTTCTACGCCTCCGTTGAGTGCTTTCTCAATCCAAAGCTGAAACCATATCCGGTGGCAGTCTGCGGAAGTGCGGAAGAACGGCACGGAATCGTGCTGGCGAAGAACTACAAAGCAAAAGCCTTCGGTGTCAGCACAGGTGAAGCCATCTGGCAGGCAAAACAGAAGTGCAAGGATCTTGTGGTTGTTCCTCCGCATTACGAGGAGTATATGAAGTTCTCGAAAGCAGCCCGTGAGATCTACGAGGACTACACCGATCAGGTGGAAGCCTTCGGTATGGACGAGTGCTGGCTGGATGTCACCGGATCCACGATGGTGATGGGAAGCGGAGAGAAGATCGCCAACGAGATCAGAGAACGGATCAAGTTTGAACTTGGTCTTACGATCTCCGCAGGCGTATCCTTCAATAAGGTTTTCTCAAAGCTCGGAAGCGATATGAAGAAACCGGATGCTGTCACCTGCATCCCGAAGGAACACTTCAAAGAGATGATCTGGAAGCTCCCAGCGTCAGAGATGCTCGGAGTAGGACGAGCCACAGAAAAGAAGCTCTCTTCCTTTGGCATCCGAACGATCGGTGACATCGCAAATTGGCCCGTGGATTTTTTTACGCGAAAGCTCGGCAAATGCGGGACAGACCTGTGGCGGTTTGCCAATGGACTCGACCAAAGCAAAGTCGCTTGCGTCGATGCCGAGGTTCCTGTCAAATCCGTTGGACACGGAATTACCACATTGCAGGATCTTGAAGATTCCGCCGAGGTATGGAAGGTAATGCTCGCTCTCTGTCAGGAGATCGGTCATAAGCTCTATACATACAACAAGAAGGCAACAGGTATCGCAATTGATATCCGTGACAATACGCTCTACACAAAGCAGTGGCAGCGTGGAATCCCCGTTTCCACACAAAGCCCGTCTTTGATTGCCCGCGAAGCCTTTGATCTGTTTCAAGCAAGATATGAGTGGAAGAACCCGATCCGCTCGCTGACTGTCCGTGCGATTAACCTTGTGTCCACGGACTTCGCCGATCAGCTGAATATCTTTTGTGATGCTGAACAGATGGACAGGCAGGAACGGCTTGATCATGTGATTGAGGACATCCGCCGCCGCTTTGGCAAGAGCATCATTTGCAATGCCTGTTTACTGAATAACCCCAAGATGCCTCCGGACTGTGAGACGAAAGTCATTATGCCGACCGGAGTGCCAACCTGAAAAGGAGGATCCTTAAATGAATGAACCGGAGTACAGAAAGGTTTATGTTGATGTAACAGTACTGATGCGAAAGGATGGAACTCTCCTTCCGAAGTCCTTCCGATGGGAGGATGGAGAGAAATATCCGATTGACAGAGTCCTGCATATCACTCCCGCCGCCTCATTGAAAGTAGGCGGACGAGGAACACGATACACCGTAAAGATTAACGGCATGGAACGGTATATGTTCCGTGAAGAAGATCGGTGGTTCGTGGAAGCACCCATTATCAGATAAGAGAAAGACATAAAAACTTGAAAAGGAATTTCGCTGCAATGAGAACGTATAGTTGTTTGAGGGATATAAGGAGCATACGAAAGAGTGAAGACGAATTACGAAGAATTATGGACAACCGTTCCCATGTACTGCCCGAACTGTGGGACGATCAACGATGGGTATAGAAACAGCGAGGGCAAGATCAAATACGAATGCCCGCGATGCGGACTTGTGATGGTCCGCACATACAAGAACCGCAGACATGATCTGCTGGAAATCACCATTCCCGAAGGGATGGCACGACTGAGAGGATAACGAATATGGCTTATATGAAGAATACCACCTTCGATTATTTTTCGGGAAGCAACATTGATAACTTTCTTGATGATTGCTTCGATGTGGATGATACAATTGCACCGGTGATCAAGGTGCTGAACTTAAAAGGTTACACAACAAATTATTGTTGTTCAGGACATCCGTGCGGTGTGCGTATGGAAATGTTTTGGGAAGATTGTGACGATGATCCGATGAACTGCATTGTTGGTATCATTTCCGCAGAAAAGCTTCCGGACAATGAAAACAGTTACCGAATTGTGGTGGACACGCCTGCAATTCATCTGTATATCAGCTTTGGAGAGGACTATGCTTTCGAGGAAATACCCGATGGGTTTACGTATGAATCCGGTGTATTGGAATACTTTATTCAGAGCGAGGAACCATACGATTTCCTTTACGAGCGATTGAATATGTGCAAAAAACTGTACGAGTGGGCAACGCAATTGCCGGAGTGCAGTAATCAAAGATAAAACAAAAAACTGAATATCTGCGGTGTAACGACGCAGAAGGCCTGGCTGAAACAGTGCTAAGTTAAGTCCTTTTTGCAGGTCATACAACAAAAACCGTACGGTCGGCAATGCCAGAATTGCGCAAGCTAAGTTGTGAAGCCACCGACAAGACGAGATCACTCTGTGAAAACAGCAGTGTAACTTTGTCTTGCCGGTGGCTTTTTGTCTTTTCGGCAGCCCGATAAACGCTCCCGGCAGGAAGACTGTGAGGAAGCGGTTGAATGATGACCGAGAGGAGCATTTACTTTTATCGCCACTTTTTCTCCTTAACCATCAGGGGTGAAAAAGTGTGGCAGGAATACATCGCTAAGTACCCGTGATTTGGATTTTGATTTTCACGCGAACAGATACGAAATCAAAATTCAAATTCACGAGGTACAAAATGGATAAGCAAATAGCACTTATGAAAAAACTTCAGAAAGATCCCGATACGATTGCCTACGCGCACTGTGATGAAATCATTCTGATCAAGCGTGAGGCCGCCGAAGACGGTTCAGCCGTATTGGTGGAGATCACAATTAACATCGACACAGAGAAAGCAACATCGAAACGCAGCATACTTGATTCAGAAATGCAGCTTTCAGATTTCGATGCAATGAAAAAACTGCTAACAGACCGCACGACTGAGGAGTTTAATGCTGACTGGCGGATCACACACCGAGATGTGGATCTTGATAAGCTGGAAAACACGGATATACTGTGTCTTCCTTCAGTTGAGGAGGAGTACATAGAGAAATTCGAAGGCGAGGAAGATTATCGAACTATGGAAAATGCCATGAACTTGCTTGATGAATTGTTGAATGAAAAGCAAAAGAAATGGTTTCTTATGTCATATCGAGATGGCCTTTCTGATAGAGAAATCTCTCGCAGAGAAGGGGTAGCCCAGACTACTGTATCACGCGGATTAACCGTGATTGAGAAAAAAATAAAAAATTTTTCTGAAAAAGCTCAAAAATATGCTTCAAAAAGCCCCAAAAAACTATAAAGGTGAGGGGCAAAGAAATCGGTCGATTCTGACGGGCGATGGAGTCCTTCAAGTTCATTGATAACTCCATAATCCTTCAGCAGATACGTTACCGTTGCCGCAGGGTGATGAACCGGCAAGCGACTGTGCGAGGGGAATCGACCGCATAAGCGGTCTTTTCCTCTTGGCACGACCGGGAGACAGCTCCTCCCGGATCGCCAGGACAAGCAACGGGTACAATGATACTTCCTTCCAGCCTATCGCTCGAGCGTTGAAGCGGTTCAGAACCGTAAGCCGTCGCAAGCACTGGGGAGGGCTCTGTGAGAACCACAGTTGGGGTGAGACTCCCATGAGAACAGTTCGCTACTGTTCGTCTGCTGATTGCCCGAGGCTTTGCCTCATGTCCGGGAGTCGAGGACGAATAGGACAACGAACAACGCAAAACAACGGCAGGTGCGGTATTTTGCCGTACCTGCTATACATAACAAAAACCCATCGGAGGTTCAAATGATAGTAAAGCGAGGCGAAGTATATTTCGCCAACCTCAATCCCGTTGTCGGTTCAGAACAGGGCGGTAAACGTCCGGTTGTCATCATACAGAACGATATCGGCAATACATACTCAACAACGACGATTATAGCCCCTATAACGACCAATAACAGGCATTCAAGATTGCCTACCCATGTCAGCATCAGCAAAGAAACAGAGCCGCTCAGGGACTCTGTGGCAATGCTTGAACAGATACGGACAATCGAGAAATCCCGGTTAAAAAAATGCATCGGAATGCTTTCCGAGGAAACCATGAAAAAGATTGATGATGCGGTGTTAATCAGCATCGGCGTAAAAGAACTACATAAGAAAAGAGGATAACATAATGAAAAAGATTACAAAGAGCGAATTTGCAGCAATCGTAGGCGATGCATACGACTGTGATTACGAAAACGATTACGACAGCGATGAGCCTGCTTTTACCGAAGCAAGCTTCCAGCCGGAAGATCCGCGCTATCATAGATTCGTCGAATACTTCCATGATGAGGATCTCCTGCTTGAAGAATGGATCTACTGCCAGCGCCGCAGAGTTCCGTTTATCATTCACGAAGAAGACGATTACGGCAATGAGTTGATCTTCCAGATCAGAACCGGCGAGGAACTGTACGATTATTTCGTACATATGAAGGAAGAATTCGAACGCGGTATCCGCAGATTCAGATATTGAGGTTCCGCTTATGACCATGACTGATCGCAAACGAAATACAACCATGACCATCAGGCTCACAAACGATGAGAAATGCGTGATCGCCGCGAAAGCACGAGGCAGATCGCAAAGCATCACTGAATATGTTCTCGGTGTATTGCTCCTTGATGAAAGTGAACCGATCAAACGCTGCCAGAGCATCCTGAGACAGATGAAGCTGATCACGGACAAGCTTGATGGTGTATCCGAGCAGCTGAAAAAGCAGGAAGCAAAATCGGTTGATTTTCAGGATATCATCGATATGCAGAATGAACTCAAGAATCATATGCTCGCACTGTCAGCGAGAATGTAACAGGAGGAAACAATGGATAACCGCGAATATACAAAAGCATTGAAGAACTACCCGATGGCTCTGAATGTGAAGGAAGTATCGGAGATTCTTCGTGTAAGCACGAAGCTCGTATACCGTATGGTCAATGACGGCACAATCCTCTCCGTTAAGATCGGCAGAGAGAACCGAATCCCCAAGACCGAGCTGATCTCGTATATGAGGGGTGTTGGAAGCGCATTCGAACCCCAAATGTGTCGTAACTGATAAAACTCTCGATTATAGCTGGATATATACAAAAACTTGTGGTATGTTGGTGTTGCGGCGAAAACCGCACCCAATACATAGTGAAAGGAACATAGAATAATGGCACAGAAAAACTCAATGGCTGCAAGCCTCCAAGTGAAGAAAGGACGCTTGTACGCTGTAATTCAGCACAAAGGACCGGATGGGAAATATAAGTCTGTATGGCGTGCCCTGGGGCTGCCGGAGGACGCGAACAAGGCCAAGGTAAACAAAGCATACCGCGAAGTCGTAAGCAAGTACGAGATCGAGGCGGCGGAAGAAGCCGAGCGCATGAACCGCCCGCAGAACGAGATTCCGATCTTCGAGTACATGACAATATGGCTCGAAAAGCAGGCAAAGAACATCCAGATCAATACATACAGAAGCTATCACAGTATGATCTACGGTAAGATCAGAAGATACTTCGAACGAAGAAAGGATCTGACGGTAGGCTCAATTCGCTCAAAAGATATCGATGAATTCTACAATCAGCTCTTCGAAGACAACGTAGTATCAAACACAGTCATTCATTATCACGCAGTCCTGCGTAAAGCATTCCAGCAAGCATTCAAGGACGAGTTGATTGAAGCCAACCCATTCGACAGAGTCGATCGCCCGAAGAAGAACAAATTCCAGGGTGAAAACTACAGCGAAGAAGAACTGCTCGCACTGCTGAAGCTCACCAAAGATGATCCGATCTATCCTGCGATTATGTTCGCGGGAGGACTTGGACTCAGACGAAGTGAAGCACTCGGCGTAAGATGGTCACGCATTGACTTTGAAGAAAGATGTGTACTGCTCGACACCAAAATCGTGGAAACCAAGGAGAACGGCAAAACACACATACAAGCAATAGAAGAAATGAAAAACAAATCGAGCCATAGAACGCTCCCTCTGCCGGATCAGGTTTATGAAATGCTCGTAGAGATCAAGGCAAAACAGGAACTGTACAAAAAGATGTTCAAGAGCAGCTACAGCCGTGAATACGACGATTATGTCTGCGTGAATCAGCTTGGCGAACTCATGAAGCCATCTTATGTCACGGAACACTTCGCAGCCATCATACAAGATCTCGGACTGCGGAAGATACGCTTCCATGACCTCCGACACACATTCGCCAGTGTACTGATAAATAACGATGTACCGCTGATCAATGTATCACGGTTCCTCGGACACTCCGATATCTCCACCACGGCAAATATCTATGCACACCTCGATAAGTCAAACAAGCAGTCGAGCGCGGATATCATGACCGGCATCCTCGGTGGAAAGGAGGGCAAATGAGGCACTCACACGAGTGCCTCATTTTACATAACCATGACAAACGAACAGATTGTGTCATACCCCAAAGAAGAATACATAACCGGAGGAACGCTCTACCAGTACCTCCACATCTCCAAACGGAAGATGAAATACCTGCTCGAAAACGGATACATTCCGTACATCGATACGGGTAAACAAACACACAGATACATAGTCAGGATTGCAGATGCAGAAGCCTTCAAACTTAGGTTGGCATCAGATGCCGAGCTTCTTATCAACATCCAGGGGAACTTCTCATCGAATTGCAAACGCCCGGCAAAGATACCAACATTACCGATCAATCCGACGAAACAAAACAGCGAAAAATTCAAAAGCTATCTGCAGGTCTCATGGGCAGATGAGCCGGATGCTATACCTGCTAAAAGGGTAGCGGAAATGGTGGGATTCCCATCGCAGAGGATCTACGCACTATGCGATCAAAAGAAAATCTTCTCGGTCAGAATCAACGATAGAATCTTCTGCAGCAAGGACAGTGTGATCGCTCACTTCGCAAGCGTGGAAAGAATCGCCAAGCCGTTCGCCACTGCAAGGTACGCCGAGCTGATCAAGGAATTCGCAGAGCAGCTGTAAAACTACATACATAACAAAAACAGAGGTTGATGAAAAATCAGCCTCTGTTTTGATTTATTGGGTTCAAAAAAAGAAGCGGCTTGATCAGGAATCAAGCCGCTTTGGCGGAGAGAGAGGGATTCGAACCCTCGTGTGGTTGCCCACAAACTGATTTCGAGTCAGCCCCGTTATGACCGCTTCGATATCTCTCCATCTATTTTCACTCACAAAGTGAGATGAAAGCAATATTAAGTTTTATTAGAATTCGTATTAGAACTGAGAATTTCCGGAGAATCGGGAAGTCGCAAAATCAGCGATTATCTCGCGTTTTCGCCGTTTATCTCTCGTTTTCATCGATGAGGCATCCGAATGACCGACAACATTTCGAGTCAGCCCCGTTATGACCACTTCGATACCTCTGCGTATTCGGTTGTACTGCAAGAGGTAACTTTATGTCGTTCCTTACGGAACGAAGATTTCGATGTCAGCATAGTTTCGCTGCGCGAAACATTGTTATGACCACTTCGATACCTCTGCGTATGCAATTATATAATTATGTGATTGACTCACGACGATTATTATAACACAACTGATTTGTAAATGCAAGAGTTTTTTTAAAAAAGGAAAGGCAATTTTGCCTTTCCTTGAAACAATCCTATATAGACAGTGCCTATAAATGTCTTGTGATCGTTTTATTGGGATAGTTCGGCGGCAAGTGCGTCGAGCTGTGCGGTGCTCTCCGCATTCAATGCCGAGATGATCTTTACGGTAGTATCCGTATAGGTCAGGTTCTTGCACTTTTCAAGCATGGCTTTCATCACCTTTGCCGCCATCGGTGCCCAGCTTCCGTTTTCGATAAACGCAACCGTTCTGTTTTGGAAATTGCGCTCGGTCAAGTGATCGATAAACATGCGCATGAACGGGAAAATATCTGCATTATAGGTGGTCGTGGCAAGCACCAGCTTGCTGTAGCGGAAAGCGTCTGCGACCGCCTGTGCCATATCGCATCTCGCGAGGTCATATACCGCAACATTTGCGCAGCCGTTCGCTTTCAGCTTTTCCGCGAGCTGCAAGACCGCTGTTTTCGTATTTCCGTAAATCGAAGTATATGCGAGCACAACGCCCTCTTCCTCTGCCGCATAGCTTGACCATGTGTTATACAGACCGAGGTAGTAGCCGAGGTTTTCGGTCAGCACGGGACCGTGCAGCGGGCAGATCGTTTGTATATCCAGTCCTGCCGCCTTTTTCAAAAGATTCTGCACCTGCGCACCGTATTTGCCGACGATGCCGATGTAATAGCGTCTTGCCTCGTCCGCCCAGGGCTCCTCCACATCCGGAGCGCCGAACTTGCCGAAGCCGTCTGCCGAAAACAGGACCTTATCCGTGCTGTCGTAGGTCACGATCACCTCGGGCCAATGCACCATCGGCGCCGTAACGAAGGTCAGAACATGCTTACCAAGCGAAAGGGTGTCCCCCTCTCCGACAACGATCTGCTTGTCTGCGAAGTCGGTACCGAAAAAGCTCTGCATCATCCCAAATGCCTTGGCAGAGGCAACGATCTTTGCCTGCGGATATGCATGCACAAACTGCAAAATATTCGCGGAGTGATCGGGCTCCATATGCTGCACGATCAGATAATCGGGTGTCCTGCCCGCAAGCACTTCCACCATATTGCCCAGCCATTCCTCGGTGAAAGCGGCGTCAACGGTATCCATGATCGCGATCTTCTCGTCTAAGATCGCATAGGAATTATATGCCATGCCGTGCGGGACGGTATATTGCCCCTCAAACAGATCTACTTTATGGTCATTGACTCCGATATAGCGGATGTCGGCTGTAATCTTCATTTTGGTCTCCCCCATTGCTTATTCTATAATTCTTCCGTCCGTCGAAACGGTAACGACCTGCCACGGAATAAACTTGCCGCTTGCCTGCAAAGCACGTTTCACGGCATTTTCAAGACCGCCGCAGCAAGGCACTTCCATGCGAACGATCTTTACGCTTTTAATGGTATTATTGGCAATGATCTGCGTGAGCTTTTCGGCATAGTCGCCCTCATCCAGTTTCGGGCAGCCGATCAGCGTAATGTGGTTGCGAATAAATTCGTTGTGAAAATCTCCATAGGCGAATGCCGTGCAATCTGCGGCGATCAAAAGGTTGGCATCCTCAAAATACGGTGCGTTCACGGGAACCAGCTTGATCTGGCAAGGCCACTGCGAAAGCTGACTTACGGGCGCCGACGTCATCTTTGCAGTCGGTGCGGGCGTCTCTCGCTTGATCGCTCTCGACTGTGTTCCGGGACAACCGCACGGCAGCTTCACACCGAATTTCTGCATCTTTGCCTGCCGAACCGCATCCTCGTTATATGCGGGAGCTTCGCGCTCCTCAAAAGAAATGGCGTCTACGGGGCAAGCGGGCAAGCAATCGCCAAGTCCGTCGCAGTAGTCCTCGCGGGTAAGCGTCGCCTTTCCGCCTATCATCTCGATGGCGCCCTCATGGCAGGCAGCGGCGCAGGCACCGCATCCGTTGCATTTTTCCGTATCTATTTTAATAATTTTTCTAAGCATTTCTCACAGCCTCCTTGTTTTTTCTGAGGCTATTATAGTATAATGGCTATCATAAGTATGTTGAAATTTCAACAAACGGAGAAAAACATGAAAAAATATTTGGAAACCTTGCGAAAGTGCCCTCTTTTTCAGCAAATAGAAGATGAAAACCTGCTGAAAATGCTCGGCTGCCTCGGTGCAAAAGTAGAAACGTTCGATAAAAAATACACCATCTTCGCCAAAGGTACACCCGCAAAATATATCGGCATCCTGCTCTCGGGATCTGCGCAGATCGTACAGGTCGATTACTACGGGAACCGCAGCATTCTGGGCAGCGTTGCACCGTCCGAAGTCTTTGCCGAGGCGTTCGCCTGTGCGGGAATGGACACGCTGCCTGTATCCGTGACGGCGAATGAACCTTGCGAGGTCATGCTCATCAACCGCGATCATATCCTGCACACCTGTCAAAACCACTGCGGCTTTCATCAGCAATTGATCTTCAATTTGATGAAGGATCTTGCGTACAAAGCGATCCTCTTTCAGCAGAAGATCGAGATCACTTCCAAACGTACCACAAAAGAAAAGCTCATGACGTACCTGCTGCTGTATGCCAAAAAAGCAAACAGCAACAGCTTTGAGATCCCCTTTGACCGCCAAGAGCTTGCCGACTACCTCGAGGTGGACCGCAGCGGGCTCTCTGCGGAGATCGGCAAACTGCGCAAGGAAGGCGTTCTCGAGAACCACAGAAAGCGTTTTACCCTTTATAGATCCAACTCGATTCCCACGGGGCAATGATCGCTGCCCATGACCGTATCGAAAATGAAGCTGTCTTTTACTTTGGAAAAAATTCGGTCGGAGACTACAAAATAATCGATGCGCCAGCCAACGTTCTTCTCTCTGGCGTGATACATGTAGCTCCACCACGAATACTGCACCTTGTCGGGGTACAGGCTGCGGAAAGTATCGGTAAATCCTGCGTCCAACAGCTCCGAAAACTTTCCTCTTTCTTCGTCCGAAAAGCCCGCGCTGAAATGGTTGGTTTTCGGATTTTTTAAGTCGATCTCCGCATGCGCTACGTTGAGATCCCCGCAGTAGATGACCGGTTTTTGGCTGTCGAGTACTTTTATATAGTCGCGCAGCGCATCTTCCCATGCCATGCGGTAGTCCAGGCGTGCCAGTTCACGCTTGGCATTCGGCGTATACACGCACAGAAGGAAGAAGCTGTCGTACTCCAGCGTAATTGCTCTGCCCTCGGTGTCGTGCTCGGGAATCCCGATGCCGTATCGCACGGACAGCGGTTCATGTTTTGTAAAAACCGCCGTTCCCGAATAGCCCTTTTTCTCCGCGCTGTACCAATACTGATGATAGCCGGGCGCATCAAAATCTGCTTGTCCCGGCTGCATTTTGGTTTCCTGTATGCAAAAGAAATCCGCATCCGCCGACCGAAAGAAATCGGCAAAGCCTTTCTCCAGGCAGGCCCGAAAGCCGTTTACATTCCATGATATACATTTCATCATTCTAAATGTTTCCTCTCTCCGATTGCATAAGGTCTGCGATCGTAATACCGTCAAAATACTCGTTTGTCATGGTATAGAACTTTTTCCACATCTGCAGCGTTCTGCATTCCGCGGCACGCGCACAGGGAGCCGCTTCCCGTTCCAGACAGGAAACGGGTGCGAGATTCCCCTCTGTAAGGCGAAGGATCTCGCCTACGGTATATTCGTGGGGCGCTCTGCTCAGGCGGTACCCGCCGCCCTTTCCGTGCAGACCGATGATCAGCTTATTCTTGGTCAGTACCGGCAGAATTCGTTCGAGATATTTCAGTGGCAGTGCCTGACGCTCCGCCACATCCTTCATCGGTATATAATTTTCGCCGCCCTGCTCTGCCAGATCGATCAGCACGCGCAGCGCATATCTTCCTCTGGTGGAAATCATCATGGTCTCTGTCGCTCCTTTCCGTAAATATCCAATTTTTTATAAGAGAGTACCTGTGCAGGTCATCCCCGCACAGGTATTTTTCTTTTATTCTGCAAACAGCGGCGTAGACAAGTATCTGTCACCGGTATCGGGCAGAAGAACAACGATGTTCTTTCCCTCGTTCTCGGGGCGCTTGGCAAGTTCGATCGCCGCATACGCCGCCGCACCGGAAGAAATACCGACCAGCACGCCCTCGCTCTTGCCGATCAGCTTGCCCGTGGCAAACGAATCCTCGTCGGATACGGGGATGATCTCGTCGTACACCTTGGTGTTCAAAACTTCGGGAACGAATCCCGCGCCGATGCCCTGGATCTTATGTGGTCCGGCAACGCCCGTGGACAGCACAGCGGAAGATGCGGGTTCCACCGCAACGACCTTGATATTGGGATTCTTCGACTTCAGATACTCGCCGATACCCGTGATCGTGCCGCCCGTGCCGACGCCTGCCACAAAAATATCCACATTTCCGTCGGTATCCTCATAAATTTCGGGGCCCGTCGTCAGGCGATGCGCCTGCGCATTCGCGGGATTGACAAACTGACCGGGAATGAAGCTGTTCGGGATTTCCTTAGCGATCTCCTCCGCCTTGGCGATGGCGCCGGTCATTCCCAGCGCACCGTCGGTGAGCACAAGCTCAGCACCGTATGCTTTCATGAGTTGACGGCGCTCCACCGACATTGTTTCGGGCATGACGATGATAATACGATAGCCGCGTGTTGCAGCAACCAGCGCAAGTCCGATGCCCGTATTGCCCGAGGTCGGCTCAATGATCACAGAGCCGGGCTTCAGCTTACCCGAGGCTTCTGCGTCATCGATCATCGCCTTGGCAACGCGATCCTTGACCGATCCTGCGGGATTGAGATACTCAAGCTTTGCAAGCACCTTTGCCTTCAGTCCGAGCGTCTTTTCAATATGGGTCAGCTCCAGAAGCGGAGTTTTACCGATCAGCTGATCGGCAGATGTATAAATCTTAGACATGGAAATTACCTCCGAAAAATGATTATTGTATTGCGTCAAAACCGCGCTGCAGGTCGGCAAGAATATCGTCGATGTGCTCGGTTCCGATGGAAAGGCGAATGGTATTTTGCCGGATGCCCTGATCTGCCAGTTCTTCCGCAGTGAGCTGGCTGTGCGTGGTGGTCGCGGGGTGAATGACAAGGCTCTTGACATCGGCTACATTGGCAAGCAAAGAGAAAATTTTCAAGCTGTCAATAAATGTATGTGCCTCCGTTACACCGCCCTTGATCTCAAAAGTGAAGATCGACGCGCCGCCGTTCGGGAAATATTTCTGATACAACGCATGGTCGGGATGGTCGGGCAGAGACGGATGGTTGACATGTTCGACCTGCGGATGATTTGCGAGAAATTCTACAACCTTTTTGGTATTCTCGGCATGGCGCTCCAAGCGCAGCGACAGCGTTTCGATCCCCTGTAGCAAAAGGAACGCTGCAAAAGGCGACAGTGTCGCGCCCGTATCGCGAAGCAGGATCGCGCGGATGTATGTGACAAATGCCGCAGGCCCCGCCGCCTGTACAAAGGATACACCGTGATAGCTGGGATTCGGCTCGGCAATTGCAGGATATTTGCCCGATGACGCCCAATCGAATTTGCCAGAGTCCACAATGATACCGCCGAGTGTCGTTCCGTGTCCGCCGAGGAATTTAGTGGCAGAATGGACCACAATATCCGCGCCGTGTTCGATCGGACGGATCAAATAGGGGGTACCGAACGTGTTATCGACAACCAGCGGCAGACCGTGCTTGTGTGCAAGCGCCGCGAGCGCGTCGATATCCGGAATGTCGCTGTTGGGGTTGCCGAGCGTTTCAATATAGATCGCTCTCGTGTTCTCTCGAATTGCCGCTTCCACCTCGGCAAGGTCGTGAATGTTTACAAAAGAAGCCGTGATGCCAAAATTCGGGAGCGTGTGTGCCAGCAGATTATAGCTTCCGCCGTAGATGGTCTTTTGCGCAACGAAGTGACCGCCGTTTTGCCCGAGCGCCTCCAGCGTGTATGTGATCGCCGCAGCTCCGGACGCCAGCGCCAGAGCGGCTACGCCGCCTTCCAGTGCGGCAACACGCTTTTCCAGCACATCCTGTGTGGTGTTGGTAAGACGACCGTAAATGTTGCCGGAATCTTCAAGGCTGAACCGTGCGGCAGCATGTGCAGAGTTGTGAAAAACATACGAGGTGGTTTGATAGATCGGCACCGCGCGGGCATCGGTCGCGGGATCGGGCGTTTCCTGCCCTACATGCAGTTGAAGTGTTTCAAATTTATAGTTAGACATAGTTTGTATTTCCTTACGTTTATAGAATATGTGGATGTTTGAATTGTATCTTTATAAGTCGAAGCATCAACACATTCGTCCGAATCGGAAATTGACTCGAACCAGCTTTGTAAAAAGGGTTCCCATAAGCAGCACCTGCCTTAAAATCATAAGCTTTTGTTACCTACCGTTTAGGTTGGTAATATTTTAGCACCAATTACCTACTTTGTCAATAGGTAGGTGGAAAATTCTCCAATTTTCCTGCATCTTATGCCGCTGCCGATGCAACTCACGAAAAACGCCTTGTTTATGTGATTTTCCTGTTATATAATGGCATCAGAAAGGGGGAGCTGCATGAAAATCACGATCCAACAAGACGAAAATGTAGCAGAAGCGGAAATTACTGTGGTTTGCAGACGATTGGACAGCAAACTGGAAGAGATCTTATCGTACATCAGCTTGATAGACAACACCGTAACCGGTACAAAAAAACGGAGAAACCTTTTTTATTCCCTTGTCCGAGATCTTGTACTTTGAAACCGTTGACAGAAAGGTGTTTTTCTATACGGCAGACAGCATCTATGAAACGGTGACAAAGATCTACCAACTGGAAGAAAAGCTGGAGAATACACCCTTTGCGCGTATCTCCAAAACATCCGTTGCTAACCTGAAAAAGATCCGCAGCATCAAACCGGAAGCCAACAGCCGCCTATGCGCAACACTGGTAAGCGGTGAAAAATTGATCGTTTCACGGCAATATCTGTCCGTGATCAAACAAAAATTGGGGGTGAAATAATATGAAATTTTGGAAACGGTTTTTGAATAGTTATTTTCTCAGCATCGGCTGCACTGCATTCTTCTTGGTCATCTTTAAATCTGTATTGGCTGATCTGCACAGTGACTTGATCATCCATCTTTTGCAAGGATTGTGTTTAGGTGCTATTCCGACAGTACTTACTGCAATGTTTCTGTTTCAGAAAGCCGACGGTGCTAAAACGCAATGGTTAAAACGCTTGATATTCATGATCATTGTATGTATTTCCCATTGGATCGCATTTCACATCATCGGCGTATTCAAGTCAGCAGAACCGATAGAGCTTATCCGACATTTTGCAAAATATTTACTCTGCGCCATTGTTCTTTCGATCCCCACATTTGTCGTGACCGACATTATCCAAAAAAGAAATCTCAAAAAAATCAACGAAAAGTTAAAGCTAAACGAAGAGGACGAATAAAACAGAAAAAAAGCGGCAATGCCGCTTTTTTCTGTTACTTTTTCTCTTTTGGAAAACTTACAAGCCACAGTGCTGCGCCGATGGGAACAGCGGCATATGGATAGCTGTAGAAGAAGAAAAACAGCTTTGTCGCGACGGTATCCCAAACAGGCAGGAACTCCAGTGAAACAGACCCCAAAAACCGCGTATCGGTACATACAGCGATGATCTGCTGCACAGCATACATCAAAATCTTGCAAAACATCGGCAAGAGCAAAACAGCGCAGACCGATATGCCGATCAATACCGCAAGGCGTATCCATTGCATAGCCTTGCCCTGCGGTGCCCTTGCTCCAAGATATACACCGCAAGCCTGTAAAAGCGTCCAACCAAGCAAGCCAAGCAACAGCGGAATCACAAATCCCCGTATCCCAAACATCGGCATGACAAAATAGTATGTACCCGCCCACTCCCGAAATACAGTATATGCAAGCATTGTCAAAATGCCGCCTGCCGTAAGAATGCTGCAAGCCACGATCAGCCGCTTTTTTGCCTGTTTTCTTTCGGGCGACTCCTCGGGACCGTATAAAAGCTCACGGATCTCCACGCCTAAAATCTCGGAAATTTGCAGCAGACAATCCACATCCGGGCGCGATCGCCCCGTCTCATAATTGGAAACGGTCTGCCGTGTTACATATAATTTTTCTGCCAGTTCGTCCTGTGTCATTTTTTTGCGGCTTCGCGCCGTGCGTATGTTCTTTCCAATATCACGCATCTGTGATCCCTCCTTAGCAAGAAAATTGTAACACAGACAAGCGGTTTTGTCACGCAAAGAGTCTTTGCACCTGCCTTTTTACGTCGAAAAGATATTTTTGCAACAAAAAGCCGAGGTTTGCACCTCGGCTTTTCTATTTAAAATACCGTAAACGATCAGTACAACTTTTCCAATGAGTTGCTCAAAAATGTCTTGGTTTTTTCGCTCTTGGGATGTTCAAAGATCTCCTCGGGCGTACCGACTTCCTCGATCACGCCATCCGCCATGAAAATGACCTTGTCGGCAACATTCTTGGCAAACTCCATTTCATGCGTGACCACGATCATGGTGCGATCCTCGCCTTTGAGTCCCTTGATCACGCGCAGCACCTCGCCCGTGAGTTCGGGGTCGAGCGCGCTGGTCGGCTCATCAAAGCAAAGGATCTCGGGCTTCAGCACGAGAGCACGCGCGATAGCAACACGCTGCTGCTGTCCGCCCGAAAGCTGACACGGGTACGCATCCCTTCTGTCGGAAAGTCCGACTCGGTTTAGCAGTTCCTCCGCCTTATGCTCGATTTCTGCCATTGCCGCTTTTTTCTCTGCGGCGGGCAGCTTTTTCTTCCCCAGCGCAAGCTTCGGCGCGAGCGTAAGATTTTCCATGACGTTATACTGCGGAAAAAGGTTGAAAGACTGGAACACCAGTCCGAATTTCAACCGTTTTTCGCGGATCTGGGCATCGGTATACGCCGCACCCGCGTCAAAAACAGGCTCGCCGTCTACCAAAATGCTACCGCTGTCGGCGGTTTCGAGAAAATTCAAGCAGCGCAGCAGCGTTGTCTTGCCGCTTCCCGAAGAGCCGATGATCGCCAGCACCTGCCCTCTTTCGAGTGTAAAGCTTACATCGCGCAGGACCTCGTTTTTGCCGAAATTCTTTTTTATATTTTTTACTGCAAGCAATGCCATACCGCGTCCCCCTTATGCCTTGTAATAATCGAGCTTCTTTTCAAAATAACCGAACAGCAAAGAGAGCAGCCCGACAAAAATAAGATAGAAAACAGCGGTATAAAACAGCGGCCAGATGAGTCCGTATGCGGCGAAATTCTGTGCAGCCTGAATGATCTCTACGATCATAATAACTCTTGCAAGTGCGGTGTCCTTTACAAGCGTGATGACCTCGTTGGACATAGGCGCAAGAATACGCTTTACGACCTGCATCAGCACGACCTTGAAAAGGATCTGCGTTTTCGTCATGCCGAGAACCTGCCCCGCCTCATACTGCCCTTTGGCAATGCTTTCAATGCCGCCGCGGTAGATCTCCGAAAAATAGCAAGCGTAATTGATCACGAATGCCGCGATGACCGAGCCGAAGCGCGAAAAGAGCGGCGCACCCATCAGAAAGCCGGGCACATAGAAAACGATGATCACCTGCAGCATCAGCGGAACACCGCGAATGATCCAAACAAATATTTTGGTTATGTAAGCAAGCGGCTTGAACTTGGACATGGATCCGAAAGAAATGACCAAACCCAAAGGAAGCGCTAACACAAGTGTTAGCGCAAAGATCAGGCAGGTTTGTTCAAGTCCGTCCAGCAAGCTTAACGTAACTTCCCAAAAACCCATATATTATTTTCCTTTGTGTATAAAAATGTTCGTTTCCGATCAGTCGATCGTTTCGATGACCTTCAGAACATTTTCAAAGCCGTATTTCTGTGCGATCTCCATCAGCTTTCCGTTTGCTTCGAGCTGCTTGATGGCATCGTTTACCTTTGCGGTAAGGTCGCTGCCCTTCTTGAAGCCGATCGCATAGATCTCGGAGTCGAGCTCGATCGCATCTACGATGGCAAGGTCAGCATAGTCGCCCGTGCCGCAAAGATTCTGCGCAAGCAGGATGTCTACGACGATGAAGTCTACCGCACCGGATTTTACTTCGGGGAATGCGTTGATCTGCGAAGTTGCCTTCAGGACCTTTGCTTCGTCGGTAACGGTCTTGGCATACGATTCGCCCGCGCTGCCGCCCTCAACACATGCGCTCTTGCCCGCAAGGGACTCTACGCTCGTGAAGTTTGCAAGATTGTCTTTCTTGACAACGATGCACTGCTGATTGAGCATGTAACCGTAAGAGAAATCAACCAGGTCGCTTCTCTTCACGCCGTTATCGCTGGAGTTTGCCGTAAAGCCGTTCCAGATGCAGTCGATCGCACCGGAGTTGAGCTCATTGTACTTCTGCTCCCAAACGATCTCCTGGAATTCAACATCCATACCGAGGATCTTACCGACTTCCATAGCGAACTCGGATTCAAAGCCGATCCAGTTGCCGTCTGCGTCTTTTTCATTCATGTTTTCAAAAATAGTGACGCCGCAAACCAGTGTATTATCCTCTTTTTCGCCGCAGGATACGAATACGCATGCCAGCATCAGAGCGGCGAGCAGAATAGCAGTTAATTTTTTCATTGTAGTGTTTCTCCTATGTAGTTTAAAATTTGTTTTATCGCTTTAGCGTGCTAAACTGATAACATAGTAGCACAAGGATGGCAGTTTGTCAATAGGTTTCCGTAAAAAAGTTTGAAAATGTGAAAAATAAGTGGTATGGGGGTAGGAGGGGTAAGCAGACTTCTCCGCCCGAGATTCTTCGCTTCGCTCAGAATGACAAGGGCGGGGTTAGGCTAACGCCTTAAATAAGCTCATTTTTTATCTTTGCAACACCCCCGCTTGTCATCCTGAGCGTTAGTCGAACTTTTGGGGCGTAGCCGCAAAAGCGCCGAAGGCGGGATCTTGCGGGGAGATGTTGGACTTTGCAAACCCTCATTTACAACAAAAAAGCGACGGCAATATTGCCGTCGCTTTTTTGAAAGGCTTACGCCTCTTTCTTAACGATTTCCTCGCCCTTGTAGTAGCCGCATGCGCTGCATACACGGTGTGCGCGATTGTACTCGCCGCACTTAGGACACTTTACCATGCCGGGGAGCGCGAGCTTCCAAACATTGGAGCGTCTCTTGTCTCTACGAGCCTTGGATACCTTTCTCTTCGGTACTGCCATTTAGAATACACCTCCTTAGATGCCGCACAAAAATGTGCTTATCTATAATTATTTATTTTTTTCTTCATCATCAAACATTTGCAAAAGCTTTGCAAACGCAGGGTTGATCTCCCCTGTCGGGCAATCGCACGGTCCCTCGTTGAGATCCTTGCCGCACTTCTGGCAAAGTCCCTTGCAGTCCTCTTTGCAGAGCACTCTTGTGGGAAAATCCAGCAGCAGGACTTCAACAAGCTGTTCGTCAATATCGAGCATGCCGTTTTTCACAACGACAAAGTCCTCTTCTTTTTCCTCGGCGTCCTCCACCATGCCTTCGGGCACAACGGTACGCTCAAAAGAAATCTCGAAGTCGCCCTCGACGTCGCGTGCGCAGCGCGCACACACAGTGCTGTACGGCAACGTGACCGAAAGCGTCAGGCGCATATATCCTGCGTTATCGGTGATCTGTCCGAGCACTCTCGCCGGTGTCGGGAACCGAACGCCTGCAAGATTGACAGCATTGCCGAGCTCATCGGATGCAACCGAGAGCATGTAGTCAATGTCGAGTCTGTTTTTCTCGCCCGCGAGGAGAGAAGATATATTCAGTACCATATTTCCTCCTATGAGCATAGAAATGCAACATAAGCATTATACACCGATAAAATACGCTTGTCAAGAAAAAAATTGCAATATTTTTATGCTTTTTGCTCCCAAAAATAATTTGACTTTCTATAAGAAAGATTGTATACTTATATTTACCCGACATTTTAATGTAAGGAGAGAAAAATGATCAAAAAGATTTTTAAGAAATTTTTAGACAAAATCACCTTTACCAACATCTTCAAAGCCATCGGTACGGCAATCATTCTGCTGGTTGTGGGAATGCTTGCCTTCCGCCTGTATACACTCAATCACTACCCCGATTTTGCCCGCGGCATTCTGCCCACTGACACACTGAAGAGCGCCTATGCCGACGGTTCGCTGTCGGCGATCACCTGGGAGCCCGCCGTCGAATATGACGAAAGCGGCGACTATTTTGTGCATCAGCCGATCTACTTCCCCGAGGAGAAAACGCTGATCATCACCGTCCGCTACAACGATTCTCTGCTCGAAGAACTGCGCCACGAGGGCGGCGGTGACACGCTGCAAATGGATGTCTCGCTCTATGCAGACGGCACCGAGCGCGTGCATCCCTTGACCTACTCCTACAACTACGCCTACGGCATCTATTCCTACCGCCGCTATGTCTTTGAGGGTGTGGAGCTCTCCGACTACGAATATCTGTACCTCGACATCTACCACGGCGAGCCCGACTACAATACTGCACCCTACAGCAGCATCGAGTTTTACAAAGCGACTACCCCAACTTCTGCGTACAAGCTGACCTCGGCAGATAAAAAAGGACTCAAATAAAACATGCTTGCAACCGTTCTAACCGCGATCACGTCCTTTATCAGCACCAACATTGACGATATTTTTCTGCTGATGCTCTTTTTTGTGCAGGCAGAAGGCACAAAAGGCAAGCATTGCGTGGTCATCGGACAATATCTGGGCATGGGTATCCTGACAGCGATCAGTCTGCTCGGTTCTGCCGCACTGCAAGTCATTCCCGCGGAATATATCCGTTTTCTCGGCGTGATCCCCATCGTGCTCGGTATCAAGGAATGGATCGAGTACCGAAAAGGCGAAGAAGCGGAAGAAAACGACGCGCCGCAAGCCAAGGATTCCGCTATGCAGCAGATCCTTTCGATCACGCTGATCTGTATTGCCAACGGTGCCGACAATATCGGTGTGTACGTACCGTTGTTTGCAGGCTATTCGCAAAAACAAATGCTCCTTGTGGTGATCGTGTTTGCCTGCATGACTGCTTTGCTGTGTTTCTTCGGACAAAAGCTCGCTTCCCTGCCGATGTTGCAAGCAGGCATACAAAAATACAAACACATCCTCGTCCCGATCCTGTTTATCGCACTGGGAATCTATATTTTACTGGCATAAAGTCAAAAAGCGCGCCACAGGCGCGCTTTTTGATTTACTCACCGACTTCGGTGAGCGACTTCATATAGAACGTGCCGTCCTCGCGCTTCATCAGGAGCAGACGGTAGGGACCGGCGGTGGTATCGTTCATCGTACTGGTAAACGTGCAGACATAGGTATTCTCTGTTTCGTACAGCTCGGTGATGGTGACCTCGGCGCCGCTGTCTACACCGATGCCGACCGAAACATAGGCATCCACACGGTCCAGATACGTAAACAGCTTCGTCGAGCCATTGTTGACACTCGCGGTGCCGCCGAAATAGCGGTAAACCGTGCTCTCAAAATCCACCGCGGGGATCACGGTGGTGATCTCATAGGTCGGGTATTCTGCCCGCGTCTCGGCGATCAGCTCGGTATTGGCGTTATACTTGGAGTAGTTTTTCGCCAGGACAAAGCACAAAATGCCGTCGCGATAGAGATCCGCCGCCTCGGCAGGAGTATCAAACGCGGTGAGATAGGGCGTGTTCTGGATCATCATGGGGATCATGCTCCGCAGCTCCACGGCGATCTCGCTGTCGGTCGCAAGCACGGCAATGCTCGGTTCTTCGCCGTAAGCGTGCGTATCGATGCCGAGCATATCGTACACCGAGCAGCCGCTAAGCATGAGCGCAAGACAAAGCGCACAAAGCAGTGCGCCGATACGCCTCAGCATGTTCATACGCGCTCGCAGGACAGCACAGTGTATCCCGCTTCGGTCACAGCTTTAGTGAGTGCTTCTGCATCGACCGACACAGGGCATTTTACACGGGCGGTCTTCTCTTCCAAGGAGATCTGCGCCGAGGTGCCGCGCAAGGTTTCCAGCGCGGTCTTGACACGCGCACTGCAATGCGCGCAGGACATACCGTCAATTTTCATCGTGTAGTGTACTTTTCCAAACATATCGTCTTCCTCCGATTGTATCAAGGGCGGCGGCGCAAAGTTGCGCAGCCGCATTCCGTTCAAAACCATTAGAGCGGCGGTCACCGCCGCCACTGCCAAAGTGATCCCCGGCGTCAGCGTAACGCCGAGAACATACAATCCCCCGCACGCAAGCACCGGGCAGAGCACGCTGCCGCAGAGCGTCACAAGCAGATTGCCAAGCAGAACACTGCGCGCCTTTCTGCCAAAGCGCAAGGCGCAATACGCATCATACAGACTGCCGCGCGGCAGCAAAACATCGGCATGCCCCGCGCTGTCCGCCGTGCAGAAGGCATCTGCCCCATCCGCCGCGCCGCCGTACAGCATTTTCTTTATTGTAGCATTGTTTTTCGGTTCTTGCAAGACCTTTTCCCGCTCACCGTCCAAAAGAATCGCGCCGCCCTTCACGCGCAGAAACGTTTTGACTCCGCATGTGCGCAGTGCTTCGACGGAAAAGCACACATCCGTTTTCTCCGTATTGCCGAGCAGCAGCATACCGTAAAACGCACCGTTTTTTGCCGCGTAGAGCGGAAGATGCCCTCCGAGATCGGCAGTGCGCACCGCGTCGGGCAATGCAATGCCCTGCTCCCAAAAGAGCTTTTTATTTCCAAGGAAATATTTGTCCCCTCCGACCGCCGCATACACGCCCTTGCCGCGAAATTCTGCAAATTCGGTCACGCGCGGCATCGACAGGTCGAGCTTCGCCGCCGCCAATACGATCGCCTCGGCAAACGGGTGCGATGCCTTTTGTTCGATCGCGGCGGCAACGGCGAGCAGCGCGGTTTTGTCGGCATCCACGGCATAGAGGTCGTAGAGCGACGGCTCCGCCGCATAGACGATCGATGACTGCCCCACGATCAGCGTGTTGACAGTGCCGAGCTTTTCGATCGAATCGGCACTGCCGAGCAAAATATTGTTTTTCTCTGCTGTCTTTACCGCAAGCAGATTCACGAGCGGCAGCAGGATCCCGATCGCCGCAGGACAGGACACGATCACCGACGCCGCGGCAAAATCCAAGGCGCGCAACATCCCCTCTCCGAGCGCAAGCCAAACGGTCAGCGTGAGCACAAACAGAAGCAAGGACACGGGCACAAGCGCACGGCAAAGACGGTCGGTCATGCGCCTGCCGTGCGCGGCGGCGCCGAAAAGCCGTTTCTCTGCCGCATTCCCGCATTCTGCCAAGGTGAGTGACAGTGCGGCGTAGGCATAATACGGCGCATCGGACGAAAGGGCGATGCCGTGCAGCAGTGCGGCAAGCGCGCTGAGCAGGAGCAATGTATCCATATTCGGTGAAAAGGCGCTGAGCGCGTCCAGTCCGCTGTGCAGACGCTCTATATGCAGCGCAAGCACAATGAAAAACAGGCAGAGCTGCACTGCCGTATGCAGTCGTAAAAGCAATGCGGCAACGAGCCCGAGCGTACACACCGCCGCAGCCGAAAGGCGCATTCCTTCCTTATGAATTTTGATTTTATTTTGTAGGATGGTCTTGTTCATCTCTTGCCCTCCGTGTCTTTTTTATAGAAGTATTCCCTGTTTTTCAAAAATCTCACTTTTCCGTTTACATATTTTATATTTCATGGTATAATGATTATGTATGAATTTTCGGAGGTGCAATCGTGAATATCATCAAATTTGCGGTCGGTGACCTTTTAGAGCTGAAAAAGCCGCATCCCTGCGGCACAAACAAGATGCGTGTTGCCCGCGTGGGCAGTGATATACGCATCCTCTGCGAGGGCTGCGGACGCGACATGACGCTGCCGCGCGAAAAACTGGAAAAAGTGGTGCGGCACATTCTGCCCACCGAAACCGAAAAATAAAATCACGGAGAGTAACCATGTATCAAAAGCTGCAGCTGCCCGACATCGCGGGCATGGAAAAGCAAAAGAAAACAAAAAAGCGCACCTATCTGTTCTTCGCCTTTCTCGCGCCCTGTCTGTTGATGTACGCCATCTACTTTGCCTTCGGCGTATATCCTTTCGGCGATGAATCGGTGCTGGTG
Organism: Clostridia bacterium; assembly: GCA_017398595.1. Classification (GTDB taxonomy): domain Bacteria; phylum Bacillota; class Clostridia; order Oscillospirales; family CAG-272; genus UMGS902. The sequence goes on from JAFQFR010000040.1 coordinate 25,543, forward strand.
CTCGACCTCAACGCGCAGTATGTCTACTTTTTCGGCGCGCTTCGCCGCGCGCTGCACGGCGATACCAGCCTGATCTACTCCTTTTCGCGCACAATGGGCGGTGAGTTTATCGGCATTTTTGCCTACTATCTCGCAAGCCCGCTGTCCTTTATCGTAGCACTCTTCCCCGAGAACATGATGCTGGATGCGCTGCTCGTGCTGTTCACCACCAAGTGCGGACTCTGCGGTCTGACGCTTGCGATCTACCTCGACAGCCACAACATCGGCACCAAGCAGTCCCGCATTACTTTCGGCATTCTCTATGCGCTCTGCGGTTACGGCATCGTCTACCAGCACAATACCATGTGGATCGACTGCATGTATCTGCTCCCGCTGGTGGCACTGGGCATTGAAAAGCTGATCTCCAAGCGCAAATACCTGCTCTATACGATCTCGCTGGCAGTCGCGGTCTTCTCCAGCTTCTATATCGGCTACATGATGTGCATTTTCTGCTTCATCTACTTCTTCTATGCCTATTTCTGCGTAGCGGAAAACGAGTGCGGCGAGAAAAAGCACTTCGTCCGGGCGCTTGTGCGCATGGGCATCTTCTCGCTGATCGCCATTATGCTTGCCGCCTGCATCGTTTTGCCGACCTACTACTCGCTCGGCTTCGGCAAAACGACCTTCTCAAATCCCACTTACGGCTTCAGCACGCGCTTTGACCTGCTCGACCTCGTCGGACGCCTGTTTGTCAACGCATACGACACCGTGCGCCCCGACGGTCTGCCGATCATCAACTGCGGTATGCTCACGATCATTATGCTTCCGCTGTTCTTTATCGCAAAGAAAGTGCCCATGCGGCAAAAGGTCGGCACAGGCGCGCTGATCGCTGTGTTCGTACTCTCCTTCTCGATCGACGCGATCGACAAGTTCTGGCACGGTATGCAGGCACCTAACTGGCTGAACTACCGCTACAGCTTCATGCTGGTGTTCATCCTCATTATCGCCGCAGCAAAGGCATTTCGAGAAGTGCGAAACTTCTCCGCAGCGCAGCTCGGCGGTGTGATCGGCGGATGGTATATCTTCCTGCTCGTGTTCCAAAAGATCGGCGAATTTCACGAAAGCGATCTTGATCGCGACCTGCTCTGCATCTATGTTGCGGCGATCTTCTTAGCTGTCTACGCGGCAGCAGTTTCGCTCTTCCGCCACAAGCAGTATCACCGTGCGGCAAGCGCGGTTCTGCTGGTGATCGTCTGCTCCGAAATGATCATTTCGGGCATCAGCTCGATCTGCTACATGGATGACGACGTGGTCTACTCCACCCGCTCCTCTTACCTCGACAACAAGGAAAAATACGAGGACAGCGTGGACTGGATCCTGGAAAACGACGACAGCTTCTACCGCTTTGACAAGACCAAGCACTCGCTGATCAACACGCCGATGGCGCTCGGCATCCGCGGCTTTACCAACTCGACCTCCACGCTCAATAAGGACACCATCGACTTCTTGCGCTACATGGGTCTGTCCTCCAAGTCGCACTGGTCGAAATATTACGGCGCGACCGCTCCCTTTGACTCCTTCCTCGGCGTCAAATATGTGATCGCCGACCCCGAATATGACGTTCCCACGGGCTATATTTTCCGCTATGAAGGCAACGCGACGACCGTATATGAAAACCCGAATGCACTTTCTGTTGCCTACGCGGTAAACAGCGCGATCAAGAACATGCATCTTGCCTACCCGAGCGGCTATGACGACGCCGTCAAGAACGGCGAATACGAGGCATTCACCGCCTACTACACGCCCGCCGAGCGCATGAACGCCATGATGGGCGCTATGCTCGGACAGGACAAGCCGATCGAGATCTTCAAAGCAGTCGAAGACGTAGACACGCGCGACACCAACATGAATTACACCTATGTTGCCGAGCACGCGAAATACGCCCCCATCAACGCGGATAACGCCGCGTCGCTCTACTACACATTTACCGCCGAGACGGACGGCATCATCTATCTGTACGTTCCCACCGACTATCCGCGTGAAGCCAGCGTACTGGCCAACGGCGTGGATAAAGGTACGGTACTCGCCAATGAGACTGACCGCATGATCTCGCTCGGATACTTCACGAAGGGCACGGAAGTCACCGTTACGCTGACGCTCAAGGATGACCGCATCTATATCCGCGCGGACGAACCCCTGTTCTGGTATGTAGACATGGCAGTATACGAGGAATGCTTTGCTGCCCTTGCGGAAAATCAGTTCGTCATTGACGAGTGGAGCGAGACCTGCTTTACCGGTACGATCACGGTAACCGAGGATCGCACCACCGTATTCACCTCAATCCCCTATGATGCGAACTGGCGTGCATGGGTAGACGGCGAAGAAGTGGAAGTCTATGAAAACCTCGGCGCACTGGTCGCCTTTGATGCAGAACCCGGCGAGCACACGTTAAAGATCCAATATGTACCGAAGCAGCTCCACCTCGGCATTTGCATCACGATCGCAGGCGCAGTACTGCTGCTTGCCATCTTCCTTGGCGAGCGCATCGTGAAAAAGCGCCGCAGTCAGTTTGAAGTGGAGATCGTAGAACTTCCCGACGAAGCGGCAGACGATACCGCCGCTGTGAGCGCCGAGACGCAAACCGACAACGAAGAATCCGGACAAGCAGAGGAATAAACCGAATGTTTTACTATCTTTCCGGCACCCTTGCCCACCGCGAGGCGGGGATCGCCGTTATCGACTGCGGCGGCGTCGGCTACAAGCTGACCATTTCGCAAAACACGCTGTCTGCGCTGGACAAAGCTGCCCCGCGCAATGATAAAGTCAAGCTCTATACCTATATGGCTGTCCGCGAGGACGACGTGGAGCTGTTCGGCTTTTACACCGAAGAGGAGCTTGCCACCTTCAAGCTGCTCCTGACCGTCTCGGGCATCGGTCCCAAGGCGGCAATGGGCGTGCTGTCGGCATTTACCCCCGACGGTCTGGCACGCGCCGTTACTACCGAGGATACCAAGGCGATCGCACGCGCCAACGGCATCGGTGCCAAGGGCGCGGCACGCATCGTGCTGGAGCTGAAAGACAAACTTTCTTATACCAGTGACACCGATGCGGCGCCGATCCAAAGCAGTGCTGCCGCACCGAAAAAGAGCAGCCACCTCACCGAAGCCGCCGAGGCGCTCATTGCGCTCGGCTACAGCCGCGCCGAGGTCAATGCCGTGCTGGCGAAGCTGCACACCGACGGTATGGAATCGGGCGAGATCATCCGCGCGGCACTCGCGCAGTTTATGAAATAAGGGGGCGGGAACATGGACAGTTTTTACAGTGAAGACATGGACTTTGAAAACCGGATCGTTGACTCCTCCTATACTCCCATGGACAGCGACACCGAGGTTTCGCTGCGCCCGAAAGCGCTCGACGACTATGTCGGACAGTCCAAGGCGAAAGAGAATTTGAAGATTTACATCGACGCGGCAAAGATCCGCGGCGAAAGCCTTGACCATGTGCTGCTCTACGGTCCTCCCGGTCTCGGCAAAACCACGCTCTCTAACATTATCGCGTCCGAGATGGGCGTAAACATCCGCACCACCTCGGGTCCCGCGATCGAAAAGCAGGGCGACCTTGCCGCACTGCTGACCAACCTCTCGGAGGGCGATGTACTCTTTATCGACGAGATCCACCGTCTGCCCCGCACGGTCGAGGAGATCCTCTACCCTGCCATGGAGGACTTTGCACTGGACATCATCGTGGGAAAAGGCCCCTCGGCGCGCTCCATCCGCATTCCGCTGGCGCACTTCACGCTCATCGGTGCAACCACGCGCGCAGGACAGCTCACGCAGCCGCTGCGCGACCGCTTCGGCGTACTGCTCAAACTGGAACTGTACACCACCGAGGAGCTTGCATCCATCGTTACGCGCTCTGCTGAAATTTTAAATGTGGAAATGGACACCGCAGGTGCTATTGAGATCGCGTCGCGTTCCCGCGGCACGCCGCGTATCGCCAACCGTCTGCTCAAGCGCGTGCGCGACTTTGCCACCGTTAAGGGCAACGGCAAGATCACCGAGGCAATCGCCAAAGAAGCGCTTGCCGCACTCGAGATCGACGAGCTGGGACTCGACAACACCGACCGCCGCATGCTCGAAGCGATCATCAAATTCTACGGCGGCGGACCTGTGGGCCTGGATACCCTCGCCGCAACCGTCGGCGAAGAGGCGATCACGCTCGAGGACGTATACGAGCCGTATCTGATGCAGATCGGTTACCTCTCGCGCACGCCGCGCGGTCGCTGTGTCACCCGCCTTGCCTATGAGCATCTCGGCATCCCTTACCGCCCGATGCAAAAGGAAGTCCCGCCCATGCAGACCACCATTTTTGACAACGGCGAGGAAGTTTGACATGAACGAAGTATTAAAACAGCTCTCCGCGCGCAAATCGGTTCGCCTGTTCACGGACAAGGAGATCTCCGCCAAGGAAAAGGCAGCGATCCTGCACGCAGCAACACAGGCACCCACCGCGGGCAATCAACAGCTTTACACCATTTTGGACATCACCGATGACGCACTGAAAGAAAAACTGGCGGTCAGCTGTGACGATCAGCCGTTTATCGCAAAGGCGAAAATGGTGCTCATCTTCTGCGCCGACTGTCAAAAGTGGTATGATGCCTATCTCGACGCTGCCTGCGACGCGCGCAAGCCCGGCGTGGGCGACCTGCTGCTTGCCGTGAGCGATGCGACCATTGCCGCGCAGAACGCCGTCACCGCTGCGGAAAGTCTCGGCATCGGTTCCTGCTACATCGGCGACATTATGGAAAACTGCGAGCTGCACCGCGAGATGCTGCATCTGCCCGAATATGTCTTCCCTGCCGCCATGCTTGTATTCGGCTATCCGACCGAGCAGCAGATCGCGCGTAAGAAGCCCGAGCGCGCAGTCATGCAGCACATCGTACACGAAAACGGCTACCGCCGCATGGACGGCGCAGAGCTGCGGCAAATGCTCGCGCCGAAGCCGCTTGAAAAAGACTACACCGAGTGGCTGCATGCCTTCTGCGACCGCAAATACAACTCGGATTTTGCAAGAGAAATGACACGATCTGTTGCAGAGTATTTAAAAAGTTTTGCATAAAAGAAAAAGTTCGGCATTTGCCGAACTTTTTCTTTTATGTACCCAGTGCATCCTCCACAACATCGGGGATCTGTGCCTCGTCGAGGTCGTTTTGCTCGATCAGTTCTTTTAAGGCAAACGCCTTTTCCTTTTCCGTGAACACGTCTCGCATGATGCAAATGGTTTCGCCGTCTTTCTCCCGAATAAAGCGAAAACCATATACGGGCAATTCGTTGCGTTCTTCGCCCATTCCTATTTCTTCAATCACTTCACAAATAATCATTTTCTATTCCTCATTAGTTCATTACATTTTTTACCATATGATGGGATAATTATACTATATTCGTGTCATGTTGTCAATAGGATTAGCACTTTTTTCCTGTATTTTTTTTACAGCAAATAATAAAGACCGCCGAAGCGGTCTTTATTATTTATTTTACTGTCTGATCGTGATGCCGAGCTGATGCTCCATGGAAGAAAGGATCTTCTTGGCAGCCTTGTCCGCTTCCTCAACGGTGAGGGTTCGGTCAGCCGCGCGGAGAACGATACGGAAGGTAACGCTCTTCTTGCCCTCGCCGACCTGCACGCCGCGGTAGATGTCTACGAGTTTGACATCTTCCAGCAGTTTCACACCGCTGTGGTACATGACCTTCTCAATAGCACCGACTTCAAGCGCCTCGTCGCAAACGAACGAGAAGTCACGCGAGGATGCGGGGAACTTCGGCAGGTGCTTGTACTCGGGTTCTGCGCCTCTATTGGCAAACAGCGTGGGGATGTCGATCTCTGCAACGAATACAGGCATGTTCATGTCGTAGTTTGCCGCAGCGGTCGGATGGATCTGTCCCATGGTACCGAGCTTTGTACCATCGGCAAGCAGAATGTCTGCACATCTGCCGGGATGATAGGACGGGTTCTCGCTGTCGCGAACATACTCGACCTTGATGCGTGCATACTTTGCGACCGTCTCGCACATCTGCTTGAGGGTGAAGAAGTCTCCTCTGCCGTAGAAGCCGAGCGTGAGCACCTTGCGCTCATCGGGCAGCTTACCGCCTTCGGTATCGGTAGGCGTATAGGTAGTAGCGATCTCGTAGAGACCGACCTTTTCATTGGAGAAGTTTGCATTGCGCGCCAGTACTTCCATGATCGAGGGGAGCGCCGTGGTACGCATAACGCTGGTATCCTCGCCGAGCGGGTTTTTGATCACGATGGAATTGCGCTTTGCGCTGTCTGCGGGCAGGCAGATCTTATCGTAATACTTCGGCGAGATGAAGGAGAAGGTGCAGATCTCATCGAGACCCATGCCGCAGAGCAGCTTGTGGAGTCCCACTTCAAAATTCTGCGATGCACTTCTCTGTCCCTGCGTCATATTGCCCGAAATGCCGGTGGACTCGATCTCGTTGTAGCCGTAGATACGAACGACTTCTTCGGCGAGGTCCTGCATACCCTCTACATCCTCACGGAAGGAAGGAACCGTGACCATGTCGCCGTCGAGCGTGAAGTCCAGTTTTACAAGCGTGTCGCGCATGAACTGCTCGGAAGCGTTGATGCCGAGAAATTTATTGATGCGCTCGGGCTCAAGCTTGATGACCGTGCGCTCTTTCTTGCCGGGGTAAACATCTACGATGCCGCTGACGACCTCGCCCGCGCCGAGCAGGTTGACCAGCTCACAGGCACGCTCCAGCGCGCCCATGGTATTCTCGCGGTCCAGTCCCTTTTCAAAGCGTCCCGATGCGTCGGTGCGCATGCCGAGCTTGCGGGAGGTGATACGGACAGACGCGCCGTAGAAGTTGGCAGACTCGAAAACGACCGTCTTGGTGTTCTCGGTGATCTCGGAGTTTGCACCGCCCATCACACCAGCGAGTGCAACAGCCTTCTTATCGTCGGCGATGACAAGCATACCCTCTTCGAGCACATGATCCTTGTCATCCAGCGACTTGAAGTTCTCGCCCGCAGTCGCAGTGCGAACGGTGATGGCACTGCCGTCGATGCATGCATAGTCAAACGCGTGCATCGGCTGACCGTACTCGAGCATAACGTAGTTGGTAATATCCACGATGTTGTTGATCGGGCGCACACCCGCAGCGCGCAGACGCATACGCATCCACAGCGGCGAGGGCTCGATCTTTACGTTCTTAACAACGCGCGCGGTGTAGCGGGGACAAAGCTCGGGCGCGTCGATCTTGACTTTGAGATAATCGGCGATGTCGCCGCCTGCCTCGGTGACCTTGGGCGCGGGGATGTTCAGCGCACGGTCAAACGAAGCTGCAGTCTCGCGCGCGAGACCGATCACGGACAGACAGTCGGGACGGTTCGGGGTGATCTCAAATTCGACCACGCTGTCCGAAAGCATCAGCACCTCGCGGATGTCGGTACCGATCTTTGCTTCCAGAGAAGCATCCATGATAAAGATACCGTCTTCTGCCGCGCCGGGCATATCGTGGGTGGTCAGTCCGAGCTCGCCGATGGAGCACAGCATACCATTGGACTCCACGCCGCGGAGCTTGCCGGGCTTGATGGTGACGCCGCCGGGCAGCTTGGAATATGCCTTGGCAACGGGGATCACAGCACCCTCAAAAATATTCTGCGCACCGGTGACGATCTGCACGGGAGCGCCCTCGCCGACATCTACGGAGCAGATCTGCAGATGATCGGAGTTTTCATGCTTTGCAATGGAGAGGATCTTGCCGACAACGACATTTTCGATGTCCTCTGCCAGAACCTCAAATCCCTCGACCTTAGAACCGGTATCGGTCATGCGGTCGCAGTATGCCTTGTTTTCAATATCGCTGACATCTACGAAGTCTGCCAGCCAGTTTCTCGAAAGATTCATTTACCGCACCTCCTTAACCAAGCTGCTTCAGGAAACGAACATCGTTTTCATACAGCAGTCGCATATCATCAATGTTGTACTTGCGCATTACGATACGCTCGATACCGAGACCGAACGCAAATCCGCTGTACACCTCGGGGTCGATGCCGCAGCCGCGCAGAACATTGGGATGTACCATGCCCGCGCCGAGGATCTCGATCCAGCCCTCACCCTTGCAAAGGCTGCATCCCTTGCCGCCGCAGACAAAGCAGGAAACGTCCACTTCCGCAGACGGCTCGGTGAACGGGAAATGGTGGGGACGGAAACGGATCTTGGTATCATCGCCGAACATCTTCTTGGCGAAGAGCTCGAGCGTACCCTTGAGGTCGCCCATGGTGATGCCCTTGTCTACAACGAGACCTTCGAGCTGATGGAAGAGGGGCGAATGCGTTGCATCTACTGCGTCCGAACGGTATACACGACCGGGAGAGATGATGCGCAGCGGAGGCTTCTTCTGCTCCATTGCGCGGATCTGCATCGGCGAGGTCTGCGAACGCAGCAGGATGTTGTCCGTGATATAGAAGGTATCCTGTGTGTCTCTTGCGGGATGGTTTTCGGGAATGTTGAGCGCCTGGAAGTTGTAGTAGTCGTACTCAACCTCGGGGCCTTCCACGATCTCAAAGCCGAGACCGATGAAAATGTCCTCGAGCTCCGTCTGTACCTGCGAGAGCGGGTGACGAGAGCCGACGGTAACAGGCTCTACAGGCATCGTAACGTCCACGGTCTCGTCCAGGAGCTTTTTCGCCATGGCAGCGCTTGCCGCAGAAGCCTTCTTTTCTTCAATGAGGTTTTCAATGTACGCGCGTACATCGTTTGCCATCTGACCGACGATCGGTCTTTCCTCGGCGCTGAGCTGTCCCATGCCGCGAAGCACCTGCGTCAGCTCACCCTTTTTGCCGAGGTACTGCACGCGGATCGCCTCGAGGTCTGCATTCTCCTCGCTAAGCTTTGCGGCAGCTTCGGCTTTGATTTTTTCGAGCATTTCTTTCAAAGTGAAACGCCTCCTTTTATTTATATATTTTTATTTTTTAAATAAAAAACCGTCTCGGAGTCTCCTCCGGGACGGACATTTTCAAAAAACATCCGCGGTACCACCCGCATTTCGACATAAAGCCGACACTTTACCGTTCTGTAACGGGAACACCCGTGCGCGGCTACTGAAGTTCCTGTTCCCCGCGCAGGCTCCGAAGCGAAACGCCGTCTCCCTCACGCAAAGCTGCTTGCAGCCAATGGCAGCTCTCTCTGTGTACGCAAAAGCGGGATGCGGCAAACTTCATCTATGCCTTTACAGAAAAGTATAGCACAGAAAAACAAAAAAAGCAAGAGATTTTTTATATTGAAAGAAAAAGGTCAAAAATCTTGCATTCGCAGCTAAGATGTACTATAATTGTAATACATGGACAAAATGCAACCGAATGAGAAAAAATACGATAGGACTTATGAAAGGAGCGCCTGTATGACTTTACACGAACGCACCGCCATCGCCGCTGCTCTGCTTACCGCTTGTCTGCTGACAGCTTGCGACACAACGACACCGCCCGAAAGCACCGATGCACCGATCCCTACGGTGGAGACGACCGCACTTTCGGAATCTATATACCAATACCCGATCGACTCTGTATTTTTCCCCACCGGCAAGGAAAGCTTTGCCGATGCGGCGATCGGCAGCGTACAGAACCTGTATGTTGCGGCAGATAACCCGAGCTACACATCGATTGACGGCGTAATCTTCAGTAAAGATGGGAAAACGCTCGTTGCCTTTCCCGCCGGCAGAACCGGCGAATACAGGATCCCCGAGGGCACCGAAGCGATCGGCACCGCTGCCTTTCAAAACTGCCGCATCGAAATGGTGTACATTCCCGACAGTGTCACACAGCTCGCTGACGGCGCGTTCAGCGGATGCATGCAGCTAAAGGAGCTTTCCGTACCGCAAACGCTCAAAGCCGATGGCGAGGTCCTGCCGCACAGCACCGTCACGCCCGAATATCCGATCTGCGGGCTGACCTTGCGCGTGCGCGGCGGTGATCCCGAGCGTCCGGACCCCGCCACCGCGAAAAAACTTTTTCCGGAGCTTGTGGAATACAAAAAGATCGAATACGGATATTTGACCGAGGTGCGCCCCGGTTCGGTTTCGATCGCGCAAAACAAATACGGCTTTCTCGGCTACGAAGGCACGGATGAGATCTATGTCACCTACTCCGCAGCCTATCTCACAGAGGGCGGAAACGTACCCGTACCCGAGGGATATATCGCCCCCTTGGCAGATGATCTGCGCCTGACAAAGTGCCCGATCTATGCCTGGACTTTCCCCGAGGGCGCGTCCGCTGCAATGATCCACTCTTATAACACTTCCCTCGAAGCGGTGCGCGACACCCTGCTGCATTTGTACATAGACGAATGGCACGAAGAATTCGTCTCCGTAGACGGCGTTGTGTTCACCAAAGATAAAAAAACGCTCGTCGCTTTTCCCTCCGGCAGAACAGGATACTACACGGTGCCCGACGGAACGGAGCATATCGGCGAGAAAGCGTTTTACCGCACTTCGCTCGATGGAATCATCCTTCCGAGCAGCGTAACCGACATCCACGAAAATGCCTTTTGCGACCGTTGGACGCCCATGGATACAGCCCTTACCCTCTCCTTTGCGGTCGAAAAAGATGCCGCGGCAGCGCTTATGGAAAACGTGATGGGATCCCTGTCCTACATCTGCCGCGAGGTCAAGCGGATCACACCGCAGGACATAACGATCGAGCCGATCGACAACACGGCGCTCGGAAACAGAACGCCGGAATTTTTGCTGACTGTCGGCACATACAGCAAAACGGTCAAAAGCAATTACGGCTATACCGAAATCCCGACGGTGTGTGTCGAAGACCTCACCGGTGACGGCTATCCCGAGATCGTGCTGATCTTCGCTTACGAGCAGGGACCGTCATCCTTACACCGTTCATATACACGCGTATTGGACGGCGTAACACTCGAAGAATATGAAAATCCGAACAGATCCGTTCAAGAATATGTTACTTTCTCCGCGGATGAAAACGCCTATTACATCGAATGCGCGAATGGGAAGCATACCATCGAAAAAAGCCGTTTCAACACAGATAAAACGCTGTTTGATTCTGTCGTTATCGGCAATACAGAATACGATTCGATCCAAAACGGCAAGCTGCACCGCAGTCTGCCCTGCCAGTTCGGCGAAGCGTTGTTTTACGGCTCGATCGAGATCGATTACGCCTTTGCAGACGGGCAGTTTGTGTGCGAATCCTGCGAATTTGTAACCGATTCGGTTCGCAGTATACAAACGACGGTGCTTACCGACATGTTTTCTACTACGACATGGCAAACGACCGTGAGCTGACAATGGAAGAATATTTTGCGCACTTCTCGTTAGACGAAAACATTTTGGTAAGCAGTGCGCTTTGGTCATATGAGCTGGGCAAAGCGGGGGATCTACTACAACGGATATAGCTCGCAGATCTTTTCCTGCACGCTGGATCGCGCCACACTCCTGCCCGAGCATCCCGATTATGCCTACAGGATCGAAACCGAAAACACGGCAGATGAGATCAGCATCACCTTTGCAGACGGCAAATTCGTTTCTGCGGCGATTCCCGAAAATGCAGGAGTAGAAAACCTGATCGTCGGCGCATCCGGCATCGGATGCAACAGCAAAGCTTCCTTCGACTGGGAAACGTTCCAAATCAACGGCGCAACGTGGGGACGCGAAGGCGGCGGACACTATGACCCGGAAACGGGGATCCGCTTCTATTACTGCATTCCCGAAAACTATATCCCCATGAACGAACTGCAAACCGTTACCGTACAAATGAGAAAATAGCAAAAACAGCTCGGCGATGCCGAGCTGTTTTTCTGTATGCAATTAGCCGACTCTAAAGGTCAGTGTGCGAACCCAAGTTCCGCCGACTTCGGCTTTCTCAATGCCGAGTTTGTGTTCCCAAACATGGTCGGTATCGGTGAGGTCGCTGGTACCGCACCAAGGCTCGATGCTGAGGATCTGCATCTTATCCGGTACGCCCCACAGGCACATGAACGGGAAATCCTTGATGCCCATTTCCACGAATCTGCCCGACTTCTTCGACAGCAGCGTGATCGTGTCTGCTTTGACATTGGAGAAGAGCTTCGGATCATCGTTGAAGAACTTCTCCCCAACGAACATATCCGTGCCGTTTTCCAACTCATAGGGCGTATGCTTACCGGTGAGCAGACGGGTGCCCGCCTCTGCCTCATCGCGCAGAAGCTGCTGCGGGGGATCAAAACGGAGAACATAGTCATCGCCGCTCTCGCCGAGCTCGATCGGGCAGTAGAAGCCGGGATGCGCGCCGAGACAGAAATAAATGTCCTTGTTGTCCTTGTTGACGACCTCAAAGCGCTGCTCCAGTACGTCGCCGTTCAGCTCGAAAATTACGCGGAACAGAAACTCATAGGGCAGGAAGAACTTGGTGTCCTCATTTGCCGCGAGCGTCAGCACGAGCTTTTCGCTGCTGGCTTCCTCGGCGGTGAACTCCATGTCCTTGGCAAAGCCATGCATGGTTGCGGGATAGACCTTGCCGCCGATGACCGTGCGGTCATGCGCGATACGACCGGGGTTCGGGAACAGAAGAATGGAATGCGTGTTCCAGATCTCCGCACCCGGCTGCCACATGTACTCTTTGTCGGTCACCTTGGAATAGATGCCCTGCAGCTCTGCGCCCTTGGTCGCAACGACTACCTTTAATTTGTCATTTTCCAGAATGTACTTCACGATGTATACCTTCTTTATCTATAAATTTTAATCTGATACGGGAATTTCGATCCAGTCCTCGAGCGTTGCCGCCTTGCCGAACACGGGCATGTCGCCGTCCCAGGTAAAAGGCTGCGCACGCACGCCGCGGTTCGTCCAGTTGCCGTTCGGAATCTTCATGGCATGGTACACGATAAAATCGGTCTTGCCGTCTACCGCCTTTACAAACGAGCAATGCCCCGTGCCGTGCGTTCCCTCGCTTTCGGAGAACACGGCGTCTGTCCCTTTGACCCAGTTTTTCGGATCCAGAATATCGCCGCCGCGGTAGGTGAGGATGCCGAGACAATAGTGGCGGCACCAGCTGCCGGATGCGGAATACACGATGTGGATGGTGTTATCTTTATACAGGATCTGCGGGCCTTCATTCACGGCAGGCAGGACCTTGCCGGAGGAGGTAACACCGCTGCCGCGCTTTTCCCACTCGTACTCGGGGGTGGAAAGCAGCACGCGCTCGCCCTCGATCTCAGTGGGAGACTTCATTTTGGCAATGTAGATATTCTGATTTTTATTTTCATCGCCTTCCCAGCCCGACCATACGAAATAGAGCTCGCCGTCCTTGTCGATGACCGTGCCGTCGATCGCCCATTTATCGGTGGGATCGGTGATCTTGCCGAGCATTTCATACTCGCCGTCGGGGCGACCGTTCGTAGACTTCAACACATACATGCGGTGGTTATAGTTGTCGCCGTCATCCGCCGCAACATACAGATACCACTCGCCGCCGATGCGGTGGATCTCGGGCGCCCAATACTCTTTTGACCACATCGTTCCCGCAGGCGGACAAAAAACATTTTTGCCCTCGCGGTTCAAATGATGGATGTTGTCGGCATTGCTGACATACAGACCGCCGACCGTGGAATATACATAATAGTATCTATCCTCAAACCGAACGACAAAGGGATCGGCTCCCCGCTCCAAGATCGGATTCTGAAACCGTTCTGTCATACAAACCTCCGCATTACACAATATGCTGTTTTCAGTGTATCACAAAAAAGCGAACCTGGCAATACGAAAAAGAAACCGTATTCGTCCGTATTTTTGAAAAATACAATTTTTGATTTATTTTTTAAAATTGTATTGCTTTTTTTGAATTCGTATGGTAAAATAAAATCCGCATTGCAAAGTGCGTTTTTAGTTATGTAAAAAATTCGGAGGATAGATTTTATGACAGTTGAAATTGTACTTGGCATTCTTCTTTTGATCTGCGCGTTATTTTTGGTTGTGGCTGTTCTGATGCAGCAGGGTAAGGACAAGGGTCTTTCCGGTTCTATTGCCGGCGGTTCTGACACCTTCTTCGGAAAAAACAAGGGCAAATCGTATGAAAAGAAGCTTTCTATGCTCACCACCATCGTTGCAATCGTTTTTGTTGTAGTCGTTGTTGCTATGTATGCGATCCAGCCCGACATCAACTTCAATGCTACGATTCCGGACATCGGTCTTGACAGCGGCGCTGAAGGTTATCAGGGTATCGTGGTAACGACCGAGGCTCCCTCTACTACTGAGGCTCCCGTTGAAACCACCGCTGCACAATAACTTATATGGTTTATACGATCCGCTTTTGGTTTATACTAATCCAAAAGCGGATTTCTTTTATATAAAAATGCAAAGGAACACTATGAGAAAAAAGAAAAATACCCCCTTTGCCAAGAGCAAGTCGGCAAAGCGGTTTGCAAAAAATGAAAAAAGCCGTCAAAGACGCGGCGCGCGTCCGAGCGACCGCCTGTCGGAAAAGCCGTCCGCCGCGACGGTGCGCCTGGAAGGTGTTTTCAGCGGCAGCGAACGCGGCTTCGGCTTTGTAACCACCGACAAAGCCTACAACCTTACCGACGATATTTTCATCCCCGCAAGGCTCTGCGGCGGCGCACTGACAGGTGACCGCGTTGCCATCGAGGTGAAAAAGCGCGAGCTGAAACCTCGTTCGGATGAAAAATTCCACGCCGAGGGCGTAGTTGTGGAGATCCTCGAGCGCGGCATCACCACCTTCTGCGGCACGCTGATCGTGGATGCGCATCTGCTCGGGCGCAAGTTCTCCCCCTATCGCGTCATTCCCGATAATCCGCGCTACACATTTGAGGCAGAGATCGACGAGATCGGCGACATCCCGCTCGGCAACAAGGTAGAGGTCAAGCTCCTTGACTACGGCAGCGGCAAGCGCCCGCCGAAAGGCGAGATCCTGCGCGATCTCGGCAAAGCACTCTCCCTTGGGGCAAATTACGAATCCGTACTGCTGGCAAACGGCATCCGCACCGAGTTCCCGAACGAGGCTCTGCGCTGCGCCGAGGCGGCAGCCAAAGAGGAGATCACCGAAAACGGTCGCCTCGATCTGCGCGATATGGCGATCTTCACGATCGACGGCGCGGATGCAAAAGACCTCGACGACGCGATCTCGCTGGAAGTCAAAAAAGACGGCTACACGCTCGGCGTACACATTGCCGATGTCTCGCACTATGTCCGCTACGGCACGCCGACCGACAAGGAAGCGTTTGCCCGCGGCACCAGCGTCTACTTCATCGACAAGGTCGTGCCCATGCTGCCCGAATGCCTGTCGAACGGCGTCTGCTCGTTGAATGCGGGTACCGATAAATACACGCTTTCGGCGCTGATCGACCTGGATCAGTGCGGCGAGATCGTCGGCTGCCGCGTGGAAAACGCCATCATCCGCTCCAAGGTGCGCGGCGTATACAGCGAGGTCAACGACCTGTTTGCAAAGAAGTCGAGATCCAAATTTTACACCAAGTACAAGCCAGTTTATAAAACCATCACCGCGATGTATCCCCTCTTTAAGATTTTGGAGGGACGCGCAAAGGCGCGCGGCGTGCTGGAACTGGAAAGCGCCGAGGCGAGATTTATCCTCGGCGAGGACGGCATGCCCATCGAAATTGTCAAGCGTGAGCGCGGCGATGCGGAGCGCATGATCGAGCAGTTTATGCTGACGGCAAACGAAGCGGTTGCACGCTACATGTGCGCAAACGAGCTTCCCTGCGTGTTCCGCGTGCATGAGCCGCCGAGCGAGGAAAAGCTGACCGCGTACAAAAACTTCGTGCAAAACGCTGGGCTCTCTACCCTGTCGCTTCGCCAGAAGAAGTTATCCACCGGCGCGTTTGCTCCCATTCTGCGCGAAGCCGCCGAAGCGGGCATGGAAAACGTGATCTCCCGCGTAACACTGCGCGCGCAGATGAAAGCAAAGTACAGTGAAACCAGAGACGATCACTTTGGACTGGGACTTTCCTACTACTGCCATTTCACCTCGCCCATTCGCCGTTACCCCGACCTTTCGGTACACCGCATCCTCAAATACGCGATGGAAAACGGCGCAGACGCGGCAAAGAAGCGTTATACGAAATTCGCCGCCGAAAGCGCTGCGGCATCCAGCGAAAACGAGCTGAAAGCCATGACCGCAGAGCGCGACATTGAGGATCTTTATAAGGTCATCTTCATGGAAAAAGAAGTCGGCAAGGAATTTGACGCGGTGATCAGCTCGGTGACCTCGTTCGGTCTCTTCTGCGAGCTCGAAAACACCTGTGAGGGACTCATCCCCATCGAGATGCTCGGCGAAGGCTTCAAATTCCGCGAGGAAACGCAGACGCTCGGACGCGGCAAGTTGCAATACAAGCTCGGTCAGTCCCTGCACGTGCGCATCACCGAAGCAAACGTGCTCCGCAGAAGGATCTATATGGAGATCGCGGAAGAAAATCAAATATAAAAGAACCAATCGTACAGACGCACGCCGCTCCGCAGTTCGAGCGGCGTGTTTTCTACCGATTTCCACTTTTTCACATACAGCGCACCGCCCGCGAAGCCGAAGCGGCGCTCTGCCGACGCCGCGGCGCGATAATCGCTTTCGCTCACATCGCTGATGTGCCCATCGGCAAAGTCGCGCGCGACATCGGCAACCGTATCCGGGAAGTCGGCGCTGTCAAGGCGATTGAGCAGCAGTTCGCCAAACGCCACGCGCACCACAAACGGCTCCTTGCCCATGCAATCGGAGATCGCCTCGGCAAGTTCGTCCGTCTCCGCGGCGGCAGAGACAAAGCAAAGTATGCAGACGAAGCATACGGCAAACAGGATTTTACAAAATTTTTTCATATCTCGCTCCGAAAGTTTTTATTTATATTGTTTCCGCATGCAATTTTCTGAGCCGTGGAAAAAGTACGCACTGTTGACTTCAAACATACAAATTGGT
>JAFQFR010000041.1 GCA_017398595.1 Clostridia bacterium
CTGCCACATCACATGGTCGGATACACCGCAGGCGGCGGCATAGCTGTGGTTCTGCCAGCCGTTTCTGTGAAGTGAAATAAAGGACAGCATATCTATCGGTGCTTCAAAGAGATAGACTCGGTTGCTTCGTCCGATCCAGTGAAAACTGTATCTCGGATCGCTACTGTCCACGTTTCCTTTGAAGGTACTCTCCGAGCCTGTTCCGCGCTTGTGAGCATGAACGGCAACTCCTTCCGGATTCTTGCCCACGAACACAGCGTTGTGGTAGTCTGCCGATTCATAGATCAGTCCGGTATAAAAAAAGGCGTTCAGCACCTCTCGGTTGATGCCCCGCTTGTTTAGGAGGTAGGCATAGGCTCGGCGATTGTTATCGTTCTTCGGCGGTAGCTCGAAGGGCTTTGACTCTCTGACCACAGGCGGTGAGACGGTAAGCGTTCCCATACCGCTGCCACCCAGCAGATATTCCATCGCTTCGGGATAGCTCTTGTTATAATACCTGCGGACGAAGTCAATGGCATCGCCGCCGACTCGCTCGTACTGATGAAACCACAGGTTGCCACGGATGGTTACCTTCTGTGAGCCGTCGCGCCATTCGTATTCATTGCCGGAGCGTTTGAGCTTCTCTCCCTGGCGTCGGAGCAGATCGCATAGGTCGGTCTGCCGTGCCTGTTCCTTTTGTTCTTCTGTGAAATGGATATAGCTTGACATAGGTTCTCCTTTCGTTAGGATTATTGCTTGAGACCGTGAGCCTGTTTCTTCTCGTCGATCTTACGCTTGAGCTTGCGGTCGATGCCGCCCATCTTATCCTTGCGCTCGTCCTCCAAACGGTTTTGGAGCATACGGGCAAGATGATGGAGCAGTCGGAACGATCCCATCGCCGCAGACCAATTTTTATTACTCCTTATGCTGTGCAGGAGCTGCTCGGCGTACTGATTGCCATGCTCGGCAGCAGAGGTCAGATAGGCAATGGCTTTCTCATAGTCACGCTCGACCTCTCTGCCGTAGAGGTACAGCTTTCCGAGCTGATATTCGGCATAGTCGTTTCCGTTCTCCGCGGCGATTTCGAAGTTCTTAATGGCTCGGAGGATATCTTTGATATCTTCCTCGGTGAGCAGTAGCTTGCCTGCGAGATAGGCGGCGTAAGGATTGCCTTGACCTGCGGCTCGTTCGAGATAGTCGATGGCTCTTTCCAAGTCCTTTGGCATGACCTCGCCTTGACTCATCAGCTTACCCAGCAGGTATTGTGCCGGTGCGAAGCCGGAGTCTGCGGACTCCGTTAGCAGGCGTATTGCTTCGGGAATATCCTGTAGGAGCAAGAGTCCTTCGAGGTAGGCTTTGCCGAGAGCGTATTTGGCATAGCGGTTTCCTTTGTCGGAGGAACGCTTCAGCAGATCCTCACCACGGGGTAGGTCTTGCTCTATATCCTCACCTCGGAGCAGAGTTTTGCCCAGCAGGTATTCAGCGTATTGATTGCCGTCTGCCACCGCATCCTCTAACCACCGCAGAGCGTAATCGGTATTCTTCGCCACATCCTCGCCACGGAGGAACATTTTTCCGAGACGGTATTTGGCAACGTCGCATCCGAGGTTTGCCGAGTCGATGAGCAGATCCACCGCCGTGTCGGGATCGTAGTCCTCACTTTCACGGTCCAGCAGTTCTTTTGCCTGACGGTAGTACCTCCACATAGCGGAGATCCGTTCTCGGTCGCTCATGGGAGCTGCGGACTCGCTCTCTTGCTCGGTTCGTTCTATTTCTTCC
>JAFQFR010000042.1 GCA_017398595.1 Clostridia bacterium
AAGTCAATCACAAGTACGCTGATAAGCGTACCGATCAGAACATACTTCTCACGAACCATGTGAAGATCGGGCTGGATGGGCGCAAGCACAGGCGTAACCTCAACGTGCTTGTGGTCGGCGGCAGCGGCGCGGGCAAAACCCGCTTCTATGCAAAACCGAATATTCTCCAGGCCAATACCTCATTCGTCGCCCTCGATCCGAAAGGCGAACTGCTACGGGATACCGGAAAGCTGCTGGAATCCAAGGGGTATGAAATCCGAGTGCTTGATCTCATAAACCCCGGACTGTCACATTGCTACAATCCGTTTGCGTATCTGCGGGATGAGAAAGATGTACTGAAGCTGGTCACCAACTTGATCCGTAACACGACACCCAAGGGCGCATCGAACAACGATCCATTTTGGGAAAAATCGGAAACAGCTCTCCTGGAGGCGTTGATCCTGTACCTGCTGTACATGGCACCGCCGGAGGAACAGAACTTCCCCATGGTTATGGACTTGCTGAGCGCAGCGGAGGTGCATGAGGAGGATGAAGAATTCACGAGCATTCTCGACGATATGTTCAGCCGCCTTGCGATGGAGGAACCGGACAACCTTGCCGTGAAGCAATACTCGATCTTCAAATTGGCAGCGGGTAAGACGGCGAAAAGCATACTGGTCTCGCTCGGTGTCCGGCTGGAGAAGTATAACCTTCCGCAGATCGCTGCGATCTCGCAAATCGACGAACTTGACCTTGCCTCTTTGGGCGAAAAGAAGGTTGCTTTGTTCGCGGTCATTCCCGACAACGATAGTTCTCTGAACTACATTGTCGGTATGATGTACACGCAGCTTTTCCAAGAGCTCTACTATTCAGCAGATCGCATCCACAACGGCAGACTTCCCGTTCATGTGCATTGCGTGATGGACGAGTTTGCGAACGTCGCGCTGCCGGATGAATTTGACAAGCTGCTGGCAACCATGCGTAGCCGCGAAATCTCGGTGAGCATAATCATCCAGAACATCGCGCAGCTCAAAGCCCTGTTCGACAAGCAATGGGAAAGCATCATCGGTAATTGCGATGAGTTTCTGTACCTCGGTGGGAACGAGGACAGCACCCATGAGCTGGTATCGAAAAAGCTCGGCAAGGAAACAATCAGCGCCGACAGCTACACCGAATCCAAGGGACGGAACGGAAGCTATTCTAAGAATACTTCCCTGACCGGTCGAAATCTCATGTTGCCCGAAGAAGTGCGTATGCTCGACAACCGCTACGCGCTTCTTTTCGTCCGCGGCGAAAATGCTGTGATGGACGAAAAGTACGACCTCATGAAGCATCCGAACATCGCTCTTTCCGCCGATGGCGGCGCAGCACCATATGAACACGGACTTGCCCCGCTTGCCTTCGACCCCGAAACGATCATCCTCGATGATGAATCGTATGTTGTCCTCTCGTCCGATGAAATCCAGGAAATATTGGAAGAAGAACGGGAGAAGCAGTACCAAGAACGCCAAGAACAAAATCAACACAAATAGGAGGAACACAACTATCATGCAACTCACCAATCGAACCAAGAAGATCTTTGCGATCTTCAGCGCCGTTGTCTTCATGCTTTGCATGGCTACCCCTGCTTTCGCCGATACGAACGATCCTATCGCCGTTGTCAACAATCTGTCTGAATTTATCTTCGGGCTAATCAGGGCGGTCGGTATCATCCTGCTCGCGTTCGGCATCGTGCAGGTCGGCCTTGCACTCAAGAGCCACGACGCTTCGCAGCGTGCCAACGGTTTTCTGACCGTTGCAGGCGGTATCATCATCACGTTTGCACGTGAGATCTTGAATCTCATCATGGGCTGATCGTATGAAGATGAATATCACTGAACCCATGCACATCCACTCATTGGATGGCGCAATGCGGGAAGCGACCATTGTGGAGATGGTCGGCGAAAACTCATATATTGCCGAATACAACGGCGTCCGATGCACGGCTATCTACAATCCGTTTGCGGGCGCTTTCTACGTAGACGACAAGTACGGTATTTTGCCCGATCAAAAGCCGAAGAAGCGATCTCGTGATATGGAACGCTGACCCGTTACCCCGCTTGGAGAAGCCCTCTGTTTCAAAAGCAGAGGGTTTTTCCTTCCCACCAAAGGAGGTGAACTGACAGTTGGATAGCGGCAACTGGATCATTGATAACCTGCTTTTCGCTCTCAGAATGTGGAACGAGAAGCTCGCCGAAATCTGGACACTCCTTACGCAGTCTCCCCAAGCCTTCAAGGGCGGCACGATCTGGAATGTGATCGTGTCGATCAACGGGGCATTGAAAGCAGTCGGCACCGCATTACTGGTGCTGTTCTTTCTCGTCGGCGTGGTCAAGACCGCAGGCAGTATAACCGAGGTCAAACGACCGGAACACGCATTGAAACTGTTCGTGCGATTCGCGATCGCCAAAGGGGTCATCACCTATGGGCTTGACCTCATGATAGCGATCTTTAAGATCGTGCAGGGCGTGATCTCGACCTCCATGCACACCGCAGGATTGGGATCGGCACAGCCGGTCACGCTGCCGACAGAAATCGTCAACGCCGTTAACGGGTTGACTTTCTTTCAATCCATCCCCGTGTGGGCTGTATCGCTGATCGGGTGTCTCGTCGTGATCGTCCTTGCGTTCATTATGGTAATGAGCGTCTATGGACGGTTTTTCAAAATCTATCTGTACACGGCCATTGCGCCAATCCCCTTGTCCACTTTCGCGGGGGAGCCCACAAGCCACATAGGAAAGACCTTTTTGAAATCGTATGCGGCGGTGTGTCTGGAAGGCGCGATCATCGTTCTCGGCTGCATCATCTTTTCGGTCTTTACGGCGAATCCCCCCGCAGTCGATGCAAGCGCAAGCGCAACAACGATGGTTTGGTCGTATCTCGGAGAACTGATCTTTAACCTGCTCGTACTGACCGGCACGATCAAAATGGCCGATCGAGTGGTACGGGAAATGTTCGGGCTGTAAGGAGGTGAAGCTATGGAGGTAAAGATCAACCGTGAGATTCAAGAATACCAGGAAAACATCTTCTTCGGGCTGAACCTTCGTCAGCTCGTTTTTTCTGCCCTCGCGATAGCAGCAGCCGTTGCCATCTACTTTGGACTAAGGAACGTACTCGGCACGGAAACCGTGTCCTGGCTCTGCGTTGTCGGCGCTTTGCCGTTCGGCGCAATGGGCTTTGTGAAATATAACGGCATGAGCGCGGAAGAGTTTATCGGAGCGTTTGTCAAGTCGGAGTTTCTGACCCCCAAGCGGCTCACGTTCGCAGGCGAGAACTACTATTACAAAGCCGTCGAAGATGTGATCGAAAAGCAGCACGCACCGGCTGTGCGTAAGAAGAAACGAAAGAAAAAGCGCAAGAAAAAGAAAGGAGGAAAGCGCAAACATGATGAGATCTCTCGCAAAAATCCTGAAGCGTGACAAGGAACAATTCGTCGTTCCCCGTACCGTGCAGGATGTGATCCCCGCCAAGCGTATCTGGACGGACGGCATCTGGCTCGTCGGAAACAAATACAGCAAGTGCTGGAAGTTCTCTGACATCAACTATGCCACCGCATCCCGATCGGATAAAAAGGCAATGTTCTTGAGCTACGAAGATCTGCTGAACAGCCTTGATTCCAGCGCGACGACCAAGATCACGATCTCAAACAAACGTATGAATAAGCAGGAGTTTGAAGAATCCATCCTGCTCCCGATGCGCGGCGACCGCTACGATGAGTATCGCAAAGAATACAATGATACCCTGCTCAGTAAGGTCACCGAGGTGTCCAACTCGATTATCCAGGAACGGTACATCACCGTGTCCGTTTCAGCCCGAGATATTGAGGAGGCGCGCAGTTACTTTATCCGAACCAATGCGGAGTTGTCTGCCTACTTTGCCAAGCTGTCATCTTCCTGCACGGAGCTGAACAGCGTCGAACGTCTCCGCATCTTTCATGATTTCTTCCGGCAAGGCGAAGAATCGGAATTTGCCGTCAATCTCAAAAGTCTCATGCGAAACGGGCGCTCCTTTAGGGACTATATCTGCCCCGACACGTTTGAGTTCCAGTCCGATTGCTTTAAGATGGGCGACAAGTATGCGCGAGCATTCTTTTTGAAGGACTATGCTTCCTACATCAAGGACAGCTTTGTTGCCGATCTTTGTGCGCTTTCCCGCAACCTGTTCTTTTCGGTGGACATAATTCCTGTACCTACCGATGAAGCAGTACGCGAGATTGAAAACAAGCTGCTCGGCGTGGAAACCAATATCACGAATTGGCAACGACGGCAAAACGCGAACAACAACTTCTCGGCGGTCATCCCTTACGATCTTGAACAGCAGCGCAAGGAAACCAAGGAATACCTTGACGATCTGACCAACCGCGATCAGCGGATGATGTTCGCCCTTGTGACTATGGTACTGTCTGCGGACAGTAAGGAACAGTTAGAGCGCGATACCAAGATGCTGCGATCCATCGCGGGCAAGCATTTGTGCCAGTTGTCTGTACTGAAATATCAGCAAATGGATGGACTGAACACGGCGCTTCCGTATGGTCTGCGTCGGGTCAACGCCATGCGAACGCTGACGACCGAGAGCACCGCGATCCTCATGCCTTTTAGAGCACATGAGATCATGGAACCGGGCGGAACATACTGCGGCATGAACGCAATCAGTAACAACCTGATCATTGCCAACCGCAAGAACTTGCTGAACGGCAACGGCTTTATCCTCGGCGTGTCCGGTTCCGGTAAGTCGTTCTTTTCAAAGCGGGAGATTGTGTCAATCTTCCTCGGCACGAACGATGAAATCATCATTGCCGATCCGCAGAATGAGTACACACCGTTGGTTCAGGCGCTTGGCGGCGTGGCGATCAATCTGTCGCCTACTTCCCCGAACCATATCAACGCTATGGACTTGGCGTTGGGCTACGGCGATTCTGCGAACCCGCTGATTGCAAAGAGCGAGTTCGTGCTGTCCTTTATCGAACAGATCATGGGCGGTACGGGCAAGCTCGAAGCCGTGGACAAGTCGATTATCGACCGCTGCCTGACGAAGATCTATGCGGACTACCTCGACAGCGGTTATTCCATTGATCCGCCTACGCTCGTCGATCTGCATAAGGAGCTGAAGAAGCAGAAGGAGAAGCAGGCAAAGGAACTGGCGCTCGCGTTGGAAATGGTATCGGAAGGCAACCTCAATATGTTCGCGCATCAGACCAACGTGGACATTCACAACCGCCTGATCTCGTTCGGTATCCGCGATCTCGGCAAGCAGCTTCGGACGCCGGGTATGCTCGTCATGACCGACGCCATCCGTAACCGTGTAGCCCGTAACCGTGAACGCGGCATCCGCACCCACGTTATCATGGACGAAATGCACATCTTTTTCGCCAACGAACTGTCCTCTCAGTTCTTCGCGGAATCATGGAAGCAGTTCCGAAAGGATGGCGCATTGGCAACCGGCATTACGCAGAACGTGGAAGATTGCCTCAGATCGGTCACGGCAAGAACGATGCTGGCAAACTCGGAGTACCTGGTGCTTTTGAATCAGGCACCGACCGATCAGATCGAGCTTGCAAAGCTTCTGAATATCTCGGACAATCAGATGAGTCATGTGGATTCCGTCGGTTTCGGCAGAGGGCTGATCAAATGCGGCAGCAACATCGTTCCTTTCGTGGACAATTTCCCGAAGGATACAAAGCTGTACCGTCTCATGTCCACCAAGCCCGAGGAAATGCAGCAGAATGTATCCTGACCTGAACAGGCAGCCGTGTCATGCGGCTGCCTGTTTCCCTATCTCACTGAAAGGAGGAAACCTATGGCAAAAGCAAGACAGAAACCCGAACCCGATGAAAAGCCGAAAGTTAAGGGGAAACCGTTAGATGCACCCAAGACAGCTGCTAAGAAAACAGTCAAGAAAACGGTAAAGACAGCAGAGATGAAAGCGAAGGAAGCCGTGAAAGAGCAGGCAAAGCCGTCTTCCGATGCGGATGAATCGCCGGAACGGTATGCGGAAAACAGGATTGAGCAATCGGCGGAGTATGCCGTAGATCGCACAAAGGAACAGCTAAAGCCCTCTCATCATCGGATAGAGCGGAATTCAGATCAGTCATCCAAAGAAGAACCTTCCGACACCTTTTCCCGAAGGGAAAGACCGGATAGCGTTGAACCAAAGGAGCGTCCGGAACCGCCGCAGCGCAGTGCCGACACACCGACTATCCGGGAAGAGCGAAGCACCGAGCCACCGCAGCGATCCCCGCAGGCAGAGCAGTATCAGCGGACGGAATCCGCAAAAAAGATCATAAGCGAGAAGCAGCGTGATACGGCACAGCCTAGCAGCCAGGAGGCAGAACGGCATAATGCTGTTCGTGAAAGGCCGATCAGTGATGCACACGACCTTCCTCGGGATCCCGACAAGCCGCGTGATACTGACCGATTCCGCAGTTCTGAATCCATGGAACTCGATCTGAAGGAGCGAGCGAACTACACCAATGAGCCGACCAATCCAAGGATCAAGGAGTATCAGATCGAGAAGCACAAAGAAGCTGCAAGAGCAGATTCCTCGCAGACAGCGCCAGATACACGCACAATTCGGGAAAAGACCTCGGATGTGAAAGAGCTGGATCGCAAAGCGCCTTCCGATCATGTGCGTGACCCGCTGACCGATATGGAGCCAAAGGAGAAGCCACCGGAAGCAACTGCCAACGCAAGTCAGCAGCGACAGTACGCTATGGAACAATACCGGAACGCGATCAAGGAACGGCAGCAGCGGCAACAGGCAGATCGGTATGAGCCGCGAGGAACGGAGCCGGAATCTCCCGCTCAAGGCGCAGTTCAACCGGAGAGGGCTGTCAATTCGCAGCAATATTACTCGGATTACCGCCCTGCCCGCATGAGCAACGGCGCTGAAGCGGTGCAGCCGTCTGCCAATGCAAGGATGCCGAAGACGCAGGCATCTCGGTCGATCAAGGAACCGACGCAGGCGTTATCCAAAGTGGAGAAACCGGCAAAGGCAACCGTTAAAACCGCAGAAAAGTCTGTGAAGGCAACGGAAAAGACGATCAAAACTGCCGAACGCACTACGAAGACCGCCGTGAAAACGACGGAGAGAACCGCTAAGACAACTGCAAAAACAGCACAGAAAACGGCACAGGCGGCACAAAAAACTGCACAGGCAGCAGCCAAGACCGTGCAGGCGGCAGCGAAAGCGGCTGCACAGGCAGCAACAGTTGCCGCGAAAGCTGTTGCATCCGCAATTAAGGCGATCGCCGCAGGGATCAAGGCTTTGATAGCCGCAATCGCGGCAGGCGGTTGGGTTGCCGTGATTGTTATCATAGTCGTAGCGCTGATCGCCGTGCTTCTCTCCTTGTGCTTCGGCGTCTTCTCATCCAATGATACGCAGCAAGGCAGACCGATGACGGAGGCAATCGCAGACATCAACAACGATTTTGTTGATTCGATCAATGCCAAGATCGACCGCTATAAGCGGCGGTATAAGCCGGATGAAGTTGTGCTGATCTATGAGGGCGATACCGATTCCAACGGTTCCGTCATGAATTGGGCGGACGTTCTTGGCGTTTATGCCGTCGGCACGACCACCGATCCCGAACAGCCGACCGATGTGCTGATCGTCACCCCCGATAAAGTGAATCTCCTCCGGGATTACTTTTTGCGGATGAACAGTGTCTCCTACAAAACAGAACTGGAAACTGAGGAGGTCGCAGCAACGGACGATCACGGCAATCCCATTTTCGATGAAGAAGGTAACCCCGTGATGGAAACCGAATCAACGCTGACGATCACAATTACTGTATCGAGCATGGACTACCGTGACGCAGCATCCTACTACCGCTTTGATGACAGTCAGATGGAGATGCTCAAAGAGATCATGCAGCCCGAATACTACCCCATGTTCGCACAGCTCACCGGCGACATAATCGGCGATGGCGGGGAGTTTGGCTTCGGATTGGACATCAATCCCGACCTGCCGCCGAACGAGCTGGGGTATCAGATTGTTCAGGCGGCAAAACGATACATTGGGCGAAGCTATGCGAGTATGGATTGCTCAACTCTTTGCCGTACCGCTTACCGAGACTGCGGGCTGAACTCTATGAACGGACTATCTTCCGTCCGTATGGCGCAAAAGTGTATGGAGATGGGGTGCTTGTTCACCGATGCTTCCCAGCTTCAAGCCGGCGACTTGATCTTCTTTGCCAGTCTCGACCCCTCTCGCGGAAAAGACTATTGCAGAGACCGTCGCCGCTGCGGTGATGGGAAGTGCCGTAGATGGATGCACATCCATCATGTAGCCATTTACATCAACGACCAGTATCTGATCGACAGCACCGGCGGCGATAACAGCGTACAGATTCGAAGGCTGTACGGACAGGATACGAAAACCCTGAAATGGGTCTGCTTCGGACGCCCAACCACTTAACTTA
>JAFQFR010000043.1 GCA_017398595.1 Clostridia bacterium
GATCGTCAACGGTCAGGCTGTAAAACTCGATTCTCCCGCAGTTATCGTAAGTGACCGCTCCTTCATGCCTGTACGCTTCGTAGCAGAGACGCTCGGCGGCACGGTAGCATGGGACGGCGCAACTTCCACCGCAACCATTACCAAGTAAATGCGGTGTGTACGCACATGCGGTATTGCAAAATACCTAAACATGTGGTATAATTAGCATTGTGGATTTGTGATTTTGCATAAATCCGTACCAAAACAAGCCAAATGGCAGAAAGAGAGAAACTCTTATGAAAAAGTATATTGCACTTTTTGCTGCAGCTCTCCTTGCGCTGGCAATGATCGTTTCGGTCGGCGCAGCGGGAGACAAGACGGTCGTGTACCTCAAGGACGGCGGCGCCGGTGACGGTTCTTCCCCCGATGCAGCGGTCGGCAATCTGTTCGCAGCGTATGACGCACTCGATCTTTCCAAGGACTGCACCGTTGTTGTCTGCGGCGTCTTCACCCAGTCGGAAGCCTTCTCCTACATGGTAGAGTATGCCGGTTCGGTTACCTTTACCTCCGTTTACGGCGGTACCGACTACCGTACCTCGGGCGCTGCTTACCACTTCGATCCCGCAAGATTTGTCTGCTGGGGCGCTACCACGTTTGAGCAGATGGACTTCGTTGCCAACAGCACAAACCTGCTCGTGATCGGTCAGTGTCACCCGCTGAAGGTCGGCGAGGGCGTTACCATGACCGGTGACAAGATGACCGGCGGCTCGATCGCAAAGGCATTCTGCCTGCTCGGCGGCTATCAGGACGGACAGGATGAGCCTCCGTTCGAGAGCGACAAGGATACGAACATCACGGTTCTTTCGGGTAGCAAGATGTACATCGTTCCCTTCTCCCGCAAGATCCTCGGCACCTTCACCGGTACGGCGAATATCTACATCGGCGGCAATGCTGAGGTTACCGTTCTGCACTGCTCCGCTGCATATCCGGACGGCGTTGAGGTCGGCGACCTGAAGGTCACCATCACCGACAATGCGGTCATCAAGAATGTATACGGCTGCACGCAGGATACCACCATCAACGCAGTGGAATTCACCTGGAACTCGGGTACCATCGGCGTATTTGAGTGGGTATGCTCCTACACGGCAGGCAAGCTCTTCACCTGCAACACGCCTACCAAGCTGATCGCTTCCAAGGCAGTACAGGCAACTCCCGAGTATGCGACCATCGCGGCAAACTTTGATACCATTGCTACGCTCGGCGAGACGCCCACGGTTCCCGTAGTGACCGCGGCACCCGTCGAGACCACGACCGCAGCGCCCGCAGTGACCACCGCGGCACCCGTCGAGACCACGACCGCAGCGCCCGCAGTGACCACCGCGGCACCCGTTGAGACTACCAAGGCTCCCGAGACCACTAAGGCTCCCGCGGCTCCCGTAGAGGATCCCGCAGCGCCCACCACGACCGCAGCTCCCGCTACTCCTGCTCCCGCAGAAAGCGGCTCGAATGTCGGTGTTATCGTCGGCATCATCGTTGCAGTTGTCGTTGTAGCGGCTGTCGTTGTTGTTGTCATCAAGAAGAAGGGCAACAAGTAATTTCAGCGATACATACGTTCTTCGTTTGTTTTTCCTTTAAAAAAAGGACTCCTTCGGGAGTCCTTTTTTTGCGTGAAAGGCTTCCCCTCGGGACGGAAGGATAGCGACCTGCGGTCGCATTGACCGCTATGCGGTGGAGGGATACGTATCCCCAAGCCTTCCCCCTCGGGGTAGCGAAGCGGCGACACGGTAGTGAATGACAGTCCGGGGGACTGTCAGAGCCGTGGCGTGACCGAGCCGCAGCGAGACGGTGTCGCCGAACGGCGACGGATGAGGGGTAGAATGTGTCGAAGACGCATCCGTGTGACATTTTTTGCAAAGGAAACGCCGCTGCGGCGGCTACCCCTCATCAGCGGTTTACCGCAATGCGACCGTAGGTCGCTATGCTTCCCCCAAGGGAGAAGCCTGTTTTAGACTTCCCCAACGAAGAAAAATACGGCTGCATGCTTTGCACAATGGGGGAAGGTGTCGAACGCGACAGCGGAGCGTTTGACGGATGAGGGACTTTGGCATGCACAACATC
>JAFQFR010000044.1 GCA_017398595.1 Clostridia bacterium
ACCGACAACGAGGGAGTCGCTGACGGTATCGTGCGTCAAGGTTATCTTCCACGGTGCGGTAGTCCTCGTGTAGGTAAGAATGTTTTCGTCAGCGTTTACAGCCGCATTGATCGCCGCAAAGTCGAGGCAATCTGCGATCACCGCATTCACAAACGTCTCAATACCCTTCATGTCAATGAGATCGAGTACTGCATTGACATCCTGGGCGTTGTAAACTTCGATCAGATTCTCAAAGTCTACTGCATAAACGGTGTTGCCTGCCAGCTTCAGGGAAGCGGCGGTAAAGCCGTTCATTGCCAGATCCATAGCCATGTCGATCGCAAGCGCCTTAACGCTCGGTGCAGTCGTCATATTCAGGATCTCGGAATTTACAGTAAAGGTAATGTTGCCGTCCTCGTCTACGGAGATGGTGTAAACTTCATTTTGAACAGTGCCGTTCTCCAAAGCGTAACCGCTATTGAGGAAAGCGGAAACATCGGAGGTGTACTTGCCGGCAAGGACAGTAACCTTGGAACCTGTGATCGTGCCGTTTACGCCGCCGCAGCTGTCAGTGTCCAGCGTGCTGTCGATAATGATCAGCGTATCGTTTGCAACGATATTACCGGTCAAAGTATGACCGTTCAGATCCAGAACTGCAACATTGGTGAAGGTCAGATCAGCCGTAACATCCTTCTGCAGCATGATCGCAGCATAACTGTCAAAGCCTTCCGCAACGCGTGCAGCAAGATCTTCGGTGAGATCAAATACGTTCACCTTGTCCAGGAGTGCGCCCTGTTTCAAGGCAGCGGTATCAATAACGATCGCTTCATAATCCGTGTCGATGTTGGTATCTTCGTCATCGCCATCGGTGTAATTGGTCAAAACTGCGTTCAAGCCAACCTTGACGGTGACAGTACCGTCGCCGGTCTCAGCCTTATAACCCTCACACTCAATGACCAAAGACTTGATGATATCTATCATGCCGGTCTCGAGCATGGTTTCTGCACTATCCAATGCCTTGCTGATCTCTACGTTCGTAGCGGTGAGCAGTGCGGAAGCGCCGTTGGCATCATAAACGATGTCTTTGCCGTAGTTGAGCTTGCCCTGTACTGCGCTGAAGATCTTCTGATAGATGTCCTTCATCTCAACAGTCTTGCCGAGCTTTTCTGCAGTGTTTGCAAGCGTGGTAGTGGTAACATCTGCCCCAAGCAGAACATCCATGTAATCCTTCAGGAACTCGTATGCAACAGCCTCATTTACTGCGTTTACGTCGTTCTCATCCAAATTATCGGTCATGCGGAGAGCTGCTACATAGATCTCATATACCTTTTCGGGCAGATTTACCTTGACATTGACAGCAAGGTTGGTGTTTTCACGGTCACCGTCAACCACGTCAAAGGTTACCCAACTCTTAACCAGATCGAGCGTTCCGGTAAGGGATGTAAGCTGTGCGGGAATGGAAGTCAGTTCAATTACAAAATCAACCAAATGATATGCAACAGATGCAATGCCATCATCACTTACAGCAACTGCCGCAGGAACATCGCCAAGTCCGAGCTTGGTCTTCAGCAGAGTCTTGTTCGTTCCGTTGCCAAGGTCGACGAGCTCCTGGCTGGTGTAAACACCGTCGTCGCCCATCAATACGCGAACCAGGCTGACCAGACTGATCTTTCCATCCTCGTTCAGCAGCTGTTCCTCGCCGAGAGCAACCTTGGAATAACCGGAGTCCATGACCAGTGCCATGACGACTTCCATCATACCGTTCATATCCGTCTTAACGGTGATGCCGGTGTAATAGCCATCCTGCGTAACGGTCTTGTCAGGAGCGGTTGCTACGGTAATACCGTCGCCCATACTGTCTACCAAAGCAGCAAACTTCTCATTATTCAGGTTCACCAGCGTCTTGGTAATCTTGAGGTTACCGGCTGCAAGGTCAGCCTGCTCCGTTGCATTCAGCGTATACGTAACAGAACCGGTAGTATTCGTAACCTTACGAGTTGTGGTGTTCGTTCCCTTAATCACATAATCATAGCGGTAACCGCCGGTATACTCGTCTGCAGACGGTGCGGGCAGGGTGACCTTATTGTTGGTTACAACAAGAGCAAGAGGAACATCGACGGCTTCGCCGCGCTCCAGCGCGCCGACTTCTACAGTCTTAGTAGCACCGCATCCTTCCACGGTACAAGCATAAGTCTTTGTGGTCTGATCGTCAGAGAGCGTACCGGAATCCCAGGTGTGCTCTACCTTTTCATCGATCTCACCGCATCCAAATGCGCAAACATGCCAGTGATATGTGGAGTCGTATCTGTATGTGCCGATATAATCATGATCGACAACAGGAAGTACTTCCTGTGCAGTCAAAACATTCTGGCAGACAGAACACTTCACACCATCGGTCAAACCGGTCGCGCTACAGGTCGGCGCCTTGCCCGGGATGGTCTCCTTGGTATGCTCCTTCATCGGGATGACTTCCTGTTCAACCAGAGTCTTCTTACAAACAGAGCACATCACGCCATCGGTCCAACCGGTAGCCGTACAGGTTGCCTCTGTGCCCGGAACAGTCACTTTTGTATGTGCGGCGGTCTCTTCCAGCTCACAGGAAGAACAGATATGCTTATGCGTATCCGCATCCGTGATCCAATCGCCCCAAGAGTGCTCGCCGGCTGCTTTTTCATAAGAACAAACCGTACAAGTTGCAGCTACTGTACAATCCTTGGTGTTGTATGTATGTGCGATTACGCTGTCGGTAACGTTACAGCCCTCACGCGTACATACATGCCAGTGTCCGGTTGCATCCTTTTCATACTCGCCGGAGAAATCGTGGTTCAGCGCGGGAATCTCTTCCTGCTTGGTCAGGATCTGCTGGCAGACAGAACACTTCACACCGTCAGTCAAACCGGTCGTGGTACAGGTTGCTGCCGTACCCTTGATCGTTTCCTCGGTATGCGCCTTCATCGGGATGACTTCCTGTGCGACCAAAACGGTCTGGCAGACAGAACACTTGGAACCGTCGGTCAAACCGGTCGCGGTACAGGTTGCTGCCGTACCCTTGATCGTTTCCTCGGTATGCGCCTTCATCGGGATGACTTCCTGTGCGACCAAAACGGTCTGGCAGACAGAACACTTAGAACCGTCGGTCAAACCGGTCGCGGTACAGGTTGCCTCTGTGCCCTTGACCGTTTCCGGGGTGTGTCCGTTGAGCTCACAAGCGGTCTTCTCTACCCAAGTGTAGGAGAAAGACAACGCTTTCGTGATCGTGGTACCGATCAACGCGGTCAGATCCGCGCCATCGTTGTAATCTTCACTCTTATACTTATTATCAATACCCAGCTCTGCAAGCTTTGCATCGATCTGATTCATCAAAGCAGCAATATCTGCCTGCGTCAGCTCCTGATCCAAGGTGTAGAGAACAGCGACAGTACCCTCGGTGGTGCCGCACGTTATCTTAACAGTCAGGTATACTTTACCCGAGCCGGCAAGCTTGAAATCGCCCTGCTCCAGGTAAGGATATCCGGTAGCCGTGCTGCCTACGGTGCCTTTCATAAGCAAAGCAGTTGTAAGGTCGCTCAGATTTTCGCTATTAACATCAATAGATGCATCGGGAGCAACCAGATCCTGGCGAATGGTATCCATATCCGACTGCAAAGTAGTCAGCTTCTCGACATACTCCTCAGGCGTTTTAGGAAGCATACTTGCCGCCTGGTAGAGCAAAACGGTCATTGCCGCGATCTTTTCATCGGCAGTGAAGGTATCATCTGCCGTGAGCAGTTCGTTCAAGTATCCGCTGAACACGCCAACTTCTTCAATAAAGGATTTGCTGTTCTTGTAATAATACCCCAGATCCTTGCCGGAGTCATTGTAAGCGTTTACC
Organism: Clostridia bacterium; assembly: GCA_017398595.1. GTDB lineage: Bacteria > Bacillota > Clostridia > Oscillospirales > CAG-272 > UMGS902. The sequence goes on from JAFQFR010000044.1 coordinate 3,851, forward strand.
AAGTCAGCAAGCTTCAAACTGCCTTCGGTATTCAAGCAGTTCGCCTTGATATTATCAACGACCGCGGTAAAGAGCTCTTTCAGCTGATCATTCTTAGTTGCATCGTCATGCAGCGTGCTGTCCGCAATCATCGTCTTGAGGACGTTCAGCATCGTGGCGTTCAACATATTCATGTTCGAAGACACGCCGTCGCTGCTGAGCTTTGCAAGCGCGCTGTTCTGCTTTGCTGCGTCGTCCGACAGCTTTTCAGCCAGGTCCAAATACTCCTGCGCATTGTCCACATTGGTCAATGTGAGGCGGTAAGTAACCTCGATGCTCTCATAATCCAGCTTCTCAACGGTAGCGGTAGTCGCGCCGTCCGCGAAGTAATAGGTATCACCGTCTACAGTATAGGAATAAGGCATCCATTTCAGACCCTTATAGCTGGAGTCGTAGGAATCTGCAGTCAGAACGCTGTTTTCGATGCTGACAAGATCATCGTTTGCATCGGGTTTACGAACATTTACCGCAGGATTGTTCAGCAGAGCGCCGGAAGACAGGATCGCCTGCTCCTTCTCGGTACCGTAATTGTTAGCGACGATGGTCATCAGATCACCTACGGTATACGCCTTGCCCTCGGTGCGTGCGATCGTGGTATTACCCGTAACGGTGATCACACTGCCCTGTGCATAAGAAGCACCGTTTACAGTATAATCGTAAGACTTCGTCTCATCTTCGTGTACAGGCAACAACAGCTGATAACCGTAAGGAAGGCTTTCCTCGGTCTTATCTGCAAAGCCGGTATAAGTAACCGTATACGATACGGGAGTGTATGTGATCGTATATGTGATGTCCTCGATCAAAGCATCTGGAAGATCCGTCGCCTTGGAAGTGAAGCTGTCCATATCATAGGTCTCGCCCCACTCAGTCTCGATCTTCGAGATGAACTCGCTTACAGCCGCGCGAATGTCATCCGCAGTTGCATCCTTGTGCAAGGTCACAACCCATTCCTGCGAATCATACTCCACCAGTTCGGTAGAACCGATCTCGTCCTCAACGACCTTCAATACCAGAGTAATCTTAACATCATACATGCTCAGATTCTTCTGAATAGAAGTAGAGGTAACGAGCAGAGGATTTGTTACGGTGTCGGGTGCGCCCACGAGCGTATCGCCGAGAGCCGCAACATGCGTATCCAGATCTGCGTAATCGTCGGCAGTCATATCCGCCTTGACAAGAGCAGTACCCTTTTCAGCGGCAGTCCAGTCAGCCGTCGAAACAGCCGCAAAAGCCGTTGTCAAATCGCCAAGGATATTCTTCATTGCCATCCAAAGCGTATAATTGGACGCATCCTGACTCTTAAGATAAGAATCGACCAGCGAGTTGTTCAGCAGATCGTCTTCTTTGATTGCCTTGATATAGTTATACGTAGCCTCAAACTCGCTCTGGAAAGCTGCGCCGTTTTCAAGGAGATACTGCGTTTTGCTGGTGCTTGCAAGATAAGCAGAGATATAATTCTCCAGCGAAAGTTTTCCGCTGTTTTCAGTATTCTGCTTATTCAATGCATTTACGGCAGCAATGGCATCCGCGCCGAGCTGCATAGAAGCCCAGCCAAGGTCGATACCGTTTGCCAACAAAGTCAAAGTAGGCAGCGCCTGTACCACAACAGGCAAATTGTCCTTCTGCGCGCTGACGTCATCCAGGTTTGCAACGCCCTGCTTGAGCCAGCCTGCAGTGTTCATCAAAGTGGTCTGCAGATCTGCATCCACATTGATGTACAGCTCATAGAAAACCACAGCGGAAAAGGCATTTCCATCATATGTATACGTGCCTTTCTGCTCGGACATAGTAACTGTCTCTTTCACCTCATCGCCGACCATGATACTTGCACTGACAGCAGTCCATGCATAATCGCTATCGGCAGAATAGCTCTTCGCCGTGATGGTCTTCGATTCGGTATCAATGCTGACCAAATCGTCATCCTCGGCGGGAAGCTTAAAGGCATAATCTCCGCCTGCAAGCAGTCCGGACGTCAAGAGATCCACTTCCGCATCGGTAAGATCGTCGTAGTTATTTGCTACGATCGTGCCGTATGCGAAGGTCTCGTCTGTCGCCGCGGAAGCCAGCAACGTCAGTCCCGTCATGTTGGAAAGCAGCATTCCCAGCACGAGAACGAACGACAGGCATCGTTTAGCGTACGTTGAAAAATGTTTCATTTTTCAATCCTCCTATTTTCGTGGATATTTCACCATTTTATACTAATTTATATTTATAAGATCTGCAACGGTTGCCGCAGGAAATTATCCGGCTACCAATCATCTGTATCCGTGAGCGCGGCACCGACTGTCACCGCCATAAGCGTTACAGCACATACTGCGCCGGGAGCACAGGAACGAGAATCATTTCTGCTCACGTTTTTCTCACTTTCATCAGTTTTTGCACAACGTTAGCTCGATTGCATTAAATTTACATCTTAAATTATACATGACATTTCCTAAAAATGCAACATAAAATTAAAAACAAATTGAACAAAATTTAAACAAAAACGCCTGTGCTTTTTTGACTGTGAAACTACATGCGAATTTTTGCGGAAAAATTTCCCATAATTGCTGTGTTGACGAAGGATTTTCAGTTGCAAAAAGGGACTCCGACGGAGTCCCTTTGCATAAGCATTATTTTGTTAAAACCTTGATGCCGTGCGCGCGCAGCGTATCGCGTGCCGCCTCGACCGCTTCGGTCGAAGGAATGGGCGTATCGGTTCCGGCAAGCGGATATTGCATATCGAGCGATGCATATTTGGTTCCGGAGAGATCGTGATACGGCAAAACGCGGACGCCTTTGAGGCAATGCAGCGTACTGAGAAATTCTGCGATCTTTTCTATTTCTCCGGAGTTTTGTCCCGGAACATAGGGAATGCGTACTTCCATATCCTTTCCCATTGCATCCAGATACCGGATATTCTCCAGTATGCGCGTATTGGGCTGCCCGGTAAGCGCACGATGCAGCTCCGTGTCGATCGCTTTTACATCCACAAGAAACGTATTGGTGTATGGGATCACGCAATCCAGCTGTTCCCTGCTCGCAAACAGGCAGGTATCGACCGCTGTATTGATCCCCTGCGCCTGCAAAAGCCGCAAGACCTCTGCGCAGAACTCGGATTGCAAAAGCGGTTCGCCGCCGGAGATCGTCACGCCGCCGCCCGAATTTTTGTAAAATGCCATATCCGCGGTGAGCTGCGGCAGGATCTCCTCGGGGGTAACGTGCTGACCGTAGAACAGCAGTGCGTTTGCCATGCACGCCTCGGCGCATTTGCCGCATGCCTGACAGCGGTCACGGTGGAAAATATGCCCGTCTTTGTCAACGGTATGTGCACCGTACGGGCAAGCGGGAACGCAATTGCCGCAACCGATGCACTTGTGCGCATAGTAGCCAAGCGCAGACTTCGGCGATATGCTCTCGGGATTATGACACCATCTGCACTGCAGGGGGCATCCCTTGACAAACAGTGTCGTGCGCAGTCCGTCACCGTCATGGATCTCAAACCGCTTTATGTTTACGATAGAACCAACGATTTTCTTCATTCTGTTCCTCTGTTTTCTTATCCGTTAAGCGCTTGCGTTTTCGCACTGTTTGATCAGTTCGTCCTGCTCTGCGCGCGAAAGCTCGGTAAAATAGACATTCCAACCGCAAAGTCTGACCTGCAATGTAGCGTATTTCTCCGGCTCTCGCTGCGCGGCGTACAATACGTCCGGCGAAAGCACGTTGAACTGAATGGCAAAGCCGCCGCAGTCCATATAGGTCTTGAGGAGCGCATGCATGGCGCAAAGTCCGCTTTCGCCCTCGACAGCGCTGGTATGCAGCATGGCATCCAGTACCGTGCCGTCGGGAACTTTCTTGTAGTCGATCGTCGTTACGGATTGGATCAGCGCGGTAATGCCCTCTTTGTCCATGGCAGTAACCGCACCCATGTTTTTCGAGAGCATCTCGCCGCTTCTGCGTCCGTCGATGGTCGCACCGGTACGTTCACCGAACGTAATGCGATAGTCGATGGAGAAAAGTCCGAGGCGGAATACGCCGCCGCGTCCGTTCGGCTGTCCGTTTACGCAGGATGCGGCAAAATCGACAAGCTCTGCCGCAAGATGATCCACTTCGGGGTTTCCGTTTCCGTATTTGGGATGCTTTTTCAGGATCTCCCGGCGAAGCATCTCATGACCTTCCCAGTTTCGGTTCAAAATGTCCGCAAGCTCGGAAACGGTATATCTTTTTTCTTCATACACGAGCTTTTTGACAGCCGTCAGTCCGTCCACCGTGTTGGCAACCGAAAAGGCAACGACCGACGAGTTGTTATACTTCGCACCGCCCGCGTATGCATCGACGCCGCGCTCCACGCAATCCGCAAAGGTCGAGGAAAGCAGCGGTGCCTGGCTGATGGTCGGATAATAGGACTCGTATGCGCGGATCAGATCCATCGAACCCTTGAGGAAAGCGGCGATCTGCTCCTTTACGGCTGCGAAGAACGCATCAAAATCCGCATAGCTGTCCGGATCGGCAGTGACGGTGCCCACCCGCTCGCCTGTATAGCTGTCCAAACCGCCGTTCATAACGGTGAGCAGCGCTTTGACCATATTTGCCCTTCCGGCACAGGTGCAGGGGATCTCCTTGCCGAGCGCCGCCGGTTCATAGCAACCGATGACCGTATAGTTACGGGCATCGCACGGATCCTCGCCGATCGAAACGAGCGCGCTTTCCACGACATTGTCGTTGATAAACATAAAGCTGTTTCTGCCGTTTCGGATGGTGGTAAACACAAGCGAAACAAAATCCTGCGGGATCTCATCATACCAGCGAATATGGATCTTCGGGTCGTCCACATCCAGCGCGGCATATTCCTCTACGATCAAATAGGAAAGTGCATTGATGCCGGAAGAACCGTCCGCCAGTCTGCCGCCGAGATAGAACGGCATATTGGCTGTTACCTTCATGGAATAGAATTTCCAGAAATAATAGCGGAAAAGTTCGCGGATCTGCGCTTCGGTAAAGGTACCGTTTTCAATATCCTTTTTATAAAAAGGATAGAACAGGCGATCCAGACCGCCGACAGAGCGGATCGCTTCGCCCTCGAGCGCCGACTGCAGCATGCGGAACAGCATCGAAAGCTGCATCGCCTCCAAAATATTCTGCGGCGCGCCTACGGTAAGATTGCGCAGGCTCTTTGCGATCAGCGCCGCTTTCTCGTCTCCGCCGCCCTTTGCTTCCACAGCGTCGGCAAGTCTGCCGACGATGGCAATGGAGCCGATCAGTACACGTTCGGTGGAGGTATAGAATACTTCCTGCTCCTCGGTCTTGCTGTTTGCCGCATGCGCTTTCTGCACGCGCTCCAGAAGTCCCGTAAAGCCAAGCTGCATTACTGCGTCCCAGTCGGGCGAGCAGTGGCTGAGGTCGGTATTGCCGGTATAGCTGAAACCGTTTTGACCCGCCTCGTGCGTTTTCAGAATTTCCGCAAGCTCGTTGCGGCGAAGATCCTGGATCCAACGACCGCGGATGCGAAACGGCAGGCGATCATGATTTAACATATCCGGGAAGAAGTCGCGCAGGTCCACATCGAGCTGCGCATTACGAAGGATGAAATCCAGTATAAGAGACTTCGTCTCCATGCGGGACTTCCCTTTTGTGTCCCGTTCGATCTGCAGACATGCTGTGCGCAGGTCCTCTGCATGCATACCGCTGGTTTCGTCCCAATGCGGCTCACTGTACTGTGCAGACAAATCTGCGCGATCCTTTTCAAAGTTACCCCAAATCATATACGGTCGATCTCCTTCTCTTGTTTTGGTAATTTTAGAGTACAGCAATACGGGCGCATTGTAAATGCATGTTTCGCCACTGTTTGTATTTTTCGGCTTTGAACTTCGATTATAATTCTCGAAAACTTGACTTTCTTTGTATTTTTTGATTTAATTATAATACAGGCTTGCAAAATCACTACAGATCGGAGATTGCAATGAGCGAAGAAAGTATCGTAAAACTTACCGAGCTGCGTCCCAGAATACTGAATTTCTATAATGTCAGCGAAGGCATCATTCCCAATGTCTCCTACCCTAAAAAAAAGTTCGGCAGAAAGTCGGATGCCTTTATCTATATTGTGGAAGGCAGCATGCGTTACCGCTTTGACGATCGTGAATTTGTCGCCAAAGCGGGCGACATACTGTTTCTGTCCTCGGGAAGCTTTTATGCAATGGAGAAGATGGGATCCCACTATCGGTATATTTGCGCGGATTTTTCTTTTGTAATGCCAAGCGGAACATCCCTGCAGAGTGACACGTTCCCCACGCAAAATCCAAAACATATAGAAAGTCTGTTTCGCAGAATGCGGGAGAACTGGATCCTGCAAAAGCCCTGTGCCACCGAGGACTGCATGTCCGTACTGTATTCGATCTATGCCGAGCTCCTGCGCCTGGACAGCTCGTCCTATGTACCGCTCAGCAAACGCAGGCTCCTGGAAAACGCCGTTGTATACATCACGGAGCATCTATCGGACGAACTGCTGAGCATCCCCGAGATCACAAGCTCGGTCAATATGAGCGAATCCTACTTTCGCCGCCTTTTCTACGAGGTATATGCGGTCTCCCCGGTGCAGTATATCAACACGCTGCGCATCAATCACGCAAAAGAGCTGATCCGATGCACGAACGAAAGCTTCACATCCATCGCCGCACAGGTCGGATTTTCCAACGTATATTATTTCAGCCGTATGTTTAAAAAGAAAGCGGGCTGCACCCCCAGCGAGTATCGCAGCATCTGCTTTGAGCATCCGGATATATAAAAACAGAAACCAGCCTCGATGTGTTCGCATCGAGGCTGTTTTATCATTGCAAAAAACTTAATGGCAGTTATGTCCGCCGCAGTTGTGACTGCCGCAGCCATGCGAGCCGCAGGTGTGTCCCTCTCCGTGCTCGTGATCGTGATGGCTGCACTTGACATCGGGGTTATAGTCGAGGTTGCCTGCCAGAAATGCCGCTACTGCCGCGTCGCAGTTGCCGCTGACGCCGCCGTACAGACGGATGCCCGCCTGTGCCAGTGCCATCTGTGCACCGCCGCCGATGCCGCCGCAGATCAGCACATCTGCGCCGATGGTCGAAAGCAGGCTCGCCAGTGCGCCGTGTCCCTGACCGTTTGTGTCCATGACTCTCTCGGATACGATCTTGCCGTCTTCCACTTCATACACCTTAAACTGCTCGGTGTGTCCGAAATGCTGGAAGATCTGCTCATTTTCATAGGTAACTGCAATTTTCATGGTTTTTCTCCTTGATTCCATTTATATTTCTATACTTTGTCCGCAGGACAAATATTGTAAACGATGCATATGCTTTTGCATACAGGCAAACTGCTCGGCACCCGTACAATGGCAGGTATAATATGCTGTGCCGCAGGCGTCCAGCTGCTTTGCCGCCGATGCCAGTGTTTCATCAAGCGGCATCTTGGAAAAGTGAAAGCCGCCAACCAGCACATCCGGGCGGAACCACTCTGCAATATCCAGAATGCCTTTGTGCGAGCAGCCGCTCAGCAAAACGCGCTTTCCGTTTTCTTCGATCAGCAGATACTGCTCGTGGCGAAAATCATCGGGAACAAACGTCTCGCCGACCTTTTCCGTCAGCCCGAAGCTGCCGAAGCTGTGGCGTCGCTCTTTTTCGTTGCAGGAAAACAGCGTCAAACCGCGGTCGATGCGGTACTCATCTGCCGTAAAGACAAGACGGGGGTGTGAGCGAAGCGCCGTATCCAAGCCGATATATTTCTGCACGCCGTTGTAATGCGGTTCAAACGCGTATCTGCTCAGGTACACGGGCGCATGATCGTTGATCGCGAGAAACTTCTCGAGTCCCCCGCCGTGGTCATAATGCCCGTGCGACAGCACAGCGAGATCCACAGTCGCAAGATCCACACCGAGCGCTTTGGCATTTTCGGCAAACAGCGCGCTCTGCCCCATATCGAACAGGATCTTACGGCATTCCGTTTCGAGATACAGCGACAGACCGTGCTCGACCTGCATATCCGCACGCGCAGTGGTATTTTCCAAAAGTACGGTGATCCTCATATGTCCTCACATTCGCGCCTGCAGTGCCGCGGACAGCCGCCGCAGCCGCAATGCTCCTCTTTTCCGTCACAAAGGCGATAGTCGCCGCCCGCAATGCGGATGCCCATGCCGTCTACCAAGGCGGTGGCGATCTTCGTTCGCGCGAGCGTATAGATCTGCTGTACCGTGGTGCGGGCGACCTGCATATAGGCGGCGCACTCCTCCTGTGAAAAGCCCTGCTTGTCGATCAGGCGGATGCACTCATATTCCTCAACGGTCAAAACCACATAGTCCACATTCTCTCCCACGGGTGCGAACGTCGTGGTGCGAGGCATGGAGCAGACCTTTCTGCATTTTTTGTGTCTCGGCATAACGGTCTCCTTTTTATTTTTGGCATATGCCATAAATATTATGACACCAAAAGCGACATATGTCAAGAATAAATGAAAAATTTTATGTCGTCAGCGACGAAATGATCCCCGAAACGCACGCGCACGGCAACGAGCGCGGCGCCACATATGCTCTGCTCGTCGGTTTCTGCATCATACTGATCACCGATGTACTGCTGAGATAAAATTTCCAAAAAAAGAACCGAATTCTTAAAATTCGGTTCTTTTTACAGGTAGTATTTTACGTGCGCAGATCGCACCGCACGACAAAACGGCTTTTACCGCTGAGCGTACAGGTAAAGAGCGTCAGCGAATACGAAGTGGACGTCAGCCGCTCCAATTCATTTTCCCCGAGGATCTCGGTAACCGCCACTTCATACGCATATGTGCTGCCGTCCACGCCGACAAACTCCACGGTGTCCCCCACGTCTATGCTCGTCAAGGGACCGAAATGCGCTTTGTAATTATGCCCGAGCAGGATCAGATTGCCCTCCGAGACGCTGCCGGAATAGCGGCAGGCAGACATCTTGAGCAGATCGTAGTTCCAAGTATTGAGCACGGGCAGCTCGATCCCCACATCGGGGACGCGGATCGTTCCGATCAGATCGTAACCGTTCAGCGTAAGCTGCGGCATTTCTCCCGTCGGCAGTTCTTCCACCACCGCGGTGTCGTACTCGAGCACGATCTTCTTATATCCGATCTCCCGCTCGAGATCCGCAAGGAGTATCTGCGCGCTTTGCCCCGCCTGCACATCCTGCTGTACGTTTTGCACCCACATGCTGCCCGATAGACCGATCAGCAGCAGTCCGAGCGAGATCAGAAATATGCCTCTTACTTTTCTCATCCTTTTTTCACCCGTTTGCAAAGCAAGTCCACTGTGCCGAGCAGCACCAGCAAAACGCCGACTGCCAGCAGTATGTACATGGGCAATGTATTCGCGCCTGTCTTCGGGATGTCAGGTTCGTCGGGCTCATCGGGCACATCCGGCGAAGGCTCGGTGGTGACAGGCGTGTCCGGCGGATCGGAAGGATCGGACGGATCCTGTGTGACGGGTGTGGGAGCGGTCGTGACATCGGGCACGGGCTCGGTCGTGGCAGGCGTATGCGTATTGGTGATCACAAAGCCGCTCTCGACGCTGCCGCTGTACGAAGCTTTGTACCCCGCAACGGTGATCTCCCGGACGGAATAGGATCTTCCCGCCTCCAGTCCGACGAACGAAGTGCTCCAGCCGTTATCCGCGCTGAGCACAGCGGTCTGCACGATCGTGCCATCCTGCACGAGCTGCACCGTAACACTGCGGGGGCGTGTGCCGTCCGCATTGTCTGCGTCTTTCCAGACCTTTTTCACCGAGACCTGTATCGTCTCGGTCTCCGTATCGCTTTCATGGTAGTTCGTGATGACGAAACCATCGGCGGACTGCGTATAGGTGGGAGTGTAACCGCTGACTTCGGTCTCCTCGACCGTGTATGTTCCCGAGTTCGGCAGGTCGGTAAACGTGTGCTTCCAGCCGTTTGCCGCACTCAGCGACACCTTGCGGAGCGCTTTACCGTTGCGAAGGAGCGTGACCTCGATCATGCCCGGGCGCAAGCCGTCCGCATTGTTGTTGTCATCCCACTGCTTGAACACCGTCAGGCTCTTGTCGCTGCTTTCCTCGGTCTTGGGCTCGGAAGTTACCGTTTCCCCCTCGGAGAGCCAAAGCAAATACGGCAGGAACGTCATCGGCTGCCCGCCGCGTGCAAAAACGAGATAGAGTCCCGCGTCAAGCTCGGTGAAGTACACCTCGCCCGCGACAGAGGTGACTGCCGTTTGCCCCGAGAGCCCCTTGCCAAGCAGATATTGATAGAGCGTCACGGCATTGTCGGCGTTGTTTGTGCCAAGGAGCGCAGACACGTCCACGCCCGCATCGGCAAAATCCGCCGTGAGCACAGCATCCTCGCCCGCACCCGCCGCAACAAGGCATATTTCTACGGAAATGCCCTCAACAGGGGTATTCGCCTCATCGAGCAGCGTGATCTGCAATCCGCATTCCACCGCCGACGCGAGCGCGCAAAGCGACAGACACAGCAACAGCACTGTGCAAAGGATATGCAGTTTTTTCCAAATATTCTTCATTCTGCCCTCTTTACTTTTCTTCTTCGGCTTGCTCGGCGGCGTGCTTTTTGCGCCGCAGAACGCCGCCGATCCGCGTGGCCGTCCAATACACGATCAAAAATACGACATATAACAAAGCCAGGCACACCGGCAGCAAATAGACGGTGTTGATCGGGCTGACCTCATCGGAGAGATTCGGCGCCGCCGCGGTGTTGTCCTCGCGGTCGGCTACGCGCTCGCCGCGCACCAACAGGCGGTGCGAGTTGATGCCGTACGGCGTGCAGGTCAGCAGGGTCACATAGTCCTTGCCCTCTACGATCTGCAGCTTGGAGGAGTCATCCGGCACGATCACGTTGATCTCATCCACGCGATACTCGAACACCTGATCCAAAATGTGAATATAAAACGCATCGCCCACTTCCATGCGGTCGATGTTGGTCAGCAGCTCTGCCGAGGGGAGCCCACGGTGTCCCGAAAGGACGCTGTGCGTGCTCTCGCCGCCGACAGGCAGGCTCGTCCATTCCAAATGCCCGACCGAATCCCGCAGCACGGAATCGTCCGTGCCGTGCGCGATCGGCAGCTTGCAGTTGATTACGGGAATCTCAATGTATCCCATCACGCCCGTGTCAAAGGGATCCAAAAGCTGCGCATATTCCTCGGCATTTCTCGGATAGCCGACTTCACCGCTTGCCATGCGGCGATTGTAGTCCTCCGCCGCCGCGATCAGCTCGGCATATCGCTCGTCCTCGAGGTTTGAAACGCTGTCGTCATAGTTCACGATGATCTTGGACTGCAAATAGGAATTCCAATAGTTGCTGACCGCAGGATACAACAGCAAGGACAGCCCTGCAAGAAATACAAGTATCAACAGCAGCGTTGTTATTTTATCTTTTTCCATGCAGAGTTCTCCTTGCTGCCGCACCGGGACCCCCGGTGCGGCACATCAAACTTACGGGTTAAATCTTAGTTTTCGGAGTGGCGGCGCTTCTTGGAAACAAGCAGCATACCCGCACCCAGTACCAGTACGGCACCTGCAATATAGAATACCGTGGTACCGATACCACCGGTTTCAGGGAGAGGCTGACCGGGCATGTTTTTGATTGTAAGGGTTACATTATCGTCAGTGATTGTAACACTTTCATCCGCAGTCAACTGAATATATCCGGCAGGAGCTTTGGTTTCTTTAAAATAATACGTATCCGGAACAAGACCGGCAATTGTAATCTTACCGTCGCCGCCGGATTCAAATTCCTTTGCAGCGGTTTCTTCTCCCCAAGTAATTGCACCGTTTTCGCTATTAACATCAGTGATGTACTTGCTATCAGAAGAACGATATACCTTGAACTTAGCATCGCCCAAAGGAGTGGTGCCATCTTCGGCAGTTTTAGTCACTTCAATTTTGTAAGTATAGGTGGTTGTAGTAGTTGAGTCTGTGGTTTCATCGTGGCCATTCTCGTAGAATGCTAATGCTGCAGTATTTTTATTGCCGGCTGTTCCGGTAACAGCATCCTTTGTCAAAGTAGCATTGTATGTAACAACGATCTGGTCATGAGTGCTCAGGGTATTCAAAAAGTCTTGCTCAAATGTAAGCGTAAATACATGATCCACAGAAGTATCAACTGTGTAGTCAGTGCCCACAGTCAGCGGAGTACCGCCCTTTTTCACAACAATAGAGCCTTCATTCAAGGTGAAACCGTCTGCTAAAGTATCTGTTAATACATATCCGGCTGCACCCACTTTAGCCGTAATTGTAATTTGAAAGTACACAGTGTCATGAAAGGCTGCGTTATTAGAGTCGCCCCAGTCTTCTGTACCTGTATTATTATCGGTATCCACTTTCTTTTCAATCGTAGGGAGACCCGAAGCGGTATCTTTAGCGGCAATCGTGGTCGTCTTGCCTGCAGTAACACTTGCTACACCGGGTGTTTTATCTCCATTCATTACTAAATAATATCCTGCAGGCAGATCGGAAAATACAAGTTCTTCACCGGTGGTTCCAACGGTTTTTGTTTTTTCGGCAGTCCGACCGTTATCAGTTGCATATTGCTTTGCCAATGCAGCAAACGCAGCACCAACAGCAGCGGAAGTATCTTTTTTCCAGTGCACATAACCGTTAGTATCAACAGTATAATAGTCGCTAACACCAGAGACATCTTTAAAGTCGGTCCAATCGGAATTTACCTTATAAACAGGCTTGCCTTCTGCTTCTGCGCTTTGATCTTCATCCAGCACAAAAATCTGATAAACGGAATACACATCATCTTTAATCGTGTGTGTAATCTTAATTGATCCCGTGCCTGCTGCGAATGCGGTGGTGGTGAGGACTGCCATAGTCATCAGAATGGCTAAAAACAGTGCTAAAAATTTCTTTGTTGTCTTGGTTTTCATAATGGTTTTCCTTTCTAATTATAAAAAATTTACATTTTGAATTCTGCCCTAATCGGGCGGGTCGGGAGCGCGGAACCGTGATCGGTACCGTCGCCGCCGTTTTTTCGGTCCGGCGCGCGCAACGCCCGGGGGACCGAGAGTTCTCGGGGCGAGCATGATGCCGCCCTTTATATTTTTGTTACACGTCGGGGAACTCCTCCCTTCTGCGTAATGCTTTATACAACAGCAGGGATGCCGCCGCTGCGAGCAGCAGCAGTCCGCCGCAGGTATACAGGAAGGTGCCGCCCCCGCCCGTCTCGGGCAAAGGCTGTGCCGCACGGTTGGTGAACGCAATGTTGTAGGGAACGGTATAGTTCACATACGCACCGCTCAGCGTGCTCGTCTGCACGCTGCCATCCACGATCTCTGCCAACTGTACGAGGCCCGCGCTGTCAACCTTGATGACCACCGAGTCATCCATGCCGAAATAACCGCGCGGTGCCGTAGTCTCGGTCAGCCGATAATACGCGCCCGCCGTCAGGTTATCAAATTTGAACTGACCGACAGAGTCGGTGGCAAGTGCCGTGATAAAGGTGCCGGTGCCTTCAAAAGCGCCGTTTTTCACATTCACAAGTTCGAGAGTGAATGCTGCGCCTGTCAGCGCCGCGCCGCTCGAATCTACCTTGTTCAGATAGAGCAGCGTGCGTCGAACGGTGTTTGTGACCGTATACGACCAGTTGTCCGTGATACCGTCGCCGTCAGCATCCGTTTTGGTTGCCGCGGAGTACGCCACGATCCAGTTTGCAAAGGTGACGCCATCCGAGGTCGTGACCTCGCTGCCGATGACGGTCTCCTTGACGCTCCATTCTGCCGGAGCACCGTTGGCATACGCGGGCAAATCCTCCCAAGTGTATGTCCAGTTGTTGTCAGCACTGAGCTCCACCTCAACATTCTTAAGAGAGGGGAAAACAGCGTTTGCATGGGAACCGTTGACCTGCAAAACGATTTTGACGCTATCTGCAGTCGTATCGCCGTCCCATACCTTGGAGACAGTGACCGAGGTGGATTTGGACGAATAGTCCTTGACGATCAGGACGCTGCCGTTGTCGTACACCTCAGCGTAATGATGATCGCTGTTATCAAGCTCCGTTTCGGCACCGTCATACCGTACATCGGAGATCTGTACACCTGCCTCCGTAGCTTTCAGCGTGATATTGGGCGCCGCATCGTAACCCGCAGGTGCGCCGACCTCTTTGACAAGTACATCGCCGTACTCATAGCTGAAGTCTTCGATCTCGATCGTCGTATGGCCTTCGGCGCCTGTAGAGATCTGCGTGATGGAGCCATCGCTATCCATCTCATAGTTTCCATCATCTACAGAGAATTTCAACTGTACAAGCTCGCCGTCGGAGTTGTACTGCCAGAGCTCAAAGGTAGCACCGCCGATCGGCTGACCGGTCTCGCCGTCCTCTTTCTTGATCAAAATAGAGTCGTCCGGATAATAGTAGTTGCGGAAATCCACGAACAAGCCCTGATCGGGGTCTTCATCCAGTGCAAACGTCTTACCGACGACCGAAGCGGTAGTTCCATACTCGGCAATGGCGGTCACGACGCCGTCGGTATCGTAGATCGAATACTCTGCATACCAGGCGTAGTCATCTACATCGCTTGTCAAATGCTCTTCGATCTGCCAATACTCGCCCAAGGTCACACCCTCGATCAGCCACTCGTAGTTGTGCGCATCGGTGCTGCTCGCATCTTCATCATAGAGGATGAAGGTTGCGTTGGGATAATCTTCCTCGAGATCTTCTTGCGCCTCTTCATCCAGCACAAGAACATATTGCTTGAAATCAGCATCGGTCGAAGTATATGCGGTAAAGTTTCCGTCCTCGTCCTGCGTTCCGTTTACCGCCGAAATGTAAAATCCGCTTTCGGCTTTCGCAATAGCAGTCGCGTCACCGTAGAACTCTTTATCTACCGTGATCTGACCTTTTTTCTCCACCAGTCTGCCATCAACATGCCAGGTGCTGAAACTGCCTTCGCTTGCGCTCGCTACTTGATACCAACGAATGGTATACCGCTCGCCGGTCAGCTCATCTGCCTTCACGGTCTTTCCGTCCACAAGCAGAAGCGCTTGATCCGCATACGTTTTCAGCGCCGTGAACATATCCTCGTCGTCGGGGAATTCTGCAAACCACATGCCCGACGCCTTTTCGCCGTACATAGCGCGGACGATCCGGTCCTTGGCGTAATATTCCGAATCCGGTGCATCATTGCCTTGGGCATCTTCAGCCGGCGCTTCCACTTTGAATGTGGTATCCGTGGCGTTTCCCGCCCAGGTCGAGAATATAACGGGCGTGTACAAATTGGATTCAGGACCACGTTCTTCCGTATTATATCGAATAAAGAAGTTTACACTGCTGGTGTAGCCATAGTCCCAGGAGCCGGTCAGCTCGACTGTGCCATCGCCGTCATCGTCGTAGGCAGAGAGCACGTCCCATGTCAGTGTCGTGCCCGCGGAGATCAATGTACCGTCCTCGGTCGTCCAGCCGAAGAAGTGAACCGTTGCATATCGGGAAGTCGTTGTCGTATATACCGCTTCCACGTTTTGGTCGGAAACGTTATTCACGACCGTGGTTGCACCGTCGCTTACGACCACGTTGTTACCACCGACCAGTGTCGGAGTGGTCTCTTGCGGTGTGATCGACGGGCTGAAGCTCGTCGGGAAGTTGACCGTGTAATTTACCGTGAGCGTTGCTTTTTCGGTAAAGGTCATGTTTTCGGTGAGCGTTACCGTCGCACCGCCTTGATAGGTCTTGCCGTCCTCATCGACCCAGACATTACCGCTTTCAGAAACAGCGGGGAGCGTGATACCGGTGCCCGGTGTTACCGCGTCGGATGTGGTCGTGTTTCCGTCTGCATCTATGTAGGTTGCATATACAGAAGCGCTCGCCGTAAAGGTTCGATTGCCCGTTACAGTAACCGTATCGCCGCCTTGATAAGCAGTTGAACCGCTGACCCAAACATAGCCGGTACCCGGATCGGGCAGCGTTACGGTTGTGCCATACGTCACGTCCGATGTCTCGGTTTTGTTTGTATATATGTAGGTAAAGGTGTATGTTTTGGGCGTCCACTTAGCATACAGCGTGATATTCGATGTGACAGCGGACGCGAAACCATATTCGGTGGTCAAACCCGCATCGCTGTACCAGCCGGCAAAGGTGTATCCTTCCCTTGTCGGATCTGCCGGCTTTGTGGCTGTAGCCGTACCGTCTCGCGAAACCGTTTGACTTGCCACCGCACTGCCGCCGTTGGAATCAAAGGTCACCGTGTAGCCTTTCGGCTTTGCATACAGAGTGGTAGTGTCGGCAACTGTATATGTTGATGTTTCAATTTGATTTGTGCCTGCCGCATCGGTATACCAATGGTATTCATCCGACAGTTCAGGGGACAGACCGTCCTGCACATACTGAACGCTGTACTCTTCTCCTACCGCCGAAAGATCCAATGTTACCGTGTAGAAATCCACAGGGGTTGTACTATAGCTAGTGGTAGATAATATTGCATACTGCGCATTGTTGGAATCTGCAAAATATACTCTCGAACTTTCATATCGTGCTCTACTATCAAAATTGTTAGAATTCGAAGTGCTTCCGCTTGTATTGTATCGGAAATAATACGTACTGTTGATATTATTAGTTGTCAGATCCGTAACAACGACTTCCGTGTACGCATTGACCGCATTGGTATAGGAATAATATTCTCTTCTGTTCTGTGTCTGTTTACTGTTATTATAGTTCAGCGTTCCGCTGTTGATAAATGTAATATTTCCATCCAAGCGGATGTAAAAATTGATCGCGCGGGTGCCGGTGCTTGCCGTTCCGCCCACAGCCGCAACAGAAACATCACTGTCGGCGGTATCGTCCACTGCCATGGTGGAAACGAGGTTTTCGTTGAGCACGACGGCGGGTTGGATATTGTTTTCCGTGATCGTGGTGTTCAGCGTGGGGATCGTGGTATTCTCCAGCGCGTAGAGCGTCGCCACGGGGGCGGTCGTCTCATAGGCGGTGGTCTCCACAACGTCGGTGAAGAAGAATCCCGTGGTGGTGAGCGCGGTGGTATATGCCGTGGTATATGCCGCAGCCGTGCCGATCGTCAGCGAGGTCTGCAGCGTCTCCGCAAAGTTTGTGGCGATCTCCTCGTCCGTGCTGTCCGAGGTCAGCGCCTGGAACACTGCACTCTCAATGACCGAGTTCAGGTTGTTATCCACCGTACTGTCGACTGCGCTCAGCAGCCAGTTGATGTCGTTATCCTCGAGAAGAAGCAGATAACAATTCTCACTGTGGGTATGCGCCTTTTTCTCGCAGATCAGAACGTGATCGATGTAGCATTCCTCTGTATGCACATGCTCTTCCACGCCGCAGCGAGCAGGCTGCTCCAGTGCAAGCGCGGTGAACATGCCGTTATGCATTGCCTGCGCCGCCATGATGAACACGAAGACCAACACGGCAACGCATAGTATTCTATTTTTCCATGTGCCGTGTAGTTTGTCCATTGCTGCTCCGAAAACTGTCTCAAAAAATCAAATTTACCAAGCAAAAACGACCTTACCGATAATGCGATCCTCGGGGATCGCACCGATCGCCTCGAGCCGACTGTCCATTGCAACCGTGCGGTTGTC
The DNA here is from genome assembly GCA_017398595.1 of Clostridia bacterium. Classification (GTDB taxonomy): domain Bacteria; phylum Bacillota; class Clostridia; order Oscillospirales; family CAG-272; genus UMGS902. The sequence goes on from JAFQFR010000044.1 coordinate 21,426, forward strand.
TCCCATCACGAAAACGTGATCGCGCGGGACGCTGTACGGGAAGGTGATATTACACTGCCCGACAGACGGTATGCTGACGTAAGGCTCGTCCAGCGCCTTGCCGCTGACGGTCACCGCACCGCTCTGATCCAGAGCGATCGTTTTTCCGCCCTCGCAAATGACGCGGCGAACCAATGTTTTATTATTGTAATAAAAAGCGATGATGTCCCCTGCAGATACATCCTGTGTTTTCACGATCACCAGTATCTGCCCATTTTGCAGTGTCGGTTCCATTCCGTCTCCGTAGTACCGAACAACTGACACCGCGTAGGTAAGTACGTTCAACAGCAGCACACCGGCAACCAACAGTCCCAAAACGATTCTTATTGTCTTTTTACCGGTCGTTGACAACATTCGTGATCTTCTCCTTCACAGTTTTTTGTTTCGGCGACTAAAGGGGATTGTTGGGATATATATCCCAACACAATGGGGGTACCCCCATTGTGCGCGGTTTTGCTATAAAGCGTCCGCTTTTTTCTATTCGGCGCACGCGCATCTGTCCTTTAATGCCTACATAATTATATTTTTATTGTACTAAAAAGCACAATATTTGTAAAGAAAATTCTAACATAATTTATAATAAAAAGCAAGTATAAACAGAATTTTTTCGAAAGTCGTATAAAAATCGCATAAATCCACAATAATACATAAAAAGGTCGTCAAAACGACGGTTCGATTTTGAAAAAGAAAAAACGCAGGAAATTTCCTGTGTTTTTCCTTTTTCACTAAATCAAAATGCCGACCAGAGGTCGGCATTTTGATTTAGTATGTACGATATTGTTTCTCTAAAGCTTACTGCTTCTTTTTCTTGATAACAACAACGACAACAGCTGCTACAACGACAACTGCAACGATCACGCCGACGATCACGCCGACATTGCTGCCGCCTTCTGCTACGGGAGCGGAAGGAGCGGTGGTAGCCGCAGGAGCCTTGGTAGTAACAGCGGGTGCTACGGGAGCCTTGGTAGTCTCAGGAGCCTTGGTGGTCTCGGGAGCCTTGGTGGTCTCGGGAGCCTTAGTCGTCTCGGGAGCCTTGGTCGTCTCTACGGGAGCTGCAGTGGTCACTACGGGAGCTGCGGTGGTAACTGCAGGAGCTGCAGTGGTAACAGCAGGAGCTGCAGTGGTCTCTGCGGGAGCCGCGGTGGTCTCTGCGGGAGCAGTGGTCACGATGTTGTTCGGGTCGTCCGCGATGGAGTTTACAGTATCAAAGTTTGCCGCAACGGTCTCGAAGTTATCGTTGGTCATTGCGGTGGGCGTAACATTCAGAACGCGAGTGCCGGATACCTTGTAATCTGCTGCGGAAGTGGTGGGGCAGTTCCAGTAGAAGTTCTGGATCGTACCGGACTTCCAGGTGAAGTCAACAGCGGTTACGTTGACATCGCCGGTCGCACCGTAGAAGTTTCTGATGCTGGAGTTGCCGCCCATCACGATCTTGACAGTACCGAGCTGGATGCCTGCCGTACCGGTAGAAGAACCGTGCATTACGGAAACCTGTGCATCGCCGCCGATGGTGACGGTTGCCGTGCCGGTATAAGCAACAGCGTCGCCCTTCATGTTACGGGAGAAAGGAACGATGTAGAACTTAGCGCCGGAAAGAACGGTGATGTTGACATCCTTGGTGTTCTCCAGTTCGCCCTCGCCGTCTACATAACCGCCGAAGATCGCGAAAGACTTTGCGATCGTGCCGCCGGTTACGGAACCGGTTACGTTTACGACGGTGCCTACGGTGAAGGGGTTATGCTGGCAAGCGAAGAGGATACCGGAAGAGAGAGACTCGAAATTGATGTTCTCGAAGCGAGTATCGCCCCAGCAGGTGTTGGTAACACTCTCGAACTGGTAAACTGCGCCTGCGGTCTCGCGGTAGTCCACGCCGTCATATACAGAGGTCATGGTTACGGAGCCGGTGAATTCCTTGCCGTAGCTGAAATTCTGGAACTGGAAGAAGGGAGCGCAAACGACGATCGTGCAATCCTTGGAAAGGTCGAGTGCGTTGTATGCAGCTTCGATGTCCGCGGTTGCAGATTCGGCAGAGGAGCCGTCGCCCGCGCCCAGCGATGACAGGTAAACGACCGTCTTGTCACCTGCGGAGGCTGCAAAGCAAAGTGTTGCTGCCAGGATCATGCCGATGATGAGTGCAAAATACTTTTTCATAATTTTTCTCACTTTCTGCCTTTATGGCTTTTTGTGTTACCAAAGATCGCTTACAGTCACGATCTCAATGGACTGAATATGAAGAGTGTTGCTGCCTGTGCTGAGCACGATGGTGTTCTGCTCTTTGGAAAGCAAAACGGGGATATAGGTTGCATCCACCGCGGATGCATCGACCGTAGTACCGGTCTTATAGAAAGCGGCGGTCTTGAAATCCTCGCCGTTGACCGTAACGGATGCATTCACCGTTGCGCTGCCGGGGTTGGCAAACGTAACTTTCAGAAGTACTTCGCCGTCCACCTTGCCGTTTACGGTGATCTGTGTCTTGCCGACGCCGGAACCGGAAGCAACCTTGATGTCCGTGACGACCGGTGTCTCTTTGACACGATAGATCGAAACATGGTCCAGCGTTACGGATTTGAAAGCGTTGCCCGCCTCGGGGATCTGAATACCAAACTCCATGCTCGTTGCCGTAGCCGTGAACGTGAAGTAACGGCGAACATGTCTGGAAGTATCATATACCGTTGCGGTCACGCCGTCCTTGCCCGCCTCGCGGACAAAGAGTTCCGCCTCGGTAGCGCCGGTGGTGCTTACATAGCATACCACGCGGTACTGCTCACCGACGGTCAAGCCGTTGATCGTCGTGTACATGCTGCTCTTGCCGCTCTCACTTGCCGAGAGCTTAGCGGTGTACGGACCCTCATAGCCCTCCGTGACAAGCTCGGCCTTGCCGCCGCTGACCGTGTAGGACGAGAGATCGCCGTCGTTGAAGTTTTCAAAATATACGGAATCCGCCTTACCGAGCGTGGTTCTCGGAATATAGTAATTGCCGTTTTCGATCTTACCGCCGTTCTCGAGCAGAATGCTTTCAAAGTTCTGCTGATACAGATCGATGATCTCGGACATTTGGAGACGCTGCGGCAGACCGTTCAAATACATCCAATAGCCGGATCTGTCCGTCTGGTGGTAATTGATGATCACGCCCTTGCCGTCCTGCCAGAGGAAGGTGTTGACCTCTGCGGGCAGATCGTCCATGCCGGTGATCAGACCGAGCAGACCGGTTGCGATCGCACCCGAGCTGTCGCCGTCATAACCGCACAGAGAAACGATCTTACACGTTTCGGTAAAGTCGCCCTCGCCATACAGCAGAGAAAGCAGAACGAAGGGTTAAACTTAGTCGCGGAAACGCCGGAGGTAATGCCGTTTGTATACGCATAGCCGATATAGTTGTTCGCCCATGCGGGAACATCCGTGAAGGGATGCTTGTAGCTGCCTGCCTTGACCTCATCCTCTACACCGAGGAAGCGAATGACCTGCACGATCATTTGTGCGCGAGTCATCTTGTCGCCGAGACCAAAGTTCGTGCCCGTGGTATCGTATCCCTGTGCAAGACCGAGCGCATACAAAGCTCTTGCGCAGCCATAATCCGAACGGATCGTGGGTGCCTCGACCTTGACGACCGTTTCCACGGATTCGTCCACACCGATGACCTTGTCAAAGAGTGCGGCGATCGTGGAATAGTTCGCATATGCCTTCACCTTATCGGAAGCGCGGAGTACTTTCAACCCGTTGACGGTAAGATTTGCGGCAGAAGTGCTTGCGCAGTTCCACTGCAAGTCGCCGATCGTACCCGATTCCCAGGTGATCTCATAGGAATTGACATTGAGTGCCGCAGTCGCACCGTAGATCGTGCGGATCTGCGCATTGTCCGTGATCTTGATCTTGACATCGCCCAGTTCACTGCCCTTTGCAGAGGTTGCAGAACCGTGCAGGACGGAAACCGATGCGGTGCCGCCGATCGTGATGTTCGCGGTACCCGAATATACGCCTTTCGCGTTCGAGAACGGAATAATGTAGTAAGCGGATCCGGAGAGAACCGTTGTATGTAAGCGTTGCCACGTCGTATGCGCCGATCATGGTTGCATTATAAATGTCATCGCCTGACATATAAGCGGTATAAACTTTCTTATAACCGGTACCGTTACCCATTGCGGTTTGGTAAGCCGCAACGTCTTCGGTAGTGATGTTGATACCGTAATTTTCATACATGTTCTGGTTGCGCTTATAGATTGCAGATTCGATTACGGTTCCTTCCTCGCCTTCACTTGCGTAGTCGTTCCACGCCCAGTTACCGGAAACCAGAATGTGGAAGTCGCCGGAAATGTCGCCGATCTCTTCCGCAGAGGGAATGTTCGGCTTATCGGGATCGACGGTAGTCGCCTCGGTCGTCTGTGCGGTGTTTGCCGTGGTTGTCTGCGGGTTGGTTCCGGTTTCCTTGTCACAGGAAGCAAAGAGCGGAAGCACCATCAGGCAAGCCAAAAGTAAGCAAAGCGTTCTTTTCATTGTTGGATCATCCTTTCTCAATCGGTTGGTTTTGTATTCGCAGATATTAAAAGCAGCAAAATATATTGGTCAACGCGAGAAAAAGGGGGTTTTGCAGTGCCGATTACTTATCCTTTGCGATCGGCATCTCCGTCATGCGAAGTTTTGCACAGCCGTAAGGAACAAGCTCGAATTCCTCTGCAGCGCCGAGAGCACGGTTCGAGATCGGCTTCGGGGAAGCAACGGTGTCATATCCCTCGGCAAAGTCCCAGCCAACGCGGCGAAGCGACGCCTTCATGGTCAGGAGCGGAGCTTTCGACGAGAACGGAACATCGTCACCCTCCTGCTTGGTCACTGTAAAGTTCTGCTTTTCTGCGAAGCCGTATCTCCACTCGGACTTGCTGCTGAGCTCATAGTCACAGTAGGGATACTTGCGTTCAACGTCATTGCGAACATATTCTTTCATGGAATACTCCACTTCCAGCGGCAGAGAAAATACCAGCGGACCGTATTCCACGGTTTTGAGACCGAAGGGACGGGTAACCATGTGCGGCGTGTCGCTGAGCGTGATCGTGTAGATCGTTTCGCCCTCTTCAAACTTGCGCAGGACCAAAGTCTTGTTGTTCTTGGTCACGCCGTTTACGGTGTACGTCTTGGAGTAAGAGGGGATACGCAGCTTCAGCGCGAAGTCAACCGACTTTTCCGCGGTTACGCTGATCTTTACATCCATGCGGAAGGGGTATTCAGTCTCGATGCGCACGATCACGGGAACGCCCTTCATGGTAGTGTGCAGTTCGGATGGGATCATCGTGGTCACGCTGATCGAATTGTTTTCTTTAATATAGTTATTGGCAAGCAGTCTGGGCCAGCCCTGTCCGAAGTTTGCCGTACAGCAGCCGAAATGCGGCTCGAGACCGAAGAGATGTGCCTCGCTGTTGTTGGTACGGAAGTACGAATGGCCGGGAAAACGGATGCAGTTGATCTGGTTGACCTGCTGCAGATACTGATGCGTCCACATATCGTCGCTGATAGTTGCGGGCAGTGCGTTGAATGCCAGCTTTTCGAGGCGCTCACCCCAAACGGGCTTGCGCGTGATCGCATACAGCAGCTCACAGGTGTACATCAGCTCCACGACCGAGCAAAGCTCTGTGCCGCGCGTATTGCTGATACCCGAAAGGCATTCATCACCGGTGAAAGAGCCGACTGCCGTGCCGTTGTATTTTTCAAGGATCTTCCAGAGACGTTCCGCCGCATCGCCGACTTCTTCGCCGAGCAGTTTTGCGGATACTGCCTCATACTTGAGCATCATCACGAGGTTTACGATGTGGGTGTACTGTGTCCACTTGTTCAAAGGACGCTTCCAAGACTCTACGAAGTCCCAGAAGTTCGCGCCCTGCTCACGCAGCATGCGTGCAAGCTCGAGCATCCAGTCTTCCTTGTAGCGCTCATGCAGATACTGCAGCGGGATGAAGCACTCATACCAGCGGTGCTTTGCCCACTTTGCAAGCTCGACTTCGCCTGCTTTCATCAGATCGTACAGATTGCGCATCGTGCGATAGAGTGCCTTTTCCGCGCGCTCACTGCCGGTGAGCTCACAGTAGTTGGCAAGTACCTTACCGATAAGGAACACGCCCCAAAGGTCATATGTAGCGCGCTCTTCCTGTGTGCAGGGGCAGATCCAGCCATCTTCCTGCTGACGGTCGAGGATCGCGGTGACATAGCGCTCTGCGCGGGCAATGGCGTCCTTGTCATCCAGATAATATGCCATCGGAAGGAAGCCGTCCAACCAATAGGGCACGCGTTCCCAACCTTCGCGGTCTCCGCCGATCCACGCGCTGTCGCGTACATCGGGCCAGACTTTATCGAGGTTGCCGCAGAGGCCGTCGCGCTGAAGCTCCAGCTGACGCTTTACCCAGCCGCGCGGCTTAATTTCCGTAGGGCTAACGAAATTGTACATAAATGATCTCCTGTAATTTTTTGTAAACAAACAACATGCTTCTATAACAAAAGAAAGGAATTGTTCTACACTCAAAGTAGCACAATTCCTTCTTTAATGCAATATTTGCAACAAAAAACAGTGATATTCAAGAGCTTTATTGTGATATTTGCACTATCTCGTCGCGCTGTCGTTTTTTCCAAACTGCAGGCGAGCACCCCTCTGTTTTGACGAAAGTTCTGTAAAAATTTCCGTACCCGCCGAAGCCGCATTCAATGCTGATGCTGGACAGAGAGCTCTCCGTGTTGAGCAGCAATTGCTTTGCCATGTCGATCTTCATATCGGTGATATACGCATACGGTGTTTTACCGGTCTCCCGCTTGAAAATGTTGATGATCTGGTTTTTACTGTATCCACAGCACGCCGCCAGTTCCTCGAGCGAAAAAGGACGCCGAATATCGGCAGTGACCTCGGAGATCACCTTGGAAACGATTTCGCTGTTTCCCCCGTTCTTGACATTTTTATGTAAGACCGACAGGATCTTATAAAACACCGCGGATCTCTCCCAAAGCGTTGCACGCATATGGCGGAGCGTCTCCAGTTCGCGGAACAGCGGAAACAACTCGACAAAATCTACTTTCCTGCGGAGAGGCAGAGCATTTTCATCCGTGGTATACTCCGCATCCTTCCAGTGGATGTAAAAATACTTCGGAGAATCGCTCTCCAGAACGCCCTCCTGTAAAAGGCCGTATCTTTGGATATAATATTCACCTGCCGAGACCTCGATCGGCACGCCGTTTTCGCGGAAACGCAGCACGCCTTCAAAAACCATGACCAACACATCGGTGTATTCATAGCGGCGTGTGATGTGCCTCTCGTGCTTCTCAAAATAGCGGAAGGAGCAAAAAGTCAATACAGGCAGCTTTTGCGGCGAAAGTCCATATTCCATATCCGTGTCCCCCTATGGCCGCTTCAATTCTTTACTATAATATTATATACCTTAGGGCAACGGATTGCAATAAAAAGTATCTGCTGTGCCGTGCGGAAACGTATATAAATATTTGGAAGAGGTTCCGTTTTTTGACAAATATGTACCCCTTTTTTATCTTCTGTAAAGGATCTGTCCGTTGGAAACGGTGAGATGGCAAATATAGCCATTTTCATCGCGCAGGATATTGCCCGCAGGGTCTTTGAGACAATAGGGCTCCTTACCGTAGGAAAGCACAGCGATGTCTGCCTTTCTGCCGACGGCGAGCGTGCCGCATTCGTTTTCCATGCCCACTGCCTTTGCCGCATCGGAAGTGACCGCGCGCAGAATATCTTCCTCTTTCATACCCGCGGTGCGCGCCATGCTCATGCACATCGTGAGACCGTATCTGCCGCCGCGGTTAAAGGCGCTGAAGCAGGTAATGTCGGACGAGATGGTATCGGGGAAATAACCGGCGGCAAATGCACGCGGCATGACGGCGAAATCGGTATGTACATGTCCTGCGTTGCCGGAATCGAGAATAACGCCCTTCTCTTTTGCCAGTTTATACGCGGCGTAGTCGTCTGCCTCGATGGTGTTGATGTCGCCGTGATAAATGTGCGTGAGGATGTCGCCCTTATTCAGCGTATTGACGATGTCCCACATAGACGACGGCGAGTGGTTGCAGTGTACCATGACCTTCAGCCCGCGCGCCTTAGCATAGCTGCAGATTTCCTGCAAATGTGCCAGATTGACAAATTGGTTGCCGCTTTGGTCAAAATACACTTTGACGCCGATCGCACGGTCGCCGTATGCCTGCAGCATCTTCTCGGTGAGCGTGAAGTCCACACCGTTCTCATCGATTCTGACAGAGGCAAAAACGCGCGTTTTGATCATCATGGTATCCAGATATGCTCTGTCCGACTGCTCGGCGCCGCCATCCACTGCGGCGGTCACGCCGAAGGGCGCGGAAACAAGCTCTGCGGGATAGCCGTACATATCCCAGGAAACCTTATAAATATGTGTATGGATGTCCAAAAGTCCTGTGCTGACAATGCATCCCTCTGCATCGTAGACGTATCCCTTGACATCGTCGGGAGCGTCCAGCGAGACGATCGTATCCTTTTGGATCAGGATATTGCCCGTGGTAAATTCGGTACCCGTCCAGAGCTTACCGTTTTTGATCAAAAAATTATTGAAAGCCATTTCTTTTTCCTCCCGGTATCGTTTTGTAATTTCATTATAACCATTCAAAAATCCAGCGTCAATGTCAGTCATGATACAATTTGTCAAAAACGATGCAGAAAGCAATGTCGAAGAAAAGAATGCTGCGCAAATTGTTTCGTATCTGACAAAATCAGTATCGCAGTATGCATTTACTTTCCACACTATTTCAGTTAAGATGGTTTTAGAAAACGCAAATTAACCGAAAGGAATGGCGACTATGAGAAATTGTAAATTTACCGAATCGGGCGATCCGATCATTCTCGGCGTACTGAAAGAGCATACCGTTGCGGATACGCTGAAGCAGCTCGCAGAGTGTGAGGCAGCCGGTGCGACCGCATGCAATCTGCATCTTTCCTACCTGGTGGACGAAAACAGAGAGCCCGAATCGCTGAAAAAGATTTTTGAGACCGCAAATGTGCCGATCATGGCTGTGCACTACAACCACAACCCCAAGGGTATCGAGCGCAAGGATACCAGCGACCAGAGAGTTGCCGAGATGACCCGCGCCGTTACGCTCGGCGCTGCCGGCATCGATATGCAGGGTTACACCTTCTGCGATGATCCCCGCGCAACACTGGCAAAGTTCGGCGATCCCGAAAAATACCCCTTCGTTACGGCAAACCCCAAGGAAGTCGTACTCGATCCCGAAGTCATCGAGAAGCAGAAGGAAGCCATCGCACGCGTACATAGCCTCGGCGGCGAAGTCCTGATGTCCTGCCACACCGGTGTGTTCCTCACGACCGAGCAAATCGTTTCGATGGCAAAGCTGATGGAGGAAAGAAACCCCGACTTCATCAAGATCGTTACCCCTGTAGACAACAAGGATGACATCATGACCGCCCTGCAGTCGGTTCGCGCGCTGAAAGCAAATCTGCACACCAAGTTCTCCTACCACTGCTCGGGCAGACTCGGCAGAGTTACCCGCTACGTCGGTCCCTACTTCGGCTCGTCGCAGGTATTCGCTATGAACTACTACGGTCCCTACGCCGACAGAGAGCAGCTGCTCATCTCCAAGTTCCGCGACTTCTATGACGAGGTCAGCGCTCCCGAAACCAAGGCAGAATGGCTGGAGATCCTCGAGGCAAGAAAAGCCGCAGCAAAAGAAGCCGAAGGTAAGTAATATTTGTCCTGTTTGATACTCAGAAAGCACCAAGTTCACATGAACTTGGTGCTTTTCTGCGCTCTGTGGGCAAATCAACAGCAAGCGACAGCCGGAGTCGCACAAAACAAGAGGCTGCCGGGCACCTTACGGTGCGCGGCAGCCTCTTGTTGTATGATTTTAATGGAGAAAAGCGAAAAATGAGTTTTATCGGATGTTAGTCCTCTACGTTTGTCCAGTCGAACAGAACGCCGAGCGGGAAGTTGTAGTGATCCTTTACCAGGCGATCGAATACTTCGGGTGCCTCGTCGGGCGTGTGTACCTCGGAGATGATCGACTCGATGTCTACGCGGCCGCCGACGGTGAGGTTCATGATGCAGACGCAGTCGTCATGCATGGTCCAGTGACCGGGGTAAGACTCAACCTTGGGGCGAACGAAGTTGTGCGCACCGATCAGCTTCACGCCGGGACGGTGTACCTGCTGATAGTAGTCGATCTGCAGATCCGAAACACGGGTGCAGCCGAGCAGCGAGATACGGCCCATGGGAGCAACGAAACGCAGTGCCTGCTCAAGAGCACGACCGGAACCGGTAACCTCAACGATCGCGTTGACGCCCTTGCCGCCGGTGAGCTTCTTGACCTGCTCGATGTAATCGGGAGCAGCGGGATCGAGCGCATAGTCAGCGCCGACCTTGAGTGCGGTCTCACGGCGCTTTGCGGAATAGTCGGCAACGATGACCGGATATGCACCGCTGAGCTTTGCAAACTCTACGGAGAACATGCCGAGCAGACCGAGACCGATGATCATAGCGGACTCGCCGAGCTCAATGTTCAGCTTGCGAACGCCGCCCATACCCATTGCAGCGATGATAACGAGAGCAGCCTGCTTGGGATCCATGCCCTCGGGAACGAGCATCATCTTGTTCTCTTTTGCCTTGTTGTAGTTGGTGTGGCAGCCGTGGTATACAAGTACATGGTCACCGACCTTGAACTTCTTGAGATCCTTGCCTGCTTTTACGATCACACCGACCGAAGAATAACCGAGAGCTCTCGGGAACTTGTTGCCGCCGGGCAGGTTCTGCGAACCCATGATGTTCGCGTACTCGGTACCTGCGCTGACTGCACTGTACTCGGTTCTTACCAGCGCTTCATCGTCTGCAAGATCAGCAACTTCTCTTTCGATAAACTCTGCTTTACCGGGCTCGGTAAAAAGAATCTGTTTGCGTTTCATAGTATGTACCTCTCTTTAAAATAATTTTTATTGATATTGGGACAAAAATGCCATAATTAACGGAACGGTAATAAAGGACAGAATGTAGGAGATCAGACACATGCGCGCATTGTCCGTGCTGTCGCGTCCGCTTGCCTCTACAAAGACGACCGCATTGAGTCCAATCGGCATGGAAGCAATGAACATCGGGATGATCATAAACTCGCCCTTTGCGCCGAGCAGCAGCAGTCCTGCGCCGAAGAGCAGCGGAATCACGATCAGGCGCACCGCGCTGACGAGATATGCGCGCAGCGAAGTAAAGATGTTTTTAAATTTCAGCGAACCGAGGACAAAGCCTGTCATCAGCATGGAAACGGGCGACATGCAGGATTTCAGTGCAGAGGTCGTCTGCGTGATGACCGTCGGCAGTTTGAGATCCAAAAGGCCAACCAGAACGCCGAGCACGATCGCACACAGGATCGGGATCATCTTCTTCGGGATGGTGATCTTCTTGCTCGATCCGTCACTCGACAAAAGATATGCGCCGTAGGTGTAGATCGCAAAGGTGAAAGGAATCGCAAAGAGGATCATGGACGCCAGCATCTCGGAGCCGAACACATATTCGATCAGCGGATACCCGAAATAGCCGTAGTTGGCAAAGGCGAACATGTACATGTATGTACCGTACTCCTCTTTCGGTCTGCCCTTCATAAAGAGTTTGGTAAACACGAATGCGATGAGCAGGACAAACACGAGAAAGACCGCACCGAAAAGAATGGTTTTGGAATAGGTGGTGATCTTTTCGATCTTTACATTGGTGGAAAGATTATTAAACAGCAGTGCGGGAAGAAACACAAGCGTTTCCATAACTGAAAGCGTCTTGGAGGTTGTCTCGGGCAACATTTTGGAGCGGCGCAGGATAAAACCGTTGGCGATATAGAGCAGCACCATCAAAATCTGCGTCGCCGCTTTCAGAAAGAAGTCCATCATTTGAGTGTAAGAACGACCTTTCCGACATTTTCGCCGCGTTCCAGAATACCGTGTGCTTCGATCGCCTGCGACATGGGCAGTACCTTATATACAGTGGGCTTGATCGCCTTGCTTTCGAGCTTGGGCCATACATTCTCCACGAGCTCTGCGAGCAGATCCGCCTTTTCCTGTACACTTCTCTTTCTGAGCATGCTGCCGACCAGATGCAGACCGCGGGTGAGCAGCGGGCGGAGCCATACGTTGGTCTCTACACCTGCGAGCGTGGAAATGACGACCCAGTAGCCGCCCTCTCCCATGTACTGCAGGCACTTGCCGAGCGTGTCACCGCACAGGCAGTCCATCGCCACATTGACGGGCTCGCCCTTTGCATCCAGCTCTGCAAAAACATCCTCAAGATTGGTCTTGGAGGTGTCTACAACGATGTCCGCGCCGAGATGTTCGATGCTCTTGGCAATGTCCGCGTTCAGAACGCTGGTAACGACCTTGGCGCCGAATGCCTTTGCCATGGGGATCGCAACGCTTGCCAGTCCGGATGCACCTGCAGCAACATAGATCGTCTGACCTGCCTTCAGGTGGCCTTCATAGAACAGGTTGAGATACGAGGTCGCATATGCCTCGGGCAGCGAAGCTGCCTCTGCCATGCTCAGTCCCTTCGGAACGGGCATGACCATATTGTACGGAACGGCTACCATCTCTGCATATCCGCCGCCGCCGAGCAGCGCGCAGACCTCGTCGCCGATCTTGAACGAAGATTTTTCCTTGGCGATACTGCCCATAGCCTTTACGGTACCGGCAACTTCCAGACCCATCCATTCGGGCCAGCCCTTGGGGCTCGGGTACTTGCCGACTCTCTGCAGCAGATCCGCACGGTTGAGCGCAGCCGCCTCAATATCAATGATGATCGACTCGTCGCCGCATACGGGATCGGCTACGTCCGACCAGACAAGATTCTGATTTGCATCTACCAGCATTGCTTTCATTCTATTTTCCTCCTTAAAATTAAAGTTCAATATCAAAACCGCATGCCGCGAGCGTTGCCTTATGTACATAGAGATCATGCTCGTAGGTATACGGATTTTCGCCCTCGCCGCGAATCATTTTCGCAAAATCGATGAGCATATTGCTGTACCGGTGCTCCTGCGCAGGCGGGAACACTTCGGTGTGCGTATCGCTCCAGGACTTGCCCTCTGTGAGATACGCCTCGGTCACATGCATGGGACTTTCGATCGGCTTGATCTCGATCGTGCCCTTGGTGCCGCAGACGACAAACTGACGGCGTCCCCAGCCGTTGACCTCTACAGAAGAGGTGCGGACAAAGCAAGTGCCGTCGTCATAGACGAGCGCCGCACAGCAGTTGTCGGGAAAATCGAGTCCGTCCTGCCCCGAATGGGTAATAAACGGAACGACCTTGTTCGGCTTACCCTTGATCTTCACGATCAGGTCGATGAGATGACAGCCGAAGATATACATGGTTCCGCCCTTGAACTGCGAAAGGAATTTGCGGAAATCGGTTTTGTGTTCGGTACTCATGTGCGCGTCGATCGTGTGGATCTCGCCGAGCCTTCCCGCCTCGATCTGTTCGAGCGCATAAAGCACCCCGGGATTGTAGCGGTACATATAGCCCATCTGCACGGCAAGATGCTTCGCCTTTGCATCCATGAGCAGCTTTTCAAACTCTTCAATGTTCTCCCCCGCGGGTTTGTCCAAATGGATATGCAGACCGCGGTCGATCGCACGCTGCGCGGTGGGCACCAAATGCGGAACCGAGGTCTCGATCAGGACAGCATCCAGATCAGGGATGGCAAACAGCTCGTCCTCGGTCATAAACGGAATATCTTTATACACTTCCGCTGTTTTTCTGCCGAAATATTTTGCATCCGCTTCGGGCGCAACCACGCCGACGAACTCAAAGAGCTCGGGGAGACGTTTACAGTCCGCCGCTTTGGCAGCACCGTGATTATGACCGATACCGATCTGACCGATCTTTATTTTTTTCATACGTAAAAACTCCTCGTTTTTATCCCTTTATTCTCCCATATTCATACTACACGCAAACTTGTTTCTTGTAAATGTATACCATGATATTTTTGTCATTTTTGATACTCAAATTTTTTCATTTTCTTGACATCTCCTTTTTTCTTCCCTATAATAAATTACAGAGGGACCCAATCAAAAAGTGCGGAGGCGTCTATGGGAAAAATCGATCTTCCATCCATTCAAATCAAAAAGATTCGTGCCGTCAACCGTCTCAATATCAGTACACAGCACTCCTACTACCGCAAGCACCGCCATTGCTGGGCAATATCGGTCAAACTTGCCGGAAAAACGACCTATACCTCAGACGGAAAGGTGCATGTTTCCGATCCCGACCATGTTGTGCTTTTGCCGAAAGGTGCCGCCTACAGGCTGAGCTATGAGGAGCTCGGCGAATGCTTTATGGTAGAGTTTGAAGCGGACTACGACGGTACAAACCCCGGGATCACCAGTTATGCCGTCAGCAGAAAGCACGACTTCGTCAACAAGGCGATCAACCTCGAGCGGCTGTGGACATTTAAGAAACCCGCCTATGAGCTCTTCTGCATATCGGGCATGTACGATCTGCTTGCCAAGCTGCACGAGACCGAGCTGTCGGGATACTACTCTTCGGGCAAGTATAAGGTCATCGAGCCTGCGATCAAATATCTGGAAGAAAACTATGCCGATCCCGACCTGTCCAGCGAGGACATGGCGCGTGTAGCCGGTATCAGCAGTGTGTATTTCCGCAAGATCTTCTCCATCGTCTTCGGGCAGTCGCCGATGCGCTATCTGCAATCGGTGCGCATGGAAAAGGCAAAGGACATGCTCTCGGGCGACTATACGCCGATCACCGACATTGCGGAGAGCGTCGGGTTCAAGAGCATCTACTATTTCAGTAAGACGTTTAAAAAAGTCACCGGCTATACCCCGACCGAGTATGCACGGCGCAAGCAGCGGTAGATTGGAATTTATTGATAAAAATATACAAAACTTCTTGCATTATTTCTTTCTTTGTTGTACAATGATAACATAACCGTACCAAAGGAGGAATCCCCATGCCGACACAAGACACTTTAAAACTCGGAACCAAACGTAAAAATCTTTATCTTCGCGTTGTAAAAGGACATTTTGCAACGAGTAACGCGCACTCGAATTACTATATCGATGTTGCGGCGCAGAAATCGCGTCTTGCCGAGGCACAGGCGGTCGCCGAAGAGCTGAGCGCCTACTATCACACCACCGTGGTGGATACGATCCTCTGCCTTGACGGTACCGAGGTCATCGGCACCTGCCTTGCCGACAAGCTGACACGCGGCAGTTATATCAGTATGAACGCGCATCAGACCATCTATATCGTCACACCCGAGATGTCCAACGGACAGATCCTCTTCCGCGACAATATCGTGCCGATGATCAAAGGCAAGCATGTGCTCATACTGGCAGTCTCTGTCGCATCGGGCAACACCGTGCGAAACGCGATGGAAGCGGTGCAGTACTACAGCGGACAGACGACGGGTATTGCCGCGATCTTTGCCACCAAGGGAACCATCGACGCGATAGAGGTACACTCGGTCTTTGATCCGAACGACATTGAAGGCTACGGCAGCTATGCCCCGCACGAATGCCCCCTCTGCAAAAAGGGCGAGAAGATCGACGCGCTGATCAATTGCTACGGCTTTTCAAAACTGTAAAAATCATGCTTTAAATATTGACTTTGCATAGCATATGTGCTATAATTTGTTTAATCATTCAGTGGAGGTTACTATCATGGAACATATCAAGACGATCGAGACCCGTAATCTGTGCGACAGCGCAAAGAACGGCGGCTGCGGCGAGTGCCAGACTTCCTGCCAGTCTGCTTGCAAGACCAGTTGCGGTATTGCTAACCAGCAGTGTGAGAACACCAAGGAAAGCAAGTAATCACAAACAATAAAATGCCGCCGAATCGGCGGCATTTTTTATGCACTTCCCTATTTTATAAGGAGAACCTACATATGATACATCAATACAAGCTCGGCGGCTACAACATCGTGCTCGACGTCTGCTCCGGCTCGGTGCACGCAGTAGACGAGGTCGCCTACGATATGATCGCCATGTTTGAGGCAAACGACCGCGACACGGTGATCGCCGCGATGCGGGAAAAATACGCAGACCGCGCCGACATCAGCGATGCGGACATCGAGGAGTGCTACGAACAGGTCCTCGCGCTGAGGGAAAGCGGCAAGCTGTTTGCCCCCGACACCTTTGAACCGATGGCGGGCACGCTCAAGGCAAAAACTGCCGGCGTTGTCAAGGCGCTCTGCCTGCATGTTGCGCATACCTGCAACCTGAACTGCGCATACTGCTTTGCCAGCCAGGGAAAATATCACGGCGACCGCGCGATCATGTCCTTCGAGGTGGGCAAGGCGGCGCTCGACTTTCTCGTAGAGCATTCGGGCACGCGCCGCAACCTTGAAGTGGACTTTTTCGGCGGCGAACCGCTGATGAACTTTAACGTGGTCAAAGAGCTCGTTGCCTACGCGCGCAGCATCGAAAAAGAGCACGGCAAAAACTTCCGCTTCACGCTGACCACCAACGGTATGCTCATCGACGACGACGTGATCGACTTTGCCAACCGCGAAATGAGCAATGTCGTTCTGAGTCTGGACGGTCGAAAAGAGATCCACGACCGCTTCCGCGTAGACTACGCGGGAAACGGCAGCTACGACCGCATCGTACCGAAATTTCAGAAGCTGGTCGAGGCGCGCGACGGCAAAAACTACTATATGCGCGGCACCTTTACGCATGCCAACCCCGATTTTCTCAAAGACATTCAGCAGATGCTCGACCTCGGCTTTGATGAGCTGAGCATGGAGCCTGTCGTCTGCGCTCCCGGCGATGCATCCGCGCTGACCGAGGCGGACAAGGTCATCGTCATGGAGCAGTACGAAAAGCTCGCCGAGCTGATGCTCGAGCGCAGCCGCGCGGGCAAGCCGTTCACTTTCTACCACTACATGATCGACCTCAAAGGCGGTCCCTGCATCTACAAGCGTATCTCGGGCTGCGGCTCGGGAACCGAATACATGGCGGTCACCCCCTGGGGCGACCTGTACCCCTGCCACCAGTTTGTCGGTGACGAAAAATTCAAGCTCGGCAGCGTTTTTGACGGCGTGACCAACACCGCCATGCAGGACGAATTTGCCTCCTGCAACGTCTATGCGCGCCCCGAGTGCCGCGACTGCTGGGCAAGACTCTACTGCTCGGGCGGCTGCGCGGCAAACGCATACCACGCGACCGGCTCGGTCAAGGGCATTTACAAAGACGGCTGCGACCTCTTCCGCAAGCGCATGGAATGCGCGATCATGGTGCAGATCGCCAAGATCTTCGAAGGACTGGCATAATGAAAACGCCGATCGTCGATTTTGTGCGCCGCTATGCAGAAAGCAGCGCCATGCGTCTGCATATGCCCGGGCATAAGGGCGCGTCGCTGCTCGGTATGGAAGCGCTCGACATCACCGAGATCGAGGGCGCGGACAGCCTGTACGAAGCAAGCGGGATCATTCGGGAAAGCGAATGCAACGCAAGCGCGCTGTTCGGCTGTGATACCCTGTATTCGACCGAAGGTTCTTCCCTCTGCATCCGTGCTATGCTGCATCTTGTGTTGCTGCACGCAAAGCAGTGCGGCAAACAGCCGCTGATCGCCGCAGGGCGAAACGCGCACAAGACGTTTCTCAGCGCTGCCGCCCTGCTCGACTTTGACATTGCGTGGCTGTACCCGCAAAGCAGTGCGTCCTACCTGTCCTGTGCGATCGACTTGGCAGCGCTGGAGCGCATTCTCGAAACCGATCAGCCCGCGGCGGTGTACATCACCAGCCCCGACTACCTCGGCAACGTTGCCGACATTCGCGCGATCGCCGAGCTTTGCCACCGTTACGGCACGCTGCTGGCAGTAGATAACGCGCACGGCGCGTATCTGCGGTTTCTGCCTGCATCCCGCCATCCGATCGACCTCGGCGCCGACATCTGCTGTGATTCGGCGCACAAAACGCTGCCCGTGCTCACGGGCGGCGCATACCTGCACATCGCAAAGCACGCGCCCGCAATGTTTGCCGCGCAGGCAAAAACGGCACTGGCATTGTTCGGCTCGACCAGTCCGTCGTATCTGATCCTGCAATCGCTGGACGGTGCAAATAAGTACCTTGCAGACGGCTACCGCGAGAAGCTCTCGGCATTCGCAAGCCGTGTACAATCGCTGAAAGATACGCTCACCGCGCACGGATACACGCTGCTCGGAAACGAACCGCTGAAGATCACGATCCGCACCAAGTCCTACGGATACAGTGGAAAAGCGTTCGCGGCTCTGCTTGCCGAGCAAAACATCATCTGCGAATTTGCCGACCGCGACTTCACCGTGCTGATGCTGACGCCCGAGATCGGCGACGGTCTCGACCGCCTTGCCGATGCCCTCTGCTCCATCGAGAGAAAAGACGCGCTGAGCGAACAGGCGCCGGAGTGCAGACCGCAGACGCGTGTGCTGTCGGTGCGGCAAGCCGCTTTCTCTGCATGTGAGACCATCCCCGCCGCAAAGAGCTGCGGCAGAGTGCTCGCCGCCGCAACTGTCGGCTGTCCGCCCGCCGTACCCATCGTCATCTGCGGCGAGCGCATCGACGAGCACGCCGTAAGGTGCTTCGAATATTACGGCATTGACACCTGCACCGTCGTAAAATAGGAAAAAGGATTCCGTTTTATCGGAATCCTTTTTTATTGCAGTTTTCTCGGTGTATCGATAAGTCCCAGCAGATAATCCACAGATACATTATAGTATTTTGCCAAGGTGATGTACTTATCCACGCCCATCATTTGCACGCCGGTCTCCCACTTGCTCACCTGTTGTCTTGTAGTTTGCAAAAGATCGGCTATATCCGCTTGCGTAAGGTCGTGGTCTTCTCTTACACTTTTCAGTCTTTCATAATAGCGCATTTGCCCATCCCCCTTTGGCTTCATTATAGCATGAACTTTATAAGATGCGCTTGGCAAGCACCCTATAAGGTGCTATAATAGCATAAAAACACCTTATAAGGTGCAAAAATCAAGGAGAATGTTATGCATAGAACGATCGCGCAACTTTGGAATGGCGACCTTGAACCAATTCGTTATTTTGGGGTAACTAATGCAGAAATGAAGAAAGCAGAAATTTTCATGCAATGCAACCTTGAAAAGCTGAAAGAAAATTCAAGTGAAACAATGAACGAACTTTTTCAAAGATATGAAGATAGTATAAACGAGTACATACTGATAAGCAACGAGCAAGCTTTTTGCGATGGTTTTTGTCTTGGTGCAAAAATCACAGCTGAAGCATTCTCCGGAGCAGAAGAAATACTGTGACAAACTTCTTCGTGGGAGAAGGCGGCTTGTTTCTCGCTTCGCTCGGTAAATAATTTCTGCATAGCTAAATTTTTTCATCCCACTAGTAGTGCTGGCAATTATACATATCCAAACAAAAAGGAAGAGAGCCCAGGCTCTCTTCCTTTTTCATCGTCTGTAAATACAGGGGGAGTTTTTCACTCAGTTCTTTTTCTTTTTGATCACGATCACGACAACTGCGGAAATTGCAACGATTGCGACAAGGATGCCGATGATGACGCCGACATTGAAACCGCCATCTTTGGCAGGCATAGTCGGAGCAGCTGTGGTGGTCGGAGCGTCGGGTGCAGGGGTCGTCGTAGTCTCTGCGGGTGCCGCAGTAGTCTCGACAGGCGCTTCAGTCGTTTCTACGGGTGTTGCCGCGGTAACAACGGGAGCAGCGGTCGTGACGACGGGAGCAGCCGTAGTAACAGCAAGCGCTTCAGTCGTTTCTACGGGCGCTACCGTGGTAACAACAGGAGCAGCAGTCGTAACGACAGGAGTATCCGCAGTAACGGCAAGCGCATCGTTTGTATAGGTTAAAATGCTGTTCGGCGCGCTGTTTGCGAGCGGAGTCTTGTAGACAAGAGATCCCTTTTCCACCGTTTCCCATGTGCCGCCGAGTACGGTGATCGTATATGCCTGATCGCTTCGAAGCTCCGCCATGCCCGCCATAAAGTTATCTTTGTAGATCACATTTTGCGTATCACTGCCGCCGTATCGCCATTTACCGCCTACAAGATAGGGGTAGGAATAGTCGCCGTGCGGACGGTTGAAGCAGCTCACACCCTCTCCCATCACCACGTCGTTGAAATTGCATTCGATCACAGAGATTTCGCCGACAGTCGTGGGCGCAAAGACCAGATTGTCAAAATACACTGTCGAGTGCAGACTGATAAACTTGAAGTACAGGATCACGTTTCCGTGCTCGGCGGTGATCAGCAAAGGACCGTCGACGGCAGGAATATTCAGATGCGCGGAATTGGTGTAATTCTGCATGAGAACGACCGTACCGCCGTTTTTGAGAAGCTGGGCAGCTTTGCCGATCGTTTTCACGGGAGAATCCTTCGCTCCCGTATTCGTGTCCAGACCGTCGGTATACGCCACATATACGGTCGGCAAAGATTCCAGTGCCTTGAATGCACCCGTGTAATAGGTCTTGCGCGTCAGCGTCGTACCCTCAAAGACAGGCTGTGCCACAGCGGTCGGTACTGTCTTATTCTCCTTTGAGCCGGCGAAGAGATATTCTCCCTCAAACCAGGCATAGTCCACGCAGACGCTTCTCGGCGTGCAGAGGTCGGTGACCGTTTCGTTCCAGGTCCTGTTTGTACGGTGGGTGTGGTAAACGATCAGCATATCCTTACCGTTCGGCGCTTCCACAAAGCAGTGATGCGCGTTGCCGTACAAATGCGGATTTTCGATGTCGTCGTAGTAAAGATCGGTGGATTTGAGCGCTACGTTTTTGGCATCCCGCGTAAAGCCGGAGAGCGGATCCTTGCTTGTAACGTAGTGTACGGCATAATGGGGAGTCTTGTAGCCGCCCGAGGAGAATGTGAGATAATAAGTATCGCCGTTTTTGATCATGAACGGTCCTTCGACGATCTTGGCACCCGCATCGTATGCATTGTCCGACTGCACGAGCAGACGGATGCTTGCCGAGTCGATCACATCTTGCCGATCCGCAGCAAATGCCTCCATATCCAGCACACATCCCCAGATATTGTTGCCGCTTGCTACCGATTGTCCGTTGAAAGATGCCGCACCGGAGGAAACAAAATAGAAGTACATCGTGTTGTCATCGTCCAGGAAGAAGTGCCCGTCCAAAGATCTAATACCCGGGAAGAGAACATCCGGACCGATCGTTTTAAACGGCCCTAACGGGCTGTCCGAGACGGCAAAATTCAAGCCATCCTGAAAGGAAACGGTCATATAATATTTTCCATCATATTTGATGACTTCGGGCGCCCAGAATTGCTTGTAGCTATTCGTCCAGGTGGGATCGTCATAGACACCGTCCCATGCGTAGTGCAAACAGTAGCCCTCTGCGGTCCATTCGACAAGGTTTTTCGAGGACATGACACGGTAGCCGTAGGCATCACCGCTGGTCGCATAGAGGTAGTATGTACCGTCATCATCCTTGAAAACGAACGGGTCTGCGCCGGGTGCGACCGGGTTTGTAAAGGTCATACCCGAGGGCGCGGGCTCTTCTGCCTCGGGAGTATCTTCGCCATATACCGAAACGACCAGATTATCAAATGCGGTCGTGTTCAGATTGCAGAGCGTTTTGCCGTCAAAGAGCTTGTCACTGCCTCCATACAGACGGAAGCCGAAGGTTCCCTTTGTATATGTCGTATCCTCCACGGTTGCACTCCAGACCGGTCGGTCGCGGTCAAGATCGGTGACGTTCAAGGTGATCGTGTCACCCTTAACGGCAAGTTGGAGATGCAGATTCGCGGCAGGCGTGGTCACATTTTTGCTGACGATGAAATTGCCGCCCCAGTTTCCGGTCGTACCGCCGTAGCCGAGTGCGCATTTTTCTCCGGTAAAGGAAAGGAAGCCGATATAGCCGTAAAAATTGTTGCCGGAGCTGCCTCCGCCGGCTCTTTGCAGGTCACTGCGCGCAATGACGCCGCCCTGCGACTGCACGTTATAGATGTCCACGTCCACGACGTAGTCGGTAAGCTCGGTCAGCTTGTCGTCGCCGCTGAACAGAATAAAATTCTGATCCTTGCTCGGCGTGCTGAAAAGATACAGCTTGCCATCTCGAACGCCCCATGTTCCGTAATACTGCGTGAAATCGTCGAGCGCAGATGCATCGTCGAAGGTATTGGTGTAAACGGGAATCAAATTCGAGGTGTCGATCCGCTCCAGTGCCGAGACGGTTGTAGAAAGAAGGATTATGAGCAACAGCGTGCAAAATAAAAATTTCGGTTTCATCGAATTCTCCTTTGCATCAGTATAGTTTCAATATACCATAAATTTATTTACATGTCAATTCTTCGGCTATCGCACAAAAAAATCACCCCTTGCGAGGTGATTTTTTATGTTCCATTCAAATTACTTTGCTGCGCTTACAGCAGTGATGTGGGTGTTTACACCCTCATACCAGTAGAGGAAGCCCTCGATGTCTACGACATCGCCGACGTTCAGAGCCTGAACAGCCTTGTAAACATCGGTGTCGGGTCCGGTGAGGTACATTTCTACGCAGAAGCTGTAGTCGTTACCATTGTAAGAAACGGTTACATAGATGTCGTCGCCGGGAGCGCCGTTCTTGTACTCGATCGCCTTAACGGTCATGCCCTTAAAGGAAACGAGCTTGTTCTGATGCTTGATGAGGTCATCGGTGCCGAGCAGTGCGGTCACATCGGTAGGCTCTGCAACATAGTTACCCTCGATGATCTCGAAAGTAGAATCGATGATCTCTACTTCACCTGCCCATGCGGACTTGTAACCGCTGACACGGATCTTGGTACCGGGAACGAGCTTTGCAGCATCTTCTTCGGAGCAAGCCATCTCATAGAGGAAGTAAGCGCCGTCCTCGTCCTGTGCGTAAACGGTGATCTTGTTATCCCACCAGGACTGATGTGCCTGTACATATGCCTCGATGACAACAGCGCTATCCAGTGCAGCTGCATCATACTCAGCATAGCTCATAACCTTTACTTCGGGAGCCGCAGTGGTCTCGGGAGCCAAGGTCGTCTCAGGAGCAACAGTGCTTTCGGGAGCATTTGTCGTTACGGCAGAGTTGTCGCCGGTGCATGCAACCAGTGCAAGCGCCATGACGCAAACCAGTGCCAAAGCAATAATCTTTTTCATTTTTCATTTCTCCTTGTTTTTTTGAAAAACATTGTATCTATTATACATCAAATTTATCACAAGTCAAGAGAAAACGGCTATTTTTTTCGTTTTTTTACCGATTCTGCCAAATAATAGGCACCGAGGCAAATCCATATACCGCCGAGGGAACACAGCAGCACGATCGATGCTGTCGGCATCTCGCCGAGCACCACTTTGCCGCTGCCGTCCGCCGTGATCTGATCCAAACGGTAGAGCGAAGTCGTATCGGCAAACAGCTTTTCCATATATGCCTCATCCACCGTTTCCTTGCGGCGCACCGACTTTGTCACGCTCTCGACGAGCTGCCCCGCCGCATCGCGCAGAGACGCGGAGCCGTTGAATACAGGCGTTACAAAGGTATTTTCGGTGTTGTTTAACAACAGCTTTGCCGCCTGCAGCTTGATCGCATAATAGAGCTCGTTGTTCTCGCCCTCGCGGGAAAGGTAATCCTGGTACTCCGCGCTGTTTTGCGCTTTGTGCGTCACGGGAACATATCCTTCTGTCTGCGAATAGGCGATCTGCACATCGTTTGTGAGCAGATACTGCGCAAACAACCAGGAAGCCAGCACTTCACCCGAATCCTCTTTATTGAAGATACAAACCGAGGGTCCCTGCGAGATCATCTGCGGATGCTCCGTATCCTGCTGTGGGATCGGCATAACGACCGTTTCAAAGTCTATGAGCGCATCCTCGCTGATGTCCACGAGTGGCGCATCACTGCCCATCCACGTTGCACCCGCGGTGGAGTCAATGGCAAAAATGCACTGTCCTGCGTTCAAAAAGTTCGCAGGATAACTGGAAATCTTAAAGGTGGAAAAGGCGCGCGTACCCGCGTGCTCGGCAATGGTGTACAGGATCTCTTTTGTCGTGTCGTTAAAGATCTCGATCTCGCCCGACGCGGTGGAATAACCGCCGTTCGACTGCTTCAGCATGGAGATCATCATGTTATCGGTCGATTTGTAGATAAACGGGATCATGACCTTCTGTCCGTTGACCAGGAAGTTTCCGTCCGCGTCCGTTGCCATCGCCGCCTCGGATACTTCCCAGACGAAATCCCATGTCAGCATCTCGGGAAGCGTGTACCCGAGCTTTTCCACATAGGTCTTGTTGACGTAGCAGGCTTCTGTCGAACGCATGAACGGGAGCGCGTAGCAATTGCCGTTGACATAGCATTCGGACAGAAACTGCGGCACGATCTCCTCCGCGGTCGGTGCGTCAAAGCGGACTTCGCTGCCGCCGAGACCGTATTTTTTATCGTGCAGCAGGTCATCGAGCGGGACGACCGTTCCCTCTCCCGTCAAATACGTTGCAATATGGTCGGGATAGGTGACGCAGACATTCGGCGTGGTATCGGTCGCGATGTTGGTAATAACATCGTTATAGATCCTGCCGTAATCGGTGTACAGGCGCAGATTGACATGGATGCTCGGATAGATCTTTTCAAATTCTTCGATCGTCTGCTCATAGATGGCGACCTGCGTGAGGTTGGTATCGTTCTTCGCCCAAAAGGTGATCTCATATGTTTGGCTCTCGTCAAACGTATCGGGAACGGCAAAGGTATGCCGCTCTGCCGAACCGTGGCAGCCGCAGAGCGAAAGCAAGCATATACTTGCCAGCAAAATGCAAAGTACTCGTTTCATCCCTTGGTACCTCCTCTTGCCACGCCCTCCATGATCTTGTTACGGAACAGGAGAAACAGCACGATGAGCGGCACCGAAATGACGACGACTGCCGCCATCATCGCGGGGATGTTCTCGCGTCCGAAGCCGTTTTCGCGGATCTCCTGAATGCCGTTCGAGACGAGATAGTATGCCGCATCGTCGGTAATCAGGCGCGGCCACACATAGGAGTTCCAGCACTCGATCACTTTCAGGATCGTGATGGTGATAATGGTCGGCTTGCAGATGGGGAGCATCACTTTAAAGAGGTATTTCAGATCCGACGTGCCGTCCACCTTGGCGGCATAATAGAGCTGATCGGGGATCTGCGCGAAATTTTCCTTCAATAAATAAATATAGAACACCGACATGACCGACGGCAGGATCAATCCCGAAAAAGTATTGCGCAGATCGAGGTTCGTGATGGTCACAAAGTTTGTGATGATGACAAGCTCATTCGGAATCATCATCAGCGACAAAAAGAGCGTGAACACAAGGTTCTTGCCTTTAAAGTTGAGGCGCGCAAAAGCAAACGCCGCAGGAATGGTCACCACCAGCATGAGCGCCGTGGTCACCACGGTATAGATCACCGTATTGTAAAAGTATTTTGCCAGCGGTACCGCGGTAAACGCGTCCGTATAGTTTTGCACGGTGGGCGACAGGGTAAAAAACTTCGGTATGTATTCCGCGTTATACGCGCCGTAGTCCTTGACCGAGGTCAGGAGCATCCAGTAAAACGGAAACAGCACCACGATCGCCCAAATCGTCAGCAGCGTGTACACGACTACCTTTGTAGCCGTGCCCCGCACCTTGGCAGACTTTTCAATTTTCTCAAATTCGGTTTGTTTTATCATGTTGTTTATTCCTACAACCACAATATATAATAAATTCCTGTTTTAAAGACGGACCTGCGCCGGCTTTAAAACTCTTTACAGGGGCGCAAGTGACGCGAATGCGGCGCGCCGACGCGAGTGAACGCCCCTCTCCACTGCAAAACCTTGGTTTTGCAGTGAATCAATAGTGTACATGCTTTTTGCTCACGGTCAGGTTGATGCAGGTGATCGTCAGCACGATCGTAAACAGAATGATCGCCGCCGCCGATGCATAGGACGGGTAGCCGCCGCTGTTGCCGTACAGCATATCATAGATATATCCGACGATGGTGTTCATGCCCGCGGCGTTCAGATCGGTGCCGAACAGCGCAACAACGTCGCTGTACGCCTTGAACGCTCCGATAAAGCCTGTGATGACCAGATAAAACACCGTCGGCGAGATCAGCGGCAGTGTAATGCGCGTGAAGATACGGAACTTCGATGTGCCGTCCACGCGCGCGGCGTTGTAATAATCCTGCTTGACCGAGGCAAGCGCGCTGGTCAGGATCAGGATCTTGAACGGCATGACCACCCAGATCGTGTAAAAGCAGAGCACGAACATTTTTGCCCAGTACGGACCATCGATGAAGTCTACCGAGCTGCCGCCGAAGAAGTTGATCAAAAGATTGACCAAACCGTCACTGTAGGCGGTCTTTTTAAACAGGATCATAAACACAAGGCCGACCGCCAGCGTGTTGGTAACATACGGCAGAAAATAGACCGTCTGATAGAGATTGCGCAGCGGCTTGATCGAGCTGAGCCCCACCGAGATCAGCAGTGCAATTCCCGTGGAAAGCGGCACGGTGATGATGACCAGAATAAACGTGTTCTGCAGTGCCTGCAAAAAGTACGGATCGTGCAGTACATAGGAATAGTTGTAGAGTCCGACGCCGAAACAGGTCTGCGACGCCGAGTTGTACCCCTCCTCAAAGGAGTAGATAAACACGTCGATCAGCGGGTAGACCAAAAATACGCCGAGGAACAGGATCGCGGGCAGCAGATACAGCCACGCCTTATAGCTTTTCTTATCCATGGCGCGCATCCTCTGCCGAGAACGGAATTCTTGCCTCGGTCTCCTTATCGAAGATAAATACCTTATTCGGTTTTACGGCAAAACGCACGGTTTTGGAAGCGAGATCGACCTTGTTTTCCGCGCTGATGATCGAGCGGATGGTGGGCGCCTGACAACCCGGATGCGAAGAAACAACGCTGATGTCGCGTCCCATGACCTCAAGGCCCCCAAGCGTGCAGCAGAGCGGACCATCCTCGCGAAGAATAAAGCCCTCGGGGCGAATGCCAATATACACTTCCCTGTCGGAAACATCCGCAACGTCCAAAATGCAGTCGTCGCCGATGTAGAGCCCCCCGTCCTTGACCTTGCCGACAAAAACATTGATCGGCGGCGTGCCGAGGAACTTTGCCACGAAGAGGTTGACAGGATCGTCATAGACATCCTGCGGCTTGCCGATCTGTTGGATCACGCCCGACTGCATGACCACGATCCTGTCCGAAATGCTCATCGCTTCTTCCTGGTCGTGCGTGACAAAGATCGTCGTGATCTTCGTCTCCTGCTGAATGCGCTTGATCTCCTCGCGCGTCTGCAGACGCAAGCGCGCGTCGAGGTTGGAAAGCGGCTCGTCGAGGAGAAGCACGCGCGGCATCTTGACCAGCGCGCGGGCGATCGCCACACGCTGCTGCTGACCGCCCGAGAGCTCGCTCGGCTTGCGATCCATCAGCTCGTCGATCTGCACGAGCTTTGCGATCTCGTATGCCTTCTCGGACATCTCGTCTTTGGAGAGCTTGTCCTTGCCTTTGAGGTTCTGCAAGGGGAAAATGATATTCTGTTTGACCGTCAGATGCGGATACAGCGCGTAGTTTTGGAATACCAATCCCACGCCCCTGTTTTCGGGCGGCAGATCGGTGACATCATCCGCACCGAAATAGATCTTGCCGCTCGTCGGCATGAGTAGTCCGCTGATGAGGTTCAGCGCCGTACTCTTACCGCAGCCCGAGGGTCCAAGCAAGCCGATCAGCTCGCCATCGGGGATCTCAAACGTGAAGTCGTTGACCGCAATGACCTCCGCATCCGCCTTCTTCCGCCCCGGGAATTTTTTCGTCAGATTCTGTAATACAACTTTCATAGTGTCTCTTTCCTTGATATGTCATAGCACATGTATAACGAATTTGCCGTATTTTATTAAAATCGATGGCGTATAGCCATCGAGGCAAATTCATAATGCGGCGAAACGCAAGTGCAAGTACGCAGTCGGTCAGCGCCGCATTCATTATAGCACATGCGTCGAAAATTTTCCATAAAATATGAAAAAAACGGCGAGATGTTTCATGTCTCGACAAAGAAAAACTCCACAGAGGAAACCCCTGTGGATCGTTGCATACACTATCCTTATTTTTCATACCGATACCGAAGCGGATCTCCGTTTCTCTTGACAGCGCCGCAAACCCAGGCAATGCCTGCCGCAAGCAGCATGCCGACGCACATGCACGGCAGGAACAAAACGATCGCGATAAGCCCCATCAGCAGGCTGTCGACAAAACCGATCCCCATACTCATACGCAGGCAGAAAAACAATACCGTCAACGCCACAGCAGAAAGCGCAAGATACAGGATTCGCTGCTTTTTGCCGCCAAACACAAAGCCCGAAAGCACACCGTGCAAAAACAGCAGAACAGACGCCACCGTAAACAGCCACATGCCGGGATCCTCGCCAATGCTCGGCGCAGGATTCGGGTTCTGATCCACATATATAACGCCCATGACCAAAAGCACCGTGGCAATACTGTAAAGAATACGTTTAGCTTTCATCTGCACCTCCGTCAAGCACGGTAATTGCGATCTTCGTACCGTGTGTCCGCATAGCCCTTTTCTTTCAATTTTAGCACAATTTTATCTAATTTGCAACGCCAAAAAGCCTTAAATATTCTCGTCTTGCCGAACAGGCGGACAATTGTGGGGCTGACCGCATAGTAGAAGCGGATGAATGCTCTGCCGTACCAAGTTGTCGCAAGGCAGAGATCCCGAAAGCGGCGGAGCGTCCAACCCCCGGGGCAATCATAGGAGCCATACACACAGGTCGCGACATAACAGCCGCCCGTGGAATGATTATAACCGCCAAACAGGTTCGGATCACTGTGACCGATCTTCTTGCCGTTTTTATCGTAATGGTCATATCCGCCAAACAGTCCGGGCGAACTGTGTCCGATCTTTTTGCCGTGCTTGTCATATTTATTATAGCCGCCGAAAAGTCCCGGAGAACTATGCCCTGTCTTGTTGCCGTGCTCGTCGTAGTTGGTGTAGCCGCCGAACAATCCGGGCGAGCTATGTCCGTTTTTTCTGCCGTTTTCATCGTAATGGTCAAGTCCGCCGAAAAAACCTCTGTTGCTGTGTCCCTTGTTGCCCATAGTCGTCCTCCGTCGATTTGTGATCTACCGCATTCCGTCATTCCCACAAGCCCCGCAGAAAGTGCAAACAGCAATTTTCCATGCCAGAATACATCTCCTTAAAAGCCGATCTTCCACTTTTTATTCTTTTGGAACTTCACCACGTCATCACTTTCATCGTTCATGGCAGGCGTCTCGCAATGCTCTGCCTTCATTTTCTCAACTTCTTCGGGCTCAAGCACGGCTGCGATCACGCTCGAATGCGTGATAAACGCAACCTCTGCAAGTGCGACGTCTTCGATCTTGTCATAAATACGCCCCGCCGAGTATGTACCACGATACACTGTCGAGGTGCTGTTTGCAACATAACCGACCGTGTCGATGAACGGCAGTTCCACGCGGATGGCATCCTCGTCGTGGTCGTTGTCCGGCTCCTTCACCAGCCGCACCACGCGTCCGATTTCAAAAGGCTTTGCCCCATAATAATGGTTGAGTCCTGTGATAGTAACAAACATTGTGCTCATAGTTTTCTCCTTTTCTTTGATTTGTATCTATAGTCTACCACAGGAAGTGTCCCATAAACAGGACAGAAAAGTGACACGCCCCCTGTCAAGTAGACATTTTTATCGGACACCTGTTATGCAACATAAGCATAACGGACTTCCATCGGGGTTTGTCCGGTTTTCTGTTGAATTCGCTCATTGTTGTAAAAATAAATATATTCATCCACAAGCG
>JAFQFR010000045.1 GCA_017398595.1 Clostridia bacterium
CAAGGTTTTTCGACAGGATGCAAAACCGTTCACTCGCGTCGTGCTCAACCGCACGCGGTTTTTAAGGAGTTTTAAAGCTAGCTAAAGCGCAGCTTTAGGTTGCGCATGTCCGTCTTTAAAACAGGATTTCTATTATAAATATTTTTTTGAAAAGCTGAAAACAGCATCCCCGTAGGGATGCTGTTTTAGCATATATTCTTTACTTGGTAATGGTTGCGGTGGAAGTTGCGCCGTCCCATGCTACCGTGCCGCCGAGCGTCTCTGCTACGAAACGTACAGGCATGAAAGAGCGGTCACTCACGATAACTGCGGGAGAATCGAGCTTTACAGCCTGACCGTTGACGATCGCAGAGTCCGCGCCGACCGTGATCTTGATCTCGGTATCCGCGGTCTTGAGCGTTGCGGTGGAAGTTGCACCGTCCCAACCAATCTCAGCGCCGAGAGCTTCTGCTACATAGCGAACGGGAAGCATGGTGCGGCTGTTGATGATGATGGGAGCAACGTCCATGGTCTTCTGCTCACCGTTAAGCGTGTAGTCGGTCTTGCCCACCGTCATCTTGAGCTCTACGCCTGCGCTTGCAGCCGAAGCCTTCGCCGAAACGATCGCCGAGGGCTCGCTGAGCTCTTCCTCACGGTAGCTGTACGCACGATAGTAGTAGGTCTTGCCCTCTTCTGCCGTGCTGTCCGCATAGGTCGTGCTTTCGGTAGACGCAAGATAGCTGAAGTTCTTACCGTCTGTGCTGCGATAGATGGTATAGCCCGCTGCATTCGCCGCACTCAGCTGCAGCGTCACGCCGCTGCCGCCCTTTGCCGTAAGGGTGGGCACGCCGAGATTTTCACCCACGTTTACAAAGTTGACCGTGGAATTGACGTTTGCAGGAACACGATTATCGTTCAGTCCCGCATGGATAACACCGTAAGAAGTGCCGTTCCATTCGGTATAATCGATGTAATACGGCTCGATATATGCATCACGGCCGGATGCCTTTGCGCCGTTGGTATACGCATACGCATGATAGCAGAGGAAGCCGTTGCCGTCCTTATCGGTAATAAAGGAAGCGTGTCCCGCGCCGCGCACATTCAACGCAGTCTTAGCCTGGAAGATCGGGTTGTAGGTCGTCGCACCGTTTGTAGGCTTGTTGGGGAGCTTGACCCAGGAAGAGGTCAGGAGCGGGTCGTCGCCCGTCCAAGTCAGCTGACCGAGACCGTAGTCCGACCAATAGCCGCTGCCCGAATAGGTGATATACACTTCACCGTGAATGCCGTAAACCGCGGTAGCACCCTCGACAACGCGCGGGTGTTTTGCAGTAGAACCTGCAAACTCCCAGGTCTGCGTAGGCGTGGTGATCACGCCGGGCTCACCTGTCAGCGTCCAGGGGTTGATCATCTTCGAGATCATCAGCTTCTGATAGAATTTTCCGCTCGTGCCCGATTCGCCGCGGCCCTCTTCAGTGACCCAAGTGGTATAGATACCCTTATACGGTCCCTCTGCGATCCGCAATACGCTTTGTCCGACAGCCCAATCGGTATAGCGAGTGCCGTCCTCTTTCAAAATCGGCTGCGAATAGTTCGCCTGTCCGGTTACCGGATGACCGTAGGGTCCCTTGGGGTTGCCGCTGGTCGATTTCAGAACGACCATCTGCACCTCGGACGAGTCGCCGGTGTCGTTACGGAGCGCCAGGAACATATACCAACCGGAGTTGCCGGGGGCTTCTTCCTCGGTAAAGTAGTGGATCTCGGGCGACCAGGTACCGCTGAGCTTGGCACCATCACCGAAGAGATCGATCACTGTGGGGTCCATTGCGGAATTGTACACGATGTTGCTGTTGATACTCTGCGAAGCAAAACCGCTGAGCGTCGTGGAGCGGAACACCGCGATCTTCGTAGAACCGGTAACAGTCAGGTAATAATACTCACCGTCGGTACACAGCCACGGGTCAGCCGCGCTCGAACGAATCTTCGTGCTGTTCAGCGTCTCTGCCGAAGCCGTCAAAAGCAGCGCACAGCACATACATGCCGTCAAAAGCAATGCAATCCATTTTTTCATTTTTCTCTATCCTTCCTTTCATTTTGCAAAATCAATTGTTCAAAACGTAATCATAAAGTGTTGTCAGAGCGTCTCGAAGGTCAACATCTCCGTCTCCGTCTACATCATCCTTCGAAAAGACGACCGCCTTGTTGTCCCCGTTCACATACCGCAGAATGCGTAAAACATCCAGCAGAGTACGTTTATCATGCACAGCCGATACCACGTCCGAAGGTGCACCAATCTCCTCTGCACGCGTGCTGTACACGCGATAATAATACGTTTTGCCGCCTGTGACCGTATCATCTACATAGGTGTCACCGTCCGTGCTTGCAAGGTATGCAAAGGTCGTGCCGTCCGTACTGCGATAGATCATGTAGCCGGTCGCGTTGTCCGCCTCCATGGTCAGCGTAATATCTTTACCGGGTTCCGCCGTCACCGTCGCTTGTCCAAGCGCATCGCCATCGGTTGCAAAATCGATCGTGGTAGATGTATTCGCAGCTACGCCGCTGCCCAAACGGATCACACCGTAGGACGTGCCGTTCCACGCAGTATAGTCAATATAGTAAGACTCGATGTATGCGCTACGGGCGGAAGCCTTTGTGCCATCCGCATACGGGTATGCATGGTAGCAGAAAAAACCGTTGCCGTCCTTATCGGTGATAAAAGATGCATGTCCCGCGCCGCGCAGATCGTCCGCAGTCGTAGCGGTGAAGATCGGGTTCGTCAGCGCGCCATCCTCCGAAGCCGTATCGGGGAGCTTGACCCAGGAAGAGGTCAGGAGCGGATCGCCGCCCGTCCAGGTCAGCTGACCGAGACCGTAGTCCGACCAATAGCCGCTGCCCGAATAGGTGAGGAACACCTCTCCGTTTGTTCCGTAAACCGCCGTGCCGCCCTCGACAACGCGCGGATACGTGGACGAAGCACCCGCATATTCCCAGTCCTGTGTAGGCGTGGTAATGATCGCGGGGTCACTTGCCAGCGTAAAAGGGTTGGAGAGCTTTGCGATCATCAGTTTTTGATGGAATGTGCCGTCATTATCCGAGTTACCGCGTCCCTCCTCGGCAACCCAGGTAGCATAGATGCCTTTATACGGTCCCTCGGCAATGCGCAGGATGCTCTGTCCGCAGCCCCACACGTCATAAATGCTGCCGTCCTCTTGCAGAAGCGGCTGCGAACAGTTTGCCGTGCCGCTTATCGGATGACCGTACGGACCATTTGGGCTGTCGGTCGTGGATTTCAGCACGACCATGCGCACCACGGAGGAATCTCCGGTATTTTTGCGCAGTGCCACGAACATATACCAACCGGCATATTCGGCACCGAAGTCTTCCTCGGAAATGTAATGGATCTCGGGCGACCAGGTTCCGTTGATTGCCGCGTCCTCTCCGAACAGCTCGATGACAGTCGGATCGTATACAACGCCGTCATAATACGACGTATAGGCAATATTTTCATCAATTGTCGGTGTTTTCAAACCATCCAGTGTATCCGATGCAAACACCGCAATGCGCGAGGTGCCCGTCTGCGTGAGATAATACTTTTCTCCGTCGGTAAAAAGCCACGGATCGGCAGTGCCCGAACGCACCAGTGTGCCGCTCAGTGTCTCTGCCGAAGCCGTCAGAAGCAACGCACAGCACATGCACGCGGTCAAAAGCAGTGTAAACCATTTTTTCATTTTCCCGTAGCCACTCCTTTCCTCGTGTTCATGACATGGCGGCGTGCCAGGAGAGCGTCCCGAACATCCACAGTGCCGTTGCCGTTTTTGTCATCGGTAAGATAGGTCTTTGCCGTAGTATCGCCGCCGGCATACCGCAGGATGCGCAAAACGTCTGCGTATGTGTACACGCCTGCGTATTTTGCCCAAGCAACGGCAGATGCCTCGCCGATCTCCTCGGCGCGGTAGCTGTACACGCGATAATAATATGAGATGCTCGGTAAGATATTGCAGTCCATATATGTGGATTTATCCGTCGTAGCAAGGTAAGTAAAGGTCTTGCCGTCCGTGCTGCGATAGATCATGTAACCATCGGCATTTGCAGCATCCATCTGCAGCGTGATTCCTTTTCCGGATGTAGCCGTCACCGTCGCTTGTCCAAGCGCTTCGCCCGTGATTGCAAATGTGGCAGCAGTAGATGTATTCGCAGCTACGCCGCTGCCCAAACGGATCACACCGTAAGATGTGCCGTTCCACGCAGTATAGTCAATATAGTAAGGCTCGATGTATGCCTTGCGGGCAGAAGCCTTTGTACCGTTCGTATACGGGTATGCATGGTAGCAGAAAAAGCCGTTGCCGTCCTTATCGGTGACAAAAGATGCATGTCCCGCGCCGCGCAGATCGTCCGCAGTCGTAGCGGTGAAGATCGGGTTTGTCAACGTGACATTCTCCGAAACCGTATCGGGAAGCTTGACCCAGGAAGAGGTCAGGAGCGGATCGCCGCCCGTCCAGGTCAGCTGACCGAGACCGTAATCCGACCAATAGCCGCTGCCCGAATAGGTGAGGAATACCTCTCCGTTTGTGCCGTACACCGCCGTGCCGCCCTCGACAACGCGCGGATGCGTGGACGATGCACCGGCATATTCCCAGGACTGCGTCGGCGTGGTAATGATCGCAGGCTCGCTTGCCAGCGTAAAGGGGTTGGAGAGCTTTGCGATCATCAGTTTTTGATAGAATTTTCCCGCAGATCCCGAGCCGCCGCGTCCTTCTTCAGCGACCCAGGTAGCATAGATACCCTTATACGGTCCCTCGGCAATGCGCAGGATGCTCTGTCCGCAGCCCCACTCGTCATAAATGCTGCCATCTTCTTGGAGAAGCGGCTGCGAACAGTTTGCCGTGCCGCTCGTCGGATGACCGTACGGGCCTTTCGGGCTGTCGGTCGTGGATTTCAACACGACCAGGCGAACCATTGCGGAGCTTACACCGCCCGACGCATTATAGGTCGTCTGGCGCAGTGCCAAAAACATATACCAACCGGCATATTCGGCGCCGAAATCCTCTTCGGAAATGTAATGGATCTCAGGCGACCAGGTTCCGTTGATTTCCGCCCCCTCGCCGAACAGTTCGGCTACTGCCGTATCCGAAGCAGAGTTATATACAATGTTGCTGTTCAACTTTTGCGAAGCAAAACCGCGTATCGTCGAAGACGAGAACACCGCAATGCGCGAGGTGCCCGTCTGTGTAAGATAATACTTTTCTCCGTCGGTAAAAAGCCACGGATCGGCAGTGCTCGAACGCACCAATGTGCCGCTCAGCGTCTCCGCGGAAATACCGAGCATCAATGCGCAAAACAATATCGCCGCAAAAAGGGAAACCAAAAGTTTTTTCATAGATATATCCTCATTTATGGATTCAATTTCATTATATCGGAAAAGCTATGGTTTTTCTATACAAAAATTACGCTTTTTCTTCCGCTTTTTCGGACTACTTGCATTATGTAAAAGCGGCAATGGTCTGTATCGTCTCGGGATCGGCAGGCTTACCGCTGCCGTCACCGATGATCACTTTACCATCCTCGATGCGGTACCGCTCCAAAAATACATACCGTCCGCCCGTGCGGTCGGGGGAAAGGTAGGCGTGGTAGCAGATAAAGCGGTCACCCGCAGGATCGGTAAAATAGGAAGCATGTCCGCAGCCGAATACCTTGTCCGACATGGAAAAGATCGGTTCCTTTTCCTTCTTCCAGTCCTCGTAAACCAGAGGATCGCCCCCGAGCGTCAGTTGTCCGAGCGCATAATACTTCGTCCAGTAGCCGCTGCCCGAATAGATGATGTACACCTCGCCGTCATCGCCGTACACCGCCGTGCCGCCCTCGACGACCTTCGGACGGATCTTGCCGTCCGCACCCATGCCGTAACCGTGCATTTCCCAGTTCTCGGTAGGGCGTATCAAAATGCTTGTATTGCAGGCGGTATAGGGATTTTGCAGCTCGGCAATGCGGTTGCGCTGGTGAAAATCCTCGGTCTGTCTGCCGATCTCATCCACCCACATGGCATAGATCTTTCCGCCGTGGCGCAGGATCGTCTGCCCGCAGCACCAGCCGGTATTAAAGCTGTCATCCGTCGGCGAGACCACCTTTTCGGGTACATAGCGCTCGCCGCTGATCGGATTTGCATACGGTGCGAAAGGAGAATGCGGATCCTCGCTTTTCAGCACATACATGCGGTGATGGACGTTCTGCCCGTCGTCACAGGCGACGAACATGTACCAGCCGGCATGCTCCGCACCGAAATCCTCGGGCGAAAAATAGTGGATCTCGGGCGACCAAAGGTTTTTGGAAAACATATGCCCCTCTTCGGGGGCATATGCAATGACAGATTCGGAGTGCTCGGGATCATGGATCTTTGTGGGATCCTTGGCACGGTGCAGCGCAATGCGTCTGCCCGCCGTGCAACAGAGATAATAATAGCCGTTATAGAGAAACATCCAGGGATCCGCACCGCGGCAGATCGGATTCTGAAACGTGATCGTTTTCATGGGAACCTCCGTTTTTATGCAGATATATGAAATTTTTTACTACCTTATTCTACCGTTACACTTTTTGCAAGGTTTCTCGGCTTGTCGATGTCACAGCCGCGCTTTGCCGCCACATGGTAGGCAAGCAGCTGCAGGACCGTAGCCAGCGGGATCGCCGAAAACAGCTCGGAGCAGTTCGGCAGGTAAATGACCTTCTTTGCCTCGTCGGCGGCATCCTTCGCCCCCTCGCGGGTGATGAGCAGTACTTCTGCCCCGCGCGCCTTGACCTCGCGGATGTTGCTGATCATTTTTTCGTACAGCTCGGATACCGTGGCAAGTGCGATCACGGGCATATCCTCGGTGATGAGCGAGATCGTGCCGTGCTTGAGCTCGCCTGCGGCATATGCTTCGCTGTGGATGTAGGAGATCTCCTTCAGTTTGAGCGAGCCCTCCATCGCGAGATGATAATCAATGCCGCGGCCGATGAAGAACAGATCTTCGTAATCGTAAAACAGATCTGCCGCAGCGGCGATCTCGTCCTCGCGGGCGATCGCTTCGCGCACAACGCGCGGCATATCTTCGTACAGCGTGCGTGTCAGACTGCGCGCCGCATCTTCGGTCAATCTGCCCATGGCAAGCGCCATGCGGATGGAGAGCAGATAGAGCAGCGAGATCTGCACGGTATATGCCTTTGTAGAGGCAACCGAGATCTCGGGGCCTGCCCAGGTGTAGATCACATCGTCCGCCTCGCGCGCGATGGTCGAACCGATGACATTGACGATGCCGAGCGTATATGCGCCCTTCTCTTTGGCAAGGCGGAGCGCCGCCAGCGAATCGGCGGTCTCACCCGACTGCGAAATGATGACCACCAGATCATCTTTATTCAGGATCGGATCGTTATAGCGGAACTCGGACGCGATCTCCACATTGACGGGCACGCGGCAAAGCTTCTCGATCACCGTTTTGCCCACAAGTCCCGCGTGCATCGCCGTGCCGCAGGCAACAAATGTGACGCTCTTGATGCCCGCAAGGCGGCTGTCGTCCAGCCCCTCCTCGTCAAAGCACGGAAGCATATCCTTGATACGGGGACGAAGCGTCTTTTCGATCGCTTCGGGCTCCTCACCTATCTCCTTGATCATAAAGTGCGCATATCCGCCGCGCTCTGCTGCCTCGATCGACCAGGTCGCCGTGAGCAGCTCGTGCTGTACGGGTGCTTTCTCTATATCGTAGATCTCGACGCTGTCCTTCGTCACGATCGCAAGCTCGCGGTCGCCGAGCTGATAGTAGTCCTTGGTATAGCGCAGCACTGCCGCAATATCCGATGCGACAAAGTTCTCGCCTTCCCCGACGCCGACGATCAGCGGATTATCCTTGCGGATGGCATACAGCGTATCGGACTGATCGGCAAAGAGTGCCGCGATCGCATAAGAGCCGACAATATCGCGCATGGCTGCGAGCAGCGCGTCCGTGCGGTTGCCGCAGTTCGCATAGTGGTAATCGATCAGCTTTGCCGCCACCTCGGTATCCGTCTCGGAGACGAAGGTGTAGCCGTTCTTCTGCAGCATCGCGCGCAGGGGCGCATAGTTTTCGATGATACCGTTATGTACGATCTGAATGTTCGCATTGCCGTGGGGATGGGAATTGGTATCCGAGGGCGCACCGTGCGTTGCCCAGCGGGTGTGACCGATGCCGCAGTGCGCACCGTCTAAGGTGCCGAGCGATCTTACCTTGTCCTCCACGTTCTGCACCTTGCCGACCGCCTTGACGACCGCAAGGGTTCCGTTTGCAAATGCCGCAACACCCGCCGAATCGTATCCGCGATACTCCAGCGTGTGCAGTCCCTGCAAAATGACTTCCGACGCTTCACGCGCGCCGACATACCCTGTGATTCCGCACATGGTAGATATACAGTACAGCCAGCAGGCGCTCATCCCCCGCGGACTGTCTCTTTTCTTTCAAAATTCTGCTTTTTCTCCTTTGTCCGCAGCTCACACCGCGGCTTTGTAAGAAAATACGGCAGCAGTTGTGCCGTCGGGGCATCCGCCGAAACTCTCGATCTTCCCCGAACCTCGTCAACCGCCGAAAGCGGTCTGGCGCTAAGTGCAAAATGCACTTTTACTGAGCGTAATTATAATGACATAGCAGTTATGGCGAAGCGAGGGAATTCTCTCCCTCCGTCAAAACCTGCGGTTTTGCCACCTCCCTCGTCAGAGGGAGGCTTGCCGCGCCATAACGCCTATGCTATTATCCTATGCAAATTTACGAATATTGCTTCAATTTATCCTCGATACGCTCAGCGACCTGCTTTGCGATCGCCTCGGTGAACGCCTCGTCCTCACCCTCGGTCATAACGCGGATGAGCGGCTCGGTGCCCGAAGGACGAACGACCAGTCTTCCGGTCTCGCCCAGCATCTGCTTGCCCTCTTCGAGGATCGCCTTGACATCGTCATCGGTGTAGAACGCGAGCTTTGCCGCGTCGGTGGTGCGAATGTTGACGATGCACTGCGGGTACTTGACCATCACGGTCTTCAGCTCGGAAAGCTTCTTGCCGCTCT
Source organism: Clostridia bacterium (assembly GCA_017398595.1). GTDB lineage: Bacteria > Bacillota > Clostridia > Oscillospirales > CAG-272 > UMGS902. Next base: position 9,035 of record JAFQFR010000045.1, read on the forward strand.
GCTTGATGTGCGAGAGCAACTGCACTGCGGTAAGCTGTCCGTCACCCGTGGTGGCATAGTCCTTGAAAATGATATGACCCGATTGCTCGCCGCCGAAGCAGTAGTCCTCGAGCAGCATTTCCTCAAGCACATAGCGGTCGCCGACCTTCGTCGCCTCAAAGCGGATGCCGTTCTGCTCGCAGAACTTGATAAAGCCGAAGTTCGACATGATCGTGCCGACAACGGTGTTGCCACGCAGCGTTCCGCGCGCCTTCATATCCAGCGAAAGGATCGCCATGATGCGGTCGCCGTCCACGACCTCGCCGCTGCCGTCCACGCAGAGCACTCTGTCCGCGTCGCCGTCAAAAGCGATACCAATATCCAGTTTGTTCGCCTTGACATAGGCGATCAGACTTTCGAGATGCGTCGAACCGCATGCAGTGTTGATGTTGGTACCGTCGGGGGCATCGGAGAGCATGTGGCAGTCCACGCCGAGCGAGGTAAAGAGCTTCTTTGCCGTTGCGGATGCCGAACCGTTTGCACAGTCAAACGCTACCGAGAGACCGCTGAGGTCTCCCTCGATGGTGGAAGCCACGAAATCGATATATTCCTGCAGTGCCTCCGGCTTTTGGATCAGCTTACCGATCGAAGCACCGGTTGCCGCCGCGGGCATCGGCTTTTCGCCGAGCACCATCGACTCCACGTTTTCCTCCAGCTCGTCTGCGAGCTTAAAGCCCTCGCTGTTGAAGACCTTGATGCCGTTGAACTCATACGGATTGTGCGACGCCGAGATCATAATGCCGGCACGCGCCTTATATTTGCGGACGAGATACGCGACCGCGGGTGTGGGAACCACGCCGAGCTGCACGACATCATACCCAACCGAGAGAATGCCCGCCGCCATAGCCGAAGCGAGCATATCCGAGGAAATGCGGGTATCCATGCCGAGCAGGATCATCTTTTTGGTACGGCTGCGTCCGCGGCCCTCCATGCCGAGGGATGCGGCTACTGCGCGACCGGTCGCAATGGCAAGCTCGACCGTGAGCTTTTCATTGGCAACGCCGCGGATGCCGTCTGTTCCGAATAGTCTGCCCATATGTATTCCTTTCTTACCGCTCTTCTCTGAGAACGATATTGTCTGCACTCTTGTAAATGCTGTTTTCGAGCACGACACCGCGCACCGATGACAGCGGATAAACGCTGGTATGCTTGCCGATGATGGTGCCGGGGTTCAGCACGCTGTTGCAGCCGACCTCGACATAGTCGCCGAGCATCGCGCCGATCTTGTAGCGTCCCGTCTCGGCACTTTCTCTGCCGCTCTTGATCACAATGTCCGAGCGGTCGCTCTTGACATTGGACGTGATCGAGCCCGCACCCATGTGCGAATGCCAGCCGAGGATGGAGTCGCCCACATAGTTGTAATGCGGGGTCTGCGCATCGTCAAAAATGATCGAGTTCTTGATCTCGCAGGAGTTGCCAAACACCGAGTTCTTGCCGATGATGGCGCCGCCGCGGATAAACGCGCAGTGGCGAACCTCGGCGCCGTGGTCGATGATGCAGGGCGCACCGATGTATGCGCTTGCAAACACCTTGGCATCCTTGGCGATCCAGACGTTCTCCTTCGGGTTGTCGTATTCTTCCGCCGGCAGACTCTTGCCGAGCTCGATGATAAACGCATTCAGCCCCTTGAGCGCTTCCCAGGGATAGGTGAACTGCTTAAGATACTCGCCCGCGATCGTGTGACTGAGGTCGTAAAGCTCCGAAATAGTGGGTATATTATGCATCGTATTCTCCCGTATCAGCCTTATTTGCTTTCAATATCGGTGATCATATCCACGCGGGTCTGATGGCGTCCGCCCTCAAACTCAGTCGCGAGGAAGGCGTCTACCAGGTCGCACGCAAGGCCGTAGCCGACGACACGCGCGCCGAAGCAGAGGATATTCGCATCGTTATGTGCGCGCGTCATGCGTGCGGAGAAAGTATCCGAGCAGCATGCCGCACGAATGCCCTTGTACTTGTTGGCAACCATGCTCATGCCGACACCCGTGCCGCAGACGAGAATGCCGCAGGTGTCCTTGTCCGCGCCCTGCACGCCTTCGGCAACTGCGCCGCCGAAGATCGGATAGTGGCAGGATGCGTCCGAGTCGGTGCCTTTGTCTACGACATTGTAGCCGTCCGCGATCAGTTTTTCCTTGATCTGCTCTTTCAAATGGTATCCCGCGCTGTCCGCGCCGATGATTACTGTGTTGAAAATCTTCATTTTATTTCCTCTTTTTGCAGTTTTTCTTTTTCCAGTCTTTCGCGCTCTGCCTGCGGCAAACGCAGATAGGTCGGGGCAAATGCCGCGTCAGTCACGGTCTGTCCCGCGTTGTACATCTCCAGCGCGCAGAGTCCGACGCTCTCGCCGTCGGCGAGCAGACATTCGGCAGGCGCAAGCGTAGCATCCGCGCCGTCAAAATACGGCAGCGCCACTTCGGCGCCGTCGCCGACGAGCGTAACATGCCCGTAGGCTTTCGCCTCGGCGGCGATCTCCTCGCCGCTCTTTGCCGCATCGGGTGTCAGGCGGGTGACTTTGCCGCCCGCAATGCGAAAAAGCGCCGTGTAAAACTGTCCGCGCCGCGCGTCCATCAGTGCGCATACCACGCCGTCACTGCCGCGCAGATTATAGGCAAGCGCATGCAGTGCGCTGACCGCCGCGCAGGGGGTATTTCTGCCAAAGGCAAGCCCCTTTATCGTCGCCGCACCGATGCGCACACCGGTAAACGATCCGGGACCCGCACTCGCGGCAAACAGGTCAATATCGTCCACGGTCAACGAGCTTGCCGCGAGCAGACGCTCGACCATCGGCAGCAGCGTACAGCTGTGCGTGTTACCGTCGTCGTGCATTTCCTTTGCGAGCAGCTTTTCCCCGTCGAGCAGCGCAACTGCTGCCGCCTTCGCCGTGGAATCCAAAGCTAAAATAATCATTCAAAAGCCTCTAACGTAATTCGGCGCGTATCCACGCCGCTTTTTTCTATCGTGACCGCAATGCGCTCTTTCGGCAGGGCAAACGGGATGTTCTCGCTCCACTCCGAGAGGAGATACCCGCTGTCGAGATAGTCGTAAAATCCCGTGGAATAGAGATCGTCCTCGCCGTCGATGCGGTACATATCAAAGTGAAAAACCGGCAAAATGCCGCCGCGGTACTCGTTGACCACCGTGTAGGTCGGGCTCTTGACGCGCGCCGCAGGGCAGATCGCCGAAACGAATCCGCGCGTAAACGCCGTCTTTCCCACGCCGAGATCGCCGTACAGCGCGATAAAAGCACTTTTTTTGCCGCTCTGCAGCAATTCTTCTGCCAATGCGCGTCCGATCTGCTCGGTCTCCTCGGTCGTCGCCGAAGAAAGGATCTTCTTGCCCAACATTTTCACTCCCTACAGTTTATCTAATCTATCATACCATATATCCGGGCAAAATGGAAGTGCTTTTCAAAATTTTGCCCTCGAAAACGCGCTCTGCATACGCAAAAAGAGGACTTTTCAGATAAAGTCCTCTCAGTGTTACGAAAAAATGCTCACATAAATAATATCATTAAAATCCTGTTTTAAAGACGGACATGCGCCGGCTTTAAAACTCCTTACAGGGGCGGTCGCGGTGAGCGACTCGCGAGACTTGCGCCCCTCTCCTGTCAAAAAACCTTGGTTTTTTGACAGCTTTTTATTTTTCGATCTTATACTTCGTGCCCTCGCGGGTGTCCTCGAGTACAACGCCCTTAGCCAAAAGATCCGCACGGATGGCGTCCGCCTTGGCATAGTCCTTTGCCTTCTTCGCCTCGGCGCGCTGACGGATCATCTCCTCGATCTCCTGTACGAACGGATCGTCCGAAGCCGTCTCTGCCGCCGTCTGCTCTGCCTCCAATGCTTTCTTCGCCGCAGGCACAAGGTCGAGTCCCAGCACGCGGTCAAAATCCTCGATCAGTGCAAGCTTTGTCGCGGGTGTCGTCTGCGCTTTGAGCACATCGTAGATCGCCGTAACGCCCAGCGAAGTGTTCAGATCGCTGTCAAGACCTGCACAGAAGCCTGCCTTCAGCGAGTCAAACGCCGCCTGATCCACCTCGCCCTGCTCTTCTTTGAGCAGCGCAAGCAGACGGGCAACGATCTTGTTGTATGCGGTCGCCGCGTTGTCCAGGTTCTCATAGGAGAATACCAACGACTTGCGGTAGTGCGACTGCAGGCAGAAGAGTCTGTATACCAGCGGATTGTATCCCTTGCTCTCAAGCAGCGAAACGGTCAGAAACTCACCGCTCGACTTGCTCATCTTGCCGGAATTCGTGTTGAGGTGGTGCACATGGAACCAATAGTTGCACCACTTGTGCCCGAGATATGCTTCGCTCTGCGCGATCTCGTTGGTGTGATGCGGGAACGCGTTGTCAATGCCGCCGCAGTGAATATCCAGCGACTCGCCGAGATACTTCATGCTGATGCAGGAGCACTCGATGTGCCAGCCGGGGTAACCGACACCCCAGGGGCTATCCCATTTGAGCTCCTGATCGTCAAACTTCGACTTGGTGAACCACAGTACGAAATCCGCCTTATTGCGCTTGTTGCCGTCCTCTTCCACGCCCTCGCGCACGCCGACCTCGAGATCTTCCTCGCGGAAATCGTTGAACACGTAGTACTGTTTCAATTTCGAGGTGTCGAAATAGATATTGCCGCCCGCCTCGTATGCGTAGTCCTTTTCGAGCAGGCTCTCGATCACGCGGATAAATTCATCAATACAGGAAGTTGCGGGTGCAACCACGTCGGGTGTCTTGATGTTCAGCTTTTTGCAGTCCGCGAAGAACGCATCGGTATAGAACTTTGCGATCTCCATGACCGTCTTATGCTCGCGGCGCGCGCCTTTGAGCATCTTATCCTCGCCCGTGTCCGCATCGCTCGACAGATGTCCCACGTCGGTAATGTTCATCACGCGCGTAACATCATAGCCTATGTAGCGGAGATATTTCTCCAGTACATCCTCCATGATATAGCTGCGCAGATTGCCGATATGGGCGTAGTGATACACCGTGGGGCCGCAGGTATACATCTTGACCTTGCCGGGCTCATTCGAAACAAACTCGTCTCTTTGTCTGGTTAAAGTATTGTAAAGCAGCATAATCTTTCTCCAAGAAATTTAAACTTCGGATTCGTTTTCGGGACTTACATTCCCGGTTTCTTTCTCTTTTTCCGCCAGCTTCTTTTCCAGCGCGTAAATTCGGCGCTCCACGCGGCAGATCTCCTGCGCAACGGGGTCGGGCAGGTGTACATGGTCGAGCTGATCGGCAACGCGTTCGCCGTTGATACGCACGACGCGCGCAGGTACGCCGACTGCCGTCGCATTGTCGGGCACTTCCTCGAGCACGACGGCATTGGACGCGATCTTGGCGCCGCTGCCTACCTTGAAGGGACCGAGCACCTTCGCGCCGCTGCCCACCATGACATTGTCGCCGAGGGTAGGATGGCGCTTGCCCGTGTCTTTGCCCGTACCGCCGAGGGTAACGCCCTGATAGAGCGTGCAGTTGTCGCCGATCTCGGCAGTCTCGCCGATGACGACGCCGCTGCCGTGGTCAATGACCAGTCCCTTGCCGATCTTGGCGCCGGGGTGGATCTCGATGCCGGTCAACAGCTTTGCGCCCTGGCTGATCGCACGGGCACTGAGCTTATGTCCCTTTTTATAGAGCGCATGCGCCGCGCGGTGCATGGCAACGGCATGGAAACCGGAATACAGCAGCATGACCTCAAGGTCACTGGTCGCCGCGGGATCGCGGTCGCGGATCGCCGCAACATCGTACTGCATGTCGCGCACGACCTTTTTGACCTTTTTTTTCACCTTGCCGAGGTCGGGCAAAGTGACATTTATATCAATTTCAATTTTGTCTTTCATAGCTACCTCATATCATGTCTGTTACATGATTATACAGTACCGAAATGCAAATGTAAAGTACCTTTAAAATTTCGCCCTTAGTGAGGAACCTTCTTCCACTCTTTCTTGTCTTTCAGAATGTTATACAGTTCCACATAGCTCTCGTGGCGGGAAGGCTCGATCTCGCCGTTTTTCACAGCTTCAACAATCGCACATCCCTCCTCACAGAGGTGCGTACATTTGGTATACCGACATCGACCGAGATACGGCTCGATCTCCGGAAACGCATACGGCAGATCCTCCGCGGTCATAAAATCAAACCGCATGAAATCCAGCATGCTGAAGCCCGGCGTATCCGCGACCATGCCGCCGAATGCCGAAAACAACTCGACATGGCGGGTGGTATGCTTGCCGCGCGCAATGCGCTCGCTGATGCCGCCGGTCGCAAGGCCGAGCGCGGGGAACAGCGCGTTTAGAAGCGTGGATTTGCCGATGCCGGACGCGCCGGCGAAAGCGGCGGTCTGATTTGGCAGATTCTCCTGCAAAAAGGCACGCAGCTCCTCAATGCCCTCTCCGTCCTCGGCACTCAGCGTAAACACGGTGAAGCCGCTGTGGCGATAGAGCTTTGCAAGCTTCTGCCCCATTTCGGGATCGAGATCGCATTTCGTGATGACGAACACGGGCACAATATCCGAGTGTACACAGATGGCGCTCAGCTTGTCGAGTGTGGCGAGGATGGGCGCAGGCTTTGCCGCCGACGCGGTGATGAACATGTAATCGAGGTTTGCCATCGGCGGACGGATCAACAGATTCTTGCGCTCGTGGATGTCCTCGATATATGCGTCGCCCTCCTGCTCGATCCGCACGGTGACGTTGTCGCCGACTTCGGGCGAGATCTGCTCATGGCGGAACACGCCGCGCGCACGCGCGGTCACGGTCTCCTCACCGCAGAGCACGGTATACTTACCGCCGACGCCCTTAATGATCTTTCCGTCCTGCTTCATCACTGTGTCTTAAAGCGGTCGGACAGCCAATCGTCAAAGCTGGTGGTGGCTTTCGTGGTTGCCGTGGTCGTCTCGGTGGTAACAGCGGGCGCTTCCGTGGTCACGGGCGGCTCGGTCGTGACAGGCTTTTCGACAGGCGCGGGGCCCTTGGAGATCACAAAGCTGATCTTTGCCACGCCCTTGGGCGCGCTGGTGCCCACCGCCAGGCTCTGCTCAATGATCGTACCGTAGGAGTAATCGCTGTACTGATAGCTGATCGTACCGAGACGCAGGTCGCTCTGCACGAGCATTTCGTATGCGTCCACGGTCGTTCTGCCGATAAAGCTGGGGACAACGGTGGTATCCACCATTTCGCCCTTGCTGACCAGAACGATGACCGTACTGCCCGCCGCAACAGGCTCACCCGCCTTCGGCGTGGTCGAAATGACACAGTCATCCGGTACAATATCATTATATTCCTCGATCAGCGAAACCTTGAAACCTTTATTTTTCAGTGTAAGCTGTGTCTGCCGCTTGTCTGCATAGGTGTAGTCCTCCATGACCGACTGCTCAATACCCTGGCTGACATAGAGCGTCAGATCGGCGATCTGCTGCCCCTGCGTACCCTTACGGGTGGAACCCGCTAGAGGGCTCTGCCGCAGGATCTTGCCGCTCTCGATCGTCTCGGAATACTCATACTTGACCTTGACACGGTAAATATCGTCCAGTTCGGCGAGAAGCTCTTCGCTGTACATATCGCCGACATAGTCCTCGACCGTGATCGTGATCGTGTTGTCCGATTCTTCGCTGAAGAAAACATCCTTTACGACGGTAACAGCGCTGATGATCGCTACCAGAAGGAACGCCGTAACCACGCCCATGATGACAGAGAGCATAGAGCCTTTCTTTTTCTGCTTCTTCGGCTTTGCGGGCGACTGATTCTTCTGACGGAACACAACGCCCGGATTCTCGCGCACCTTGAGCAGCAGATCGATCATCTGCGTTGCAGTCTGGAAACGCTTGTCCTTATCCTTCTCCATGGCAAACAGCACGATCTGCTCGAGTCCCTTCGGGATGGTGGGAACGATCTCGCTGGGGGCTTTCGGCTGCTCGTTGATCTGCTTGAGTGCGATGCTGACGGGATTCTCCGCGTCAAAGGGCAGCTTGCCAGTGAGCATTTCGTACATCATAACGCCGACCGAATAGAGGTCGGCACGGCGGTCGATGCCCTTTTCGCCCGCTGCCTGCTCGGGACTGATGTAATATACGGTGCCGATCGCCTTATCGGTAGCGGTCAGCGTCTTGGCGTCGGGCAGCTTCGCAATGCCGAAATCGGTCACCTTGATCTGTCCGTTTTTCAGCAGCATGATGTTCTGCGGCTTGATGTCGCGGTGGATCACGCCGCCGAGATGCGCATGCTCGAGCGCGCGCAGGATCTGGATCGAATAGGAGATGGTCTCCTTGACCGACAGCGCACCCTTGCGCTCCATGTAGGTCTTGAGCGTGATACCGTCGATGTACTCCATGACGATATACTTGTTTTCGCCCTTGACCGAAACGTCAAAGATCTTGACGATATTGGCGTGCGAAAGCATCAGAACCGCCTTGGACTCGTTGATAAAGCGCTGAACCGAAACCTCATCGGAGGCAAATTCATCCTTGAGGATCTTCACGGCAACCGTGATCTTGCGGAAGGTGTCATCCGCCTCGAACACCATTGCCATGCCGCCGATGCCGACCAGCCGCTTGATCTTATAGCGTCCGTCCAGGAGCAGTCCGATATAATTGTTATACTGATCCATATCTATCTCCGATTATTTTAATTTTGCAACGATCGCGGTAATATTGTCACTGCCGCCCGCGGCGTTTGCCGCATCGACCATTGCTCTTGCCATCGACTCGCAGTCCTCGTGCGTGCGGCAGAACTCTGCCAGCGCGGGCGCGTCGAAATATCCCGAAAGGCCGTCGGAACAGAGCAGCAGCGTCTTACCCTTATACTGCTTTTTTTCGAGCACCGAAACATCCACGCTGACCTCTTTGTCTACGCCGACTGCGCGGGTGATGATATTCTTCTTGGGATTGGTGCGCGCCTCCTCGGGCGTGATCTTGCCAATATCGACAAGATACTGCACAAAGGAGTGATCGCGCGTGATCTGCATGGCGCCGTCGCTGTCAAGGAGATACGCACGGCTGTCTCCCACGTTGGCAACATACACCTTATCGGCGATACAGAGCGCGGCAACCATCGTCGTGCCCATGCCCTCGTAGGTCGCATCGGTCGTGGCGAGCGAAAAGACCTTGAAGTTGGCGCGATCCGCCGCGGACGCAAGCGCCGCCTGGATCGCCGCAGGCTCGGTCCTGCCGCCCTCGCGGAAGAAGCCGTCAAAATACTTTTCGACCTCGTCGCGCGCCATGGCGGAAGCCGCCTCGCCCGCTTTCGCACCGCCCATGCCGTCAAAGACGGCAAACAGTGCCGCATCGCCGTATTCCTTTACAAGGTAGCTGTCCTCGTTGTGCTCGCGGACGCTGCCCACATCGGTAATTGCAAAATGTTCCACTGAGATGACCTTTCCTTTCTCCGCACAGTTACGGATTCTCCTGTGCGGCGGACTTTGCCGTCTGCCCTCTGCGGAGCTGTCCGCAGGAGGCATTTATATCGGGACCGAGCGTGCGGCGGATCGTTGCCGTCAGACCCGCATCGGTCAGGATCTTCTGAAAATGTTCTATGCTGCGTCGGTCGCCCTGCGAAAAACCGCTCTCGCGCACGGGGTTGACCGGAATGAGATTGACATGCAGCGCATCCGAGCGCGAAAAGTAGCGGCGCAGCAGTGCGCACAGCTCCTTGGCGTCCGCCTCGCTGTCGTTCTGCCCTGCAATGAGGGTGTACTCGATTGAAACGCGCCTGCCCGTAGCATCAAAATAATGCTTGACCGCGCTAAGCAGCTCATCGATGCCCCACTTGCGGTTGACGGGCATCAGCGCGCTGCGGCGCTCATCATTGGAGGCATGCAGCGAAATCGAAAGCGTGATCTGGAAGTCCTCTTTTTCGAGTTCCCTGATCTTTTCGACCACGCCCGAGGTCGAGACCGAGATATGCCGCGCACCGATGTTGAGACCATCGGGCGAGGTGACCAGCTTCAAAAACTTTACGGTATTTTTGTAGTTGTCGAGCGGTTCGCCGATGCCCATCATCACGATGCCGTCGATGCGCTCGCCGATGTCGCGCTGTGCGCGCACGATCTGCCCGAGCATCTCGGACGGCGCAAGGTCGCGCACCTTGCCGCCGATGGTGGAAGCGCAGAAGCGGCAGCCCATGCGGCAGCCGACCTGCGAGGAAATGCAGATGGTGGTGCCGTGCTTATAGTACATCACGACCGACTCCACGCACTCTCCGTCGGGAAAGCGGAAAAGGTATTTGACCGTGCCGTCCACCGCCGAGACCAGCTTGCGCTCGATCTCGGGAATGCCGCTGTAGCAAGTTTCGGCGAGCTTTTCCCGCAGAGCCTTGGACAGATTGGACATGCCGTCAAAGTCCACGCCGCGGCAAAGCCACTCATAGATCTGCTTTGCGCGGAAGCGGCTCTCGCCGATCGACTGTATGTAGCTTTCAAGCTCGGCAAGAGAAAGCGAGCCGATGTCTGTCTTTGCCATAACTACCCTTTCTGTAAAAGTGCGATAAAGAATCCGTCCCGCTCACCGTCGGGCAGCAGCGTCACGCAGCCGCGTGTGCTCTGCACGTCGCCGAGCGAAAAATCGGTGTAGTGAAAATCTCTGTGTGTGTCGAGAAAGCGGTAGAAATTCTCCTCGTTCTCCGCTTTTGTCAGCGTGCAGGTCGAATAGAGCAGCCTGCCGCCCTCTTTTAAATACTCTGCCGAGGCGCAGAGAATCGCATAACCGAGCGGAGCAAGTGTCTGCCACGCGTCGGAATCGTGAAAGCGAATTTCGGGTTTCTTTGCCATCACGCCGAGCCCCGAACAGGGCACGTCACAGATGACAAAATCGCATTTGCCTTTCAAGTCCTGGCACGGCGTGCTCGAATCGCGCGCCGCCGCGGTGATGATGTCGATGCCGAGCCGCTTCGCGCCGCTCGTGATCAGCGGCAGCTTGCTCTCGTGCAGGTCAAAGGCGTGGATCTCGCCGCGATTTTGCATGCAGAGCGCGGCATGAAAGCTCTTCGATCCCGGACAGGCACACGCGTCCGCGCCGATCTCACCCGCCTTCGGGGAAAGCACGCTGATCGCGATCTGCGAAGCCTCGTCCTGCACGAAGAAATTCTGCTCGCCGAGCAGCTCACACAGGCGATCATGGCTGACATTTCCATAAATGCGGATGCCGCGCGGGGATGCCGTGCATCGCCTTGCGTCCAGACCCGCGGATGTGAGCGTTTCCAGCGCGTTTTCCACTGTAATGTGCAGCGTGTTGACGCAGATCGTCATCGGCGGGTGCTTTGCAAGGTTTCCAAGCACGGCTTCGGTCACCTCACCGAGGTTGTCACAAAGGAGCGCGACCGTGTCGCGCGGGAAAGAATACGCCACTGCCATACGGGAAAGCGCATCTTCGGGCAGCGGGATACTTCCCTTTTGTCTGAGGTAGCCGCGCAGCACACCGTTTAGGAATGCGCGCTCGCCCTGGCTCTTGCCGAGGCGGACCGTCTCGGAGACGGCGGCATGCGGCGGGATGCGGTCGAGGTACATCAGCTGATACAGCCCCAGCCGCAAAGTCATCGCGAGCCGCGCACCGATCTTGTCGATCGGGCGGTCGCAGAGCTTTTCTATAAAATAATCGAGTGTCACGCGCCGCTCGGTCACGCCGTATACGAGATTTGTGAGCAGTGCGCGGTCGCGCTCGTCACACGCAATGCCGTCCAGCGCGGCACCGAGCGTCAGCGCGATGTATTTATCCTTCTGCTCGGCATCCCGCAGGATGGAGAGCGCGGTTTTACGAATATCCATTTATCTACGATTGTTTCTGCGATTCACTAAGAGGAACAAGCGCAGCAGGTTGGCAAGCGATACCGCAAGCGCCGCTACATAGGTCATTGCCGCCGCGCGGAGCACCTTTTTGGAGCCGTTTATCTCGGTCTCGCCCATGCCGGCATTCTCCATCGTTTCGATCGCGCGGGAGGAAGCGTTAAACTCGACCGGCAGAGTGATGAGCTGAAAGATGGTGGAAAGGCTGAACGCTCCGATGCCGATATACGCAAGCGTCGGTGCCGAAAGCAGCAGACCGATGAGTACAAGCGGCAGCGCAAGATTCGATCCGATGTTGGTGATCGGGATGATCGCGGCACGCAGCTTGATGGGTGCATAACCTACGGCATACTGCACCGCGTGTCCCGCCTCATGTGCGGCAACGCCGACCGCTGCAACCGTGTTTGCGTCATATACGCTTTCGGACAGGCGAATGGTGTTGGTCTTCGGATCGAAATGATCGGTGAGGTTCCCTGAAACCCGCTCGATCGTAACACCCGTAACGCCGTTTGCCGCAAGGACACGGCGGGCGCTCTCCGCACCCGTCAGCCCCGCGCGCGAGGCAACCTTGCTGTATTTTTGAAAGGTAGAGTTGACCGATGCGCTTGCGATCATCGCAAAGATTGCAGCGATCAACACAAAAATGAGACCAACATCCATATAATATGGGAAGTAAAATGGCATATTACTGTTCTCCTAATCTGTCGCCAACAGCGATCTGTCTGCCGTTCAGCATATCGGCGGCACTCTGCGCCTTTTTGCCCTCGGGAACCATCGTTTCAAAAACGATCAGACCGCCGTGCGCCGCAACGGCAATGCCGTTTTTATCGGCACGAACGACTTTTCCGTATTCTTCCACGGGATCGCCCTTTTCATACCGTGCTTTCAGGATTTTGAGCAGCTTGCCGCTTGGCAGCGTGGTAAACGCCAGCGGGAACGGCGAAAGTCCGCGGATGCGGTCGTGGAGCTCCTTGACATCAGTGGAAAAATCTATGCGGCACTCCGCTTTTTCGATTTTAGCGGCGTGGGTGGCAAGGCTGTCATCCTGCTTTTCGGGGTGCAGCTCGCCTTTTTTCGCTGCGTCCACCGTGCGGAGCAGCACTCGCGCGCCTGCCGCGCCGAGCTTGTCATGTACGGTCTCGAAATTGTCATCCTCGGCGATGGCAACTTCTTCTTTCAGAAGCATGTCACCCGTGTCAATTCCCTCCGCCATGTACATGGAGGTCACACCCGAAACCGTCTCGCCCTCCATGATCGCGCGCTGCATGGGTGCCGCGCCGCGAAATTTAGGCAGAAGCGAGCCGTGGATGTTGATGCATCCGTACTTCGGATAGTCGAGCACATATTTCGGTAAGATCTTGCCGTACGCAACAACAACGATCATATCGGGCGCAAGACGCTCGAGTTCTTCTGCGAATGCGCCGTCTTTCAGCGTCGTCGGCTGAAACACGGGGATGCCCCGCTCGGTCGCGTACACCTTGACTGGCGGAGGAGTTAGCGTATAGCCGCGTCCTTTCGGCTTATCGGGTTGTGTGACCACGCCGATGATCTCTTCGCCCGCCTTGCAGAGCGCATCTAAGGAAAAGAGCGCAAAATCGGGCGTACCCATAAACAGTATCTTCATTTAACCCACCTCATCGGGATCAAGATAGCGTACCAAATGTTTTTGGTCAATGAACAGCTCGCCGTCGAGATGGTCGAGCTCGTGGCAGAACGCGCGGGCGAGCAGATCACTGCCCTTATATTCCACGATCCTGCCGTGGCGATCCATCGCGCGAACCTTTACCTTTGCGGGGCGGCGGGTGATCCCCCATTTGCCGGGGACGGAGAGACAGCCCTCTGCCTCCTCCTGCACACCGCTCTCGGCGATGATCTCGGGGTTGATCAGCTCGATCAGTCCGCTCTCCTCGGTCTCGATGACGACCACGCGGCGCAGCACGCCGACCTGTACAGCCGCAAGACCGCAGCCGTTTGCTGCACGCATAGTCTCCGTCATGTCGTCAAGCAAGGTGAGGATGCGCGGCGTGATCTCGGTAACAGGGCGGCTGCTCTTGCGCAGCAGCGGGTCGCCCTCTTTGACAATTTGCAGTTTTGCCATGTGTATATTCCTCTCTTTCGGAACTAAATGCCGGTGGGATTGATGTCCACACCGCAGGTAACATGCTTGTATTTCGGGGTGTTGAAATGCTCGAGCACCTCGCCGAGCAGCTGCAGCAGCTTCTTGCTGCGGCGGCATTTCAGCACGATGCGCATACGATAGCGCTCGTCGATCTTGTACACGGTCGCCTCAAAGGGACCGAACGAAATGATCGGCACATTCTTATATTCGCCCGTCGTTTTCTTCTTAAGCATCTCGAAAATTTCGAGCGCGCATTTTTCGCAGTCGATCTCGCTGTGCGATACGATCGACAGCACCGCAATGTCGCAGAACGGCGGGAAGGTAAACGCCTTTCGGATGCGGATGTCCCGCTCGTAAAACGCCTTGTAGTCCTGCGCGGCGGCAAGTCGGATGACCTCATGCTTCGGGTTCATGGTCTGAATGATCGCAACGCCCTTCTTTTCGGCGCGTCCTGCGCGCCCGATGACCTGCGTGAGCATCGAAAAGGTGCGCTCGCCCGCGCGGAAGTCATCCATATATAAGGTAGAGTCGGCGTTCAGCACGCCAACGAGGGTAACATCGGGGAAATCGTGCCCCTTGGCAACCATCTGGGTGCCGAGCAGCACATCCGCCTTATGCGCGCGAAACTCGGTGAGCATCGTGTCATAGGCGCTTTTTTTCGTGGTGGTATCGGCGTCCATGCGCATAAGTTTTCCGCGGAATTTCTCGCCAAACTCCTCCTCCACCTTCTGCGTGCCGTATCCCATAAAGGCAAGGTGACTGCCCTTGCAGGAGGGGCACGTTTGCGGGATCTGCGAGCGATACCCGCAGTAGTGGCAGAGCAGATGATCGACCCGCCCGTGCTTGTGCCTTGTGAGCGACACCGAGCAGTGCGGACAGAGCACCGCCTCGCCGCAGTCGCGGCAAGTGAGAAACGCATTGTAGCCGCGGCGGTTGAGAAAGAGGATCGCCTGATCGCCGCCCGACAGCGTCTCGGTGAGCTTTTCGGAAAGCAGATTCCCGAACGGCGACAGATTGCCGCCGAGCGCATTTTTGCGCAGATCGTCTATGTACACCTCGGGCAACCGCGCGTTTCCGTAACGCTCGGTCAGCTCCACGAGGGTATAGACGCCGCTTTTTGCCTTGTAGTAGCTCTCGACCGAGGGCGTCGCGGACGCCAATAAAAGCAGTCCGCCGCATCTGCCAAGGCGAAATGCCGCTACATCGCGGGCATGGTATTTCGGACTCATGTCCGATTTATAGGTGTGCTCCTGCTCCTCGTCGATGATGATCATGCCGAGGTTTTTAAGGGGCGCAAACACCGCGCTGCGCGTGCCGATGACGAGATCGACCTGCCCCTCGGCGATGCGGCGGTACGCGTCATACCGCTCTCCCGCCGAAAGCGAGGAGTGCAGCACGGCGACGCGCTCGCCGTAAAAGGAGCAGAACAGTCCGACGGTTTGCGGCGTGAGCGAGATCTCGGGGACAAGGACGATCACGCCCTTGCCGCTCCCGACCACGCGGTCGATCATCGACTTCATCACGCGGGTCTTGCCGCTGCCGGTCACGCCGTAGAGCAGTGCGCATTTCGCCTCGCCGCTCTCGTACAGCGCACATAACGTATCAAACGCTTTGGTCTGATGGGGGCTGAGTACATTCTTTTTGCCGTCCTCGACTTTGAGGTCGGCATACGGATTGCGGTAAAAGTCTTCCAAATGCACTTCGACCGCGCCCGCCGCTTTGAGTGCTTTCAGTTGGGCATTGCCCGTGCCCGTGGCTGCAAACAGCTCGCTGACAGGCGTAAATGCATCGCCGAGCGCCGCATACAGTGCCTTTTGCTTTTCGCCCCGCGGCGAAAACTCGAGGGCAGTGCGCCGCGCATAGACAATGCTCTTTTCCTGCGTGGCACTTTTCAGTGCGGAGAGCGGCGGCGTCAGAGCACGCACGGCATCCCCCGTGGTGCAGAGAGTGTACTCTTTTAAGAAGTCGCACACCGCAAGCTGCTCTTCTGAAAGCGTCACGCGAAAATGCACATCGAGGATGTCCTTGACGCGCTCGCTTTCGCATGCGTCTGTGACCTCGGTCACAAGCCCCATGCGCTTTTTATTGGCACTCGAAAAAGGAACGAAAACCAGCGAACCGCGGCTGACCTGCCCCGAAAAGCGCTCGGGGATGCGATAGTCAAACGGTCTGTCGAGCGCGCTCGGCGCATCGAGCAGCGTGACCTTTGCATATGCCGCTCCTTCCATGGTCTCTCCCTTTCCGACTCGTTTTATAATGCTAATAATTTAATAATTCCGTTTTAAAGACGGACATGCGCCGGCTTTAAAACTCCTTAAAGGGGCGGGCACGGTGAGTGCGACCTTCAGGTCGGTAGGAACTTTAGTTCCTTACACGCTGAGCCTTGCGCCCCTCTCCACTTGAAAATCCTTGGATTTTCAAGTGATTACTCTTCGGGGCGAATGATCGTATATTCACCGTCATGCAGTCTTGCAACTGCGTTCTTGACCGCCTTTTCGTCGCGGATGTCCTTGTCGATCAGCGCACTGATCGGCTTGTCTGTCTCCTTGCGCTCGATCAGCTTCTCTGCATAGGCTCTCTGCTCCACATACTCATCGGTGATGAGGCGTGCGCATTTTGCCGTTGCGATGACAAGCTCATAGCGGTTCAGTTCGTCGTTGGTCATTTCTTCTACAGAAGGCTTATTGATCATGGTTATACTCCTTGTTCGGCATCGCCGAAATAAATATTTTTAAAGTGAATGTCGCATGCGGCGCGCAGCTCTTCGGCGCGTACCAGTGCGAAAAAGTCGTCTACGGCTTTATCCAGTGCGTCTGTCTCATTGGTGATGAGGTAGTCGTAGACCGACAGATAGTCCAGCTCATCTCTGGCGCGCGTCAGACGCTTCAGGATCGACTCCTCGGTGTCTCTGCCGCGTCCGTACAGTCTGCGGCGCTGCTCCTCGATATTCGGGGGCGTGACCATCACGAGCACTGCGCCCGGATATTTCTTTTTGATCTGCGTCGCACCGTCCACCTCGATCTCGAGGATCAGATGCTTACCGAGCTCCTCGGCGCGGACAAACTCGGAAACGAGCGTGCCGTAATAGTTGCCGCAGTACTCTGTGTACTCGAGCACGCCGCCCTCGCGGATCTTTTCTTCAAACGCCTCGCGCGTTATGTAGTGATAATTCACGCCGTCTTTTTCCCCTTTGAGTATCGGGCGAGAGGTTGCGCTGACAGCACACATAAACGCGTCCGAGCGGCTGAGGATCTCGGTTACAACGGCGCCCTTGCCGCTGCCGGCGGGACCGGAAATGATAAATACCATATTAGTTTTCTTCCTCTTCCTCGGTGTAGTCGGTGTCGTTGTCGTCTGCAAGGCGGTTGGAGATGGTCTCCGGCTGCGTTGCGCTGAGGATCACGTGGTCACTGTCGGTGACGATGACCGCACGCGTGCGGCGGCCGCAGGTCACGTCGATCACGCGTCCGCTCTCGCGGGCGTCCACGATCAGTCGCTTGACCGGAGCCGAATCGGGGCTGACCAGCGCGACCACGCGGTCAGCGGCGACCATGTTGCCGAATCCTACGTTGATAAATTTCATTTCTCTTTCCTTCTTATTCGCTTATTCGATGTTCTGGATCTGCTCGCGGATCTTTTCCAGCTCCGCCTTGATGTCTACGACCAGCTTTGCGATGTCGAGGCACTGCGCCTTGGAACCGATGGTGTTGGTCTCGCGGTTGATCTCCTGCAAGAGAAAGTCCAGCTTTCTGCCGCAGGGCTCGCCGCTCGAAAGAATGTCGTAGAACGCACCGAAGTGGCAGTTCAGACGGGTCAGCTCCTCGTCGATCGCCACGCGGTCTGCGTAGATGGCGCTCTCGGTGAGGATGCGCGCCTCGTCTATAGCAATATTGTTGTCATCCAAAAACTGCTTTATTCTCTCGGTGAGCTTTGCGTTATACGCCTTGATCTCCTCGTCCGAGTAGGCAGCGATCTTTTTCGCCGTCTCGCGGATGCCCTCGATCTTCTGCGTAATATCCTTTTCGATCTTCTCACCCTCGACAGTACGCGCCGCAACGAACTCGGCAAGTGCCTTATCCATCACCTCGCGGATCATCTGCCAGTCGCCTTCCTCGTCATCCTCGGCACGCTTGGTCGTGAAGATGTCGCGGTTCTGCGCCACGCTCATCACGCTGATGTCATCGCGCAGACCGAACTCGTCACGCAGCTTCTCCAGCGCGGTGATGTATCCGCGGGTATACGCGTCGTCCAGAAGGATCTCCACTTCGGTGTCCGAAAGGGTATCCACGCCGATGTAGATCTCGACCTTGCCGCGGCTGATACCGTTCTTTTGTGCATAGGTCTTGACCTTATCTTCCAAAAAGCCGTAGCGGCGGGGCAAACGAACGGTGCAGTCCAGATAGCGGCTGTTGACACTCTTGATCTCAACCATGATGTCCTTTTCTTCCGTGGTCACCCTCGCGCGGCCAAATGCCGTCATGCTTCTGATCATGTCATTCCCTCTTTAATTTTAAAACTTCCATAATACATTTAGGTACTATTATGCCATCTTAGTATTATTTAATCTATTATATATAATTTTCACGGATATGTCAAGAGAAAATGGGGGAAAGGAGTACCGCACGGATCGACAGGGGACATTTTTTATACGGTAGATCCGTCCGTAAGCAATAAATATCCCCCCGTAAAACGGGGGGTATTTCATTTTCGGGCATAGCCCTAATAATACTGGCGACGCACAAGTGCGTTTTTAGATTGGCCTGCCAGCCATGCAATTGTTACTTACTACCCATAAATGGGTCCCGTGGGTCGAATATACTTAACTGATCACTTTCTTGATCTCGCTTTAATTGTTCCGCTATGTATGTCTTTATGGCTTTTGTGTTCTTACCCACGGTATCTACGTAATATCCCTTACACCAAAATTCGCGATTTCGGTATGCGAATTTCATATTTCCATATTTCTGAAATATTAGTAATGAACTTTTTCCTTTCAGATAACCCATGAATCCCGAAACGCTCATTTTGGGCGGGATACTAACCAACATGTGTATATGGTCTGGACATACCTCGCCTTCTATTATCTCTACGCCTTTCCATTGACATAATTGTCTTAGTATTTCTCTTATGTCTGCTCTTTTTTCTTCATAGAAAACTTTTCGCCTATACTTCGGGGCGAACACGATATGGTACTTGCAATCCCATTTTGTGTGTGCTAAACTATTAGCGTCTATGGTTACTTTTTTCATAGATAAAATCCTCCGTTTGTGTTTGTTGTGACTGGCAGGTCACTTTCATCTTAACACAAACGGAGGATTTTTCCTCACCGGTTAACCTCTTTTCAACCACGCGACTATCGCGTGGTTTTCGTTTTACAAAAAAGCCGCACTCTCGTGCGGCTTTTGCATGGATTTTATTTCTTTACAGCCAGAGTAACGCTTTCGCCGTTGATGTCCCACTCCTTGGAATATCCCTCAAGCGCGCCGAAGACGACGAGGTCGCAGAGGACCGCATCCTTGATCTCGGCGGTGTTCTTATCCACGATCGCACGCAACTTGTCGTTACCGTCCATGTACAGGGTGATGTGGTCGGTCACGTCAAAGCCTGCCTCCTTGCGCATGGTCTGCACCTTGGAGATGACCTCACGGACATAGCCTTCCTCGATCAGCGCATCCGTCAGCTCGGTGTCAAGCGCAACGGTGATGCCATTATCGGTGAGCGAAACATATCTGCCGCTCTGTGCGGTCTCGATGAGGAGATCTTCCTCTGCCAGCTCCGCCGTGCCGCCATTCAGCGTCAGCACGATCTTGCCGTTTGCATCCAGCTCGCGCTTGAGGGCGCTGCCGTCTGCATTTTGCAGGTAACCACGGATCTCACCGAGCAGTTTACCGTACTTCGGGCCGACCGTCTTGAGGTTCGGCTTGATGTTATAGGACAGGAACGCAGACGCATCGTTTGTGAACTCTGCGTTCTTCACGTTCAGCTCCTCGGTGATGATGCTGACATAGCTGTCATCGAGCGCCTTGGGCGCGCCGATGTACATCTGACCGATCGGCTGACGGTTCTTGATGTTTGCCGCGTTTCTTGCCGCACGTCCGAGGATAACGACCTTGAGCACTTCATCCATGCTGTATTCCAGTGTGGAGTCGATCATATTCTCGTCTGCAACGGGGTAGTCACAGAGGTGGATGCTCTCGGGGGCGTCCTTGTCTACCGAGCGAACGAGGTTCTGATAGATCTCCTCGGTCATGAACGGGATCATGGGCGCTGCCAGTTTGCAGAGCGTTACGAGTGCTTCATAGAGCGTCATATATGCCGCGATCTTGTCGTCGGTCATATCTGCGCCCCAATAGCGCTCGCGACAGCGGCGGACGTACCAGTTGGAGAGCTCGTCGGTGAAGTCGGCAAGTGCCTTTGCAGGCTCGCAGACCTTGTAGTTTTCCAGTCCGCTGTCCACTTCCTTGATGACCGAATTCAGTCTCGACAGCAACCACTTGTCCATAACGGTCAGCTTGCAGTCGGCGAGGCTGTACTTGGTCGGATCAAAGTTGTCGATGTCGGCATAGAGAACATAGAACGCATAGGTGTTCCACAGCGTACCGAGGAACTTGCGCTGTCCTTCCATAACTGCCTTGCCGTGGAAACGGTTGGGCAGCCAGGGTGCGGAGTTGGTGTAGAAGTACCAGCGGATCGCATCTGCGCCGTAGGCTTCGAGTGCTTCAAACGGATCGACCGCGTTGCCCTTCGACTTCGACATCTTCTGACCGTTTTCGTCCTGTACGTGACCCATGACGATAACGTTCTTGAAAGGTGCTTTGTTGAAGATCAGCGTGGAGATCGCCAGCAGCGAATAGAACCATCCGCGCGTCTGGTCAACCGCCTCGGAGATGAAGTCCGCGGGGAATTGCTTTTCAAACAGATCCTGATTTTCAAAGGGATAGTGATGCTGTGCAAAGGGCATCGAACCGCTGTCATACCAGCAGTCGATTACCTCGGGTACACGCTTCATCTCACCGCCGCATTCGGGGCACTTGATCGTGACCGCGTCGATGAAGGGACGGTGCAGCTCGATATTCTCGGGGCAGTTCGAGCTCATCTCTTTGAGCTCTGCGATCGAGCCGATCGCATGGCGCTTGCCGCACGCACACTCCCAGATGTTGAGCGGCGTACCCCAGTAACGGTTACGGGAGATACCCCAGTCCTGTACGTTCTCCAGCCAGTCGCCGAAACGACCCTTGCCGATGCTCTCGGGGATCCAGTTGATGGTGTTGTTGTTGCGGATCAGGTCTTCCTTGACTGCGGTCATCTGAATGAACCAGGAGTCGCGCGCATAGTAGATCAGCGGTGTGCCGCAGCGCCAGCAGTGCGGATAGCTGTGCTCAAACGAGGGGGCCGAGAACAGCAGACCGCGCGTTTCGAGATCCACCAGCACCAGTTTGTCTGCGTCCTTGCAGAAGGTGCCTGCCCACTTGGTCTCCTCGGTCATCTCGCCCTTGCCGTTGACGAGCTGTACAAAGGGCAGATCGTATTTCTTGCCGACCTTGGAGTCGTCCTCACCGAACGCGGGCGCGATGTGTACGACGCCGGTACCGTCGGTCAGCGTAACATAGCCGTCGCAGGTGACATAAAATGCCTTTTTACCCTGCTTTGCAATGATCTCGTTAGCAAAGTCAAAGAGCGGCTCGTATGCCTTGCCCTCGAGGTCGGAGCCCTTCATGGTCTCGAGCACGGTGTACGCGCCCTCTCCGAGCACGCTGTCGCAAAGCGCCTGTGCCATGTAGTAGGTGTGACCGTCGTTGGAAGCGACCTTTACATAGTCATACGCGGGGTTGACGCAGAGCGCAACGTTCGAGGGGAGCGTCCACGGTGTGGTCGTCCACGCGAGGATATATGCGTCCTCGCCGACAACCTTAAAGCGGGCGATCGCCGAGCGTTCCTTGACGTCCTTGTAGCCCTGCGCTACCTCGTGCGAGGAAAGCGGCGTGCCGCAGCGCGGGCAGTAGGGCACGATCTTGAAGCCCTTGTAGAGCAGTCCGCGGTCGAAGATCTGTTTGAGCGACCACCACTCGGACTCGATAAAATCATTGTGATAGGTAACGTAGGGGTTCTCCATGTCTGCCCAGAAGCCGACGGTGTAAGAGAAGTCCTCCCACATGCCCTTGTATTTCCAAACGCTTTCTTTACAGTGTGCGATAAACGGCTCGAGACCGTAGCTCTCGATCTGCTCCTTGCCGTCGATGCCGAGCATCTTCTCCACTTCCAGCTCAACGGGCAGACCGTGCGTGTCCCAACCGGCTTTACGCGGAACCATATAGCCCTTCATCGTCTTGTAACGCGGGATGAAATCCTTGATGGTACGGGTCAGAACGTGACCGATATGCGGCTTGCCGTTTGCCGTCGGAGGTCCGTCGTAGAAGGTGAAGGTCTCGCCCTCTTTGCGGTGCTCCATGCTCTTTTCAAAGATGTGGTTTTCCTCCCAGAATTTGCGCACGTCTTTTTCACGGCTGACAAACGAGAGGTCGGTGGATACTTTCTTGTACATGTTTTCTCCTTTTCTTACGCAAAAAGAAACTCCCTCACCAAAAGGAGAGGGAGATGCAAACCACCTTTTGCGCATACAATCATATGGCTCTCTTCTAACGGTGAGATTCCGTCGTCTGCTACTGCAGTTCGCAAACGCGCTCCGAAGTGATTTTCACATCCGCCGTACTCGCATCGGGCTTGCACCGTCCCCGACTCGCTAAAGCTTTCCGATCAAAGTTACTCTCTTCATCAATGCTTTATTTTTATTACATTTTAATATAACACACGAAGCCCGCTTTGTCAACAAAAAGTTTTTTCGTTTATCGACCCTCGGCAAGGATCGCTTTCACGGTAAAGGTCTGCAGCGGCGGCAGACCGTCGACAGAGGCGCGATAGTGCTCGGTAAACGCAGCCGCGATCGCAGCAGAATCTTGTATGCTGTCGGCATTCTCTTTTACAAAGGCAAGGATATTTTCAAAATCCCGTATTGCCTCATCGATGTACCGTGCCACAGCTTCTCTGCCCTTCGCCTCCGTGCCGTCCGGCACATACGGATGCGATGTGACCAGGTAGTTGATCGGCAGAGCCCGCAGGCGCAGAAGCGACTTCATATAGGCGCTCGGCAGTCCTACGCCGCAGCCGTACAGCCCCACGCCGTACTGCTGTATCGAATCGCCGCTGAGCAGTGTTCCCGTGCGCGCATCGAACAGACCCGCGCTGCCGGGAGAGTGCCCCGGCAGATGCCATACCGTCAGCGACGGCAGCAACTCTTCTCCGTCGTGTGCGACATGCGTTGTCCAATCGGGATACTTTGCCACTACGCGATCGCTGCATGCCACGATCACCGCATTTTCGCAATACGGCATGAATGTACGCAATCCACCGGCATGATCGCCGTGCAGATGCGTGCAAAATACTGTGCGAATGTCGCTCGGCGACACGCCCTCCGCTTCCAATGCCGGCAAAATGCAGTCGCAGACATCCGCCGCCGTCGCGGCGCAGCCCACAAGCGCGAAGCCGCCCGCGGTCCCGATCAAAAAACAGAAGTAAAATTATCATCAAACGGCACACGAAGCCGTTTGATATGCTCGGTCAAAGTCTCAAATTTTAACATAACAACACCCCGCAAATTCCGTAGCGCTATAAGCTTTACCCTAATATTACCATTGTTTTTTCGGAAAAGCAAGTTTAAAATACAGATTTTCAAAACAATGTTGACAAGTCAACATCTTTGCGATATACTATAATCGATATTGCAAAAAGGAGACTTTTTACATGGAACAGGAACGCTTTTTCAACTTTACCCGACTGATCGACGGCATTCACAAAGATGTACTGAAGATACGGCTGGACTACGCACCTGCGTTCGGCGTCAAAAGTGTACATGTTTTTTGGCTCTACGACCTTTTATCGCACCCCGAGGGGCTCAGCGCCACCGAGCTCGCCGCAAGCAGCCAGATTGACCGCTCGCTGATCTCCCGTGAGATCGCCGCGCTGAAAAAACAAGGGCTGATCCAAAGCGAAAACGTCGAGGGCAAGCGCAACTACAATGCAAAACTCACGCTGACCGAAAGCGGCAAAGCCGCCGCCAAACGCATCAGTGAACTCGGCGTATATTTTCAGAACCGCGTCAGCGAAGACATCGACGAAAAAAAATTGATGATATTCTACGACGCTTTGGAAAAAATGTATAGGAACTTAGAAAAGATCGCCGCCGAAGGCTTTGACGCAAGCATCCAAAAAATCTCCCCGGAAACGATTGAAAGGAACTCTCATGAAGAATCCACCGCTGAATAACGCGCCTTCCTTTGTGAATATGCGCGAACTGGTCGAGTATATCGACCAAAAATATGCGACAAAGATCGCATACTCTTTCCGCAAGAACCCGCATGACACCGAGATCCACACCCGCACCTATGCAAGACTTTGCGAAGATGTGCGCTGCATCGCCGATGCCGCGACAGAACGCGGCATACCGCAGGCGGGACACTGCGCACTGATCGGCAAGCTGTCCTACGGATGGGTATGCACCTACCTCGCCATGCTCTCCGTAGGCGCTGTCCTTGTTCCGCTCGACCCCGACTGGAGCGCCGAGGATCTTGCCGACACCGTCGGCAAGGCAGAATGCACAACCCTTTTCTGCAGCGACGATGTCTTTGCCCACAAGGCAACCGCCATCGCCGAACAGACCGGCATCCGAACCGTCGTCACCATCGACTATGCCGAGAGCGACTGCACGCTGGAAAGCCTGATCTCGAAAGGCAAGCAGCTCCGCGCAAACGGCAGCACCGCCTATGAGACCGCGCGCATCCGCCCCGACGAGCTGGCACTGCTGGTGTTCACCTCGGGCACCACGGGTAAGGGCAAGGGCGTCATGCTCTCGCAGACCGCCATCCTGTCCAACATCCGCGCAGGTCTACAGCTCATCTCGCTGAACACAGACAAGACCATCGGTCTTTTGCCCCCGCACCACACCTTCGGCTCCACCATCAACATCCTCGGCAACCTGCTCTACGGCGTCAACATGTATATTTCCTCGGGCGCGCGCTATGTAGCCGCCGAACTCAAGGAGCAAAAGCCGGGACACATCATCCTCGTTCCCCTCTATCTCGAAACGCTCTACCGTAAGATCAAGGCAGCCATCAAGGACAGCGGCAAGGAGAAGGCACTGGACGCGCTGACGCAAGTCTCGGGCGCGCTGAACAAGGTCGGCATCGATGTGCGCAAACAGCTGTTCAAGAGCCCGCGTGCAGCCTTCGGCGGCGAGCTGGAGCTGGTCGTTTCGGGCGGCGCACCGCTCTCTCCCGAGATCGCAGAAGCATTTGAAGCCTTCGGCATCCGCGTGCTCAACGGCTACGGCATCACCGAATGTGCCCCTCTGCTGGCGGTCAACCGCAACAAGCTGACCAAGCGCGGCAGCATCGGCCAGCCCATTGCGAACGGTCAGTTCAAGATCAAAGATCCCGATGCAAACGGCGAGGGCGAGATCTGCGCCAAGGGTCCGAACGTCATGCTCGGCTACTACAAGGATCCCGAAGCGACCGCAGCCGCCTTTGACGAGGACGGCTACTTCCGCACGGGCGACATCGGCAAGACCGACGAGGACGGATGGCTGTATATCACGGGCAGATCCAAAAATCTCATCATCCTTTCCAACGGCAAAAACGTCTATCCCGAGGAGATCGAGATCGAGCTTGCCGCCGTTCCGGGCGTACAGGACGTTGTCGTATACGAGGGCATCAGCAAGCGCGGTGGGGAGCACAACGCCATCGTTGCCGAGATCTACCCCGATCCCGAGTTTATCAAAAAGAACAACATCACCGACAAGGCGACATATTTCCGCAAATATATCACCGATTTCAACCGCACCGCCGTCGCCTATAAGAAGATCAGCGTCCTCAAAGTGCGTGAGACCGAGTTCCCCAAAAACACCCTGCGCAAGATCACTCGATTCAAAATCGATAAAACCATCGACTGAGGCTGTCGAAAAACCAAGGTTTTTCGACAAGCAAAAAGGTCGCCCGACGGGCGACCTTTTTTGACGGATTTTATAACAGCATATCGATCCCGTACAGCACGGCGAGGTGCAGCGGATAGAACACATAAAACGCATATTTTGCCGCATATTTTCCCCGCTTGCCGTTGTAAAAACAGAGGATCGGAATATCCAAGAGCGCAAACCAGATGTACGGCATATGGGTACACAGAGACAGGCAGAACAGCGCAAGCCCGATCGAGTAGACAAGGATCCTTTGTGTATGCTGTTTGCGCGACAGCACAAACAGCGGTATCATGATACCGCTCGCGCCGTAGTCCAGCGTGATCTTGATGCCGATGAGTGATTTTGAAAAAGTACAAAACATCTCAAACAGCAGCACCAGTGCCACCGCACCGACAAAGACCGACACGCCGCGGAAAATTTCTTGTTTCCCGCCGTTTTGCAGCGCTTTTTCCATCTCCAGATACGCAAAGCAAAGCAGCGCGGCAAAGGAGAATGTGAACAAAATATTGAGGTATACCGACCGCAGACCGCCGCTCAGGATCTCCTCGGCAACATACGCGATCTGGCAGAGCACGCCGAGCAGAAACATCCGCAGAAAATACCGCTTGCGGTTGGATGTGTGCAAGACGCCCTCCGCGATGCAGAAAGCAAACAGCGGCATCGCCAGTCTGCCGATCCACCGCAGCACTTTCACCTGCGGAAAGAGGATCACCCCAATGTGGTCGATCAGCATGCTGATGCAGGCGATCAGCTTGATTTGATTCGAGGTCATGCGTCCCTCCACGATGGAATTTTTGATATGGAATAGCAAAATCAAAGTGTAGCAAGGCTTCCCCCTTGGGGGAAGGCTTATATTTTTGCTTGCCAAGGTCGCATCAGCGGCCTTTTTTGACATTCTTTTGCGGCTTTTTGCCCTTTTGCACGGGCTTCTTTTTGTCAAACGGCTTTCCGCTTTTGCCCTTTGCCGTCTGCGGCTTTTTGCCGCCGCGGTTTTGCGGCTGCTGCGGTGCCTTTCTCGGGCGAATCAGACAGTTCTCGCCATAGCCGATCAGATCGGTTCTGCCGCACTTTTCGAGTGCTTCGACCACGAGATCATAGTTCTGCGGGCGGTTATACTGGAGCAGCGCACGCTGGAGCTGCTTTTCGTGATAGTCGGTGGCGACATAGACCTTTTTGCCGTCGAGCGGATTGATGCCCGTGTAATACATGACCGTGGACGGCGTACCCGGCGTGGGATAGTAATCCTGCACCTGCTCTGGCGCATATCCCGAGCGCTTCAGGCAGAGCGCAAGCTCGACCGCGCTCTCGAGCGTGGAACCCGGGTGGCTGGACATGAGGTACGGCACAAGGTACTGCTCAAGACCGCACTCGGCGGAGAGAGCGAAGTACTTTTTGCGGAACTTTTCGTACACGTCAAACGACGGCTTGCCCATGGCGCGCAGTACGCGGTCGTCACAGTGCTCGGGCGCGACTTTGAGCTGTCCGCTGACATGGTCGCGCACCAGCTTGCGAAAGAACGTATCGTCCTTATCGGCAAGCAGGTAGTCAAAACGAATGCCCGAGCGGATAAAGACCTTTTTGACCTTCGGTAGTGCTTCGACCGCTTCGAGCAGCTCGATATACTCGCTGTGATCGGCAACGAGGTTCTTGCAGGGCGTGGGTGCAAGGCATTTTCTGCCCGCGCAGACGCCGTCGGTAAGCTGCTTTTTGCACGCACCGTAGCGGAAGTTGGCGGTCGGACCGCCGACATCGTGGATATATCCCTTAAAATCGGGCATCTCGGTGATGATCTTCGCCTCGCGCACGACCGATTCAATGCTGCGCGAACGCACGGTGCGCCCCTGATGGAACGCCAGCGCGCAGAAGTTACAGCCGCCGAAGCAGCCGCGGTTATGCGTGATGGAGAAGCGCACTTCTTTTATCGCGGGCACGCCGCCGTCCTTTTCGTACATCGGGTGATAGGTGCGCATATAGGGCAGCGCATACACGCGGTCGAGCTCCTCGCGCTCGAGCGGGGGCATCGGCGGATTCTGCACCAGGATCTTGTCGCCGTAGCGTTCGAGCACGGCTTTGCCGTAGATGGCATCCTGGTTGCGATACTGGATGCCGTACGCCTCGGCATACGCGCGCTTGTCGGTTTTCAGCTCGTCATAGTCAAAGGTCTCGACGGCGGGATAGTGCAACTTTTCTCCCTCTTTGACAAGGAACACCGTGCCACGCACGTCGCGGATCTTCTTGACGGGGACTCCGCGATCCAGCAGTGCGGCAAGGCGCAGCAGAATGTTTTCGCCCATGCCGTAGGTGAGGATGTCGGCGCGGCTGTCCACTAAGATCGAGCGGCGCACCTTGTTGTCCCAATAGTCGTAGTGCGCAAAGCGGCGCAGCGACGCTTCAAGGCCACCCAGGATGATCGGCACATCGCCGTACGCCTCGCGGATGCGGTTGGAATAGACGATGCAGGCGCGGTCGGGGCGTCTCCCTGCCTTGCCGCCGGGCGAATAGTAGTCGTCCGAGCGCTTTTTCTTTGCCGCGGTGTAGTGCGCGACCATCGAGTCGATGTTGCCCGCGCTGACCAGAAAGCCGAGACGCGGACGTCCGAATTCCTTGAATGCTTCACAGCTCTTATAATCGGGCTGCGCCAAAAAGCCGATGCGGTATCCCGCGTCCTCGAGCACGCGCGTGATGATCGCCGCGCCGAAGGACGGATGATCGACATACGCGTCGCCGCTGACGTAGACGAAGTCCACCTCGCCCCAGCCCCGCGCTTCCATTTCCTTTTTATTTACAGGTAAAAATTCCATACTTTTAACAAAAAGGGGAAACTTGTATAAGTTTCCCCTTTCCTTTCAAAAATCAATCTCGTTTTTCGGGCGGGTTTCCCGACCGAAAAACTCCTTAAAGGCTCGGCGGCGGTGGAGCCGCGCGCGAGCGAACGAGCCTCACCACTTCAAAATGCTTGCATTTTGAAGTGAAGCGTCAGCGTTCTACTTCTTCCATGATGAAGGCTTCGAGAACGTCGCCTTCCTTGATGTCGTTGAAGCGCTCGAGACCTACACCGCACTCATAGCCTGCGGCAACCTCGCGCACGTCGTCTTTGAAGCGACGCAGAGAGGAGATCTTATCCTCGAATACAACGATACCGTCACGAATAACGCGGATCTGCGCATTTCTCGTGATCTTACCGTCCTGTACATACGAACCTGCGATGGTGCCGACGCTGGGCACGCGGATGGTCTGACGAACCTCGGCATGACCGAGCAGTGCCTCACGGAACTTGGGCGCCAGCATACCCTTCATTGCAGCTTCGATCTCTTCGATGCACTCGTAGATGACGCGGTAGGTACGCACGTCAACGCCTTGGCGCTCTGCGGCATCCAGTGCGCTTCTGTCGGGACGGACGTTGAAGCCGACGATGATCGCGCCCGATGCGGCTGCGAGCATAACGTCGTTCTCGGTGATACCGCCGACCGCGCTGTGGATCACACTGACCTTGACTTCCTCATTGGAGAGCTTAACGAGCGACTGCTTGACAGCCTCAACAGAACCGTCTACGTCCGCCTTAACGACGATGTTCAGATCCTTGACGCCGTCCGAGATTCTCGAGAACAGATCCTCGAGCGATGCGTTTGCATTCGCCTGGAACTTCTCGTTCTTTGCCTTGTCGAGACGCTGCTCCGCAAGGGTACGCGCCATTCTCTCATCCTCAACTGCGTTGAACTCATCACCCGCAACCGGTACGGAGTCAAGACCGATGATCTCAACCGGTACGGAAGGACCTGCGACCTGGATCTCCTGACCCTTGTCGTTGGTCATGGCACGGACGTGTCCGACCGAAGTGCCCGCGATGACGATGTCGCCCGCATGGAGCGTACCGTTCTGTACAAGCACGGTGGCAACGGGTCCGCGGCCCTTATCCAGCTTTGCCTCGATAACGATACCCTTTGCACGGCGGTTGGGATTTGCTTTCAGCTCCTTGACCTCGGCAACGAGCAGGACGTTTTCGAGCAGGTCGTTGATACCCATGCCGGTCACTGCAGAAACGGGAACGCAGATGACATCGCCGCCCCACTCCTCGGGAACCAGCTCATACTGGGTAAGACCGGTCATAACATTGTCGGGATTTGCCGTGGGCTTATCCATCTTGTTGATGGCTACGATGATCTCAATGCCCGCAGCCTTTGCGTGGTTGATCGCCTCTACCGTCTGCGGCATGATGCCGTCGTCGGCTGCAACGACCAGGATCGCAATATCGGTTGCCTGCGCACCTCTTGCACGCATGGCGGTGAACGCCTCGTGACCGGGGGTGTCGAGGAAGGTAATATCTTTGCCATTGATGTTGACTCTGTATGCACCGATGTGCTGCGTGATACCGCCTGCCTCACCGTGTGTAACGTTGGTGTGGCGGATCGCGTCGAGCAGCGAGGTCTTACCGTGGTCAACGTGACCCATAACGCAGACGACGGGGTCACGCGGCAGCAACGTGTCTTCGCTGTCCTCTGCCTCGTCGAAGAGCTTCTCCTCGATGGTGACGACCACTTCTCTGGTAACCTTGGCGCCGAGCTCGTCGGCAACGAGGTACGCGGTATCAAAGTCTACGGTCTGGTTGAGCGTTGCCATAACGCCCATCATCATCAGTCGCTTGATGACCTCGGCAGCGGTGACCTTCAGTCTGGACGCCAGCTCCTGTACGGTGATCTCATCGGGCACCGTGATCTCGAGCTGCTTCTTGCGCGCCTTTTCGAGCTCCATCTTCTTGATGCGCTCGCGCTCTTTATCTTTCGCCTTGCTGTACTGACCGCGGGTGTCCTGCTTTTTCAGCTTCTGACGGTTGGAGCTGTTGTCCGAACCGTAGGAACCTGCGAGTACATCCAGCTTTTCATCGTATCTGGAGAGGTCGACCTCGGTGGTACGCGTATCGACTACGCGCACGCTTCCGCGCGGCTTTGCGGGACCATCATTCGAGGAAACGCGCTGCATCTGGCTGATCGGTGCGGTAAACTTCTGCACCGTGCGACGCTCATTTCCCTCGTCCTTGTCAAATCCGCCTTTT
The DNA here is from genome assembly GCA_017398595.1 of Clostridia bacterium. Taxonomy (GTDB): domain Bacteria; phylum Bacillota; class Clostridia; order Oscillospirales; family CAG-272; genus UMGS902. Next base: position 40,041 of record JAFQFR010000045.1, read on the forward strand.
CCGCCGCTCTGCGGACGCTTCTGTCCCTGCGGCTTCTTATTGTCGAAGTTCGGACGTCCGCCGCCGTTCTCAAACGGCTTGCGCTCGAAGCGGTCGCCGAAGTTTTTCGGCTGCTGTGCTGCGCCGCCCTGACCGAAGCGATCATTCTGCGGACGGTTGCCGCCGTTTTGCGGACGGTTGCCCTGACCGTAGCGATCTCCCTGCGGGCGGTCGTTTTGCGGGCGGCTTTGCGGACGGTCGCCCTGCGGGCGCGACTGCTGCTGCGCCTGTGCACGGGACTGTGCTGCCGCACGGGCTCTCTCCTCGATCGCCTGTGCTGCGCTCATCGCCTTCGCACGCGCCTTTGCCTGCGCCTCTGCTTTTTCCTTTGCCAGAGCATCCGCCTTTGCCTTTGCCTCGGCTGCGGCCTTTGCCTCTGCTTCTTCTTTTGCCTTAGCGGCAGCGGCAGCTTCTGCCTCTGCTTTCGCCTTGGCTGCGGCAGCCTCTGCCTCCGCTTTTGCGGCAGCCTCCGCCTTTACCTTTTCGGCAGCAGCCTTCTGCCCTTTCGTAACAATGACAACATCGCCGTCCAAGTAGGGGTCAAGGTTGCTGATCTGATTTTTCTTACTGAGGACGTCCATGACCAGACCGAATTCATCCGGATCAAGAGCAGCAGAAGAGGACTTGCCCTCGATTCCGCTGGCAGCGAGAATATCCGTGATATCCTTGCCCTTCATGCCGAGCTCCTTTGCCGACTGACTGATACGGTACTGTTGAAGTTGTGCCATTCGTTAAACACCTGCCTTGTGATTCCGGGGAATCGCAATGATCCTTTCTTCTTTCAAAATGCTGTGAAACTTCTATACTGAATCTATCGAAAAACCAAGGTTTTTCGATAGGAAAGGGGCGCAAGTCTCGCGAGTCGCTCACCGCGACCGCCCCTGTAAGGTGTTTTAAAGCCGGCACATGTCCGTCTTTAAAACAAGATTTATTTTGAATTGCTTTTTCGACAAGTTGTATACTAAAGGACGGTTAATTGCCGCCGAGAATTTTTGTGATCGCGTCTGCAAAGCCGCGGTCGGTGATGCCCACCGCCGCCACTGCGCCGTATTTGCCGATGCTCTTGCCGAGCACCTCGGGAGTCACGTTTACGGCAAGCGCCGCGGTATCAACGCTCTTTGCCTTGTCGCACACGCGCTTGACCGAATTTTCCGCCGCGCCCGCCGCATACACGACCAGCGCCACGCGCCCCTCGCGGAGTGCGTCGCAGACGAGCGGTACGCCCGCGATCAGCCGCCCTGCCTTTTTGCAGAGCCCGATCATTGAAAGCGCGCGCGCCCTCGGATCTCTTTGCATGTTCTGTTCGTTTTGCATACCCGCATCCCCTTTTATTCGACTTCGGCGATCGCCGTCTCCAGCGCATCATATACGCTCTCGGGGATCATCGTTTCGAGATTGCTCTCGAGACGGTGCGCCTTGCGCGCCGCACGCAGGCACTTGACGCTTCCTTTGCAGATATAGGCGCCGCGCCCCGCCGCACGACCGGTCTTATCCAGTGAGACCGTGCCGTCGGGCGCTTTCACCACGCGCCAAAGGTCGCCTTTATCGCGCCGCTCATTGCAGCCGACGCATTTTCTCTGGGGGATTTTTCTGATCTTCTCCACAGAAATACCCTTTCCTTTATTTATGTTATGCCTTAATATCGATTCTGAAACCGGTGAGTCTTGCCGCGAGTCTTGCGTTCTGTCCCTCTTTGCCGATGGCAAGCGAGAGCTGATCGGGGTAAACGACTACGCGCGCGCTGCGCTCGGAATCGAGCTCGACCGAGCAGACCTCAGCGGGCGAAAGTGCCTCGCGGATGAACTCTGCTGCATCCTCGCTGTAGCGGACGATGTCGATCTTCTCACCGCGCAGCTCGTCAATGATCATGGCGATACGCGCGCCGCGGTTACCGATACATGCACCGATCGGATCGACGTTCTCGTCTCTCGACTCAACTGCGATCTTGGTGCGGCTGCCTGCCTCACGGGCGATCGCCTTGACCAGTACGGTGCCGTCTGCAATCTCGGGGATCTCGAGCTCAAACATGCGCTTGACAAGTCCCGGATGCTTTCTCGACAGCGTAACGATGTGACCGTGCGTTTCGCGGCTGACCTCGGTGATGTACACCTTTACGCGGTCGCCGACCTCGAAGGTCTCACCGGGGATCTGCTCGCTCTTGAGCAGCGTTGCATTGCTCGTGCCGGTGTCGAGAACGACATTGCCCGAGAGCTCATCGACCTTGATGACGGTCGCGGTGACGATCTCCTCGCGCTTGGACTCGTATTCCTTGACGATGTTTGCGCGCTCTGCCTCGCGGATACCCTGCACGATGACCTGCTTTGCGGTCAGCGCGGCAAGACGGCGAAGGTTCTTGGTCTTGATCTCGACTTCGCAAATGCCGCCGAGCTTATAGCGCTTGTTGATCTCCTGCGCCGCTGCCTCGGTGATCTGCGTATCGGGATCCTCGACTGCCTCTACGATCTCGAGCTGCTGGAACATCTTGACCGTCTTTTTCACGGAGTCGATCGCAACGCGCACATTGGAGTTGCCGTTTTTGTCACGCTTGTACGCGCTGATGAGTGCCGCCTCGACCTTTTCGAGCATGTATTCCTTGGAGATTCCCTTTTCGCGTTCGATCAGATCCAGCGCCTCAAAAAATTCCGAATTCATTTTTCCTTTGTACCCAAGACGGCGCGCCGTCTTTCCTTTCTTATTCTACTGTCTTAAAAATCAAAAACCGTCGTCATGCGCGAGATCTTCTTATGCTCGATAGCATAGGTCTTCCCGTCGCATTCGATCGTTACAATGCCGTTTTCGATGCCGCCGAGGATGCCGCGGATCGCCTTTTTGCCGTCGATGGGGGCAAACAGCTTTGCCTCGACCTCTTCGCCCGCCCATGCCTCGATATGCTCCGCAGTGCGCAGCACGCGCTCGATACCGGGAGAGGAGACCTCCAGATGGTAGGCGTTTTCGATGGGGTCGTGCTCGTCGATAACAGGATCGATCGCGCGGTGCACGGTCTCGCAGTCATCGATGGTGATGCCGTCCTCACTGTCAATGGTGATGCGCAGATACCACTCGCTGCCTTCCTTGACATATTCGACGTCCCAGACATAATAGCCGAGCTGATTGATCACCGGCTGGACAAATGCCTGCACGGTCTCGGCGATGTTTTTTGCATTCTTCATCTTAATAACAAAGAAAGAGTGGCAAGCCACTCTTACTCTCCTTATCTTTCATCATTCGTTAGTTTAGCATATTATAATAAAGAAATCAAGAGTTTTTTCAAAATTTTGCCCGCTTTCGGAGCAATTTTATGCACTCCGCTTGATTTAACCGCCGCGATTTGATAGAATAATTTCAAAATACACAAATCCATCGGAGGCGCGGCATGCAAAAACCACTCAAAATCCTAATGACCACTATGCAAATGGGCTTCGGCGGCGCGGAAACGCACATCTATGAGCTCGCCCTGGCACTGCAAAAAAACGGGCACACCGTTACGATTGCCTCGGCGGGCGGCAAATACGCCGAGATGCTCGAGGCGCACGGCGTCCGCCATGTGACGCTGCCGCTCGCCAGCAAAGATCCCTGCAGCGTGCTGCGCGCTTATCGAGGACTCGAAAAGCTGCTGCGTAAAGAGCACTTTGACCTTGTACACGCGCATGCGCGCATCCCCGCCTTTGTCTGCGGACTGCTGCAAAAGCGACTGCACTTCCGGTTTGTCACCACGGCGCACTGGGTATTCAAGGTCACGCCCCTGTGGAAAAAGCTCGCCAACTGGGGCGATCTGCAGATGGCGGTCAGCGAGGACATCAAGCAGTATCTGATCGATAACTACGGGCAGTTTTCCGACAATATTTTCGTCACAGTCAACGGCATCAACACCGAGGTGTTCTCCCCCGCAGCCGATCCCGCGCCCATCGTGCGCGAGCTCGGGCTCTCCGACACACGCCATCGCATCGTCTCGGTCAGCCGCATGGACGAAAGCCGCGGCAAAGCGCAGCTCTGCCTTGCCAAGGCGGCGGAAAAGCTGCTGACAAAATACCCCGATCTCGAAATCGTGATCGTGGGCGACGGCGTGCTCTCTGCCGAACGCAATCTGCTCACCGATGTCAAAGCGATCGCCGCAGAGCTCGAAGCCAAATACGGCAGGAAGATCATCTTCACCCCGGGGCTTCGCACCGACACGCCCGCCTTTATCGCATCGGGCGACATCTTCGTGGGCGCATCGCGCGCCGCGCTCGAAGCCATGAGCGTGGGCAAGCCGACGATCGTCTGCGGCAACGAGGGCTACATCGGCATTTTCGACGAGGACAAGCGTGAGATCTCGGCAAAGACCAACTACTGCTGCCGCGGCTGCGGCGAGGTGGACGAGGACAAGCTCTGTGCCGACATCTGCACGCTGTTTGATACCACCGGCCTTGCCGCGAGCGGCGCATACTGCCGCGAGGTGATCCTCGCCGACTACTCCGCCGCACGCACCGCGCGCGACTACGAACAGATGTACGCAAAGCTGCCCGCTGTCACAAGCGACCGTCGCGGCGACATTCTTGTGAGCGGCTACTACGGCTTCGGCAACGCGGGCGACGACTCGATCGCCGCATCCATCATCCAAAACATCCGCGCCGAAGACCCGCAGGCAAAAATTACGATCTTCTGCAGATCGCCGAAGCAGAGCGCCAAAAAATACGGCGCACGCGCCATTGGCAGATTTAATATTCCCGCAATTCTGCGCGAAATGCGCGGTGCCAAGCTGCTCATCAGCGGCGGCGGCAACCTGCTGCAAAACACGACTTCCTCGCGTTCGCTCTTTTATTACACGACCATCATCCGCCTGGCAAAAAAATGCGGACTCAAAGTTTTCGTCTACGCAAACGGCGTCGGACCCGTGTTCGGCGAAAAGCATGAACAAACCGTCGTCAAAACGCTCGCCCTTGCCGACAAGATCACCTTCCGCGAGCCGCAGTCGATCGAATATGTCGCATCCCTCGGCTTTGACCGCGCAAAGATCACCCTCTCCGCCGATCCCGCACTGACGCTCGCCCCCGCAACGAGCGAGCGCATCGACTACATCCTGCGCGAAGCGGACGGCGACCGATTTTTCGCAGTATCCCTGCGCAGCTTCTCAAGTTTGCGCAGTGAGGAAGTCGAGGGCATGGACGAGGAAGCGTTTGCCGCCCTGTTCGCGGGGGAGATCGACCGCATCTGCGCCGCAACCGATGCAAGCCCCCTCTATCTCATCATGCAGTCCAGCCGTGACCGCGCGATCTGCGAGCGGGTGAACGCGCTTGCCGCGCACAAGGGATACATTCTCCCCGCGCTGACCGCGCCCGAGATCCTCGGCGTGCTCTCGCGTACCTCACTGGTCATCGCCATGCGCCTGCACCTGCTCATCTACGGTGCCGCGGCGGGCAAACCGCTGCTCGGCGTTTCCTATGACAAAAAGGTGGACTCCATGCTCTCCTACATGGGCTATGAACCGCCCGTGCACGTCTCCGCACTCCGCGAGGGTCGCCTGTCCGACCGCGCGATCGAACTCTACGGCAAGGACATCCCCTGTGACCGCATCGAAAACCTCAAATCCCTCGCCAAAGCCGATGCAAAAGCTGCGGCAAAAATGATACGGGAATAAATATTTTGTAGGGGAGGGGTCTCCCCTCCCGCCAATACCAAATGCCATGCAGCTACAAGCCGCATGGCGTTTATATGCAAGCAAAAAGGCTGACGCATTGCGTCAGCCTTTTTCGCTTTTGTTTACTTTTCGATCTTGCCTTCGATGTGGGTGAGTCCCTCGTCGAAGAAGCTCCAATCCTTGTGCCAACGCAGGGACTCGAGGCGGAATGCCGTCGGCCATGCGGGCAGCCACTGAGAAGGACCGAACGGCTTTACGCCGTAGCGTCCCCAACGGGTGTGGAAAATTGCCTCATCCTGCGCACCTGCGGGACGGAGTCTGCCGTTTAAGTACATCGTACCGTCGGAGATGCACTGGCAGGCGTTGCACCAGAATGCGAGCGCACGCTCACGCCACTGTACATAGCCGGTGATCTCGTAGAGCTCGAGGAAGGACAGTACATCGCGCAGCGCGTACTGGTCAAGTGCCTGGTGAGGCGTGGAAACGCTGGTCGAACCGAAGGTGTCATAGCCCATCTTGGAGATCAGGCAGTCCTCGGGATATTTTACGGTGAAGTGCATCATCCAGGTGCAGAGATACCATGCGATCTTCTCTGCGCAGGCGATATACTTCTTGTCGCCGGTCACATTGTAGAGTGCAAGCGCATCGCGCAAGAGAGGGCTGGACGACTCCTTATCGATCGAGTCGGTGTCAAGAGCGCCCGCGGTGGTGAAGCCCTCGCGCTCGAGCTCGCTGTAGTAGAAATCAAATGCCTTTACAGCCGCGTCGAGATACTTCTTGTCGCCGCTCTTCTTGTATGCGGTAATGATCGGCAGGATGACAAAGCATGCAACGGTACCCTTCTTTGCAAGCACCTTGCCGTCATTGTCCCATGCCTTGGGGATCGCACCGTTCTCATCCTGGTTGCTCAGTGCGAAGTCGCAGATGTCGTATGCCGCCTGCAGATATTCGGGCTTGTCGATGCCCGCCTCTTTCAAAAGGTCGTATGCCTCGAAGTAGCCGTCAGCACCCGTACCGATATTGCAGATGTCGTTGCGCAGCTGGATCTGTCCGTCGGGCGCACGGCGGAGCTTCTTACCTGCGAAGTTGCGGTAGGTCTCGTAGGTACACTCGCCGACTTCCCAGCGGTCGGGCTCATAGCCTGCGGGGAACTCAAAATATCTCCACTCGTCATAGTCGATGCGGGCTGCAATGTGTCCCGCCGGGTACTTGCCGAATTTCAGCCATGCGTCGTGCGACTCAATTGCCATATCCAGCTTTTCCTTGTCGCCGGTCTGCATATAGTCGTAGATGAACGCGTTCGCCATCGAAGCGCTCTGTCCTACCCAGCCGATCTCATAGCGGTGCTCGGTCTTCTTGTAGGACGTCGTGCCGAGATGCCACTGCGAACCCATGGTAAAGCCCGCAAAGCCGTTCTTCTCGCGCTCGAACAGGAAGCGGCTGTACGCGATGCCGAGGCGGTAGAGCTCCTTGGCAGTCATCGGTGCGGCAATGTCGTGTCCGTAGTAGCGCCATGCGAAATCCATCAGGCTCTTATAGCGATGACGGGTTCCGTCCGAGGGAACGGCAAGGATGATCGCCGTAAAATCGCTCTGCGGCTCCATCGTACCCTGGAAAGGATCGCCCCAGAAGTGACGCTGCAGGGTCTTCGGCTTTTCTTCCTCGGGGAAGATCACAACGTGCAGCTCGCCCTCGTCCACTTTGTACAGCGAGCAGGCGTTGTTATCGTTCGCCTCTGCCATCAGTGCCAGGCTGATCTCGCTGTTTTCACTGTATGTGCAACACGGAATGGTCGCGCGGTGGGAGGCAAAGCTCCACGGCGTGCCGTCCTCGGCGCGGTCGCCGACATACTCGGCAAAGCCGCCGTAGCCGTTACCGTTATAGCTGATCGCAGGGATCATGGTAAAGGTCGGCTCGCCGTAAAACAGCATCTCCATGCGCATGTGATCGGTGGGCACATCGGTGTGGCGATGCCACTTCCATGCGCCGTCCTCGATCGGCTCAAAGGTGTCGGTCGCGCCCTCCACAGAGAGGATGCGCGCGTAGGGCTTGCCGTCGATCGTGACGACATAGCCGCTTTCCAGTTTTTCAATATTCGTCATGTCTTCCCTCCGAAAATAATATAGTCAAGATCTTACAACTTTGGTGTAAACTTACATTCCTATTTTATAGTATAAAATAAAACAGGTTTAAAAAGCAACCTTTTACGCGGGGAAGTTTGTTTTCGGCAAAAGATAGGTCTTTTTCCATGAAATCCTTGCAATGCCCGACCGTATGTGTTAAAATGCTTATATTCTATTTTTTAAAAGGAAGTACTGTCATGCATATCGAGACAAAATGCCTGCAGGAAGGCTATAAACCCAAGTCCGGCGACCCCCGTGTTCTGCCGATCTACCAGAGCACGACCTATAAATACGACTCCTCCGACGCGATCGGCGATCTGTTCGACCTGAAAGCGGACGGACACATGTATTCGCGCATCTCCAACCCCACGGTCGCAGCCGTAGAGGCAAAGATCGCCGCGCTGGAAGGCGGCGTGGGCGCACTCTGCACCTCGTCGGGCCAGTCGGCAAACTTCATGGCGATCGTCAATATCGCGCAGGCAGGCGACAACTTTGTCAGCCTGTCGAGCATCTACGGCGGCACGGTCAACCTTTTTGCCGTCACGATGAAGAAAATGGGCATCGAGGTGCGCTTTGCCACGCCCGAGATGACCGACGAAGAGGTGGAGGCGCTCTTTGACGACCGTACCCGTGCACTCTTCGGCGAGACGATCGCAAACCCCGCACTCAAGGTGCTGGACATCACGCGCTTTGCCGACCTTGCGCACCGCATGGGCGTGCCGCTGATCGTGGATAACACCTTTGCAACGCCGATCCTCTGCCGCCCGTTCGAATTCGGTGCGGACATCGTTGTACACTCGACCACCAAGTACCTCGACGGCCATGCGGCGGTCGTCGGCGGCGTGATCGTAGACAGCGGCAACTTCGACTGGGCAAAGGGCGGCAAATACCCTGAGCTCTCCACCCCCGATGAATCCTATCACGGCGTCGTATACACCGAGCAGTTCGGCAAGGCGGCATATATCACCAAGGCGCGCGTACAGATGATGCGCGACCTCGGTGCAACGCCCGCTGCCCTGAGCGCATACATCCTCAACCTCGGCACCGAGACGCTGGCACTGCGCATGGAGCGCCACTGTGCAAACGCGCTCGCCGTTGCCAAGATGCTCAAAAATCATCCCAAGGTCTCCTTTGTCAACTACCCCTTCCTCGAGGGTGACAGCGAATACGAGACCGCGCAGAAGTATCTGACGGGCGGCTCGGGCGTTATTGCCTTCGGTCTGCGGGACGGACGCGCAGCGGCGACCCGCTTTATGGACTCCCTCCGTCTCGCTGCCATCGTCGTACACGTTGCCGACGCACGCACGAGCGTGCTGCATCCTGCAAGCACGACCCACCGCCAGCTCACCGACAAGCAGCTCGCCGACGCAGGCGTTCTGCCCGAGCTTGTCCGCCTGTCGATCGGCATCGAAAATGTCGAGGACATCATCGCCGACATCGAACAGGCTTTGGATAAGGCGTAAAACTACTCACTTGAAAATCTCCGATTTTCAAGTGTTTGGGGGCGCAAGACTCGCGTCGTGCTCAACCGCACGCGCCCCCTTAAGGAGTTTTCAAGCCGGTGCATGCCCGTCTTGAAAACAAGATTTTATTTGTATAAGAGAGAGTAATCATGCCGATCAAGATACCGAACGCGCTGCCCGCGACCGAAACGCTGGAGAGCGAAAATATATTTGTGATCACCGAGACCCGCGCCATCACGCAGGATATTCGTCCCTTGAAAATTCTCATCCTCAACCTCATGCCCACCAAGATCACGACCGAAACGCAGCTCGCCCGCCTGCTCGGAAACACGCCGCTGCAAGTCGAGATGGAGCTCGTCAAGACCTCGCATATCCCGAAGAACACTTCCGAGGAGCACATGCTCGCCTTTTACAAGACCTTTGACGAGGTCAGGGACAAGCGCTTTGACGGCATGGTGATCACGGGTGCGCCCGTGGAAAAGCTCGAATTTGAGGAAGTGGAATATTGGGAAGAGCTCTGCGAGATCATGGAGTGGAGCAAGACGCACGTCACCAGCACGTTCCACATCTGCTGGGGCGCACAGGCGGGGCTGTACTATCACTTCGGCATCCAGAAGCAGCCGCTGGATAAAAAGATGTTCGGCGTGTTCCGCCATACGGTGGACTACAAGCGCTCGATCCTTTTCCGCGGCTTTGACGACACGTTTCTCGTCCCCCACTCGCGCCACACCACCGTAAACCGTGCGGACATCGAGGCGGACGACCGTCTGCGCATTCTCGCCTCGTCCGAAGAGGCAGGCGTATACGCGGTGATCGCCGATCACGGCAAGCAGATCTTCATCATGGGACACTCGGAGTATGACGCGGACACGCTCAAAAAGGAGTATGTGCGCGACAAGACCGCGGGACTCGACATCGACGTGCCGGTCAACTACTTTCCGGACGATGATGACCGAAAGGAGCCGTCCGTCACCTGGCGTTCCTCGGCGAATCTGCTCTATTCCAACTGGCTCAACTACTTCGTCTACCAGTCGACGCCCTACGACATTGAGACCGTCGGCACCGAGACGAAATCCGGCTGCGTCCGGCACGAAGCGTAAAAGAATAAAAAATAAAACTATGCGGGGAAAACTTTTTATAAAAAGTTTTCCCCGCACCCTTTTCAAAAATTTTTGAAAAATTAAGCCTTCCCCCTCGGGGGAAGGTGTCGCCGAACGGCGACGGATGAGGGGACATTATCAAACAACTATTCCCCTCTTTTCAAATACGCATTATGCTTGCGGCGGACGTAGGACTCGTCGTGTTCGCCCATGAGAAAAGCAATGTGCTGCCAGGAACGAACATCGTCGTAGTAGCGCAGCATAAACAGCTCGCGCACCTCTGCGTCCTCGATGCGCTGTATGTAGCCGAGCAGCTCCGCTTCCTCGGTGTGCATCTCGCAAAGATAGCGCTCGAGCGCGCTGCGCGCCGCCGTATACGCGGTCTCCACCGCCCGCGTCTGCCGTTTTTCCCGCCGCTCCTCAAGCGCCGCAAGCCGCTTTTTGGTACGCGTGACCTCGCGCCGCAGCGTTGCAAGGCGGGCAAGCCGCTCCTTGGTGACAGGTTGACTCATCGGAGCAGCGCCTCCATGTCCCGCAGCAGCTCGCGCCACTGCTCGATCGCATGCTCGGTGCGCCGCAGCTCGCTGAGCAGTTCTTCTTTCTTCTCATTTTCATCATCTATCTTGCCGTACAGATCCTCAATACGGCGGTGCAGCTGTGAACGGCTCATGCGAACGCCGCCTGCCGCGACCCCATCATCGTAAAATTGCATATTTTTTTGCCCCTTTCTGAAATAGTGCTTGTAATACTGAAATATCTGTGCTATACTAAAGTACGAAAGAATTTTTTGCATAGAAAAGCAGAAAAATCTGTGTCGTGTTCTTAGAATAACACAGATTTTTCTGCATGTCAATGGATTTTTTAAAATTTCTCGGAGGGATTATGCCGCAAACGAACAAAGAGATCGCCGCAAGCATCCGCGCGCTGGCAAAAGAGCGCGGTGTTACCATCAAACAGACACTCACCGACTGTCATATCAACCGCAACTTTATTTACGACCTTGAGCACGGCGACTCCTCGCCGTCGGTCGATAAGATCGCACGTATTGCCGAATATTTCGGCGTCAGCACGGCAAAACTGCTCGGAGGAGCCGAGGGCGAGATCCAGGCACTGCTCTCTCTGTACGAACAGCTCTCGCCGAGCGCCAAAGAAGAACTGCGCGCATATATGCAAACGCTGCTGGAAAAATAATTACAGCAGCGTACCGCTGTTTTCGCTTTCCGCCGTGGCATACGCCTGCAGTACGGCACTCTCGAGCTGTCCGCGAAAAGGCGAATTGATCGGATGCGCAATGTCGCGGTAGGTGCCGTCGCTGTTTTTACGGCTCGGCATCACGATAAACAGCTTGTCTTCGGTGCTGATGACCTTGATGTCATGCACGGCGAACTGCCCGTCAAAAGTAACCGAGGCAACCGCTTTCAGCGGTGCTGTCTCAAAGGTTCGTCTGATCTTTACATCTGTGATTTCCATAATTTTTGATATTCCTTTCCTGTATCATGGTCTGCCTCGGCGGCACGCTGCCGCCGCAAAAACCGGCTGGTAAAATTATGTGATGCCGGGACGCCTTTTATTCATATACTTTACCAATTTAAAATCCCGCAAACATGCGGCATCGCCGCATACATCACTTGCCCGCGGGCAATCATCACGCGCCGCAGGCGCTCATAACAAGATCCCGCAGGGATCTTTCATCACTTTTAAAAACGAGGAGCGTTTTTACCATGGCTGTACACAATACACATTTCGGAGCAGAGGAGATTGCCCGCAAGCTGGACGGCAAAAAGGCGGTCTACTTCTTAGGCATCGGCGGTATCACGATGTCCTCTTTGGCACACGCGACGGCGCTCGCAGGCTTCAAGGTCGGCGGCTCCGACCGCACCCTCTCGCCCCTGACCGATAAACTCGCCGCCGAGGGCATCGAGATCTTCGAGGGGCATCGTGCCGAACAGCTCGACGGCTACGACGCGCTGGTCTACACGGTCGCCGTGCGCGACGACACCCCCGAGCTCGTCCGCGCCAAGGAGCGCGGCATCCCCGTGATCTCCCGCGCCGACTATCTCGGCTACCTCATGCGCGGCTACACCCACCGCGTGGGACTTTCGGGCATGCACGGCAAATCCACCGCCACTTCCATGACTGCCGAGGTCTTTTTGGCGGCTGACGCCGATCCCACGGTCATTTCGGGTGCGGAGCTTTCCTCGATCGACGGCGCATACCGCCTCGGCGGCAAGGAAAACTTCATTTTTGAATCCTGCGAATACATGGATTCTTTCCTCGATTTTTACCCGACGATCGCCGTCGTGCTCAACATCGAGATGGATCACGTGGACTACTTCAAGGATCTTGCGCAGATCAAGCGTTCTTTCCGCAGCTACATCGAAAAAACGCGCGGCTGCGGCTGTGCGGTGCTCAACGCCGACGATAAAAACGTCATGGATATGGCAAAGGATTTCACCGGCAGCGTGCTGACGTTCGGCGTTAAAAACGAAGCCGACATCATGGCGAAGAACATCTCCTATGCGGGCGGCGTTGCGTCGTTTGACCTCTGCCACGGCAGCATGAAAAAGCATGTGCAGCTCTCGGTTTCGGGCGAGCACAACGTCTACAACGCGCTGGCGGCTGCCGCCTGCGCCATCCTCTGCGGTCTGCCCTCGCAGTGCATCGCCAAGGGACTTGCCAACTTCCACGGGGCAAAGCGCCGTCTCGAATACAAGGGCACGCTTGCGGGTGCGAAAGTGTACGACGACTACGCGCACCATCCCACCGAGATCGCGGCAACTCTGCGCACGGCAAAGCAGATGGGCTTTTCCCGTGTGATCTGCGTCTATCAGCCGCACACCTACTCGCGCACGAAAGGTCTGTACAACGGCTTCGTCGAGGCGCTCCGCCTTGCCGATGTGCCGATCCTGGCAGACATTTACGCCGCACGCGAGACCGACACGCTCGGCGTTTCGAGTGAGCAGCTTGCCAAGGATGTGGGCGGCGATGCGCTCTATTTCGACAGCTTTGAGAAGATCGCCGACTACCTGAAAGCCACCGCCAAAGAGGGCGACATGATCCTCACCATGGGCGCGGGCAATATCACGGGTCTGTCAAAGCTGCTGGGAATGTAGAAGAATAAAAAATGCGGGGAAAACTTTTTATAAAAAGTTTTCCCCGCACCCTTTTCAAAAATTTTTGAAAACATATCGCCCCGCGCGGATTCCGCCGGTGCAAACGGGACGTCCGGGAGGCCGTCCCCTACAAATATGCCCATTCACCCATATCGCAATGGCGACGCACACACCGGTAGGGGCGATGTTGTGCAATACGGACAGTCCGGAGGCATGAGACACAGAGCGTCTCTATTTCCCCACAAATGTACCAATTTACACACATCGTAATGGTTGCGCACACACCGGTAGGGGAGGGGCTTGCTCCTCCCGTTTGCCACGGTGCGATGTCGTACATGCGGGAGGAGCAAGCCCCTCCCCTACCGATGTTACAACAACTATCTTCGTATAATCCCGCCCTTGTCATCCTGAGCGTAGCTTTCTCGCGCTCGTCATTCCGAGCGTCAGTCGAGGAATCTTGCGCGAGAAAGCGTAG
>JAFQFR010000046.1 GCA_017398595.1 Clostridia bacterium
AACCCAGTTTTCGCCGTCCTTGGCAACAGTGATCTTATCGAAGTCAACCTGAACATCTGCGCCATCCAGCTTGCCGGAAAGCGTGCAGCCCTCAACACCGGGAACAACACAAAGTGCTGTAACGGTCAGTTCGATCGCAGGGCGGTCTGTTCCACACACGGAGCAGACATATTCGTCCCAGGAGTCATGGCTGCACTCTGCGCCGCAATCTGCACATTTGCCGTTTTCCCAATCATGCTTCAGCGTCGCAAGCGAGCAGATAGAGCACTTGTGATACTTGTCATCCACCTCTGTAAACTTGGCACCCGCATGATCGCACTCGGTTCCGCACTTGGAGCACTCGCCGTTATCCCAGTTATGATCACAGAAATGACGAAGCACCGGTTCACCATCGACAATTGCCCATGTGGTGGAATCCAGTTTTGCAAAGTCATCCGAAGAAGCCGAGCTGTCATAGCAGTTGGTCACAGAAGCCGCGCTTCCAACTGTATTGCACATACCTGCATTTACGACTTCGGGGTCGCTTCCATCTGCTTTTTTATATACCGTGCTATCGGAATAACAGTCGCTGACTTTCGTAAAATCTTTTGCCTGACCGATGATTTCACCGACACACACATCAGAGCTGCAATAAACATCACCCATATTCAGGCAGCTGGAGATCGTGGATGTGCTCGAAACAGCACCCGCGATACCTCCGACATTGGTATTTCCGCTAGCGATCGTGGCAGTTACGGTTCCGCTGTTTTGGCACTCCGAAATATTTGTCGCTAACCGTCCATAACCAACGACACCGCCAATGATACTTTTACCTTGAACAGCACCGGTATTACCGCATTGTTCGGTAGAAGTACCTGCACCGTTAACATAACCGATGATACCGCCGACATTATTGCCGGTTCCCGTAACAGACGCACTGTTTACACATCCGGTAACAGAAGATGCGCTTTGCGCATGTCCGATAATACCGCCGATATAGCTCGTACCTTCAACGGTTTTGTTTGCATTCGAATTGTTACAATCCGTAATCACAGCATACAGCGAACGACCGACAATTCCGCCGACAGAGTTCGATCCCTCTACCTTACCGGTATTTTCACACGAAGTTATCGCTGCATACCATGCAATTCCGGCAATACCGCCGACATCCTCTCTAAACGCTGTGCCGTCTTTTCCGGCAACATCGCCTGTGTTCTTGCAGTTGATAATCAGCACACTTGTTTCTTGTGTTGCATCAGCCGCATAACCGACAATACCGCCGACCCGCGCTTTAGTGGAAGCAATTCCGGTAACATTACAGTTATTTGTACAACCGCTGATCGTCGTACCGGACGCTGCATAACCAGCAATACCGCCGACAAACTGCTTACCGGTCACTGTACCGGAAACCGTGAGGTTTTTGATGGTCGCGTCACTTACATAGCCAAAGAAACCGACATTGTCAGCCGAGGTGTCGGAATATGTATAGTTACTTACCGTCTTACCGTTACCGTCAAACGTACCGGTAAAAGGCTTTGCGCTCGTACCGATAGGGATCACTTTCTTACCCTGCATGTCATACGAATCTCCGGTCAACTGATAGTGACCGTCCAAGGGATAGTCAGCCGAACCCATGTTGTTCATCATAGCCAACAATGCATCCGCATCTTTAATTTCGATCACGTTGTCATCTGCCATCGGTGTGATCATCAGCACACCAAACAGCAAACATACTGCCAATAAGATCCCGAATGTTTTCTTTTGCATACAAATTCCTCCTATTCTCTCCGCGCACGGTGCCACAGCGGGAAAGTTTGTTAATCTTAATTGTAGCATCGATATAAAAAAGACTCAATGTATTTTCCCGATTCATTTATTGTATTTTTTAACAAGCAAGAAGGCGATACGCGCAATTTCCTTTGCCAAAATTCACAAAAACCTTTTAATTTCTCGTACAATTTATTTTTACAAGCCGATTTTGCCATCCGACAAAAAAGAAAACTGCCGCATATTGCAATGCAGCAGCTTCTTTTTTTATTCTGTGATCTCTTCTGCGCGGGGACGGAACAAAAGCGAAATGCACCAAATACCCGCGAGTGCCACGACCGTGTACACGATGCGGCTGATGATCGCCGCCTGACCGCCGCAAAGCCATGCGACGCAGTCAAAGCGGAACAGACCGATCGAGCCCCAGTTCAGCGCACCGATAATGGTAAGGATAAGCGCTATTCTGTCAATAATCATGTTCAACTTCCTCTTCGGTTCTCAAAATTTTGAGTGTTTCGGTTACAGCCGTTGTAACCTTGCATACATAGTGTCCCCGAAAAGGCAGAAAATACTTAGGAAATGATTGGAAAATTTTAATACTGTACATAGCCGATCTGATCGTGGGTCAGCGTAACTTTCGAGCCGTCGTCATATTCCACGCTGAGCGATTCCAGCTTTACAGAGACAATATCCCCGTTGTAGTATTTACCCCAATGCCAGCTGTACCCCTGCAGACCTTCGCCCTTGGCATACGGTCCGGTCTTATAGCAGCGGTTGACCGTATCCTTGGCGATCTCACATTTCACAAGGTCGCCGACCGCATTGTAGAAGGAGAAGCCGAAGTTGACATAGCTTATGACCTTGTCGGCATTGTTGATAAAATTGAAATATACATATACGCCGCCGGCACTGTCATGTTTGGAGATCTCGAGCTTGCTCACGCGGATGATACTTCTCGCCTCATCGATCGCCGCCTGCTCGAGCTTTTGCTCTGCGGTATCGGTATACGTCTGCGCCGTGAGCGCTTCCTCGCTCTCCGGATAGAGGGAGATCAGCTTCTTGGCGATGGTCTGCACATTTTCCCAGTCGCTTCCGTCATACGCAGCCTGCAACTGAGACATGATGTCCGCTTTTTTCATGTCGTGTGCCTGTGCGACATACTCCGCTGCGGTCTTCGCATGCTCGCTGTCGGGGTCGATCGTCGAGATCGCATTTTTCTGACCGAGAACGTATGTATAGTCTCCGGCATCCAGCTTGACGCGGAGATCACCCAAGATCGCCTGCGCAGTATAGTCCTTTGCAGTCGCTGCAAGGTCGCTGTCGGGCAGGATCTTGGCAACGCCGCCGTCCTGATTCATCACCGCCGTATAATCGCCGGCATCGAGACTCGCTTTGATCGTATCCAGAAGCGCCTGTGCCCGCTGCCGCTTGATCGCCAGTTCCGCGTCATCGATCAGCTTTTCTGCCGCATCGGCTTCCTTGGCATTCGGATATGAATCCAACAGCTTATCTGCTTTTTGCATCGCCTTTTCATATTCTGCCGCAGAAAAAGCAGCTTCGGCATCCGCAAGCAGAGCAGCGGATCTTTCTTTATCCAGTTCGGCATTTGCATTCTGAATGATCTCTTCGGCAGCGGTGATCTCCTCCGCATCGGGATACCGGGTGATGAGCTCTTTTGCAAGGCTGATCGCCGCCTCCCACTCTCCTGCAGCATACTGTGCATCCGCCATGGCAAGCTGTTTTGCAGATCCGCTCGCACACGAAGCCATGCAAAAAATGCAGAGACAAATCGTGAAGAGCGCTATGATTCTTTTCATTTTGAAAAGCTCCTTCGCTTTTTAAATATCCGAATATAAGTATACCCTTCAACGCAAAATTTGTCAATATTTGCAGACTCTTTGTATGAAAAAGCGGAAACGAACAGGTTTACAGTTCCAACATCAGCACGTTGATGTCGGCAAGTGCTTCGGCGTTTGCGTAATTCTCTTGCCCGATCGAAAGCGCATTGATCTTGGCGAGGGTTTCGGGCGAAACATGATACTTTTTCGCCACGTTCCAAAGGCTGTCGCCGCGCGGGTAGATCAGGCAGAGCGGGTAGGCACTCTTGGTGTACACCTTCGGCGCGGTAAAATCGATGCTCTCCACCGTGACCGCCTCGCCGCGCGCGACGGCGCGTGCGCTGACTGCAATATCCATGTCGCAGACCAAATTTTCACCGTCGGGACGTGTGCGCGCGGAAACGAGGGCTACCGATACATTCGCCTCGGCACCTGCGGGCGTTTCGCAGTCCACCGTCACTTTAAACGGTACGGTGTACTCTGCCGCAGAGGTCTCGCCCTCTGCCGCCGTATAGATCGTATTGAGTGCGCATCTGCCGCTGATCGTCAGTCTGCCGTCGGCAAGCGCCGCTTCTTCCACGGTCGCCTCGCCCGAGGTATCCAGCACTGTCGAAAGTCCGGCAGCGCCCGCCGCAGCCTTGGTCACGCTGCCGCCGACCGTATACACACCGCTGCGATTGCAGAGCAAACGTGCCGTCGGTACCTTGCGGTACTCGACTTGCCCCTCGCTAAGCTCGGAAAACGCATCCTTGACCGCAGGCGTGCGGCTGGGCGTGTCAACTGCCGCCTCTACGACGAGCACCACATCGACCAGTGCTTCGCCCTCCTGCTCCTTGCCCGCCTCGGTGGAGATCACGCGCGCAGTGGCGGTTGCGGACGATCCCTTTGCCACGTCGCCGTCGAGAAATTCTTCAAACGGCAGCTTTTTTGCCACCATTTTCGGCTTGCCGCCGTCGTCGAGCAGTACTTTGACATACGCTTCGCCGCGCACGCTCACGCCGCCGTCCACCACGCGCACATCGCTGACTGCCGCGGTCGAGCCGCACCAGATCGGACGCGTGTCCGCGCCGCCGCCAATATCCACCGCGTCCGACACGGTGATGTCGGGCGAGCGCAGGATCTGCGTGCGGATGCTGTCGATCTCGCCGCCGAGGGTATGTAAACCTGCGATCTCGCCGCCCGGCAATTGCTTTTCGGCAATGTCTTCGGTGGTGATCACTCTCGGTTTCGCGCGCAGGCGGGTACGGATGTTGAGTTTGCGCGGCGCGCCGAGGCGGTAGGACAGCGAGTCCACCTCCACTGCGGCAGAAACTGTCGGCAGTTCTCCGCCCGCCGTAAACGGGATCGAAAACTCATATTTTGCGGGCAGAACGGTGGCGCTGACCTCGCCCTCTTCGCCGACATAGATCAGCGTATGCAGTACGCTGCCCGACATCTGCGCTTCACCCGATCCCATATAGCGGGACGGCGGCAGCGCGCGCGCCTCCATGCGCAGCACCTTTTGCACCTTGGGCATATAATCGGGCAGAACAAACTCCCCGCCGCTCTCGAAGAAAATGTTTCCTCCGCCCTGCTCGAGCTGCACGGTGTTCTTCGCCGGCAGGACAAATTCCTTTTTATCGCTTGTTTCGTTTCTCATGGCTGTCTCCTTTTTGCAGTTTTTCGTTACTGCATTCTATGAGAGAAAGAGACAAACTATGCAAAGAAAAAACGCGCCATCGAATGGATGACGCGTTTGAATGCAAATCAGTTCATATGCTTGTCGATCAGATCGTCGAGACCGGGGATCCTGATGTCTTTCTGCGCCAGCGCCGATGCACCGAGCAGGAAAAAGACGACCAGCTTAAACAGATCGAGCAGATTGCGGAACACGTTGATGATATTGGTCACAAAGCTGATGCCGAAGTGCCCGCCGAATACGTTGAACACGCTGTTGACAAGACCGATCAGATCGGGGATCAGACCAAGCAGGGTATACAGAACCGAGAATCCGATCATCAAAACCACTACGCGCACGCTTGTTTTCTTCAGCCATACGTTCTCCTCGGCAAGGAGGACATAGCCCGCGATCAAAAGCGCTGCAAGATACCCGCTGAAATAGCCGCAAAGATACAGGATCGCGCCTACGAGACCGACGGAAATACCCAATTTTGTCTTTTGCATGATCACAACTCCTTATGTATAAATTAACAATTTCAGTATAGCGGATTCTTGACAGAAAGTCAATTCTTTCCCGGGAATTCTCTGTTCATACCACTTTGATAATATCGTACAGCGCGCCGAGGAGCGCAAAATTCTGCGCAAAGGGGCGCATGATGTTCCAATACCCCGCGCCGCGCAAGCCAAATTCGTCCATCAAATCAAACTTTGCCAGAATACTACGGACGTCCTCAAACCATACGACGTGCGAGACGCCGTCCATGCTGTAGTAAAAATAGGGTGCCTTGGAGCGCTCGTCAAACAAGATCTCCGCACCGTGCGCGGCGGCAATGGAGATCGCCTCCTCATTGCCGATGGAGCGCGCCGCGGTCGAGCCGCGCACATACGGGAGCGGCCAGTCGTAGCCGTAGTTCGGAATGCCGAGCGCGAGCTTTTCGCTCGGGATCTCGCTGACCGCATACTGCACCACCTCGCGCACGCGATCAATGGGGGCAACTGCCATCGGCGGTCCGTAGGTATACCCCCACTCATAGGTCATCAGAAGCAGCGTGTCGGATGCGGCGCCGAGCGCCCGATAGTCGTGCGCCTCGTAGAGCAGTCCCGCCTGCGTAGCCGAGGTTTTGGGTGCGAGATCGGTGTTGACGAAATAGCCGTAGGGCGACAGCCTTGCCACCGCGTTCTCCACGAAGCCGATAAACGCCGCTCTGTCCTCGGGCGCGACAAATTCAAAGTCAATATCCAGTCCAACATACCCCCTCTCCTGCATGGTCAGCAGGATGTTGTCGAGTACCTTGTTCTGCAGGGCAACATCGTTGAACAGGCGGCTCGCCTTTTCGCTGCTGAAATTGCCCGTCTCGGTGATAGAAGACAGCAGCATCACGGGTGCCGCGCCGAACTGATAGGCAAGATCGATCAGCGGCGAGTCGTCAATGCCGATCAGCTCGCCGTCGAGCGTAAAGCCGTAGCTGAAGATCGTAAGGTATGTAAGAAACGGCAGGGCGCGCAGCAAGACATTGCGGTTGATACTCGGATAAGCATACCCCGTGATATACACCGCGCGACGCTTGGGATCGGTAAAGCGCACGACCAGCGTCTCACCCGCCATCAAGGTTTGCGTGTCGGCAAGATAGGGATTGTTTTGGATCAGCTCGATCGGCGTGATGCCGACGGCGCGTGCCACTGACTCGATCGTATCCCCCGGCTGCACCGTATAGACCTCGGCGGGAAACAGCACCAGCAGCGCCTGCCCCACGACCAGACTTTGCGAGATCTGCAGACCGTTATCCCCGATCAGCCGTGCGGGCGATGTCCCGTACTGCGCCGCGATGCTGAACACCGTCTCCCCCGGTTGTACAATATGTATGACCATACGCATTCCTCCTTTTCTCTTAACAGGATATGCACAAAAAGGAGAAAAAGTCGTTTATCGTAAACAGTTATCCGTTATCCTCGGTCGGCGCATGACCGAAATGCTTGGTATACGCGCGGTAAAATGCGGAATAGTCACCAAAGCCGCTGCCCTCAAAAGCACTTTGCACAGAGGCACCGCCGCGGATCTTTTCTTTTGCCGTTGTCAGCCGCTTGACAGTGATATAAGTCCACGGCGCCGCACCCGTAGCCGCTTTAAACACGCGGTTGAACTGCGAGGGGCTGAGGAAAAAATGCTCGGCAAGGAGCGGTATGGAGAGGTCCTCGGACAGATGCGCATTGACATACGCCACGATCTCCTCGTTGCGGCACGCGGGCGGCGTATATTCCGCCGCGCCTCGCTGCAGATACGCCTGATACACAGCGTCCAGTATACGCCAAAGGTTCGTGCGGATCTTCAGCCGCTTGCCGTACTCGTCTGCATCCGAGTAACACATTTCAAAAAACAGTTTTTGCAGCGGCAGATCCGTAAGCTCGTCGGATGTATACAGATTGCCGCGGCCGAGTGGTCTGTCGGTAAGCGGACGCATCAGCCTGCCCTCGGGATCCATATCCGCAAACAGCGAAAGCGGAAAATTGATATTATACCGCTCGTACCCCAAAGGTGTCAGGATCCTCGGCTTGTGCGATTCGGCAGGGCGCATGAGCAGCAGACTCCCCGACCGCAGAGGATAGCTTGTACCCTCGACAAGATACTCGACCTTGCCCGCAAGAAAAAAATAGATCTCGCAGGTTCCGTGAATATGCATAGGAAAATCGGCGTCGCTCGGCGCTTCGGTCACGGCATGCTTGACATAGATGCCTTTCTTTTTGTATTCCTGTAAAATGTCCATAGCTCCTCCAATCGGTTCTGCGTTCAGCATAGCACAAGATGCGCGAATTTGCAACACGAGATGCTTAAAATAACAATGGAAATGCAAATTCGTTTACGGTATACTGGTAATAAGGAACAGGAGGGTAATTATGGAAATCGGTGCACAATTATTTACCGTACGGGATTTTTGCAAAAACTTAGACGACTTTTCGCTCACGCTGGCAAAGATCGCCGACATCGGCTACAAGCATGTACAGGTCTCGGGCACTTGCGCGTATCCGGCAGAGTGGCTGCGGGACGAGCTTGCCAAAAACGGGCTTACCTGCGTTCTGACGCACACGCCTGCGGCGCGGCTCCTGGAAGAGACTGAGCAGGTGTGCCGCGAACACGATGTGTTCTGCTGCAAGTACATCGGTCTTGGCTACTATGCTTTCTCCCCTGCAAAGGAAAAGTACAGCGAATTCTGCGCAAAATACGCACCCGTGGCAGAAAAGATCGCCGCGAGCGGAAACTACTTTATGTATCACAATCATTCGAGCGAGTTTCAAAAGATCGACGGCAAAACGGTGCTTGCACACCTCGCCGAAGATTTTCCCGCGGACAAAATGGGGTTCACCCTCGATACCTACTGGATCCAGGTCGGCGGCGGAGATCCCGCTGCGTGGATCGAAGCATTTTCGGGCAGAGTGCCCTGCATCCACCTCAAGGATTACGCCTACGGACCGACCATGGCTGTCGTCGGTGAGGGAAATATCAACTTTGACCGCGTATTTGCCGCAGCCGAAAACGCGGGAACAAAATATATGCTCGTCGAACAGGACAAGTGCAACGGCGAAGATCCCTTTGACTGCCTGAAGCGCAGCTATGACTACTTGCGATCGAGAGGTTTTTCGTGATGCTGTTTACCTTGGCAGCTTTCGCGGATGAAGCAGACAGCAGTATCCGCCATCAGATCACCGCACTGCGCCAAAACGGGATCCCGTATCTGGAGATCCGCGGCGTAGACGGCGAAAACATTTCGGCGATCACGCACGCAAAGGCAAAGCAAGTACGCACAGAGCTGGACGCAAACGGCATCGCGGTATGGTCAATCGGCTCGCCGTACGGCAAGATCAAGATTGACGAAGCGTTTGCGCCCCACCTCGATAAATTCAAATACGGACTGGAAACGGCAGAAATTCTCGGCGCATCACACATCCGCCTATTTAGCTTTTACATGCCGCAGGCAGAGGCGGATGCATATACCGACACGGTGCTCGAGCGCTTAGATCAATTCCGCACGGCGGCAAAAGGCAGCGGGATCACGCTTTGCCATGAAAATGAAAAAGGCATTTACGGCGACACCGCCGAGCGCTGTGCGCGCATTCATCAAGCATTTCCCGATATAAAAGCGGTATTCGATCCCGCGAATTTCGTACAGTGCGGACAGGACATACAAAAAGCCTGGGAACTGCTCTGCGATCATGTGGAATACATGCACATCAAGGATGCGCTCGCGGACGGCACCGTTGTCCCCGCGGGTCAGGGACTCGGGGGCATCCCCTATCTTTTGGAGCGCTGCTCCTGTAAAGTCCTAACGCTGGAGCCGCATTTATCCGTATTTAAAGGGCTAAAGGACCTCGAAGCAGAAACCTCCAAGATCGGAGCATACCGCTACCCCACAAAGCGCGCGGCGTTTGACACCGCAGCCGCGGCATTGAAAAACATCATCGAAGAAATCGGAGGCAATTATGGAAACAATTAAACTCGGCATCATCGGCATCGGCAATATGGGAAAAGGCCATCTGCAAAACGTGATCGACGGCAAATGTCCCTCGGTCGAGGTGGCTGCCGTATGCGACATCGATGAAAAGCAGCTCGAATACGCGAAGGAAAAGCTGCCGGGCGTGCTCTGCTATACGGACGCGATCGAAATGCTGGACAGCGGCAACATCAACGCTGCACTGGTCGCCGTGCCGCACTACGACCATCCCACCTATGCCATGGAGTGCTTCAAGCGCGGGATCCATGTCATGATCGAAAAGCCCGCAGGCGTATATGCAAGACAGGTACGCGAAATGAACGAGGCGGCAGACAAGGCAAATGTCAAATTCGGCATCATGTTCAACCAGCGTACCAATCCCCTGTATGCCAAGGCACGCGAGATCGTGCAGAGCGGAGCGCTCGGCGAGCCGAAGCGTCTCGTTTGGATCGTGACCAACTGGTACCGCACGCAGGCATACTACGATTCGGGCAGTTGGCGCGCTACATGGAGCGGCGAGGGCGGCGGCGTGCTGCTCAATCAGGCACCGCACAACCTCGATCTGTGGCAGTGGATCTTCGGCATGCCGAAGCGTGTCCGCGCGTTCTGCAGCGTCGGCAAATACCACAATATCGACGTGGAAGACGACGTTACGATCTACGGCGAGTATGAAAACGGTGCCACTTCCGTCTTTATTTCCACCACGGGCGAAGCGCCCGGCTCGAACCGTCTGGAGATCTCGGGCGACCGCGGCAAGATCATCATTGAGGGCGGCAAGCTGAAGTGGTGGAAGCTGTCCGTGCCCGAGCGCGAGTTCTGCTTCACGGCGACAAAGGGCTTTTCGGTTCCCGAAAAAACCTATGAGGAATTTACGGACAAAGTCGTTGAGGGACACCCGAAGGTGCTCGAAGCCTTTGCACAGTCGATCCTCACGGGCAGCGAACTGATCGCCGACGGCAGAGAGGGACTGCGCTCGCTTTCGATCTCCAACGCCGCGTATCTCTCGTCGTGGACAGACACATGGGCAGAGATCCCCACGGATGAAACGCTCTTTGAACAGCATCTTGCAGAGCTCTGCAAGCACGAAACAAACATAAAGCAACCGGGAGAACCCGAATCGATCGACACCCTGCGCGAACGCTGGAAAGTCAGATGGTGACACTATGTATGCAATGCTCCTGATGCTGCTCGTTACCGCGTGTTACACCTGTACCTCGCTGAGCGATAAATACGCCATCGCCGAGGCAAAGCTGTCGGGCAACATGTTCACCTTTCTGATGTGCGCATCCATGTCCGTCTTTTTGGCGATCAGCCTTCCGTTTCAAGAGATCTGTTTCCGGTTTTCATGGCAGGCATTCGCGGGCATACTCTTGGTCGCGCTTTGCAAGATCCTGGAGTTTCAGATGAGCGCACTCGTTTTGCGTCAGCTATCCGCGTTTGACCTCAAGGCATGGCTCGGCGTAACGCTGTTTGCATCCTACTTTACCGATGTTTGCTACGGCTCGCCGCTGCAGATCACAAAGCTCGTATGCATCGCGGTGACCGCCGTCGGTCTTGTGCTTGTGGTGCGGTCGGAATCGGGAAAAAAGGTGGAATACCGCAAAATTCTGCTGCCGCTGATCCTGTATCTTGCCGCCAAATACGGCTACGGTCTTGTCATCAAAGCCTTTACGCCGTATGCATCCTCTACGATGCTGTTGCTCCCCGCATTTTTGCTGCTCACGGTCCTTTTGTTGCCCACGGTGAAGATCGCGCAACTGCGTGCCAACCGCAGCGGCATACGCAAGGTCGTGCTGGCGCGCATCCCCAATACGGTCGGGATGCTCGGCGAAAACGCGGTCATTTCCATCAGCCTGACAAGCTATTCGTTTATCCAACCGATGATACTGGTCTCGCTGTTTTTCGTTCGCCTTGCGCGAAAGGAACGCTGCTCTGTGCCAAATCTCATCGGCAGCATCCTCTGCATCCTCGGTCTGCTCGCTTTCCAAAGCATACGGTAAAAAAAGCTGTCGAAAAAACAAAGTTTTTCGACAGCCGCAAATAAAAAAAGTGCCTTTCGGCACTTTTTTATTTCTTGGTAGTTTTCTTTGCAGGTGTTTTTTTCTCTGCGGGAGCAGCCTTGGTTTCAACCTTAGCTTCAGCTTTCGGCTCAGCCTTAACTTCCGCCTTTACCTCTGCCTTTGCTTCTTCCTTGGCAGCGGGTGCTTTCTTTGCAGCCTTCTTTGCAGGCTCCTTCTTCTCGGTTGCCTTCTTGGGAGCGCGCTTTGCCGCGGGCTTTTTGAGTGCAAGAACTGCTTTCAGATGTTCAACATTGCCGAACACCTCGATCTTGCCGGTCATAACAGCGCCGACAACATCCAGCTTGCCGCTGATCGCGTCGAGCAGATCCTGTGCCTTGACATTGACCATAGCGGTATGATCGTGATAGTCATACGGCTCAATTGCCACAACGCCGTCCTGATACGAAACATAGAATGCGCCGCCGCAGTCCTCGTCGATCAGATTGACCTGTACAGCAAAATTCTCGCTCAGGCGCGAAGTGTCGGGCGTGCCGATCTTCTTTTTGATTTGCTCAAATTTTTCAATAAAAGTCATTTGCGTTCACCTCTTGGTTTTATGTTACTCTCAATAGTATACCTTTTTTACACACATTAGTCAACCCAAATCGTGCGGTTTTTTTCTGTCAAATTCTGTGGCATTCGACTTTTCTATTTCCCGAAGCGCTCCGCTGCGGCTTTCAGCATATCACGGATCGGCAGGTTATACGGGCAGCGGGTCTCACATACGCCGCAGCCGACGCAATCCGAGGCTGTCTTTTCCATTGCCGCATAGCGCGCCTTTGCCCAGTCGGCAAGCCCGTAGCGCGTGAGGTAGCCATCCATAAGGAACACGCCCGGGATGTTGATGCCCGCCGTGCAGGGTGCGCAATAGTTGCAGCGGCGGCAAAACTGCGTGCCGAGTGTCGCTCTGATCTCCTCGATCTTTGCATTTTCCGCTTCGGTCAGCGGCGCGCCATCACAAGCGGCGGCGATATTCTGCTCGATCTCTTTGGCATCCGCCATGCCGGGAATGACCACGGTAACATCGGGATTGCTTGCGATAAAGCGGAGCGCAAGCGTCGCATCATCGAGCGCACCACCTGCGAGCGGCTTCATGGCGATAAAGCCGATGCCCCTTTCTGCGCACTTGTGGATCAACTCGGTGCCCTGCGTCTCCACGATGTTGTAAGGGAACATAATGGTCTCCACCCAGTCGAGCGTCAGCGCCTTTGCAAACACTTCGAGCGAGTGCGCAGTCAGACCGATATGCCCGATCTTCCCTGCCGTGCGTGCTTCGAGCAGTGCTTCCAGCGCGCCGCCCGCGGCGATGACCTGCTCAAGCTGTTCCATCGTCGGATTATGTACCTGGTAAAGGTCGATATAATCCGTGCCGAGGTTGGCAAGGCTGATGTCAATATCCTTTGCCATCGCTTCTTTCGTGCGCGACATGCTCTTGGTCGCAAGGACAAAATGCTCGCGCATGCCCTCGATCGCCGCACCGATGTAGGACTCGCTGACCGTGTAGCCGCGCGCGGTGTCTACATAGTTGATGCCCGCCTCGCGCATCTGCAAAAAAAGCTGCCGCGTGCCCGCCGCGTCAATGCGCTGGATCGGAATGCCGCCGAATCCGATACGCGAGATCTGTATGCCCGTTTTCCCAAGTGTTGTATATTGCATGGTTGCACCTCCACGGTTATCCCTGTTTTTCTATCAGTATACCACATTTCTGCGTAACCGTCTACAGCATATGACAAAAAGCACCTGCAAAAATGCAGGTGCTTTCGATTTACGACAAGATCGCTCTGTCGTTGGCAAATTCTTTACCGCTGGCTTTTTCAAACAGAGCAAGCAGTTGATTGATGGTGAGCTTTTTCTTTTCCTCGCCCGAGACATCCACCACGATGCGGCCTTCATGCATCATGATCAGACGATTGCCGTGCGTGATGGCATCGTGCATGTTGTGCGTGATCATCAGCGTGGTCAGCTTGTTCTCATTCACCAGTTGATCGGTGATCTCGAGGACCTTTGCCGCGGTTTTAGGGTCGAGTGCCGCTGTGTGCTCGTCGAGCAGCAGAAGCTTTGGGCGTTCGAGCGTCGCCATAAGCAGCGTGATCGCCTGGCGCTGTCCGCCCGAAAGCAGTCCCACCTTGGTAGTGAGGCGCGTTTCGAGTCCGAGTCCGAGCGTGGCGAGCAGCTCTTTATACTGCTCCCGCTCCGCCTTTTTGATGCCCCAGATCAGCTTGCGCTTGGTGCCGCGTCTTGCGGCAATGGAAAGATTCTCGGCGATCTCCATGTCGGGCGCCGTGCCTTTCATCGGATCCTGGAAGACTCTGCCGAGAAATTTCGCTCTTTGATGCTCGGGCATATACGTTACGTCGTTTCCGTCGATCTCGATGGTGCCGCAGTCGGGCTTCCATACGCCCGCGATCGCGTTGAGCAGCGTGGATTTGCCCGCGCCGTTACCGCCGATCACCGTGACGAAATCTCCGTCCTGTAAGGTCAGATCCAGACCTTGCAGTGCGACCTTTTCATTGACCGTACCGGCGTTAAACGTTTTCTGCAGATTGGTAATTTTAAGCATTGGTATCCCCTCCTGCATTCTTTGTCGCAGCCGACGCAGCTTTCGCGCGCATGGTCTTTTTCCTGTCGAAGTACTCGCCTTTCAGATACGGTACACCAAGGAACAGCGCCACGATGATCGCCGAAAGCATCTTGAGATAGTCGGTCTTGAGTCCGAGCAGCACAACGAAGTTGTAGATGATGTAGTAGACGATACCGCCGCCGATCACGCCGATCAGGCTGACGACGAAATTCGGCTTGATCTTCATCGAAACAGACAGACCGATAAAGATCGCCGCAAGACCGATGACGATCGCGCCGCGACCGTCATTGATGTTCGCCGAGCCTTTATACTGTGCGAGCAGTGCGCCCGCCAGCGCAACGATGCCGTTTGCGATCGCAAGACCGAGCACCTTGTTGAATTTAACATTGACGCCCTGCGCACGGCTCATGTCGGGGTTGTCACCCGTGGATTTCAGCGTAAGACCGACTTCGGTATAGAAGAAGAGCCACAAGCATACGATCACAGCGATGATGATGAGCGCCGCAGCCACGATGGCGCCGATATTGTTGCTCATATGTAAGAGCAGCGTATGGGAACGCGCATCGATCGCTACGAGCGACTTGCCGCCGAGGATCGAAAGGTTGACCGAATACAGGATGAGCTGCGTCAAGATACCAGCCAAAATCGAAGGAATGCCCAAGGCAGTATGAAACAGTCCTGTCAACACACCGGTCAAGGCGCCCACGGCAAAAGCGATGATCACGCTGAGCCACGCGGGCACACCGCTTGTGATCAGAACCGCACAAACGCACGCGCCGGTACAAATGGAGCCGTCCACGGTAAGGTCGGCAATATCCAATATTTTATAGGAAACATAGACGCCGATCGCCATCAGTCCCCAGATAAGCCCCTCTGCTATCGCACCGGGCAATGCATTTAAAAAGTACATTGAAATGCTCTTTCCTTTCTGTGCAGCGCGAATTTTTGCCGGTTTCGGTCATACCGAAATTCGCGCCCGCCTTATGGCGCGAAGGCACAAAAGTCGCCGTTTGAAAGACCTGTCTTTCAAACTTTACCTCAAAAAATCAGTCTGTGGTTGTGGGAATTGCAATACCGAGATCAGCGCACAGCTCCTCATTGTATACAACGGAGGGCGTCAGGGTCTTGACCTCAATGTCGGATACGCTCTTGGTGCCGAGCAGGATCTCAGCAGCCATCTTACCGGTCTCACGGCCGAGCTCGTAGTAGTCGATCGCAAGGCTTGCGTAGCAAACAGCTCCGCCGTAGCTGGTGAATACGGGCACTTTGTTCGCGTTGCAGATGGTGCCGACAACGGTATCGTTCTGTGCAACGGTGTTGTCCGAGGGAACGTACAGCGCCTTGCAGTTATTTGCAGCGGAAGTAACCAGTGCCTGCAGCTCGGTGGTCTCGGAGAAGGTGTACGCCTCTACAACGATGCCTTCTGCCTCGAACAGTGCCTTCACTGCCTCATACTGAATGAGGGAGTTGGACTCGTTGGTGCAGTAGAGAACGCCGACCTTATCGCCCTTGACAAGGTTCAGAGTCTCGATCATCATGGTTGCCTGCTCGTCAAACGGAACTGCATCGGAAGTACCCGAAACGTTTGCGGGAATGTTGCCCGAGAACGTGTCGGCATAATCGGTTACGGAAGTGCCGAGAACGGGGATCGTGGACGTTGCATTGGCAGCCGCAAGCAGTGCGGGCGTAGCGTTTGCCATGATGAGGTCCACATTCTTTGCGGTAAAGGTGTTGATGACCGTCGTGCAGAGGGTTGCCTCACCGGCTACCTGCGTGTCAAACTTGACGGTCTTGCCTGCTTTTGCAAGCTCTTCGGTCAGAGCGTCGGTAAAGCCTTTGGTTGCTTTGTCGAGCGACTCATGCTCCATGAGCTGGCAAATGCCGACGGTAAACTCTGCTTCTTCCTTGCTGCAAGAAGCGAGCGAGAGTGCGGCGGTCGCCAGCATGGCAACTGCCAACAAAGCGGATAAAAGTTTCTTCATGTTTTTTTTCTCCAAAATAACAGATCGTTTTTTTATTTATCATCCCATCGGGGAGAAATAAATACAAAATAAAATCGCCCCTGCACAAAACAGGGGCGAAAAAATTCGCGGTACCACTCTGCTTTCGTATTAACCTCACGGTTAAAACCTTGTTAGGCT
>JAFQFR010000047.1 GCA_017398595.1 Clostridia bacterium
GCGTTATAGGTATTTCTTGCTTCGTCTATTTTCACTTTGCAATCGCTTGTGTATTCGACCTTGCCGATGGCGTTGATTTTCTGCACCGCGTTCTCTACGGCGGCTTTATCAGCGGCTGTCTGATTGGCAGCAGCCTGCAACTGCGCATATTTTGCCTCGGCTGCTGTGAGTACGGAGTAATTGGTCACAAGCGCTTTTTGCGTATTGGTCAGCACGTTATAGTCATTTCTCGCTCTGCTGATTTTCAGAGCGCTCGAGTCTGAATATATAACCGTACCGATGGCGCTAATTCTGCCGATCACATCGTCCGCGGCGGCTTGATCGTAGGCTTCCTGTTTAAGTTCGTCGTATCTCGCAATAGCCGCTTCAAGCACGTCGTAATTGGTCACAAGCGCTTTTTGGTCGGCAGTCAGAGAAGCGTACATCTTTTTCGCAATCGCTATTTTTTTATTGCTTTCGCTGCTAAAGCTGATCGTGCCAAGATTATTGATGCCGGCGGTCACGAGATTCGCCTTGCGCTTATCCTCCTGGTTTTTGAGCTGTTTGTATTCTGCCTGAGCCGCTCTGAGCGTATTGAAATTGCCCACAAGAGCTTGCTGTTCGTCGGAAAGTGATTTAAAGGCGGCCGCAGCGGCGTCGATCTTTGCCTTGCTCTCGGGGGTGAGTTCCACCGTGCCGATGGCGTTTATTTTGCCGATTACAGCCGCGGCGTCCACGTCATGCACGTCGCAGTTGCCGCACATATGCGTCGCTTCATTGTAATCAAGGTCGCACATCGAGCAGAAATCGCCGCAGTTTATGCAGATATCCGCGCATGCCGCGCAGTTATAGCAGCCCCCGCATTGATCCTCATTGCCGCAGCTTTCGCAGGTTTCGCCGCAGTCGGGGCAGGCAGTGCCGCCGTTACAGTCTGCGCAGGTGTCGCATCCGGTGCACCAGCCGTCCGCCGCACAGTCTATGCACACGTCGCCGCACCCCGTGCAGACTGTTGTGCAGTTGGCGCAGAGGTAGCAGTCGGCGCATTGCTCGATCGTTTCACATTCCAGGCAGCTGTTGCCGCAGTCGAGGCATGCAGTGCCGCCGTTGCAGTCCGCGCAGGTGTCGCATCCGGTGCACCAGCCGTCCGCCGCGCATTCCATGCAGACTTCGCCGCATCCGGTGCAAAGCAGCACGCAGTTTTCACATGTGAGGCACTCTTTGCACTGCGGATTGGCTTCGCACAGCGCGCAGGTGTTGTAGCAGGTTTCGCAGACGGTGTCACCGTTACATTCGGAACAGGTATTGCAGTTTTCACAAAAGCTATACGCGCAGTCGATGCAGATTTCGCCGCATTCTTCACAAATCGTTGTGCACTGCTCGCAGGTGTAGCAGTCGTAGCATTGACCGTATTCGTTGCATTCCATGCAGGTTTCGCCGCAGTCGGGGCAGGCGGTATGACCGTTGCAGTCGCCGCAAAGCCCGCAGCTCTGGCACCAGTCCTCCGCGCAGTCCTCACAAACTTTGTCGCAGCCCAGGCACAAAACGGCGCAATCCTCGCATCGGTAGCACTCGCTGCACTGAGGCACATATCCGCATTCAAAGCATGACTGTGCGCATTCCGGACAAGTGGTGCCGCCGTTGCAATCCAGGCACAGGTCGCAGTTGTTGCAGAATTCGAATTCGTCCGCGCATTGGGTGCACGTGTCTCCGCAGTTTTCACAGATGTAATCCACGCAATTCTCGCAATAAAGGCAACCATCGCATTCATCATATGTACTGCATTCGCCGCAGGTCTCGCAGCAGCCGGGGCAGACTGTTTCGCCGTTGCATTCGCCGCAGCGGCCGCAGCTTACACAGAATTTGTCATCGCTTGAGCAGTTAAAGCATGCTTTGCCGCATTCGGTGCAGATCCTTTCGCCGCAGTCTTCGCAATAGAAGCACTCGCTGCAGTAGTCTTTGGATTCGCATTCGCCGCAGTTTTCATGGCAGCTGGGGCAGACTGTGTCGCCGTTGCATTTGCCGCAGCGTCCGCATGCCTGGCAGAATTCGTCCTCGTCCGCACAGTTGTAACACTTATCGCCGCATTCCGTGCAGATATCCGCGCAATTCTCGCAAAAGAGGCAATCATCATTGCATTGATCATATGTACCGCATTCGCCGCAGGTTTCCGTGCAGCCGGGGCAGACTGTTTCGCCGTTGCATTCGCCGCAGCGTCCGCAGGTAATGCAGAACTTTGAATCATCCGCGCATTTAAAACACTGCGATTCACATTCGCTGCAGATGATTTCGCCGCAGTCGGGGCAGGCGCCGCATCCGTCGCATCTGTCTCCCGCGCAATAGGTGCACTCCCCGCAGTACGGGCAGATGTAGTCCGCCGCGCAGTCGATGCACATACCGCAGTCATAACACTCAACCCAGTCGTCCCAACGGTATTCGCCGCATTCGGGACATTCTTTTCCGTCTTCATAATCCGCATGCGCAAGCACAACGCCGTTCATAAGCATAAACAGCGCCATAAGCACAGCAAGGATTCTTTTCGTGTGTTTCATTACAATACCTCCTGTATAAAATAGTAGTTATATATATTCTTTATATCATTTGGCGTTTTCTAACGATAGGCCTTATCCTATCACTCCAATAAAGACGCCGTTCTGTTCCCATATCACACTGCCGTTCTCGTCGATGACGGTGAGAGCGGCGTCGTACTTATCCGTGTCCGACGTAAACCGGACGGTGTATCCGTCGAGAAGGATGAAATCA
>JAFQFR010000048.1 GCA_017398595.1 Clostridia bacterium
ATGCCGCCGCGACCGTCTTTGCCTGAATCCCGTTCCAGAGGATGTCGGCATAGTTCCAGCTATCGTCGCGCGTCACATCCTCGCCAGTTTCCTCGCCGTCCTCGTCCTGCTCCGTTCGATAGAGGGAAACGATACTGCGGTTGCGCCGGGCAATGGTCAGCAGCTCGTCCGCAGAAACGCTTTCGCCCTTATATCCGCTTTGGGCGGCGAACTCAGAAATGACCTCTGCGCGGCTTTTACCCGAATTGTTATATATCGCGCCAATCTGCCGCACACGCCGGTACTCTGCAAGGCTGGCAAAGGAACCGGCTTCGCCCATCATACGGCAGAACAGCAGTCCGTCCCGGATATAGTGTTTCGCGTATTTCAGAAACTCCGTCTCCTGCTCTGGGTCAAACCTCGGCAGACAGTACAGCAGCATTTGCAGGACTTCCAGCTTGTAGTCCAGAAACCGCGCCGGGTCGTAGCGGTCATATCCGTTGCGGGTGAGAAAGCGGTAAATTACACCGTTCAGCCGCTTTTCAAAGTGGTGCAGGAAGAAGGAAAAGTATGCAAGGTCTTTGCGATGGGCCGTTTCGCGTATGTAGTCGTTCAGTTCCATTTTGGGCGGTTCCGGGTCAAGCTGAAAGACATTCTGGACTTCGCGCATGGTCAGATCATCGGCATTATAGAACGGTACTTTTGCCACATAGCCGGTCAAATCCCATGTCCAGTCCACAAACTGCGCTGGTATCATCTCATTACGATTATCCTTCATCTCCGCACCTCCTTCCGCTGTGGGTTTTGATTACTGCTTCCTATTCGCTTTCGCTTCTGCCAACAAAGCCGTCTGCTCCATTTCGGTGGCATAGCTACCCTGCGCATAGTCATTGTCTTGCAGCGCTTTTTCCAGCTTGCTTTTTGCAAGTACTTTCATCACAGCGGCGGTCTGCTCGTCCAGCGTGCCGCGCCCAAGATACTGCGTGATCGTGTTGAACCGCTTTGTATAGATTTTTCGGATGGGATGGTCGGCGGCAAGCTCCCGCTGCTCCCGGCCACGGAGATTTCCAACCTGACGGCAGGTGCGCCCGCGCTTGTCGTTCGGCGCGTAGCCGCTGCAATATTTCGTGTGCCGCGCGTCGGTAGTCAGGAACCATTTCCCGCAGACGGCGCATTTTCTCGGCGCGTGTCCGACGCATAACCCTTCAAAGAGATCGGCGCGGAACATCCCAACGAAGGATACAAAGTGCATCCGCTTGACGAGCTGTGCCTCCGAATTGCCTGGACGGATTGCGGGAACATACTGCACCGTCGCATTGGTCAGCGCCATCCACGAGGGATTGATTTCCTCCAAGGTGGCATTTTCATTGAAAAACTGCCCGAACGCGGCTGCATACCCAACAGGCGTCCGTATTTCGGCGTTCTCTTGCAGAAATTCCGCAAATGCTGTCAAGGTCATTTTGTAGTGCCGCAAAGAATAGCTCAGATGCCCCAGCACCGGAATGACGCGGATCAGGAGTGCCGCCAAAGGCTGTGTGCCCATGACACCGCTGAGCGCCTGCTGCTCCATTGAAAGCTGCAAATACTCGTTCAGCTCGGTAAATGCTTTCTCAGAAAACGCCTGCATGAGATAATCTTCAAACTGATTTCTGTTCAAATGGGAGAACGGCGGGACATCGTGCAGCGCGTGAATGATAGCCTGCCCTGCCTCCTGCGCTTTCGGAAGAAGCTGCATATCGACATTCTTTGCGCTAAAGCCGGTCAGCAGTTGATTCAGGATCATGCACGGCGCGTCCAATCGCGTGATCGTTTCGTCGGAAATGTTCAATACCGCGCAGCCAATCGTGCCGGTTGGCATGACGCTGCCCGCGTAGGTTACGGTATCCTGCCAGAAATCCAGAGATAAAACCTTGTGGCTGATAAGCTCCTGTGCCATGCTGTATCCTCCTGTCACGTTTTTC
>JAFQFR010000049.1 GCA_017398595.1 Clostridia bacterium
CCGCATTGCATCTTCAAAATTTGCAAACGGATATTCCGCACTGCAGCCAAGCATCTGCACACCATTGTTAAAATACTGCTCAATATTGCTACCCGAGATCGGCGTGCCGGTACTTTGGCCCACATAAACATCCGGCTGCGGGCAGCCATTCAGCGTTCCGAGCAAATTATCACAGTCTGCACAGCGAAATCCGGTAAAATCCGCATTGGAGTCATACGAAGTTTTGAGCATGGTGTGTACCGTATAATCCAAAGGGATCGTCTCTGCCGCCGCAAGATATGCGCCGCAGACATCGGTACATATGAGACGCTTTTCGCCCGTCTCCTGGCAGTTAGCGGTTTTCAGAATCTCATACTCTGAGGTACGGTGCGTACAAATCTTATGCTTGCAGAAACTGCAGATGTACCATCCGTCGCTTTGCTCCTCATATGTATGCCCGGTGACATTTTCGCAATAGTAGTAGAAAGAAGAATTACGATACCAGCCGCTGTATACATTCTCGCTGCCGCGCATCAATTCAGTTGCATCCGTCTTTCCTGAAGTGTACGTATGCACCGTACAGGTCGCATCCTCATCCGGATAGCAGTCCTGCGGTACAAGCACTGTGGCTTCCCCCCGCATGGGTGCGCTGAGCACCCAGTAAACTGTCATGCTGCCCGAGAAAGAGTTCTGCGTAAAGCGGAACGGCTCTGCCGTGTTCAGTCCCTCTTCGACAAAGACAGAAACCGCCGCATTTTTGGAAGTCAGTTCCTGTCCGACGGGTGCGCCGAACAGACCGGGGCAGAGATACCGCACCCACAAGCTGTCGGTACTGTTTTTCGTGCCGAAGTGCAGCTCGGCTCTGCCGCCCGATACCGTGACAGCACCGCCGTACCAGGTGCTCACCGACCAATACTCACCCGAATGCACATACAACTTACCTGCCGCCCTTGTACAAGCAACATCAGCCGTATTGCAGACCGCATATGAAGTCAAATGCACCCTTGCCGCGCAGTATTCATGTCCGGCGCGGTAGAGTACCTCATCGGACGGCGAGGACATAACCAGTCCCTCGCCCATCGTCACAGGATAGTTGTCCGCAGAAAGGACAACATCGTTTGCGATGATCTCGAGATCGTTCCACTCGGTCTCACCGCCGAAATGTACATGTTTTACACCGGTCAGATCCAGCGCGCCGTCATGCTCGGGAGCACTTGTAACCGTGATCTTGCCGGTATGTGTCGGGGCGATGAAACAATCGCCCTCGGTCGCGGATACGGTGACCGTATCCAAAAGATAGATCGTTCCGTTGTTTCCGAGCAGTTCATATGCTTCTGCCAAGGTGCCGACAGGCGCAGAAACAGAACCCGTACCGCCATTCGAGACGGTGCCGGAAACATAGATTACATTGGTATCTGCGGTTTCTGCCGCAAATGCCGTAATACCCAACAGAACGATGCTAAAAGTCAGGCACAACAGTGCCGTAATCTTTTTATGCATTTTCTGTTTACTCCTAATAAATTTTTGTTTGCATAACACAGGAAATGATTGACTGTGTTATGCAGTGGTCGTGTTCTTTGAAAGAATCACGCCGATGGGATCAACACAGAGAACAAAGCATGATTTTTGCGTCACACACAACGAATGAAAACCTGATACAATAAGGATGCGGGAAAGACCGAGGGACGGAATGCCGAGCAAATCGCGCCGGTAGAACATGGTCAACAGTTATTCTTGAGAACAC
>JAFQFR010000050.1 GCA_017398595.1 Clostridia bacterium
CCCTCTGGAACAGCGGCGACATCATTGCCCGCGAGACGGCACGGCTGCTGGAGGAGAGCAAGATCGCCCAGCAGGCGCTGGAGCGCACTTTCCTTCTGAATCTGTTCTACCAGAAATGCAACGAGCGCATCGAAGCGGAGGAAAAAGCCAAAGGGCTGGACACCTGGTCGATCGTCTGCAATCAGACGGTGTGGTGTCAGCAGACGCTGTTTGAGATCCCCGTGCTGCAGTACTGGAAGCTCTCCTGCGATCTGACGCGGACAGATTTCATCTACGGCGACGATGACGATCCCACCAACTACGGCGGCGTCTACCGCGGCACGATGGTCATCGATATCTGGCACGATCTGTCGAATTTCGATGAGCAGTTTATGTCCCAAATATTTATGAAATTTCCGCTCGCGAACATATGGGATATAATTTTTGATTTTCGTGATGAATATACCGCTTCCAACCTGACCAAGCAGCTCATCTGCACGAACGTGGAGATTCATCTTGACCGGGACAATATGACCTCCGGCGGCATGACCGAATACTTCATGCTGCGGGATTTTTCGGACACATCGACGTTCAACGTGAAGCATGCGATCATGGGGCCGGCAAATGTCATCGTTTATGAAAATGGAAGATGGAACAAAACATACGTTGGTGACGGAGGCTCTGTAACGACGCACTATAACTGGCATGGAAACAATTACTTTGGCGGCGGTCTGATCATGGAAAATCGATATCCGCAGATTATTTGGAATCAGATGGAATATATTTACAACGGGTATATGGTCGCCTCGTATGTGGGTAGATGCAATGATATTAATGGAGACACCAAACAAAACATGCAGTACCCCATCATGACCGACTACCAGATCTTCGACGACCTGCGCGGCGGACGCGGAATGCTGACCGTCGTGGGCAAGTAAGGAGGCAAAAGTATGAAACGAATTTTTACAATCCTTGCACTGACGCTTGTGCTTGCGCTCACGCTTACCTCCTGCAGTATGCTGGAAGATCTCATCGGCGGGCTCCTCGGCGGCGAAGATACCCCCGCCGATACAGATGTGACTTCCGGCGAAGACAACCGCGCCATCACGAAAATGACCGATGCGGCGCTGGAGGCTCTGCTGGCACAGGGCTTTGAGAAGGTCTCCGACGATGAGGAAGAAGCCGCCGAAACCGAGCGCACGGTGGAGGAGCTTCTGCAAATGCTTGCGAACGGCACGCCCATGCAGGATTCCTCCGGTGCCGATTACAGTACGATACCGCAGACTTTCTCCGTCGATCTCACCGAAATGGCACAGCTGCAAGGCACGACGGTGCAGTTTTCCGAGGATGCTTGGGTAACTGACAAAACGGTAGAGGAATTCGATATGGAGGACTTTACCGCCGAAATGACGCCGGAGGAAAAGGCAGAATGGGACGAAATGATGTCCAAGACTGAGGAGGACTGGGCGGCGGAGATCGCGGCAATGGAAGCCGAGATGGAAGAACTGACCAACTCCATGAACGATTCCGGCGGGGACGATTCCTATGACACCGGCGACCAGGGCGACCTTGGAGACGTGGAAATTCCCGATATGGACGATATTCAAAAACAGATCGAGGACGCCATGAAGGATATTCCCGACGAATACAAGGATATGTTCGGTGATTCGGGCGGTCTCGGCGATCTTGGCGATTTAGAAGGACTGCTTGGCGGTCTGCTCGGCGGAAATTAAACAACACAAACAACAATAAGGAGAACGAATATGAAAAAGATATTTGCAATGGTACTCGTACTGGTGATGGTATTTGCTCTCGCATCCTGCGGCGGCAGCAAAAATGAAAAGAACATCGTCGGCGTATGGAAGCTGGTGGATACCGAAAC
>JAFQFR010000051.1 GCA_017398595.1 Clostridia bacterium
ATTTGTTGACAATAAAGGGCGTATTTTGATAAAATACAGCTGCAGAAAAAGTAAAAGGGGAGGTACGTGCGATGACAAAACGAAAACTTGCCGCGGCGCTCATACTGCTTGCTCTGCTGCTCCCATCGTGCGCGGAGGACGCGCCGCCCGACGGTACAGCCGGGAGCACAGAGAACAGCGAGCCGGAATATTTTACCGCCGAGGACGAGGCGGCATGGCTCCCCGCTCCGGAGCTTACCGCACTCGACGGGCTCACGCTCACGCTTGAGCAGGACATATATCCTGTCGGCGTGGAAGAGATACGCTACAGTGTGTATAACGGTACGGAAAACACCTTTCTTCTCGGCTGGCCGGTCGAGCTGTACAAGCTTGTTAACGGGCAGTGGCTCCGTGTTCCCCAAAGACCGGGCTCATATGCCGGTGTTGCGGATCCCTTCGGCGCGGGGGAAACGGACGAGCGAGAGCTTTCTCTCACGAAAATGTATGAAAAGCCGCTTGCCCCCGGCGAATACATCCTTTGCAGGCACGGCTTTACAGATTGGAATGATTTTGAAGCACGCGCAGCCGAGCCCACGGTATATGACGCCTACGCGTATTTCACGGTAGAATAACGCAAAGCCCGCGCATCTTTCGGTGCGCGGGCTTTTGTCATCCCTCAAGGCTCTGGCGCAAAAGCTCGCGCGCGCCGTAGCGCAGGCAGCGCTCAAGCCGCCCAAGTCCGCGCGATATGCTGCGCGACACGGTGGATACGTTAACGCCCTGCATTTCGGCTATCTCCGGCATCGTCATGCTGTGAACGAAATACATTTCGAGCGTTTCTCGCTGTTTTGGCGTAAGCTCCTCCTTCACCGCTTTTGTCAGATTTCTCGCCAAAAGCGCGCGCGTCTTTCCGTTGTCGCCGCCGAGCAGGGACATGTATGTACGGTATTCGTAAAGGTCACAGTGCGAAGGGGCCATGCTTGTTAAACCTCCCGTCGTAATAGCGCTCCATAATGAGCGCCGTCTCGCAGGTGTCGCGGTACATCGAACAGAGCGCGTCGATGCGTCCGCGCAGGCGGAGCTTTTCCATCTCGCCCATCGGGACGGTCTGCAGCCGTACCCGATGCTCCTTTATCAGCCGCTGTCAAGTAAGGACTAAATAATTTTGAAATATGTTTACAATTTCGGGGGTTAAGAAGCCGTATCCACCGTTTCAAGGCAGGTCAGCAGCTTCTCCAACTCGTCACGCAAGGCAAGCTCGATTTCAATGCCGCCGTCCTTGTAAACCGTAACACGCTTCACAACATCGTTTGCAATATCCGAAGTCAGCGTTTCAAGCTCGGAGTATTCCTTGTATTTCTCAATAAAGGCTCCACCTTGCTCGGTAGTGGTCTGCGAGGATTTTTCAAGGCGTTCCATTTTCTCGTTCAGCTCTTGCATCTGTGTTTGGTTGCTTGCCTTTTGGGAAAGGTAAGTATTCTTGTCGATGGTTCCGTCGATCAGCTTTTCATATAAATCTTGGAGAGATTTTTCAAACTGATTTTTTCGGCTTTGCAGTACGGCAAGCTCACGACGAGCTTGCTTTTTCTCTGCCTGGATTCGCTCTTTCTGTAACAGAAGCAAGTGCTCCAAGCTGACCGTATAGGCGGCATAGGTGCGAATCAAGGTAACGACCATTTCGTGAATATCCGCTTGCAGGATACCCTCGGAGGTACAATCAAAATCCGTTTCCAGATGTGAAGTGCGGCAATGGTATTTTGCGTTTTTCGTATTGGAGAGCACCATAGCGTAGCCACAGGTTCCGCAGATCACTTTACGGCGAAGCGGATTTCTTTCGGATACGCTCGGAATAAATTCCTTGTACTCTTTCATACGGCTTGCCACTTTCTGAAAATTGTCTTTTGAGATAATACCCTCATGGGTCTCGTCAACAACGATCCAATCCGCCTTGCTTCGTTTTACGGTGTGCCAGTTGCCCACCATATCACGCTCACGCTTACCATAGACACATTTGCCGATGTAGCGTTC
>JAFQFR010000052.1 GCA_017398595.1 Clostridia bacterium
AACCCAGTTTTCGCCGTCCTTGGCAACAGTGATCTTATCGAAGTCAACCTGAACATCTGCGCCATCCAGCTTGCCGGAAAGCGTGCAGCCCTCAACACCGGGAACAACACAAAGTGCTGTAACGGTCAGTTCGATCGCAGGCTGATCTTGGCTGCAATCTTCGCAGGCATAATCCTTATAGCTATGCGTGCCGGTTTTCTCACAAACCGCGCACTTGTGATTATCCGCATCCACAGAAACCCAGCTATGCTCGACAGATACCTCGCAGGTTTGGCAGGTATGTGTGGTTGCATCGGAAGACCAAGTATGCGACTCCGAATAACCGCAATCCTCGCACATATGGAAAGAGTCACCCGTGCTCAAAGATACATAATTATGATCTTCAGACGCTGCACTACAGGTTGCGCACAGGTGCTTACCATCCGAGGATGCAACCCATACATGCTGATGCGTCAAAGTAGGATTCGTCGTAGCATTGGTCCAGACAGAATCCGAAAGACCCGTGATCGTCTCCGCAGTTACTCCGGTGCCGGTTGTCCATGTATCACCGCTCTTGGTGTAAGTAGTAGCCAATCCGTCCGAGTCGGCTATCGCCGAGTAACCGATAACACCGCCGCCGACCAGACCGTCAACTTCGGAAACCGTACCGGTGTTGACACAGTTTGTCACGATAGCAGTCATGGCGCCGTTTGCAGATGCAGTAGTCGGGAAACCGCCTACAACGCCGCCAATATAGCCATACTTTTCGGGAGCCGTATCAAGAGGAGCGCTGGTGACTACACCTGCATTCCAGCAATCACTGATCTCAACCAACTTTGCGGTTTTCATGGATCTTGCATAACCGACAATACCACCAATAGCAACTTCCTTGCTGGTATAACCGGTGATGGTGCCCTCGTTATAGCACTGCGATACGGTGATCGGTCCGTAGGTTGCGGTTACCATACCGGCGATACCGCCGCTGAATACATAACTGCCTGCAGTAGAGCTGGTGATTTTGGCATAGTTTTGGCAGTTTTTAATCACGATCGAAGCTCCAGCCTTTGAGGTCTCGATACGACCGCCGATACCGCCGACAAACGCAGGGCTGTTAATCGGAGCCTCATTGATACAATCTTGAATCGTAACGTTCACATCAGCAGCCGCAGCATTGACATTTCCCGCAATGCCGGCGCTGTAGCTGTTACCCGTGATAGCGCCGCTATTGACGCAATTCTTGATCTCTACCGTAGCAGCTGCTTTGCCGGTATAGCTTGCCATAATACCGGAAGCATACGATTTGGTTCCGATCGTGCCCTCGTTCGTACAACCGATAATTTGAAGCTCAAATCCGGAACCATTGTTTACAATTCTGCCGACGATACCGGCAGGCTGCTCTCCTGTACCGGTGATAGCGCCTTTATTGGTACAACCGATAATACGCAAAGAATTATCCGTTACATAGGAATCATAACCGCCAATGATACCGGCAGCACGTGCCGCACCGTTGACAGTAACGTCTGTCGTACAGTTCACAACGGTCAAATCATTACGACCGTAGCCGATCAGTGCACCGGAAGCATTTGCGGTAGTATCTACCGTGCCTTTAAGCTGAACATTCTTGATCTCCGCACCGCAACCTGCACAACCGAAAAAGCCGGTATAGGAAGACGTTGTATTGATTTTCAAGCCTGAGATGGTATAGTTACCACCGTCAAAAGTACCGCTGAAGCATCCGTCGGATGCCGTACCCGATGAAGGCGCCGTACCGATCGGATTCTGCTTCAAGTTGCCGGTATACTCGGACAGATCGATATCGTTGACCACCTTATAATTGCCGTCCAACGGATACTCACTATCCTCGTTCATAAGTTTCAGGATCTGCTCAGGCGTACTGAGCTCGATTACATCCGCTGCTGCTGCGGGCAATGCCATAAGCATGCCAAGAAGCAAGCAGAGTGCCAAAATGGCACCAAACAGTTTCTTTTGCATAAGTTTTCCTCCTTATTCCGTCTCTGTGAAAAATTCAATTTGGTCAAATTGTACACAGAAGATGGCTTTCATCTCTTATATTATAGTAGATTTTGTTCATAAAGTCAAATTTTGGTGCCGATCTTTTTTTGCAATCGTTTGTCATTGCAAGATAATTTGAAATTTATGCAAACCGATCGATTTATCTGATCCAAAAATGTTCACTTCTTTATTTTATTTGTGCAACATGCCGATTTTTCCTAAAAATAAACCTTTTTCAGTTTTAAAGGTTTATTTCCGTGCCTGAAAAATTCGGCAGTTTAAACATGATTTTTTATTTTTTTGCACCGCCTAATTATTTTTTGCACCAAAAAAGGAGCCCAAGGCTCCTTTTCAATAATGTTTATACGAAAAAAAGATGGCATTTGCGCAAAAAACTGTATACCATGCAGAAGCAGCAAGGAAACCGAATGATTTACGTTAGAACGCCATGATCCCCTCATCCGGTGCTACGCACCACCTTCCCCCGAGGGGGAAGGCTATATTTATGCAGCCTGCACCGCGGTCGGCGTCTCTGCCGTACGGCAGAGACGGAATGCGGCGGAACTAATGACCAACAGCAAGCAGACAGTTAGAGCCACATTATTCGTATCGCAATGCCTCGATCGGGTCCAATTTTGCCGCCTTATTCGCGGGATAATAGCCAAAGAAGATGCCGATCGCCATGCTGAAGCTAACGGCGAGCGCAATAT
Source organism: Clostridia bacterium (assembly GCA_017398595.1). GTDB lineage: Bacteria > Bacillota > Clostridia > Oscillospirales > CAG-272 > UMGS902. The sequence continues at coordinate 2,703 of JAFQFR010000052.1, forward strand.
GCGACAAACTCGGGAACGCAACGAAGCCCAATAATTTGGAACCGAAATAGCCGAGCAGCGTACCCATGATAATACCGATCGCGCCGCCGATCAGACAGATGATGACGCTCTCGGTAACAAACTGGATACGAATATTGCCGTTCGTGGCGCCGATTGCCTTGCGCGTACCGATCTCGCGGGTACGTTCCGTGACCGAAACCAGCATGATGTTCATAACGCCGATACCGCCGACCAGCAGCGAGATGCCCGCAATGACCGCGATGGCAATATTTACGGTATTCATCATGGAATCCACCGTAGAAAGCATGCTCTCCATGCTCATCGAGCTAACCTGAAAATTCGGATTGTCCGCATAATATTTATTGAGATAATTCGTTGCGACGGTCGCAAAATTTGCGCTGTCGATGTTCGGATTTGCCACGATGGTGATCGAAGCATAGCAGTCATCCGCACCTGCAAGCTTTTTTGCCGTGGAAAGCGGGATGTAGACATCGGTTTGGACATCCTCATCCGCCGACATGGAGAGATTCATGATCGTCTGTTCGTATTCGTAAACGCCGACGATGCGAAATGTGTAGATCTCAAACGAGGTGTACACCACAATCTCACTGCCGAGCGCCGCTTGCTCGTCACCGCCAAACATTTTACCAACAAGTTTATCCGAAACAACCGCGTTCATACGGTTGGAATCAATATCTTCCGCGTTGATCTGACGTCCGCGCAGCAGGTCAATGTCATTTGCCGCAAAGTACTCCTCATTGATGCCGCTGACAGACACATTGGCATAAAGGTCGCCGTCCTTCGCCGTACCCGAAGCAAGCGATACAGAAAGGCTGACATAGTCGATCGAGGAATCGTAACGGCTTCGCAGATCGGCGATCATCTCATCGGTGATGAGGTCGCTCTCCTCATAAGCACGCATGCCGCCCTCGCGCTCGGTAGACTTGGATTGCAGCATAATATAAATATTCGTCGCGCCGAGCGTGCTCATTTGATCGTTGATACTGCCCGTGAGTCCGTCGCCGAGCGTCAGAATGCCGATAACGGAAGCAATACCGATGATGATGCCGAGCATCGTCAAAAAGGCGCGCATCTTGCCCGAGCGGATACCCTCCCAGGCAAGGCGTATATTCTCTTTAAAATTCATCGTACCGCCTCCCCCTCCGAGAGCATACCGTCCCGCATGGTAAAAATGCGGTCGGTCTCAGCGGCAAGTTCATTGTTGTGTGTGATCAGCACGATCGTCTTCCCCTGCTCTTTATTGAGTTTGTGGAAAAGATCCATCACAAGGCGTCCCGTCTTGGAATCCAGCGCACCTGTCGGCTCATCGGCAAGGATGATCGCAGGATCGTTTGCCATGGCGCGCGCGATGGAAACGCGCTGCTTTTGTCCGCCCGAAAGTTCGTTCGGCATATGCCTTGCGCGCTCGCTCATCTCCACCATTTCGAGCAGTTCTTTTGCGCGCGCGGAGCGGGCACGCTTAGAGATGCCCGCATACATCATCGGCAGCTCGACATTGAGCTGTGCGCTGGTGCGCGGGATCAAATTGAAGGTCTGGAACACGAAGCCGATCTTGCGGTTGCGGATGGCGGAAAGCTCATCGTCGCCCGCATCCTCGACCGGTTCACCATCAAGGTTGTATGTGCCCTCGGTCGCACGGTCGAGCACGCCGATGATATTCATCAGCGTGGACTTGCCGCTGCCCGATGCACCGACAATGGAGACGAATTCGCCTTCTTTGACCGTAAGATCAATACCATGCAGGATCTCCAGCTCATGCGGCTGGCCGATGTAGAAGCTCTTGCGAATGCCGTGCATCTCGATAATGGTCTTCGGCATGATTAGCCTCCCATCATATTGCTGCGCATCTGCATCATGGCGGCAAACATATCGTCCGAAGCATTTGTATCCACGTTGGAGACGGCGAGCGGCTGACCGATGAGCATCGCGTAGTTTTTCGCATTATCGGCGATGCGTGCACCTGCGTCGAGTCCCGAAACGACTGTGTAGATGCCGTCGCTGACACCGATTTCCACCGCTGTGCGCGTCAGCAGAATATTGCCCTCGGCGTCCTCGGAAGCGATCAGTACATAGCTGCCCTCTGTGTCGGTGAGGATCGCGCTTTCGGGTACGGCGGTCGCATCCTTGGCTTCCTCAATGACATATTCGATGCGGGCGCTGACGCCGATACGCAGGCGATCGCTCTTGTCGGTGACGCGCACGACCGTCTCGAACTCGGCATCGTTGGTCGAAAGCACCGAACCGGTCGCATCCTTGGTGGCTGTGGGCGAGATCGACTCGATCACGCCGTAGAACACGTCGCTGCCCGTGGCATCCGTCTTGATCTTGACAGGCATACCCTCGCTTACCCGGTCGAGGTCGTATGCCTTGACCGTAGAGGTGATGACCAGATTATCGGTATCTTCAATAACGAACATAACGCCGGTTGCCGTCTCTCCCTCGTTTGCGTACACTGCCGTGACCGTGCCCGCGATCGGTGCGGTCACCGTAGTCTTGCCGAGGTCCTCATACAGATTTGCAAGCTGATAGTCCGCAAGCTCGGTGTTGGTGCTGTTCTTGGCGTTTTCATACGCAATGCGGTAGCTCTCGAGCTGATTTTCGGTGTTGATCTTCGCATTGGTCAGCGAATTCTCGGCATCCGACAGATTGCGCTCTGCGCTCGAAAGTGCGCTCTCGTATGCTTCGATCTGATCGTCCACTTTTTCCTTTGCGCTTGTATAATTCTCGGTGGCACTGATCAGCGCTTCCTCGTAGTTATCCAGCGTATCCTCGAGCTTTTTCTTGGTCGTTTCATACGCAGTCTTTGCGTTTTCATAGGTGGCCTTATAATTTTTCAGCGTTGCCTCGGCAGAGGCATATGTCTTTGCGCGGGTATCGTCGGCTGTGACGTAGGCATCATACAGATCGTCCAGCGATTCTTCCAATGCATAGATCTGCGCGGAAACCTCGGTGATCTCGGCATCCAGCCGATCGATCTTGTCCTGATCCTGCGTATCCGCCTTTTCGGTCGTTACCGTGCCGTCCGCAGAGCCTTCGGTGCTGCCCGACTCCGACTTTTCCGGCTTTGCCATTTCTTCGCGAAGCTCATCTTCCAGATCGTCGAGTTCATCTTGGAGCTTTTTCAATTTTTTCTGCGCGTCCTGATATGCGTCATATGCTTTATCCACCGCATTGTCCGCACTCACGAGATACGAAGCGTCCTCGGACTCAAAATCGTCTCTGTAGGTCTCGTAGTTATCGCGCGCGGTATTGAGCGTGCGTCTTGCCGTGATCAGGTCGGCGTTGGTACCATTGTCCAGCTCTTTTTTGAAGTCGTCGTACTGCTCTTTCGCGTTATCCATCGCACGCTTTGCGGAATTGAGCGCGATGATCTCGGCGCTGTCCTTCTTGGCGAGGTACTCCTCGTAGTCTTCCTTGGCGTCCTCGTATTTTTCGAGTGCGCTGTCATAGGCAGACTGCGCGGACTTCAGTGTTGCGTTGGTGCCGTCGTTTAGCCCCGCGCGATATGTATCGTAATTCAGCTTCGCCGAAGAAAGATTCAGCGCAGTCGCCTTCTGCGAAGTCGTCATCGACAGTTCTTTTTCGCGGATGGCGCGATCCAGCGTTTCGGTCTCATAGGTGCAGAGCATGTCGCCCGCATTGACCTTGTCGCCGAGCGATACCGAGATCGTGTCGATCTTATAGCTGAGCGTGGAATATACCTTCTTAGTCGTGTCCTCATCGCTCTCGATCAGACCCGTTGCGCTGATGGTATCCGCAACATCACGAGAGGTGATCTCATAGAGATCGCCCGTGTAGATCGACATACCGATGCCGTTTTTCTGCAGCATCACGCGCGGCACCACAAAAATTGCCGCAACGATCAGCAAGAGCACCACGAGAATGATCCACTTCTTCTTACCTTTTTTCTTTTTCTTCTTTTTCACTGTTGTGTCCGCCATAATTGCCTCCAAAACGATCCTTTCCTTAATTTAACCTTAAAACACACCTATTAAAACACACCTTTGTGACGCCTGTATGAATGAAAACCGAAATTTAATGTAAATTTACAAAGCTTTCCCATACGCCGCCGCTCGGCAGTGCCGAAAAGTGCATTTCACTGCCGCTTTCGGGGTGCGCAAAGGTGAGTACATGTGAAAACAGCGCGATCTCCTTGGCATGATCCACTGCGCCGTACTTTCCATCACCGACAAGCGGCATTTTGCGCGAGGAAAACTGCACACGGATCTGGTGCGATCTGCCCGTATGCAGCGTGATGCGCACGAGCGAGAGCCCGTCCGCGCTGTCCAGCGTCTCATAGGCAAGCGAAGCACGCTTCACGCCCTTTCGCTCGCGGGTAACGACGTAGCTTTTGTTTTTTCGCGCATCCTTGAACAAAAGGTCGGTATATTCGCCTTCCCGCGGCTCGGGCGCGCCGTGCACCGCGGCAAGGTAGACTTTTTGCAGTTTGTTTTCGGCAATTGCCGCCGACAGTGCGGCGGCAGCTTTCTTCGTCAGTGCATACACCATCACGCCGCCGACCGCGCGGTCGAGTCTGTGTACGGGGTACACCTCACTGACACCAAGCGTCTCACGGATCAAGGGGCATACACTCTCCCCTGCCGCGCCGTCCTCGCTGAGCAGTCCGACCGGTTTAACGATCACGGCGATGGATCTGTCACTGTATAAAACTTCAAGCATGATCTTCTCCTCGTAAAGCCAAAAGGCGGCAAACGCCGCCTTTTCTTTTATTTTGAAATCTTCTCTGCAGCTTCGGCTGCAGTGAGCAGTTCCTGCTCGCCTGTGGTCATGTTCTTGAGCATGATCTTGCCCGCTTCTGCCTCGCTGTCACCGACCAATGCAACATAGGGGATGCCGCTGCGGTTGGCAAACTTCATCTTGGGCTTCATGCCCTTATCCAGGCAATATACGTCTACATTGAGCCCTGCCGCACGCATAGCAGCCGCACTCTCGAGCACAAATTCGATGTGGTTCTTATCCATCGGGATAAAGAGCACGTCGGTCAGGCTCTTGCGGTCATCCGAGAGGATGTTCTCGCTGCGCAGCTGGGAGAACAGACGCGTGAGACCGATCGAGATGCCGATGCCGGGCAGGCGGTCATCGGTGTAATAGCCGGTGAGGTTATCGTAGCGGCCGCCCGAGCATACACTGCCGAGCGCGGGGTAGTCCACCATCTTGGTCTCATAAACCGTACCGGTGTAATAATCCAGACCGCGTGCAATGGTGAGGTCAATGGCGATATTCTTTTCGGGAATACCGTACATATACGCGTAGGATACAACGGTGCCAAGCTCGTCCACGCCCGTCTTAAAGGTCTCATCGTCGCAATCTACCTTGGCAAGTGCGTCCAGTACCTCGGCGTTTGTACCGCTGATGCTGATAAAGTTCAGGATCTTGTCCGCAGCCGCGCCGTCCACACCGAACTCGGCGAGCTCTGCCATGACCTTCTCCGCACCGATCTTTTCCAGCTTGTCGATGGTGCGCAGGATGTCGCCGATCTTGTCGGCGAGTCCGAGCGAAGAGAAGAAGCCGTTGAGCACCTTGCGGTTGTTGATACGGACCACAAACTGACCGAAGTTCAGCTTAGTGAACACGTTGTAAATGACCGCGGGCATCTCGGCATCGTACATGAGATCCAGCTCCTCGGAGCCGATGATGTCAATATCGCACTGATAGAACTCGCGGAAACGTCCCTTCTGCGGACGCTCGCCGCGGTAAACCTTGCTCATCTGATAGCGCTTGAACGGGAACACAAGATCTGCCTTGTGCAGCGCGACATAGCGTGCCAGCGGCACGGTCAGATCAAAGCGCATCGACAGGTCGGTGTCGCCCTTGGTAAAGCGGTAGATCTGCTTCTCGGTCTCGCCGCCCGCCTTGGCAAGCAGGACATTCGAGTACTCGAGCACAGGGGTGTCGAGCGGCAGAAAGCCGAAGCTTTCATACACCTCGCGGATGGTATCATACATTCTGTTGAACAGGATCTGGTCGGGGGGAAGCAGCTCCATAGTGCCCTGCAGCACGCGGGGCTCGGTTTTATTCGTAGACATGGTCATTCTCCTTAAAATTATGCACGGAATTGATATTCGTAAAGTTCTTTATAGATACCGCCGACTTGCATGAGCGCCGCATGGTCGCCGCGCTCCTTGATGCCCTCGTCGGTCATGACGATGATCTCGTCGGCTTTTTTCACAGTAGAAAGACGGTGGGCAACAACGATGGTGGTTCTGCCCTCCGAAAGTTCGTCGAGGCTCCTTGTGATCTGCTGCTCGGTCGCATTGTCGAGCGCACTCGTTGCCTCGTCGAGAATGAGGATCGGCGGATTTTTGAGGAAGACACGCGCAATGGCAACGCGCTGCTTTTGTCCGCCCGAGAGCTTGACGCCGCGCTCGCCGACCTGCGTGTCGTAGCCGTCAGGCAGCGTCATAATATAGTCGTGGATGTTGGCGCGCTTTGCCGCGGCGATCATCTCCTCGTCGCTCACCTTGCCCGAACCGTAACAAATATTGTCGCGGATGGTGGAGTCAAAGAGGAACACATCCTGCGAGACGATGCCGACCTTGCTGCGGAGCGAGCTCAGCGTGACATCGCGGATGTCGGTGCCGTCGATGGTGACGCTGCCGCCCTCAATGTCATAAAAGCGCGGGATGATATTGCAGATCGTGGTCTTGCCGCCGCCCGAAGGACCGACCAGTGCCAGCGTTCTGCCGGGTGCGACCTTGAACGAAAGCTCGTGCAGGATCTCCTTAGAATCGCTGTAGCGGAAGGAAACATGGTTGAAGGCGATCTCGCCCTTGACATGTTCCAGCGGCTTTGCTTCCGGTTTGTCTGTCTCCACGGGGGTATCCATGATTGAGCAGAAGCGCTCAAAACCGCTCATGCCGTTTTGGAACTGCTCAATGAAGTTGACCAGACGGTTGATCGGATCGACAAATACGTTTGCGTAAATGAGGAATGCCGCAAAATCACCGGGCGTGATCTTGTCGTAGATGCAGAAGAGACCGCCGCTGATCAACACGATCAGCTTGAGAATATCGAACATAAAGGTAGACGTGCTGTGGAACTGCGCCATTGCCTTGAGTGCGCGGGCACGCACGGCGACAAATTTTTTGGTCACGCCGTCAAACTTTTCGTTCTCATAGTCGCGCGCCACATACGCCTTGGTCACGCGCACGCCTGTGAGACTGTTTTCGATCGTTGCGTTGATGATCGCGTTCTCGGCACGCATCGCCTTGAACTCCACGCTCATCTTCTTGCGCATATGCATGGCGAACACGACCATGAACGGAATAAAGGCAAAGATGATCAAAGTCAGCCAGATGTTGACCTGCGCCATCAGAACAAACGAGCCGATCAGCAGCACGATCGCAAGAAACAGATCCTCGGGACCGTGGTGCGCAAGCTCGCAGACATCCAAAAGGTCGCCTACGATACGCGAGATCAGCGCGCCTGTCTTATTGTTGTCAAAATAGGTAAAGGGTAACTGCTCGATATGGTCAAAGAGGTCGCGGCGCATATCCGCCTGCATTTCGGTCGCCATACGGTGTCCGTAGTCCTGGATGAAGTAGTTCATCATCTTTTTCAGAACATACAAAACGACCAGGACCACCGCCATGATCAAAATCAGCTTTACATTCTTATCCGGGATAAAATTGTCAATGATCTCACCCGTGAGTTTGGGGTAGATCAAGCTGCACAGCGCCACGCCGAGCGCGCAGAGCATGTCCAGCGCAAAAGTTTTGAGATACGGGCGATAGTACGCACAAAATCGTCTGACTGCTTTCATGTTTTTTGTCCTTTGTAAATTTAACATTATAATATTATAATAGAAGCGCGCCGCAAAGTCAATTGTATTGGGCAAAAAAGGTAGATTTAGGCAGGATGCAAAGCGTGAAAGCAATAGAAAAAGCACCGCAAAGCGGTGCTTAAGATTTTTTCGCCGGTTTTCATGGGAATTGGAACTCCCACGCTACGCTTCAACTCTTACAGCCATTATACGCGCTTGCCCATCTCATAGGCTTCACGAATAGAAGCGGTATTTTTGATCTCGCCTTTTTCATAAACGCCCATACCGTATAGGATTCCTTTTTCATTCGCGCCTTCTACACAATCCGCGTATCCACGGAAACAAGCGAGTATCGTTTCTGCCGCTTCCTTTGCACCGTCAGCGGCGGTCACGATATAATAGAACTCTTTATCTTTCACTTCTGTCCAACGGGCAACACTGCGATCAATAACCGCTTTAAGCTGTGCATCGATGGAATAAAAATACACGGGACTTGCGAGAACCATAACATCACAGTCGATCATTTTCTGCATAACTTCTGCCATATCGTCCTGGATAGCGCATTCACCCGTGCCACGGCATGCATAGCAGGCACGGCAGTAGCCGATGTTCTTTTCAGCTACACGAATCTTTTCCACATCGTGCCCGGCTTCCATAGCACCTCTCGCGAATGCATCACACAGGATGTCAGAGTTGCCGTTTTTACGCGGGCTTCCCGATAAAATCAAAACTTTCTTGCTCATCATCAAACTCCTCACCAGCTTTTCTGCTCTTTCGTGCAGTCATTGTTCTTCTTGCGTTGCTCCACCATCTTCACGAACCATTCCACCATGTTGGGATCCGTGTGAGAGAAAAAGGAACTCTGCTTCTTATCCAGTGCGGCAATGGCGGTCATATCTTCCTCGGTCAGCTCAAAATCAAACACATGAAAGTTTTCTTCCATGCGTTCCATGTGGGGGGACTTTGGAATGACAACAATACCTCTCTGCAGGTGCCAACGCAGGATGACCTGTGCTACGGTCTTGCCGTATTTTTCACCGATGGCATTCAGTTCGGGCAACTCGAACATCCCCCCTCTGCCTTCGCCAAACGGTGCCCACGCTTCTACCTGCACACCGTATTTATCGTGCCAAGCCTTGCTCTCAGCCTGCTGATGATGCGGATGTACTTCGATCTGATTGACCATCGGCTTGATACGGGCAAAGGATGCAATGTCGATCATTCTGTCGGGATAGAAGTTGGAAATACCGATGGCACGGATCTTACCTTCATCGTACAAGTCCTCTAATGCATGGTATGCACCGTACACATCTCCGAAAGGCTGATGCAGCAGGCACAGGTCAAGATAGTCGGTTTGCAGTTTTCGCATGGACTCCAAAACCGAAGCCTTGGTTTCCGCATAGCCGTAATGCTCGATCCATACCTTCGTTGTAATAAAGAGATCTTCCCTGGGCACACCGCATTTCGCAATGGCGTTGCCCACTTCTTCCTCGTTAAAGTAGGACTGTGCGGTGTCGATGGAACGGTATCCGACCTTGATCGCATCCAGCACACAGCGTTCGCATTCGTCTTTTGTCACTTGGTATACACCGTAACCGAGCTGCGGCATCTTTACGCCGTTTGAAAGTGTTACATAATTCATAATTCCATCTCCATTCTATTGAAAACAGGACCAAAAATCGATATAATAATCTTTAAGAGTATTATACAAGTTAAAGTTACCTTTAAGTCAATGGGTTTCTGTAAAGTTTTTCAAATCATTCGGAGAGTATTATGTTTTATACCGTAGGAGAAATGGCAAAACGACTCGGCATTGCACCGTCAACACTCAGATATCATGATCAAGAGGGGCTGCTGCCTTTTGTGGAGCGTTCCGGAAGCGGCGTACGTGTTTTTAAGGATAGTGATTATGAGTGGCTACAGGTTATCAGTTGCCTTAAAAAGACGGGAATGCAGTTAAAGGATATAAAATCCTTTATTGAGATGGCAATGCAGGGGGACGAAACCATAGAACCTCGCCTTGCACTTATAACCAAGCAAAAAGCAGTCGTGCAGGCACAGATCGCAGAGCTTGAAGAAACGCTTCGCACGCTTGCATTCAAAGAATGGTATTATAGCACCGCAAAAGACAGCGGCTCTACCGCTGTTCCGAGAAATATGACGCTTGAAGAGTTACCCGAGCAGTTCAGAGAGGTTCGTTTGAAACTGCGAGGAGAATAAAAAGCTGTCGGCGGCAAGGTTTGACACAAAGCAAAAAGAGCATCCCCGATGGGATGCTCTTTTTGCTTGGCGGAGAAGGAGAGATTCGAACTCTCGAACCGTGTTACCGGTTACGCGATTTCCAGTCGCGCGCCCTCGACCAACTAGGCGACTTCTCCTTGTTGCTCACAACAGCCTTTACATAATAACACAACAAAAAACAAAAATCAAGTACTAAAGCAAAAAAAGTTGAAAAATTGTGAGATTTTTTACAATATTGCAATTTGACCTTGCCGCTATGCTTGCATTTTACACCCGTATATGATATACTGATCGCACATATCTTCTTTATAATCTATAAGGAGTATCTTCATGGAAATCTACCCCATCACCATACTGCTCATAACCATCGTTTGGGTAATGTTCGGCATCGGCTTTAACGCATTGCGCAACCGCAAAGCGGATGAAGACACCGCGGAAGAACCTTGTGAACTGCTGCCCGCGGATGCGATCGGCGCAACCGTTGTGTCGAAAGATTGGGAAATTGCAAAATGCGGAAAACATACGGGCACGGTCGTATATTATGTCACATTTCTCACCGATGACGGCGAAACCAAGGAGTTTACAGTATCCGAAGAGATGTTTCAAAAATGCACACCGAATATCTCCGGCACACTCGTTACCGTAGACGGCAAATTCTTCGATTTCGGCGACGGCGAGGAAATAGAGTAAACATCAGCGACGGTTTTCACATCCCCTCACAAAAAATTTTCTTTCTTTTTAGGCAACTTTTGAATTGACAAAGCAAAAACTTTTTTGTATAATAAAGGCACATCTTTTACATGACTGACGGATTTCGCGGATCACCGCGGGGGAATGTAAAGGTTTATATGCCGACCGTCTGGGCGATTCAGTTTTTTATGAAGCTGAGTTCGCCCTTTTTTGTTTGCTTGGCGAACTTAGACAAGGAGGAAAACAGATGCAACACAAGAATTGGAATGGTTTTAAGACAGGTGTTTGGCAGGACGAGATCAATGTGCGTGATTTCATCCAGACCAACTACAAGGCGTACGAGGGCGATGCAACGTTTCTTGCAGGCGCTACCCAGCGTACCAAGGGCATGATGAAGAAGCTGGAGTCTCTTTTCGCACTGGAAAGACAGTTCGGCGGCGTTTTGGACATTGACACCGCTACGGTCTCCTCGCTGACCAGCTACTCCCCCGGATATATTGATAAGGAAAACGAGATCATCGTCGGCATGCAGACCAACCGCCCCTTAAAGCGCGGCGTCAACCCCTTCGGCGGTATGCGTATGGCACGTCAGGCTTGCGAAGCGTACGGCTACAAGCTCAGCAACAAGGTGGAAGAAGAATTCAAGTTCCGTACCACGCACAATGACGGTGTTTTCCGCGCTTACACCGATGAAATGCGCGCAGCACGCAAGTGCCATGTCATCACCGGTCTGCCCGACGCTTACGGCAGAGGACGTATCATCGGCGACTATCGTCGCGTCGCACTGTACGGCGTGGACAAGCTGATTGAAGAAAAGAAGAAGGACAAGGCACGCCTTGCCGAAAACGCATTCAACACCGATGAGATCCGTCTGGACGAGGAGCTTTATCAGCAGATCGCATTCCTCGGCTACATGAAGGAAATGGCGGCTATGTACGGCTTTGACATCAGTGAGCCTGCATCCAACGCCCGCGAAGCGATCCAGTGGACCTACTTTGCATACCTCGGCGCGATCAAGGAGCAGAACGGTGCAGCCATGTCGCTGGGCAGAACGAGCACCTTCTTTGACATCTACATCGAGCGCGACATTGCCAACGGTACCCTCACCGAAGAGGGCGCACAGGAACTGATGGACGACTTCGTTATGAAGCTGCGTATTGCCCGCCACCTGCGCACTCCCGAGTACAACGAGCTGTTCGGCGGCGACCCCATGTGGATCACCGAGGCAGTCGGCGGCATGGGCGAGGACGGCAGAACGCTTGTCACCAAGAACAGCTACCGTATGCTCAACACGCTCTATACCCTCGGTTCCTCTCCCGAACCGAACCTGACGGTGCTCTGGTCCACTGCCCTGCCCGAGAACTTCAAGAAGTTCTGCGCAAAGGTTTCTGCCGACACCGACTCCATCCAGTATGAAAACGACGACGTGATGCGCCCCATCTACGGCGATGACTATGCGATCGCCTGCTGCGTCTCCGCAATGAAGGTCGGCAAGCAGATGCAGTTCTTCGGCGCACGCTGCAACCTTGCGAAGCTGCTGCTCATCGCCATCAACGGCGGTTACGACACCACCAGCGGCATGCACATCGGCCCGCAGATGCCCGTGCTGGAGGGCGACAAGCTCGACTACAACACGGTCATGGAGCGCTACGAGATCTATCTCAGCTGGCTCTGCCGCCTGTATGTCAACACCATGAACATCATCCACTACATGCACGACAAATACGCCTACGAAAAGACGCAGATGGCACTGCATGACACCTATGTAGACCGCTTCATGGCATTCGGTATCGCGGGACTTTCGGTCGTTGCCGACTCGCTCAGCGCGATCAAGTATGCAAATGTTGCTCCCATCAAGGATGAAAACGGCTTCGTCACCGATTTCAACACCACCGGCGACTTCCCGAAATTCGGCAACGATGATGACCGCGTAGACCTGATCGCAAAGGACATGACGCACCGCGTAATTACCGAGCTGCGCAAGACGCCGACCTACCGCAAGGCTGTGCATACCCTCTCGGTACTGACCATCACCTCCAATGTCATGTACGGCAAGCACACGGGCGCTACCCCCGACGGCAGAAAGGCAGCCGCACCGTTCGCTCCCGGTGCGAACCCCATGCACAACCGCGAGGAAAACGGCGCACTGGCTTCGCTCAACTCGGTTGCAAAACTCAGCTATGACGACTGCCGCGACGGTATCTCCAACACCTTCTCCATCACGCCCGAGGCACTCGGTAGAACCGAGGAGGAGCGCATCAACAACCTCGTTACCATCCTCGACGGCTACTTTGCCAAGAAGGCACACCACATCAACGTCAACGTGCTCAACCGCGAGACGCTGATGAAAGCATATGAAGATCCCGAAGCATATCCCAACCTGACCATCCGCGTTTCCGGCTATGCGGTCAACTTCCACAAGCTCTCCCGCGAGCAGCAGCGCGAAGTCATCAGCCGTACCTTCCACGAGACCGTATGAGCACGCCGACGGTAACCGGACGCGTACACTCCTTTCAAAGTCTCGGCACGCTGGACGGTCCGGGTGTCCGCTTTGTTGTGTTTGTACAGGGCTGCCATCTGCGCTGCGGATGCTGCCACAACCCCGACACATGGCTGCCGCACGAGGGCACGGTCTATACGCCCCGCGAGATCGTAGACAAGGCTGTGCGCTACCGCGAGTACTTCAAAGAGGAAGGCGGCATCACGATCTCGGGCGGCGAACCGCTTCTGCAGCCCGACTTTGTTCGTGAAGTCTTTGCCCTCTGCCATGACGCAGGTATCCATACCTGCCTTGACACTTCGGGAAGTATTTTAAACGACGCAACCAAAGCGGTGCTCGAGATGACCGACCGCGTCTTGCTGGATATTAAGTACACCACCGATGCGCTCTATCGCGCGCATGTCGGCTGTGGTATGGAAACGCCGCTGGCATTTTTGGACTACTTAAACGAAAAGCAGATCCCCGTCACACTGCGACAGGTCATCATACCGACGCTGAACGACAACGAAGAAAACATGCTCACTCTGCGAGCAATCGCAAAGCAGCATGCCTGCGTGGATAAGGTCGAGCTGTTGCCCTTTCGCAAGATCTGTCAGGTCAAGTATGACAAGCTCGGCATTGCTTTCCCCTTTGCCGATCTTCCCGAACCGACAAGAGAAAGCATGCTCGCACTGGAAAAGATATTGTACGATCAATAAAATCATTATAAAAGGGACTCCGTACGGAGTCCCTTTTTGTATGTCATATTTCCAAATACCCTTTCAGCACTTTCAGCGTGTTCCACACGCCGTCGATGTGACTGCGCTCGTAACCGTGACTGGCATACACGCCCGCGCCGATGAGTCCGTGGCGAATGTCGCTGCCCGCAGAGAGCGTGGCTTCGACATCCGAGCCGTAATGCGGATAAACATCTACCGCATAGTCCGCTTCTTCGCACTTTGCCGCGTCGATCAGCTTGCCGACCACCTCGTAGCTGTACGGTCCGCCCGAGTCTTTGGCGCAGATCGAAACCTTGCGCTCGGTGCAGCCGAGTCCGTCGCCGACACAGCCCATATCCACCGAGATCGCCTCGGTCACACCAGAGGGAACCGAGCCTGCACCGCCATGTCCGACTTCCTCGTACACGGTGACATGCGCATACACCTTGCGGGCAGGTACTTTGCCGTTGTCTTTCATGTATTTTGCCAGTCCGAGCAGGATGCCGACCGAGAGCTTATCGTCAAGAAAACGGCTCTTGATATAGCCGGACGTAGTCACGCGGGTGCGCGGATCAAAGCAGACGATGTCGCCGACCTCGATGCCGAGCGCACGGGTATCTTCCGCCGAATTTACGTCCTCGTCGATCACCACTTCGGTCGTATCAAAGCTGCGTTTGGTATCGCCGTAACTGCCGTTGACATGCACGGATGCGTTGCAAAGCTGCAAAGTTCCCTCATACGCCTTGCCGTCCCGCGTATGGATGCGGACATTCTCTGCCTCGCCGTTTTCGGCACGCATACCGCCGAGGTTGGTCACGCGCAAGGCTCCGTTTGCCTTGATCTCGGCAACCATCGCGCCGAGGGTATCGGCGTGTGCTTCCAGCAGCAGTGCGTCGTTTGCATCCGCACCGCCGAGATCGACCAGCACGCCGCCTTTGGTCGTGATCTCCGCAGCAAAGCCGAGTGCGCAAAACGCTGCGCGCACCCATTCTGCCGCTTCTTTTGTATAGCCCGAGGGGCTGTCGATGCCGAGCAATGCCACTGCCTGCTCGGTAGCGTATTCTGCATATTTGTGATCCATATGTTTTCCTCCGTTTTCGGAATTCTTTTATAGTATAGCACATATTTTTTCGTATGTCGATAGATATTTTCTTGACTTCAAGGTATCTGTGCTGTATAATAAAGTATTCCTATTTATAAGGGGTAAAGACCAATGAACCACGTTATCATTCCGAAAGGCTACAAGCCGCTGCTGGACGAATACGACACCCAGCGTGCCATCGCCTACATCAAACAAACCTTTCAGAGCGAGCTTTCGTCCGCTCTTAACTTAAAGCGCGTTTCCGCGCCGCTGTTCGTCACCGAAGCATCGGGCCTGAACGACAACCTCAGCGGCACCGAGCGCCCCGTTGCCTTTGACGTGCCCGCCATCGGTGCCGAGGCACAGGTCGTGCACTCGCTGGCAAAGTGGAAGCGCCTGGCGCTGAAGCGCTATAATTTCTCGGTCGGCAACGGTCTGTACACCGATATGAACGCGATCCGCCGCGATGAGGAGCTCGACAACTTCCATTCGATCTACGTGGACCAGTGGGACTGGGAAAAGATTATCACGCGCGATAACCGCAACCTCGATTACCTCAAACTGATCGTCTCGGCGATCGTGGATGCGCTCTGCAACACCAACAACCGCCTGCAGGTGCACTTCCCACAGCTGCACGCGAACATCTCGCGCGAGGTTTCTTTCATCACCTCGCAGGAGCTCGAGGATCTCTATCCCGAACTGACACCGGTCGAGCGTGAGAATGCCTATGTACGCGAACACCGCACTGCATTTATCATGCAGATCGGCGGCGCGCTGCGTTCGGGCAAGCCGCACGGCAACCGTGCGCCCGACTACGACGACTGGCAGCTCAACGGCGACCTGATCCTGTGGGACGACACGACCGACTGCGCACTGGAGATCTCCTCGATGGGTATCCGCGTAGACGCAAAATCGCTGGACGAACAGCTCACGATCTCGGGCTGTGAGCATCGCCGTGCCCTGCCCTTCCATCGAATGCTGCTCCACGATGAGCTGCCGCTGACCATCGGCGGCGGTATCGGACAGTCGCGTCTGTGCATGCTGCTGATGGGCAGCGCCCATATCGGCGAGGTACAATCGAGCATCTGGGACGACGAGACCATGCGCATCTGTGAAGAAAACGGTATAAGACTGCTGTAAGAAACATGCGGGCGTTTTGCATAAAAACGCCCGCATAATTTTTTCCAAAAACTTTGCATTTGCCGTTGAAATCCATCGAAAAAAGATATATAATGTATTGGTGTGAATTTTTCTGAAATTTTAAAAATACGGACGGTGTGAACATGAAAAAAATCGGATTTGATAATGACAAATACTTAGCAATGCAATCCAAACATATTCGTGAGCGCATCGCCACTTTCGGCGGCAAGCTGTATCTCGAATTCGGCGGCA
Organism: Clostridia bacterium; assembly: GCA_017398595.1. Lineage (GTDB taxonomy): Bacteria > Bacillota > Clostridia > Oscillospirales > CAG-272 > UMGS902. The sequence continues at coordinate 19,109 of JAFQFR010000052.1, forward strand.
AGCTGTTTGACGACTTCCACGCTTCCCGCGTACTGCCCGGATTCAAGCCGGACAGCAAGCTGCAGATGCTGCTGCAGCTCAAGGATGACGCAGAGATCGTCATCGCGATCAACGCGGCAGACATTGAGAAAAACAAGGTCCGCGGCGACCTCGGCATCACCTATGACCTCGACGTGTTGCGCCTGATCGATGCATTCCGCAGCGTGGGTCTGTATGTGGGCAGTGTCGTGCTCACCCGCTACGCCATGCAGGGTGTTGCCGTGCAGTTTGAGCGTAAGCTGCAGAGCCTCGGCATCCCGGTATATCATCACTACTCCATCGACGGTTATCCCGCAAATGTGGAACACATCGTCAGCGACGAGGGATACGGCAAGAATGACTATATCGAAACCTCGCGCCGTCTGGTCATCGTCACCGCCCCGGGTCCCGGCAGCGGCAAGATGGCAACCTGTCTCTCGCAGCTCTATCACGAGAACAAGCGCGGCATCAAGGCAGGCTATGCGAAGTTCGAGACCTTCCCAATCTGGAACATCCCGCTCAAACATCCCGTCAACATCGCCTATGAAGCGGCAACCGCCGATCTCAACGATGTCAACATGATCGACCCTTTTCATCTCGAAGCCTACGGCAAAACCGCCGTCAACTATAACCGCGACGTCGAGATCTTCCCCGTCGTGGACGCAATGTTCAAAAAGATCTACGGCACTTCCCCCTACAAGTCCCCTACCGACATGGGCGTAAACATGGCGGGCAACTGCATCGTGGACGACGCGGTCGTCTGCGAGGCATCGGGACAGGAGATCATCCGCCGTTACTATACGGCGCTCTGCGAACAGAAAGAAAACATGACCTCGTCCGACACGGTCAACAAGCTGGATCTGCTGATGAAGCAGGCGAACCTGACACCTGCGGCACGCCCCGTGATCGCGGCGGCGCTGGAAAAAGCGGAAGCCACCGACGGTCCCGCAGCAGCACTCGAGCTGCCGAGCGGCAAGATCGTCACGGGCAAGACTTCTTCCCTGCTCGGTGCGTCGGCGGCACTGCTCTTAAACGCGCTCAAAGAGCTTGCAGGCATCGACGATGCGATCGAACTGATCTCGCCCACCGTTATCGAACCTGTACAGCGTCTGAAAACCCGCTTTCTCGGCAACCACAATCCCCGCCTGCACACGGATGAGGTGCTGATCGCACTTTCCATCAGCGCGGTAACTTCCGAAACGGCGGCAAAGGCACTCGAACAGCTCGACAAGCTGAGCGGCTGTGAGGTACACTCCTCGGTGATCCTTTCCCCGGTAGATTCCCGCACCTTCAAAAAGCTCGGCATCAACGTCACCTGCGAGCCCAAATATCAAGTTAAGAAATTGTATCACGGTAAATAAGCCGCAAAAGCACGCCTCTGTTACATGAGGCGTGCTTTTGTATTTGCCCCAATTTCCTTTCGTGTTCCCGATGTGGAAGTAAAGCCGACCGTACATCGTCGGAGCGAACCAAACTTTTTTATATGTATGCGAAACACCGTTAGTAGACATGCGCTTTTACACCCAAGCTTCAATTCAACCTCAACAATTGCCGGATTTACGGTTGATTAGCAGGAGCGCTTTTCTCTTTTTATACGAAAAAAGAAATTTCCGCACAACTTTGAGAAACATCGGCATAATTCACAAGAAAACGGACAACCATTTTGTGGAATGCGGCAAATCGCTCAAAATAATAAATTTTTGAAAACTTTACCTGTGAATTTTTGAATTGACGTATGCGGTACGGTTCTATTATAATAAGGAAGTCAATACATATCAATAAATAGAGAGGTAATCATGTTAGCAATTGTAGCGTTTCTCCCAATTCTGGCAACGCTGATTCTGATGACGGCTTTCAACTGGCCGGCAAAGCGCTGTCTGCTCGTATCCTGGCTCATGGCATGTGTGCTTGGATTCTTCCTTTGGGATATTGAACTGAAAGCCATCGCAGCAAGCTCGCTCTACGGTCTGCTCAAGTCGCTCGATGTACTGATCATCGTTTTCGGCGCAGTTTTGGTTATGAACACGCTGAAAGCTTCCGGTGCAACGGCGGCGATCAACCGCGGCTTTATGAACATCAACCCCGACAAGCGTGTGCAGGCGATCATCATCGGCTTTGCATTCTGCTCCTTCATTGAATCCGCAGCCGGTTTCGGTACGCCCGCAGCGCTCGCAGGTCCTCTGATGGTCAGCCTCGGCTTCCCGCCCATGGCAGCAGCGATCATTGCACTGATCTGTGACAGTGTCGCCGTTTCGTTCGGTGCGGTCGGTACACCTGTTAACATGTCGATCAGTCTGCTCGGTGCGGAAGTATGCACGGAAGAATTCGTTTCCGCATTTTCTGTTTGGACTGCAATCCCGCACGCCATCGTCGGCACGTTCCTGCCCCTCGGCGTACTGCTTCTCACCACGAAGATCTTCGGCAAGGAGCACTCCTTCAAGCCCGCGCTCGAGGCTGCACCCTTTGCGATCTTCGCAGGTCTTTCGTTCTCGGTTCCGATGCTCCTCATTGCAATGTTCATCGGCCACGAGTTTGCTTCCCTGCTCGGCGCATTGATCAGTGTCGGCGCAACCGTAGTAGCCGCAAAGGTCGGCTTCCTCTGCCCCAAAAAGACCTGGGACTTCGGCGATCCCGCCGAGTGGAATCCCGATTGGCTGGCTGTAACCAAGGTTTCTCCCCCTAAGCAGTCCAACATGAGTCTGCTCAAGGCATGGATACCCTACCTCATCATCGCAGTTGTACTGGTGCTGACCAGAATTCCACAACTCGGCATCAAGGGTATCCTCAATGATGATCCTCTCGCTCCGTTTGTGATCTCGATCAACAACATTCTCGGCTACGAGACGCTGGACTACTCGCTCAAATGGGCATATCTCCCCGGCACCTTCTTTATCATCACCGCGCTGATCACCATTTTCCTGCACGGTATGAAAAAGGAGCAGGTCAAGACCGCTTGGAAGGAAACCTTTTCGCAGGTATCCGGCGCAGCGCTTGCCATCATCTTCGGTCTGGCACTTGTACAGATCATGAGCTACGATCCCGACGGCGCAGGCGAAAAGATCAACATGATGACCACCATGGCAAATGCTCTTTCCAAGGTCGGTAAGGCAGCATTCGTTGTGATCTCGCCCTTTATCGGCGTTCTCGGTTCGTTTGTTTCGGGTTCCAACACGGTATCCAATACCCTGTTCACCAACCTGCAGTTTGACACCGCAGCAGCCCTTGGTATCCCCACGGTATTTGCTGTGGCTATGCAGACGGTCGGCGGTGCGATCGGTAATATCACCTGCATCAACAACGCCGTTGCCGCATCCGCAACGCTGGGTATCTCGGACCGCGAAGGCAAGCTGATCAAGATCAACGTCATCCCGATGCTGATCTACACGATCGTAGTTGTGATCGTCTTTGCCATTGCAGTTGCCCTCGGCGTTCAGCCTGTGTAAAAACTATATTACAAATAAAAATGGCACCTCAAATCGAGGTGCCATTTTTTGCATTCAAAGTTTACTTGGTAATGGTCGCAGTGGAAGTTGCGCCGTCCCATGCTACCGTGCCGCCGAGTGTCTCCGCTACGAAACGTACAGGCATGAAAGAGCGGTCACTCACGATAACTGCGGGAGAATCGAGCTTTACAGCCTGACCGTTAACGATCGCTTCAGCCGCGCCGACCGTGATCTTGATCTCGGTATCCGCGGTCTTGAGCGTTGCGGTGGAAGTTGCACCGTCCCAACCGATCTCAGCGCCGAGTGCTTCTGCTACATAGCGAACGGGCAGCATCGTGCGATCGTTAATGATGATGGGCGCAACGTCCATGGTCTTCGTCTCGCCGTTAAGCGTGTAGTCGGTCTTGCCCACCGTCATCTTCAACTCTACGCCCGAAGCAGCATCGGTGAAGCAAGCCAACTGCGGACCGTTTGCGGTCTTGACCCAGTTTCCGGTGCTGTTCAGCGTAGCAAACTCATCGTCACTGTACAGAGCATACAGCTTAACATCCAGATAGGACTTGGGATCGGGCGTACCCGTGCTGCTGTAATAGCAAGCCGTAAAGTTCTTTGCCAAGGGGAATCCGCAGAAGCCCTGGATATAGGAGTTATCATCCTCGGTAGTCGTCAAAGCTGCATCGTTGTAATAAACAGTGCCGTTGCTGTAGCAATTCGAGGTAGTCGTAGTGCCCTTAGTCTGACCGATCAAACCGCCGGCATATGCTGCATAGCAGTAAACATCACCGGTATTCAAGCAATCGGAGATCACAGATGCATTTTCGGCAGCACCGACCACGCCGCCGGTATTGGCATTTCCGGAAGTCGTGGTAGCCGTTACCTTAGCGCTGTTCATGCACTGGGATACAGTCGAAGAATCGTGGATATAACCGATCACGCCGCCGATCAGGTAATTACCCTGGACTTCACCGCTGTTTACGCATTTCTCAACCGTAGAGGAGAGGCAGCGACCGACAATACCGCCGATGTTGTTTTCGCCCAGCATTACACCGGTATTTTCGCATGCGGATATTACCACGCCCCATGCGATACCGGCAATACCGCCGACATCATTATGATGCGTGCCGTCTGCTGCAATAGAAGTGAGGTTTCCGGCATTCTTGCAATCCACGATGGTTGTCGTCAGTGCAAGGTTTGCATCATATGCAAAGCCGACGATACCGCCAATCTGCGGTTTTGTCGCATCGGTACCGATAACATCGCAGAGATTCGTACAGCCGCTGATCATTACACCCTCGGTTGCATAACCAACGATACCGCCAACGAACTTCTTACCGGTAACGCTGCCGTCAAGCGTAAGGTTCTTGATCACAGCGCCGCTGCCGACATAGCCGAAGAAGCCGACATTTTCCGTGTCTGCAAGCGCCAGAGTGTAACCGCTGACCGTCTTGCCGTTACCGTCAAACGTACCGGTAAAGGGTGTTCCGCTCGTACCGATCGGAGCCACTGCTTTGCCGCTCATGTCAATGTCATTTTTCAGAACATAGCTGGCGTTCCACGCATAGCCATCCTGATTCATAAGTTTGACCAGTTCATCTGCCGTGGAGATCTCGATCACATCAGCAGCTGCTGCGGGCAGTGCTGTCAGCATACCGAGAATCAAGCATACTGTCAATAAAATTCCAATTGTTTTCTTTTGCATAGTTTGTCCTCCTGTTTTCTTTGGCAATTCATAACTGCATCGGCTAATGCTTGTCATTTTCACCAATTCCACCTTTATAGTAACATGTTTTATGGGTAACAACAACCAAAAAAAAGATAAATATTTTTACACTTAAATTTATCGCTCATTTTTGTTGATAATTTGTAAAGTAAAAAGGCGTCTGCATTGCAGACGCCTTTAAGGCTGTCGAAAAACTTTCGTTTTTCGACATGAGGGGCGCAAGTCTCGCGACGCACTCACCGTGCGCGCCCCTGTAAGGAGTTTTAAAGCCGGCGCATGTCCGTCTTTAAAACAAGATTTTATTGTATTCGTTCACTGATTTTCAAACGTAAAAAGGCGTCTGCGATGCAGACGCCTTTTGGTATTATCTTACAGATTACAGACCGCGCTTTACATAGCTGGTGTGCAGGATCACATGTGCCTTATGGCTGTTGGGCTCGCCGAAGAACTCATCATAGAGCTTCTTGACAGCGCTGTTTTCATGCGACTTGCGCAGATCCATGTTCTTATCTGCGGTATAGAGAACAGCCGCTCTCTTTGCACGCAGGTCAACATTGTTGCGGACCTTTGCAGGCTGATACGGCTGACCGCCGCCGTTTACGCAGCCGCCGGGACAAGCCATGATCTCGATGAAGTCTACCTTCTCCTCGCCGTTTTCTACAGCGGTGAGCAGCTTCTTCGCATTGGCAGTGCCGCTGGCAACAGCAACCTTGAGCTCAATATCGCCGAGCTTGTAGGTAGCGCGCTTGATACCCTCGGTACCGCGGACATCCTCAAACTCGAGCTTTTCGAGCTGTTTGCCCTCGATGACCTCTGCTGCGGTACGGAGAGCTGCCTCCATAACGCCGCCGGTCGCGCCGAAGATCGCACCTGCGCCCGAACCGATGTCGAACGGCGTGTCGAACTTCTCATCCTGCATGGAGCGGAAGTCGATGCCTGCCTGCTGGATCATTCTTGCGAGCTCACGGGTGGTGATCGCAACATCTACATCGGGTACGCCCGCTGCGGACTGATCTGCTCTGCCGACCTCGAATTTCTTCGCCGTACAAGGAATTACCGATACAAAGAAGATCTTCGCGGGATCGAGTCCCATCTTCTGTGCGTAGTAGGTCTTATAGGTAGCGCCGAACATCTGTTGGGGCGACTTGCAGGTAGAAAGGTTCTCTGTCATCTGGGGGAAGTAATGCTCGCAGAACTTGATCCATCCGGGCGAGCAGGAGGTGATCATGGGGAGCTTGCCGCCGTTCTTGACTCTGCCGAGGAACTCGGTAGCCTCCTCCATAATGGTGAGGTCGGCGGTAAGGTTCATATCATATACGCCGTCAAAGCCGAGGCGCTTCATCGAAGCAACCATCTTGCCCTCGGTGTCGGTGCCGGGCTCATAGCCAAAGCACTCGCCGATCTGTGCGCGAACAGAGGGAGCTGCGCAGATCGCAACATGCATCTCGGGATCAGCGATCGCCTCAAATACCTTTGCGGTGTCGTCCTTTTCATAGAGCGCACCGGTAGGACATGCAACTACGCACTGACCGCAGTTGATGCACGAGGTGTCCGCCAGCTTAATATCGAACGCGGTGCCGATATGCGTATCGAAGCCGCGGTCGTTTGCGCCGATGACGCCGATGCCCTGCATCGTTTTGCAGGCAGCCACACAGCGACGGCAAAGGATACATTTATTGTTATCACGGATGATGGAGGGAGAAGAATCGTCGATGGCATACTCGGTTCTCTCGCCGCCGAAATGGTTCTCGTCCACGCCGTACTCATTGCAGAGCGACTGCAGCTCACAAGTGGTGCTGCGCACGCAGGAGAGACATTCCTTCTTGTGGTTGGAGAGGAGCAGCTCGAGGTTCATTTTTCTCGCCGCACGGATCTTCGGGGAGTTGGTGGTGATCTCCATACCCTCGTTTACGGGATATACACAGGCGGTGACCAGACCGCGCGCGCCCTTGACTTCCACAAGGCAAAGACGGCAGGCACCGATTTCATTGATGTCCTTGAGATAGCAAAGTGTCGGGATGTCGATGCCGGCATAACGAGCAGCTTCCAGAACGGTGATGCCCTTTTCCACTGCATAGTCTCTGCCGTTGATTTTAATGTTTACAGTTTCCATTGCATATTCTCCTTTCACTTATTTCTTCTCAATCGCGCCGAACTTACACTTCTCGATACAAGCGCCGCACTTGAGGCACTTTGCGGGATCGATGGAGTGCGGGTTCTTGACAGAGCCGCTGATCGCGCCTGCGGGACATACGCGGGCACAAGCGGTACAGCCCTTACATTTATCCTCGTTGATCACGAAGCGGAGCAGATGCTTACATACGCCCGCGGGGCACTTCTTGTCCACAACGTGCGCAATATATTCATCGCGGAAGTAACGGAGCGTGGACAGAACGGGGTTCGGAGCCGTCTGACCGAGTCCGCAGAGCGAACCTGCCTTGATGTACCGTGCAAGCTCCTCGAGACGGTCGAGGTCTTCGAGCTCGCCCTTGCCGTCGATGATCTTGTCGAGGATCTCCAGCATACGCTTGGTACCGATACGGCAGGGTGTACACTTACCGCAGGACTCATCGACCGTGAAGTCGAGGAAGAATCTTGCAATATCGACCATACAGTTGTCCTCGTCCATGACGATCAGACCGCCCGAGCCCATCATCGAGCCGATCGCGATCAGGTTGTCATAGTCGATGGGCGTGTCGATCAGGCTTGCGGGGATACAACCGCCGGAAGGACCGCCGGTCTGTGCCGCCTTGAACTTCTTGCCGTTCGGGATGCCGCCGCCGATCTCCTCGATAACTTCGCGAAGAGTGGTACCCATCGGGATCTCTACAAGGCCGGTATTGGTGATCTTGCCGCCGAGTGCAAATACCTTGGTACCCTTGGACTTCTCGGTACCCATCGAAGCAAACCAGTCTGCACCTTTGAGAATGATCTGCGGAACATTTGCATAGGTCTCAACGTTGTTGAGAACGGTCGGTCTCTGGAACAGACCTTTCTCTGCGGGGAACGGAGGACGCGGACGGGGTTCGCCGCGGTTACCCTCGATCGAAGTCATCAGTGCCGTCTCCTCGCCGCAGACGAATGCGCCTGCACCGAGACGAAGCTGAATGTCAAAGTTAAAGCCGGTGCCGAAGATGTCGTTGCCGAGCAGACCGTATTCACGCGCCTGCTTGATCGCGATCTCGAGACGCTGAATTGCGATCGGGTACTCTGCACGGACATAGATATAGCCTTCGTCAGCGCCGATCGCATAGCCTGCGATCGCCATTGCCTCGAGCACTGCATGCGGGTCACCCTCGAGAATGGAGCGGTCCATGAATGCGCCGGGGTCGCCCTCGTCGGCGTTACATGCAACATACTTCTTGCCGCCGTCCTGTACGATCACGCGGGCAAGCTGCCACTTTCTGCCGGTAGGGAATCCTCCGCCGCCGCGGCCGCGCAGTCCGGAATCGGTGATGGTCTTGATAACATCCTCGGGCGTCATCTCGGTGAGCACCTTACCGAGTGCGGCATAACCGTCTCTTGCGATGTACTCGTCAATGACCTCGGGGTTGATCACGCCGCAGTTGCGGAGCGCAACGCGGTGCTGTTTCTTATAGAATGTAGTCTCCGAAAGCGAGGTGACCGCATGATGGTCGCCGGTCTTTTCGTGATACTCCAGGCGGGTGACCGGACGGCCTTTGAGCAGATGCTCCTCCACGATCTCGGGAATATCCTCGGGCTTTACCATGCTGTAGAAGGTACCGTCGGGATATACGATCATGACGGGACCGAGCGCGCAAAGACCGAAACAACCGGTAGTGACCAGCTTGACTTCTTCCGTCAGGCCCTTGACTTCCAGCTCTTTTTCAAGCGCTTCTTTCAGAGCCATGCTTCCGGAGGAGGTACAACCTGTACCGCCGCAGATCAAAACATGTGTGCGAATCATTTCTTTTCCTCCTAAAGCTTATTTATTGCCGATCGTAAATTCTTCTACGACCATGCCGTTTTTGAGATGCTCGTGCACGACGCGCTTTGCCTTCTCCGCCGTCATCTTTACATATGTAACTTTATCCTTGCCGTCCTCAAAGATCTCCACAACGGGCTCGTACTGGCAAATGCCGATACAACCGGTCTGCGTAACCGTAACCTTGTCCACAAGGTCTGCTGCATTGACCGCTTCTACAAAAGCGGAAAGTACGGGACGTGCGCCTGCCGCGATACCGCAGGTCGCCATACCGACTACAACACGAATGTTGCCCGATCCCTCGCGGATCGCAACCTTGTCCTGCATTCTTGCCTTGATTGCTGCAAGTTCAGCTAAAGATTTCATGGTGTACACCTCCAAATTTATTCAGGTAAATGTTCATATTGTTCGCTGAGATACCCGCGCACCCATATCAGCACATCGGGCGCGTTCAGCGCCACGTCACCGAGGACCGCACGCATCTGCCGCGTATCCATCTCCACGGTGAAGTCCGACGTTTTGTGGGTAAACACATAGTCGATCTCGGGATGCCCCTGCAAAAGCGTTTCGATCGTGGCGACCATGTCTCCGACAGGCGTCATGTCGATATGCCGCGTGTCAAAGGTGGCGCGCACCACAGTGCCGTGCTGCAAAGGATCATCCGCAGCCGCCACAGACGTGATCTGCAGCGTGCCGCCCGTCTGCTCTGCCGCAAGCTGCAAAAGCGGAATGCCCATGCCGACCTTGCGGGTCGTGCGCGTGGTATAAAACGGGTCCGTAACGGTTTTCAGCGTTTCACGGCTCATGCCGCAGCCGTTGTCGGTGATGGTCAGCGTCAGCACGCCGTCTTCCTCGACAAGCGCAATTTCGATAAGCGTTGCGCCCGCCGTTACCGAATTCTGTGTAATATCTAAAATATTCAGCGAAAGTTCCTTCATGGTGAGGAAAAATTATCTGTACTCTGCGATGATGCCTTCGATGTCCGCCGTGGTCAATCTGCCGTAAACATTGCCGTTGACCGTGAGAACGGGAGCCAGACCGCAGGCGCCGATGCAGCGGGTAGCCTCCAGCGAGAACTTGCCGTCCGACGACGTTCCGCCGCCCTCGAGACCGAGCACTTCGCCAAGCTTGTTGTACAGATCGCCCGAGCCTTTGACGTAGCATGCCGTACCGAGACATACTGCGATCGAAACGGCACCCTTGGGGTTCAGCGAGAACTGCGAATAGAATGTTGCGATACCGAAGATCTCCTCGATCGGCTTGCCGGTCTCGCGCGCGATGATCTGCATTGCCTCAACGGGAAGATAACCGTAGACCTCCTGGGTCTGCTGCAGGATGGGCATCATAGCGCCCTTTGTATCCTTGTACTTCTCGATGATCTCGAGCAGCTTGGCTTCCTGCTCCTTGGTACCGTGAAATTCGACCGTGGTCAATTTCTTTTTCATAGTCCGAACCTACCTCCTGTAAATTCTTTAATAATTATATTGCATTTTATTTCACTACAGCAAAAGAACATTTTTCGGAACGGATCTATTCCGAAAGGTCCATAATGAAAATATTATACTATACTTTTCAGTAAAATGCTATAGTTTTTTGATATTTTTTCACAAAAATTAAATTTTTGCGGCGTCATTTTTGCGCAGAAAGGCAAAGAACGCATCGCGCACAGCCGTCTCGTCTGAGGGATCGGCATCCAGCTCCACGCAGTTCTCCGCTTCGTTTACATCGGTCAGCCGATGCGCATCCGAGTTGACGAGGATCCCGAGCGGTGCGACCGATGCATATTTTTCGCGATACGCGGCAACATTTTCGCTGTCATTGAACTCAGCAAAAGTAAAGCCGGGCTCGGGCGGAATGTCGCCGAGGATCTCCATGATACCGTTGGATGGGCGGTCGATATGTGCGGGAAAGGCAAAGCCGCCGTGCTCGCGCACCAGCCGCACGCCCTCATCCAGTGACAGCATGGTGGATGTGATCAGCAGGATCTCCTCGGTGCCGATCACCTCGTCCTCTTCGTTCATATAAAACTGCCCGCCGAACACCGCCGCATCGTTTTTGAACGGCATCATGTAATTTTCGCGCACGACCTGCCAAAACGCCATCGCATCCGACAGTTCGGGGAACAAACAAACGACATGCACCGCCTCGGCGGTCTCCAGCTCCATCCCCGCGATCGGCACCACGCCGTAGGCGCGGCAGGCAGCAAAGAACGCGGGCAGATTGCCGCAGGAATTGTGATCGGTGAGCGCCGCGATCGAAAGGCCGTTCAGCGCCGCCATGCCCGCAGCCGCCGTCGGCGTCATGTCGTCGTCGGCGCAGGGCGACAAACAGGAATGCATATGCAGGTCATAATAAAATTTTGCCATGATGCATCCCTCCTGTTTGATAGATCAAATCGATCGTGCGATCTCGACGCACAAAGTATAGGCGCTTTTATCGGACGCCAGCAGGTTGATTCCCTGCTCCGCTGCCCGCGCGATCACATCCTCGCCAACCTCGGCGCCTTCGGCGACGATCACGGCGGCAACGTCGCGCAGCATTGCCACGGCAACGATATTGACATTGGACATGATCGTTACCCACGCGGCATCCGCAGGGGCGCGCCCCATGACCCAGCTGAGCAGATCGCCCGCGTAACCGGTCACAACTTCTCTGTCCGGCTCAGGCAGGCAAAGCTCCCTGAGTCCAAGCTTCTCTTTTAATTCTTGTACAGTCACTCTTTTGTCTCCTTGTCTGCCGCAGGCGGTGCATATGTCTCGTGTACGATCTTGCCGAGGTGGTCATAGATCGCGTGGATCTGTCGGCGCATCTCGATGATACAGTCATCCTCGCTTGCCTCACCGCGCACAATGTCCTCGGCGAGCGCATTGCAGGTCGGCGCACCGCAGGAGCCGCAGTCTATCTGCGAAAAGCACTTGGAAATGGTCTGTATCTTCTGCATCTTGCGCATCGCTTCGCCGCGATCGGCATCCAGCTGCATGACGGGCGAGTATGCGACCTTGGCATCCCACAGCATACGTTCTTCGGCTTCCCGATCCTTTGCGGCAAGTCGGCTCTTTGCCACGGGCAGATAGCGCCGCAGGTTTTGCAGGCGCGCCTTGGCAATATAGGGATTCTCCACATTCAGCGCACCGCCGACGCAGCCGCCGTTGCAGGCGTTGAGTTCAATAAATTCCAGTCCTGCGAAATTTTCTTTTTCGATCTCGTCCAGTACCTTGATGACGTTTTCGATACCGTCTGCCGCAAGGTACTTGTCATTGAGCAGTGCCGAGCTTTCGCCGCCCGTACCTGCCCAGCTCACGCCGATCAGTCCCGTTTCCGAAGACAGCTCGGGGCACTCGATCCCTTTCATCGCGCCGACCAGTTTAAAATACACATCGCGGATCGCCAAAACGCCGTCGATCTTGCTCTCGGCGGTGCCCAGCGGGTTGCGCACATAGCTGACCTTAGCGGGACAAGGCGAGATAAAGAGCGCGCAGATGTCCTCCTCCCGCAGTTCGGGATGCTTGCGCATTGCTTCTTCTTTTGCCATGCGGGCGGCAAGCTCCACAGGCGGCAGAACGGGCAGCACATTGTCGAGCAGATAGGGGAACCGCACGCTGATGAGGCGCACAACGACGGGGCAAGCCGAACTGATCACAGGCTTCGGCACGTCCTCGCGCTGCAAATACTGTCGGGTATACTCCGACACAAGCTCGGCAGCGCGCGCCACCTCAAACACATCGTCAAACCCACATTTGAGCAATCCCGAAACGACATAATCGAGGTCGTCCAGATTGTCAAACTGCCCGTACAGTGCAGGTGCGGGCAGTGCGATCTTCCATTTGTAGTCTTTGAAGTCCTCAAGCCGATCGTACAATGCCTTTTTCGCCTGGTGCGGACAAATGCGGATGCATTCGCCGCAGTCGATACAGCGCTCATTGCGGATGACCGCATGCCCGTTGCGGATGCGGATCGCCTCGGTCGGACAGCGCTTTAAGCAATGCGTACAGCCCTTACATTTATTCAGATCCAGTGAAACCGAATGGTTATACGCCGATTGGTTATGCTTATCTCCCATTTTACAGACTGCGTGCCAAGGGCACGCTCTCCTTTCAGGTGTTCACGCGCATGGTGATCGTGGTTCCCTCGCCGACCACGGTGTCGATCTGCATATCATCGGTATAGCGCTTCATGTTGGGCAGTCCCATGCCCGCGCCGAAGCCGAGCGAACGGATGTTATCGGGGGCGGTGGAATATCCCGCCTGCATGGCAAGCTCCACATCGGGAATGCCGGGGCCCTTATCTGCCAAAATGATCTCAATATAATCGGGATAGACAATAATGTCGGCAGTGCCGCCGTCAGCATGAATGACCATGTTGATCTCGCCCTCGTACATGGCGATCGAGACGCGGCGGATGGTCTCGGGGTCAAACCCGAGCTGGCGCAGTGCTTTTTTCGCCTGCACCGATGCATTGCCCGCCGAGGTAAAATCACCGCCGGAAACAATGTAATGAAATTTCAGAGGTACACTCATATTTTTATACCATCCTTATGTAAAACGCTCACGCATTTTCAACGCTGCCGCCGACCAGTCCCTTGGCATACAGCTTGCCGCAGGCAGGATACATGCGCTCCTCGGTCGCCAGTACCGCAATGCCGCTGTCCCTGGCAAGCGCGATCACATCCTCGCCGGGACGTTTGCCGCGCACAAACACGATGCAGCGCATGTCCATCATTTCCGCGGTACGCACCACCTGCAGATTGACAAGTCCCGTCAAAAGTACTGCCTGATCCTTTACAAAAGCGAGCACGTCGCTCATCATATCACTGCCGCACGCCGAATGCACTTCGTTATCCAGCAGTTCCTCTCCGCAGAGCACCTCCGCGTTCAATAGTTCAACGATTTCCGAAATCTTCATAGGAGCAATTCCTTTCCTGCGGACGCTTTGCGCGCCCTCCTTGAGAATATTATACAAGAAACAATAAAAGAATGCCATAGTTTTTAGCGAAAAAGATACTATCGAATTGAAATGCAACCAATCATTGCTCGACTTTGCGGTATTTCTTTAGTATAATAGATGCAGAAAGGTGCTGATAGAATGTTTGACACAAGAAAATTCGGCGGATATTTATCCCGACTGCGCAAAAACGCCGACATGACACAATCCGAGCTTGCCGACAAGCTGAATCTGACCAGACAGGCGATCTCCCGTTACGAACTCGGCGACAGCTTTCCCGATGTTTCCATCTTGGTATTGATCGCGGATGTTTTCCATGTCACTTTGGACGAACTGATCAGCTCCGGCGATCCCACAAAAGGCGAATCAAAAATTCTCGAAAATGTCGCACGCGGCAACACCGAAGTGATCGCCGACAATGTTGCCGACATTATGAATCTTGCACCGCTGCTCAAGCCCAATGTGCTCGCAAAGCTAACCGACGGATTTTCCGCGAGGGGCATCGACATTTCGAGCATTGTGGAGCTTGCCGAATATTTAAATGATGCAAGCGTGATCCGCCTGCTGGAAAACGCCACCTTTGAGACCGTCAGTGACGAGCTTCTCGAGAAGCTCGTTCCCCTTTTGGATACACAGTCCAAAAATGCAATCTTTGCAAAAATTCTGGACGGCGGCATGGACTGGCATTTTATCCAAACGCTGTTTCCCTATGCGGAATATATGTGCAACCAGATCGAAGCGGCAGTCATCGAGGGGGCGCTCCCGTATGAAGCGCTGCACCTGATGCGGCAGGCGCGGCACGAAAAGTGGATAAAAGAACAAAGCAGACAAAAAATGCCTACGGTTTGAACCGTAGGCATTTTTTTAACTAAAAATCTCTTCGATCTTGTCCGCTGCCGCTGCAAGGTAGCTGTCCTCGCAGAGTTCGAGTGCGCCCTTGTCGCAGAGAGCGGCAAGACGGTTGTCAAACGGCAGTTTACCGAGAACATCGTAGCCGAACTCGGCTGCGGTCTCGTCGATATGGCTCTTGCCGAACACTTCGATATGCTTGCCGCAGTCGGGGCATACGGCATAGCTCATGTTCTCGACCAAGCCGAGCACGCGAACATTCATCATGTTTGCCATGTTGGCAGCCTTCTTTACGATCATCGAAACTAGCTCTTGGGGCGAGCTTACGATCACGATGCCGTCTACGGGCAGGCTCTGGAACACGGTCAGCGGTACGTCGCCCGTTCCGGGAGGCATATCGACGAACATGTAGTCTACCTCGTTCCAGATAACGTCGGTCCAGAACTGCTTGACCGTACCTGCGATAACGGGGCCGCGCCATACAACAGGCGTGGTCTCCTCGGGCAGGAGCAGGTTTACAGACATGACCTCGATACCGGTCGTGGTCTTGACGGGGAAAATACCGTCCTCGCTCGCCTCAGCCTGCTTATGCAGACCGAAGATCTGCGGAATGGAGGGACCGGTGATGTCCGCGTCGAGCACAGCGATCTTGTAACCGCGGCGGCTCATCTCAACAGCGAGCAGCGAGGTGACGAGCGACTTGCCGACGCCGCCCTTACCGCTGACAACGCCGATCACTTTTTTGATGTTGCTGAGCTTGTTCATCGGCTCAAGCAAAGACTTTGGCGCCGACTTTTTAGAGGGGCAATCCGCACCGCAAGTGGAACAGTCATGGGTGCAGTTTTCATTTTCTGCCATTTTGCATTCTCCTTTTATCTATATCAATTATTGGCAATCAATTTTCAGCGACTCGCCGTCCGAGTCGATCACAGCGGAAGTCACCTTTGTATTATAGCTTGCAATGATCTTTTCTGCAAGGGCATCTTCCACATTTGTTTGGATATAACGGCGCATATTGCGCGCACCGAACTTGACCGAGTAGGAATGCTCGGCAATATACGCTGCCGCCGCATCGGTGTAGGTGAGCGTAATACCCTTTGCCGCGAGCGCCTCGGCAAGCTGCGAAAGCATCAGCTTTGCGATCTTCGCAAAATCGTCCTTGTCGAGCGAACGGAAGGTGATGACCTCGTCCACACGGTTCAAGAATTCGGGGCGCAGGAAGGAAAGCAGTGCCTTCTCGGTCTTTTCGTTTGCCTGTGCGTCGCTCTGCGTCAAAAAGCCGGAAATGGACGAAGAAACATCCGAACCCGCGTTGGTCGTCATGACGATCAGCGTGTTCTCAAAGTTGACTTCCTTGCCGTGTGCATCGGTGATTCTGCCGTCGTCGAGCACCTGCAAGAGAATATTGAGCACATCGGGATGCGCCTTTTCGATCTCGTCAAAGAGCACGACGCTGTAAGGACGGCGACGGATCTTTTCGGTGAGCTGTCCCGCCTCATCATAGCCGACGTAGCCGGGAGGTGCGCCGATCAGTTTGGAAACGCTGTGCTTTTCCATAAACTCGGACATATCCAGACGGATCAGCGTTTCGGGCGAGGAGAAAAGGTCGTTTGCCAGCGTTTTGACAAGTTCGGTCTTGCCCACGCCGGTCGGACCTGCGAAGATAAAGGATACCGGCTTACGCTTGTACGCAACGCCCGCGCGGTTGCGCTTGATGGCTCTTGCCACTGCATCCACCGCCGCGTCCTGTCCGATGATCTTTTCTTTCATGCGGTCACTGAGGCGGTCAATGCGGTAAAACTCGTTTTCGGTGATCTGCGTTGCTGGAACGCCCGTCCAGATCTCGATCACGCGCGCGAGATCCTCGGCGGTAAGCTCGACCGCCGCGCAAGCGGGCTCGATCTCTTTGAGCCGCTCGGTGATGCGTGCTTCGCGCACACGCGCATCGGCGAGCTGCTTGTACTTCTCCTGCATGTCGTCCAGCTCTTGCTCGGGTGCGTTCTCTACTGCGGCGCGCTCCTTCTGCACAGCCGTCAGCTCCTCTTCGAGCGACATGCGCTCGCCGAGTTCACTGCTCGAAAGCGCGCGGTAGGACGCCGCCTCGTCGAGAAGGTCGATCGCCTTATCGGGCAGGTAACGGTCGGTGATGTACCGCTCGGAGAGCGTCACCGCCAGCGAAAGGATATTTTCGGGGATGCGGATGTTGTGATATTCCTCGTAGTAATGCTTGATGCCCTCGAGCATCTTGATGCTGTCGGCGACCGACGGCTCGTTGACCATGACAGGCTGGAAACGGCGCTCCAGTGCCGAATCCTTCTCAATGTACTTGCGGTACTCGTTGAGCGTGGTCGCACCGATCACGCGGATCTCACCGCGCGACAGGGCGGGTTTCAGGATATTGGCGGCGTTCATGCTGCCCTCGGCATCGCCCGCGCCGACGATATTATGCACCTCGTCGATCACAAGGATGATATTCCCTGCTTCCTTGACCTCGCGGATGAGACCGAGGATGCGGGACTCAAACTGTCCGCGGAACTGCGTTCCCGCAACAAGCGCCGTGAGATCCATGAGATAGATCTCGCAGTTTTTGAGCTTGTAGGGGACATCGCCGAGCGCAATTTTCTGCGCCAGTGCCTCGGCGATAGCAGTCTTACCCACGCCGGGCTCACCGATCAGACAGGGATTGTTCTTCTGTCTGCGGCAGAGGATCTGTATCACGCGCGCAAGCTCGCGCTCGCGTCCGACGATGCGATCCAGTTTGCCGTCGCGCGCCTTGGCGGTGACGTTCTGACAATACGCATCGAGAAATTTCCGTTTTTGATTTTTGGGCTGCTCCCGACGATCCTTCGCACCGTTTTGCTTGGTTCCCTCACCGCCGAGCCCGCTGTCGCGGAGCACCTTGTTAAAGTCAATGGCAGGCGCGCCGCCGTCCACCGACGGCTCCTCGCCGTCTTCGGCAGGGATCATTCCCTGCATAAATTCCTCGGCATCCTCGGTCATCTGGTCGAATTCCTCGCCCGAAATGCCCATCTTCTTCAAAATATCGTCGATCGGCTTGATGCCGAGCTCCTTGGCACATTTCAGGCAGATGCCCTCATTTTTGGACTCGCCGTTTTCGAGTCTTGTAATAAACACCACAGCCATACGCTTGTGGCATCTTGCACACATTTCCATTTCGGTTTCCTTTCCGGGATCACTTGGTCTTTTTGGAGCGAATATACTCTCTGAAATACTGCATCAGCGCCACAACAGCAAAGCACAGCATCACGGCACAGATCGTACCCGTCCATGCGATTTTAATTTCTTCGGTCGCCCTTTGCAGCAAAATCAGCGCCGCGATAGACGCATAGAACACGCAGACCGCGAACTTGCCCCAAAAGCTGCTCTTGACCACAACGCTCTGCTTTTTAAAGACAAACAGGGCGCCCACGCCGATCAGCAGCTCCTTTGACACATACGCAACCAGCAGCCACAGCGGAATGATCGCCTTTATGTACAGGCAGATCAGCGCCGCACACTGCATCATTTTATCCGCAAGCGGATCGAGAATTTTGCCGACATTGCTCACCCAGCCATTACGGCGCGCAAGCCATCCGTCCAGTACGTCGGTCGCACCCGCGGTAAAGAACACGAGCACGGCATGCCCGACATGATTCGGATAGTCCAAGAAGAACAAAGAAATGAACAGCGGCACCATGCAAAGACGGATCACCGACAGAACATTCGGAATATATTTTTTCTGCATGTCAAATTCCTCCGAAGCAGTAAAATTTTAAAAAGGACTGATCGCAAGCAGAAATCCTGCAACATAGGTATTCTCCGCTACCTGCGTAAAGGCAAAATCCGTATGCATCGCACCGTATGCGCTGCAGAGCGTTGCCGAAATATGCGCCAGCACGATGCCGAGCATCAATGCCTCGAGCACACCGAACGCAAAGCCGAGCAGCTTGTTCGTGCCGTTCAAGATCGGCAGCTTTGCGACTTTGTCCAGGACAAAGCAAACAAGGTTCAGAAGGATCAGCGCGCCGAAAAACAATGCGGCAAACGCGATCACATTGGAGATCGTCTGCGAAAGCGACGTTGCAAAGTTGTCCGCCATTGCCGAAAACGCCTCGGTGTTTACCTCTGCACTTTCCGCCGCACGCTGCGCAAGCTCGCCAAAATCCATGCCGAGCAGTTCCGCCGCCGAGCGCAGCCCCTCGGGCAGCTCGGCGATCAGTGCGGTCACATCCACCGTGCCGCTCGCCTCGGCGATCGCCTGTTTTGCAAGATCGCTGATATACGGCGCAACAGTTTCAAACACGAACGCATCATAGAAATACGCGCCGAGCTCCTTGTAAAACAGCACTGCCACCAGCACCGATGCCACCGTGGAAAGCAGGCTAAACAAGGTGACGATAAAGCCGCGGTACGCCGCTTTGAAGATCACCGCCGCCATGATGACGACTAAAATTATGTCAATTGCAAGATACATGCTCACACCTCGAATCTCTTAGTTTATCTCGACTATTTTGGCATAGTCATTGTAGCACACGATCACCGAATTTTTGTCGCGGCTGAGCAGCGTTCTGCCGCCGTCGGGGATCTCGATCTCACGGATCTCGCTGCCGTTATACACCGTCAGGCTACCGTCATAGAGCAAGCAGATGCGCTTTTTGCAGAGAACGATACCCTTTGCCCCTTTCTCTACGGGAAGCGAATAACTGTCGCCGTTTGCAAAATAGGCATATGCACCGCACGCGGCACCCGATGCATTTTCGTCGAGCAGTACGCACACACCGGTATCATTTGCATCGGCAAACAGCACATCCGATGTACCAAACGAATGCGAAGCGGTTTTTTCGCCGCTGTCACTTAAAAAAGTTAAACCGCGGTCCGAAAGCACAAACATGCCGCCGTCGAGGTCACCCGCCAGCAGGACAAGTCCGCTTTCCCTGTGCGTCCTGTCGATCGTGTCGCCGCCCACCGTATACAGCGAAACATCGGTATACAGTGCGGCGCCCTCGGAAACGCTCTCGCAGAGGTACAATCTGCCATCTCCGAAAAAGCCGACGGAATAGACATATCCCTCGCGCGTAAGCGTTGCGGCGAGCTTGAAATTCTTATCGTACAGGCGGATCGTATACCCGCCGACATTGTTTTTGGTCAGCACGGCGAAATTGCCGTTGTCCGCCGCCGCGCAATCGATGATCGGCGTGTCGAGCGTTTCATTGTACACGCGGCTGATCGAGTTGTACACATAAAAGCTGTAGCCGCCCGCGTCGTAGGCAAGCATATACTTCTCCGAGCCGGTGAGAAGCGGTGCCTTGAAGGTCACGTCGTCCTCA
This sequence comes from Clostridia bacterium, assembly GCA_017398595.1. Classification (GTDB taxonomy): domain Bacteria; phylum Bacillota; class Clostridia; order Oscillospirales; family CAG-272; genus UMGS902. The sequence continues at coordinate 39,353 of JAFQFR010000052.1, forward strand.
AGGAGCGGCTGCCGAGTGCGCGGTGAAACGCAACACCGTCCGCGGAAGCGACCGCGAGATCGTCACGGAAATAGAGAAACGTGTTGGTATCGCTCGCCGTATAGTACACCGAATCCGAAGAAAGCGTGGTGTGCCCCGCCTCGTCAATATCGCGCAGCAGATACCGCAGATTGTCATAGGTGATGCCGCCGCGATAGGCAAAAAGCGTGAGCACAGCCGAAACGACCATGAGGAGCAGGAGCAGGTATTTTGTATTCCGCAGCTTGCGGCTGACACGCGCGTAGTATTCGTTTTCGCTCTCGGTTTCAGCCGTCTCTGCCGTGGGCAATCGTTTCATACCTTTCTCCTTTCCGGTCGATGTATACTTTAATACACGACCTTGTTCAGATACAATCCGTCGGGCGGTGCGGTGAGTCCCGCCGCCGCGCGGTTCTTTGCGGCGATGATCGCCGCCATGCCGTCCGCGTCCAGCTTGCCGCACGCGGCGCTCATCAGCGTGCCCGCAATGATGCGCACCATGTTATAGAGGAAGCCGTCCGCCGCGATGCGGATGGTGAGCAGTGTGCCCTCCCTTTCCACGGTGCAATACTTTACCGTGCGCACGGTGTCCTCAATTTTTGATCCCGCCGCCATGAAGGAGGCAAAATCCTGCTTGCCGACGAGTACCGCCGCGCAGGCGTTCATCCTTTCGAGCGCATCTGTACTAAGCCGCCCTGTATAGTGCCACACCCTGCCATGGAGAAAGGGGTCGGCAACGGGGGACGCATAAATTTTGTATACATATTCTTTATATGCCACATCGTAGCGCGGGTGAAAGTCGTCCGCCACGGGCGTGGCGGATGTCACCGCAAGATCACTCGGCAAATGCGGTGCAAACGCCGTGGGAATGCGGTCGCGCGGGATTTTATTTGCTGTTTCGGACAGCTCCACCGTCGCGGCAAAGTCATTGGCATGCACGCCGCTGTCCGTGCGGCTGCAGCCGGTGATGTTGCATTTTTCGCCGAACAGAATCTCCGCCGCATCGGTCAAAGTCTTCTGCACGGTACGCACCCCCGGCTGATACTGCCAGCCGCAAAATGCGGTGCCGAGATATTTCAGTCTGAGCAATATCTTCACGGGGGTGCTCCTTTCGTCATCAGATAGAGATGTAAGGTAAAAATACGTTGCAGAGGATAATCCCTGCGACAAAAACGGTCGAGATCGCAAGCAAGAGCAGATCGCATTTGCCGTAGTGCAGCTCCTTGAGCTTGGTTCTGCCCTCTCCGCCTCGGTAGCAGCGGCACTCCATTGCCACGGCAAGATCGTCCGCGCGCTTAAACGCCGAAACAAACAGCGGGATCAGGATCGGGATCAGAGCCTTTGCCTTTTCCACGAGTCCGCCGCTTTCAAAATCCGCGCCGCGCGCTTTCTGTGCGTCCATGATCTTGTCGGTCTCCTCGATCAGCGTCGGGATAAAGCGCATGGCGATCGTCATCATCATAGCGAAATCATGCACGGGCACATGGACCTTTTTGAGCGGCGAAAGCAGCTCTTCGATCGCATCGGTCAGTGCCAGCGGCGTTGTCGTATAGGTCAGCGCAACGCTCATACCCACGACAAGCAGCAGAATGCGCAGTGCCATAAACAGCGCAAAGATGATGCCCTCGAGATAGATGTGAATGAAGCCCCATTCAAAAAGCAGCGTGTCGCCCGTGGTCCAAAAAATATTGAGAAACGCGGTCAGCGCAATGATCAAAGCCAGCGGGCGCACCGATCGCAGCACGATCTTCACGGGAACGCCGCTGATCAGCACCAAGAACACCGTAAACAGGGTGACAAATGCAAATCCCGCCGCGCTCTTGACAAAGAACAGCATAACAATATAGAGGAGCGAAAAAAGCAGTTTTGCGCGCGGATCGGCACGGTGCAGCACCGAATTGCCGCCGAAATACTGTCCGAGCGTGACATCCTTCATCATGCGCGCTCACCTCCAAGCAGCGGCAGCAGCGCAGCTTTCGCCGCCTCTACCGTATAAATATCGGGTGAAAGCGGCATGCCGCCCTCGCGGAGTTTCGCCACAAGGCGCGTGACCTCGGGAACGCCGAGACCGATCTGCATCAGCTTTTCGGGTTCGCCGAACACCTGTGCCTGCGTGCCCTCCATATAGATCGCGCCGTCGTTCATCACGATCAGGCGCTCGCAATAGCGTGCCATATCTTCCATGCTGTGGCTGACCACGATCACGGTCGCACCGCTCTCGCGGCGATAGCGTTCCAGTCCCGCAAAAATATCCTCGCGGCCCTTGGGATCAAGGCCCGCCGCGGGTTCGTCCAGCACCAGGATTTCGGGCTGCATCGCCATTACGCCCGCGATCGCCGCACGGCGCTTCTGTCCGCCCGAGAGTTCAAACGGGGATTTATCGAGCAGATCGGGAGTAAGTCCCGCAAAAGAGGCTGCTGCCTCCACGCGGCGCGCGATCTCCTGCTCGTCCAGCTTCATATTCTTCGGTCCGTAGGCAATGTCCGCACGCACCGTCTCGTCAAAGAGCTGGTATTCGGGATACTGCATGACCAGTCCCACGCGGAAGCGCACTTTGGAAATCTCCTTGGGATTTTCCCAAATGTCCTTGCCATCGAGCAGAATCTTTCCGCTGTCGGGGCGCAGCAGTCCGTTGAGCATGCGTAGCAGCGTGGATTTACCGCAGCCGGTATGCCCGATAAGCCCTGTCATAGACCCCTTTTCAATTTTCAGATCGATATGGGAGAGCGCCTCGTTTGCCTCGGGCGTTCCCTTATCATATGTGTAGCACACATCCGAAAGTTCCAAAATTGTCATTGTAATTTCGTCTTATCCTTTTTTTACTTAAGCGCGTTATATTTCGCCAACAAAAGTTCCGCGCAATGTTCAATGTCGATCGGCTTGTCGTCAAAGCGGATGCCCGAGCGCGAAAGTTCGTGCATCAGCTCGCGTCCCTGCGGCACATCCAGTCCCACACGGCGCAGCCCCTCTACATCGGCAAACACCTCTTTGGGCGTGCCGTCCCTGTAGATCTCGCCGTCATTGACCACGAGGATGCGATCAGCCATGACCGCCTCGTCCATATAGTGCGTGATATGCAGGATCGTCATACCGAAATCCTGATTGAGACGGCGGATGGTCTGCATGACCTCTGCTCTGCCGCGCGGGTCGAGCATGGCGGTCGATTCGTCAAACACGATGCATTTCGGCATCATGGCGATCACGCCTGCGATGGCAACGCGCTGCTTTTGTCCACCCGACAAGCGATGCGGCTGATTGGCACGATGCTCGTACATGCCGACGGTCTTCAGTGCGTCGTCCACGCGCATGCGCATTTCCTCACGCGGAATGCCGAGGTTTTCGGGACCGAAAGCAACGTCCTCTTCCACGATCGTGGCGACCAGTTGGTTATCCGGGTTCTGAAAGACCATGCCCACGTCACGGCGCACGTCGAACACCTCATCCTCGCTCATTTCCGAGTGGATGACATGTCCGCCCACCGTCAGCTTGCCGCCGCTCGGCGTCAGGATCACGTTGAGCAGCTTTGCCAATGTGGATTTACCCGAGCCGTTGTGTCCGAGCACCGCGACATATTCGCCCGCATTTACGGTGAAGGAAACGCCTTTCAGCGCATCGGTGCTGTCGCCGTCCTCGTCGGTATAGGTATAGGATAGATTTTCAGCAATAATAAAAGGTTCAGCCATAGTTTTTCCTTTATTCAAATTCATAGCGCACGCTTGCGCCGCAAGGGAGCAGCGCGCCGCTCGATTTTACGGGGAGTGCGATCTCCATCGCTTCGCAGTGCCCGCCGCGCTTCGGCTTGATGCGAATGTCGGCGATGTACTTCATCGACAAGGGCGAAAGTCCCGTCGTATAAGAGTTGATGAGGAAGAAAAGCGGCTTGTCGGAAAGTACCTTTTCGGTGAGGGTGATAAACTCGTCGATGCTTTCTTCGATCTTCCACACCTCGCCCGTGGGTCCGCGTCCGTAGGACGGCGGGTCCATGATGATGCCGTCATAGGTATTGCCGCGGCGGATCTCACGCTCGACAAACTTCTTGCAGTCGTCCACGATGTAGCGGATCGGCGCGTTTTCAAGGCCGCTCAGGCGCGCGTTTTCCTTTGCCTGCTGCACCATGCCCTTTGCTGCGTCCACATGGCAGACCGACGCGCCTGCGGCTGCTGCCGCGATGGTCGCACCGCCCGTGTAGGCAAAGAGGTTCAGCACCTTGATGGGGCGTCCCGCGTTTTGGATCAGCTCCGAGAACCAGTCCCAGTTGGTCGCCTGCTCGGGGAACAAACCGGTGTGCTTAAAGCCCATCGGCTTGATGAGAAATTTCAGATTTTTGTACTCGATCGTCCAGGATTCGGGCACGCGGCTGTCTTTCCACGCACCGCCGCCGCTGCGCGAACGCTTGTAGGAAGCATCCGCACGCTTCCAAAGCTGCGATTTTGCCGCGCCCTTCCAAATAACCTGCGGATCGGGACGGATCAGGGTGTAATCGCCCCAGCGCTCGAGACGCTCGCCGTCCGTCGCGTCGATCAGTTCATAGTCTTTCCAATTATCGCTTGTCCACATAGTGTGTCTCCGTTGAAAGTTGTTATTTATTGAAATATGCGCCGATGCGCGAGTATGCGCAGTGCCCGTGGCACATGGCGATCGCCAGTGCGTCGGCGGTATCGTCGGGTTTCGGCGGCTTTGGCAATCCGAGCATGGTAGTTACCATCTGAATGACCTGCTCTTTCTCGGCACGGCCGTAGCCTACGACTGCCTGCTTGACCTGTAGCGGCGTGTATTCGCCGATCTTGAGCCCGTGCTGCCTTGCCGCAAGCAGGATAATGCCGCGCGCCTCCGCAACCACGATGCCTGTTGTCTGATTGGTGTTGAAAAACAACTCCTCGATTGCAAGATGCTCGGGCTTGTACTTGTCAAGGATGAGGTTCATGCCGTCGTAGATCTTTTCCAGGCGCTCCACCGTATCGGTGCCCGCCTTCGTGCGTATCGAGCCGTAATCCACCACGCGAAAGCGGCTGTTTTCAAAATCTACAACGCCCCATCCCACGATGGCATACCCCGGGTCAATCCCCAGTATCCGCATGGCACTTCCCTCCGTTTACAGAATTAACCGATTATATCATAGTATTATAACACACTTCTTTATAATAGTCAAAGCCTTTCATAAAGTTTTCACACTGCAAATTTCTGAATCTTTTCTGCGCAGATCATCATAAACGCCTTGACTTTTTAGCAATGTTTGTATTATAATAGTTGTACCTGTGACATAGCACGCCACAGGTACATCTATTATTAAGATGCAGCACAGACACCGCGTGCCTGCTTTGGGCAAAGCGCACCGCAAACCACAATTTCATATATCGGGATGTAGCGCAGTTGGTAGCGCGCCTGCTTTGGGAGCGTGTCGGGCGGTTATATCCGAGAGAATAAGAAAGTCCCGAAAATCCTTTAACGGTGCGGACTTTCGGCACTTTCGAGAAACTCAAAAAAGCGTGGATTTTGAGTTTGACCACAGTTTGTCCCACTTCCACGCAACAGCGAGAAAAATTGAATAGATATCCGGGTGTGGCGCAGCTGGGAGCGCGGGTGGTTTGGGACCATCAGGCCGCAGGTTCGATCCCTGTCACTCGGACCACGAAAATAGTCTTTCAAGTTTAGACTTGAGAGACTATTTTTGCCTATTTATATTTTTGCTGAACTTAACTCAAATCTGAAAATTGATAAACCTGAAGAGAGCTAGTAATAAGATTTGTTTGATAGGAGACACAAATGTGCTTTTTTATTAATAGAACAAGAAGGAGAAGAGAAAAATTGAGACTGACTTGGATAAATAATAAATTCATTTGTAAAGATTTATATGCTCCGTTTAAAATAAATAAAGATTCAGATTATATAAATGACTTGAGAAATAAGTATGATATCGTAATGAGTCAAGCAAAAAATTCTGGGGCTGATGATGAGAGCTTGAGAATTATCGTCGATTTTAGTGCCAGAATACTTGAATCACTAGAGTTGTATTACAAAGCTGATATTGCAGAGAGTAACAATATCATTCTTGGATTGGTAAAAGATATAGGAAACAATCCATTTGCTGTAAATTCAGTTATCAACAGTGATGCGTTCCCTGGGCTTAAGACCAACGAGTTACAATTCTTCAGAAGTAGGTTAGGCTCTCCTAACAAGGCGTTTAAATCAAAAGATATGATTCATTTGCCTAATTCTATGAGGGCCAAATCAGGAAACTATAGATTTAGCATTCCTGGAAATCCCAGTATGTATTTGGCTAATTCATCGTATGGATGTTGGATTGAAATGGGATGTCCGGCTGAAATAGATTTTAATGTTTCACCGGTGTTACTGGAGGGAAATCAGAAGATATTTAATCTGGCTATTTCATTAAGAGATTTCAGATGCTTGAATGAATTTGAAAAAGAGAGAGTGCATTGCTGGCTGAAATTATATCTTCTTACTATCGCAACTTCTTACGTAGTAAAAGAGGAAAATAGGATATTTAAGTCAGAGTATATTATCTCACAATCGTTAATGATGGCTTGTAAAAAAATGGGATACGACGGAATAGCTTATTATTCCCGCAGAGTAGATGATGAAGTGTTTGCTTTATGTGCTATCAATTTAGCATTGTTCGTTGATTATAACGGTGAATATTCCGATATGATCAGGCATATGAAAGTCGACGACGCTTTCAATTATTCCTTGTATAAACAATTGGATTACAGTTTGAAACACAAGAGGTATGAACTAAGATCGACTTATACCGAATATATTACCAATATTGGAAGTTACGATCGTCAGTATCCTTATAATGAAACTGATTTTTATCATTTTGATGAGTTCTTATTTACAACATGGAGAGACAAACCCAACGGTAAAGGTAAGGACGAAATTCCGTGGGGTGTTGAGTTTTAATTGTTCTCGGCATAAGAGCATGCTTTAATTACATGCAGAGCAAACTACAGCCAATTATAGAGGTATTTTCTTTGTTTACTGCAAACCAAATTTTGAGGGCGCCTACTCGGCGCCCTCTTTTAGTTTCGCTTTCTCTTCTGCGATCTCCGCTTTTATTCTTTCAATCATCTCGGCGAGTTTGATTTCGCATTGCTCTTTCGTTTCGGCGTAGACGTTAAATTTCTTCCGTTTGCCGTTCGGCAATCTCGGGAAGAAACTGCCTTCCCAGAGGTTGTCATTGATCTGATACAGGCATCCCGTGCCGGATTTGCGTATCTTTCTCGGTATCGGCTCGGGATGTGGCTCTGTGGGAGCACACGGGGCGTTTACGTGCGGTTTCACCGTCTCCTCGGGTGTTTGCTCTACCACAGGCATCTGCGCGTTTGTGCCGCCGATTTTGCGGTCAATGCTCATCGCCGCCTGCATCTGCATCGTGTCGGTCATGTGGCTGTAGATATCCAGCGTCGTTGCCGCTGACACATGCCCGATGGTTGCCGACAATGTTTTCACGTCCATGCCGTTTTCCAGCGCCATTGTGGCGAAGGTATGGCGCAGATCGTGGAATCGCACGTGCTTGCATCCCGCTCGCTTGAGCAGGATCGACAAAATGTCACCGACGGACGTGGGATACCGCGGCACGTCGGAGTTTTGCGGTGACGGGAACATCCACCGCGAGCCCGTCGTTTCTTTATACTTTCTCAGCACTTCCACCAGTGACGGCGGCAGTACCACTGTGCGGATGGAGCTTTTTGTTTTCGGCACGGAGATCTCGATCTTGCCGTTCACCGCACACGCCTGGCGGACGATTTGGAGCTCGCCCGTTTGAAAGTTGAGGTCATCCCATTGCAGTCCCATCAGCTCCCCTCGGCGCATCCCCGTGCCCAGTTCCAGCAGGAACAGTTCATAGTATCCGTCCTCTTTGGCCTGGGCGAGGAACCGCTGTAGCTCGTCCTTGGTCAGCACCTGCATCTCCCGCGCTTTCTTGGGCGGTAATTTACACCCAATTGCAGGATTGACCCGTATCAGTCCTTCGGCTACCGCTTTTTCCAGAGCCATACGACAGCTTGCGTGGCAGGCTCGTACCATACGGTCGGACAGTCCGGGGCCGTATTTTTCAACGTACTTCTTTCGTCCGTTCCGCTTCAGCCGTGCGTAGAACTGTTGCAGATCGTTCTGCGTCAACTTGTTCAGCGGTATCTTGCCGATCTCGGGGATGATGTGGTCGTAGATGCGGTTTTCGTAGTTTTGCTGAGTCAACGGTCGGATGGCGGGCTTGGAGTAGTTCTCGTACCAGAACTCCATCCAATCGTCGAACAGCATATCCGGCTTGCACCGCGTACTCGGCGGTCGGTATTCTTCTTTCAGTTTTTCAAGCTTCTCGGCGCACTCGGTCTTGGTGTGAGCGAGGACGTTTTTGGTGATGGGCAGTCCTTTTTCATCGTAGCCGACCACCACACGGCCTTCCCAACGTCCATCGCTTCGTTTACGAATCATTCCTTCGCCGTTTTTTCTTCTTTTTGCCATTCTTAGTTTTCCTCCTTTCTTCGGAAAATCCGTTAGGATTTTCGGGCGTGAACAACGAGAACTTGCGATTAGCACTCACTTGGAGTTCACGCGTCACTCCTTTATGATCAAGTCTTCCATGAATCCGCCGACGATGCCCGACGCTCGCTTTTGCATGTCGGTGGTCACGTGGGTGTAGGTGTCCAGCGTGAAGCTGGCGTTGGTGTGGCCTAGAATTCGGGACAGCGTTTTCGCATCCACGCCGCCTGTCAGCGCGTGGGTGGCGAAGGTGTGGCGCAGATCGTGGAAGCGTATCAGCGGTAGTCCCGCTTGCCTCAGCAAGGTTTTCATACGGTTGTAGGGATACTCGGGATGCATCGCCTCCTCAGGTCTATAGATGTTCGGGAAGATCCATTCACTCATTGCTGTTTTCTTTCGCTCTCGCAGGATCTCCGCGGTGCTCGGCGGCAGCAGGATGTTACGCAT
>JAFQFR010000053.1 GCA_017398595.1 Clostridia bacterium
CGCTTTTATAAGCCTTCCCCAACGAAGAAAAATACGGCTGCATGCTTTGCACAATGGGGGAAGGTGTCGAACGCGACAGCGGAGCGTTTGACGGATGAGGGACTTTGGCATGCACAACATCACCGCCCAAGATCTGCGGGACGTCGAGGACGCCGTCCCCTACAACGGCACCACCACAAGATCCCTCGGCTACGCTCGGGATGACAAGCGGTGGTGTGGGCATGGTCGAAAGGCGATAGAACACAAGGTCATTATTCGCGATCGGTCAGAGTCGCCTTGATGACCAAGGGCGGGGTTATACGAAGATCGTTGTTGTAACGCCGTAGGGGAGGGGTCTCCCCTCCCGTTTTATACAACATCAAATCGCAGCTTTTCGGGAGGCGAAACCAATGCGACCGAAGGTCGCTATTCCCCTACCTTCGTATAATCCAATCGGCACAGCGCTTTTATAAGCCTTCCCCAACGAAGAAAAATACGGCTGCATGCTTTGCACAATGGGGGAAGGTGTCGAACGCGACAGCGGAGCGTTTGACGGATGAGGGACTTTGGCATGCACAACATCTCCGCCCAAGATCTGCGGGACGTCGAGGACGCCGTCCCCTACAACGGCACCACCACAAGATCCCTCGGCTACGCTCGGGATGACAAGCGGTGGTGTGGGCATGGTCGAAAGGCGACAGAACACAAGGTCAGCATTCGCGATCCGCGCCCGAGTCGCGCGTCTATGCGTGCAATTTCTGCGATTTTGTTTCGTAATGTACAAATTTAGAATCATAACGTGCATTTTGTTTCGATAAGTGCAAAAACATAATCACCGTGCATATTTACATCTTTGTGTATTTTTATTAACATTTTAGTAGAACACAGTTTGAAAACTGGTTAAAAGGCCATGCTTTGCGTGCGCGACAACGAAAACGCTTTCTCGCGGAAAGGAGCATTTATGAAAAAGTATGTTTCGTTTCTTCTCAGCGTGCTGATGGTTCTGTCCACCGGACTTTCCTTGGCGGCATGCGGAAACAATCCACCTGCCCAGACAACGGCAGATCCCTCCGTGGTGATCGACACCTCGGAGCCCGTTTTTCCCGATGATTACAACGTGATCTCCATCGAGGAGTACCGCGATAAGACGCTCTGCGGCTTTTTGTCGCAGATGGTCGGCTTCCTCTCGGGCTATGAGTTCGTGGCCAACTCGGACGGTACGGCGCGCGTCGCCATGCCTGACAGCTGGTTTGAAATGTGCAACGGTCCCTACGCGGAGCACAACCCCAAAAACGTACACGAGGATAAGCTCCGATTCAACGAAGAGACCGGTCTTTGGCAGGTCTGGATCGACGACGACTACTCGATCGACATCCTCGACCAGTATCTGATGCGCGATATGTACAGTACATACGGCACTTTTGCATCCAAGGTCATCAAGGACGGCTGGGTAAAGTATGATGTATACGACATGGGCGGCGGTCACCGTACCTTCGGTGCGTACGCGCTCATGACCAAATACGGCTACTATCCGCAGTTCTCGGGCAACTCCGAGTACGGCAACAAGTATAACGCAAACGGCGAGCCCTACATCGGTAACGAGACGGTGGGCATGACCGCGGCAGGTATGCCGAATGTTGCCATCGATATGGCGGAGATCTTCGGTGACGTCACCAGTGACCGTGACCCCATTCTCTGGCTCCAGTTCTTCTCCTCGATGTACGCAATGGCATATTTTGAGGATGACATCCCCACGCTGATCAACGAGGCGAAAAAGATCCTGCCCGAGGGCAGCTGGCAGCGCCACGTTGTCGATGAGGTCATTGCACTCAAGGAGAAGTACCCGAACGCATGGCGTCGCGCCGCGATCGAGGTGGATGCAAACTCCTATCTCAAAAAATACGATAAGATCGGCGACTTCATTGCCGAGAGCTCGGTCAACTGCGGCATGATCTTAGTCGGTCTGCTGTACGGCGACGGCGACTACTACGAAACCTGTAAGATCATCTCGCTTGCCGGTCACGGCGGCGACAGTACCACGCCTGTCGGTCTCGGCATCGTCGGTATCATCAACGGCTGGGAGAATCTCCCCGAGCCCTCGAAGTCCATCGCCAATGAAAAGGTATGGCAGGACGGCAAGGGCGTCATCATCAATGACCACATCACCGAAAAGTCCGGTTACTGGATGTACATGGCAGGTCTCGGCACGCGCGAGATCTATATGAAAGACGTTGTTGACATGTATCAGCAGAACTTTGAAAGCGTTCTGCTCGAAAACGGCGGCATCATTCAGGACGGCAATTATTATATTCCGAAGGCTTACGAAACCTTCAAGGGTCTCGATACCATCTATTATGATGACTTTGAGAGCGGCAACGCGGAACACTTCAGCCAGATCGGCAACGTGCAGATCAGCCCCGATACCTACACGGGCAACTACGGTCTCAAGCTCGTCGGCAACGCTGTCGAAAGCTCTGCATACGTTACCTTTGAAGGTCTCACGGTCGGTCAGACCTACCGCGTCAGCAGCTTTATCAGCACCACGGCGGGAACGACCGCGGAGCTGTTTGTAAAGACTTCTGCCGGTGAGAAGGTCGCCAGCGCCCATGTATACGATCAGAACCTGTATGTGCGCCGTCCGCTGATCTTTACCGCGACCGAATCCACCATGCAGGTCGGCGTTTCGATCCCTGCGGGCACTTCCTCGCACCGCTATGCGATCATCGATGAGTTTATGGTCATCCGCGCCGAGGAAAACGACAAGGGCGAGGCAAAGATCACCACGCCTTCGGCGGACAACAAGTACACCGGCAAGGTCGATTTTACCATCAACGCCAACACCGACAAAGAAGTTTACCTCAAGCTGACCTTCTCCAATGTCGTCGGTAAGAATGTCAATGCCATGGTATACCTCGACGGCGAGGAGTATGCGGGCGTTCCCTTCTACAAGACGGGCGTCGCCGAGCATTGCAACGATATTGTCTATGTTCCCGTGGTCGCGATGAACGATGCGACCTCGTATACGGTCACGATCGACTTCGGCACGGACGAGATCTACCTGTACGACGCAGAACTGGTTACGGTTACCGACACATTCTAAAGCCATGCGGCAGAAAGAGAGACACTGTATGAAAAAGCGCATTGCACTTTTATTTGGTCTTTTGCTTGCGTTTGCGCTGGTCGTTTCGGTCGGCGCAGCGGGTGACAAGACCGTAGTTTACCTCAAAAACGGCGGTACGGGCGACGGTTCCTCTGCCCTTTCCCCTCTCAGCAGCCTGAAGGCTGCCTATGATGCACTCGACCTGTCCAAGGATTGCACGATCGTGCTCTGCGGCATCTATACGCAGACCGATACGTTTTCCTACGGCAAGGCGTATGACGGCAGCGTGACCATCACCTCGGTCTACGACGGAAAGGATTACCGCACCAGCGGCGCTTCCTATCAGTTCAAGTCCACGAGATTTGTCTGCTTTGGTGCGACCGCATTTGAAAATATGGATTTCGCCGCTCTGGAAAAGAGCTTCCTGCTGGTCGGTCAGCACAATCCGATCACCATCGGAGAGGGCGTCACGATGAAGGGCGAGGACATGACGGGCGGTTCGGTCGCCAAGGCATTCTGTATCCTCGGCGGCTACCAGAACGGACAGGATAACCCTCCCACCGAGAGCGATAAAGACACCAATATCACCATCCTGTCGGGCAGTAAGATGAATGTCGTTGCGTTCTCCCGTCAGATCATGGGTAATTACACGGGTACTGCAAACATCACGATCGGCGGCAATGCCGAAGTCGTTGTCCTGAACTGCACCGCTGTATCGCCCAACGGCGTATCGGTCGGTGATACGGTCGTTACGATCGAGGGCGACGCGCTGATCAAGAGCGTGTACGGCTGCCTGCAGGATACCACGGTCAACTCGGTCACTTTTAACTGGAAGTCGGGTAACATCAACAAGTTTGAGTGGGTATCCTCGTATACCCCCAGCAGACTGCTCACCTGCAACACGCCGACGAAGCTGATCGCTTCCGAGGGAGTGCAGAAATCCGAGACCTATGCAACCATTTCGGCAAACTTTGACGAAGTGGACGAGGGTGAAGAGGCTTTCGAGCCGATGCATGTCATTGCGGCATCGGTCGTGGTCAAATCGAACGCCCCTGTGACCGAAGCACCCGTAGTGGATGTGCCTGCCGAGAGCGGCGCGCCTGTTGGTTTGATCATCGGCATCGTTGTTGCGGTTATCGCGGCAGCGGCTGTGGTCGTTGTTGTCCTCAAAAAGAAGGGCAATAAATAATTCAATTGCTTTTCCTCTATTTTCCTTTCTTTAAACGCAAAAAGGGCTCCCCTGGGAGTCCTTTTTGCACGGCGAAACGCTTCCTTATAAATATTATAGGTGTTCTTTGCAGGATAGGCTTTCCACGGTCAGCTTGAACACGCAGGTGACATCGAGGGCAGCTTTCGGAAATTCGGTGACTTCCCTGCCTGTGTTGTGCCGCATGAGGGCGCACAGTCCCGCGACGCGCTCCGCGTCGTCGGTGACGATCTCGGCTACGCCGTTGCCGATCACGCTCTGAAAGCGCGCAGAGCAGCTTGCCGCGTCCTTGCCGGGCACGAGCGCGTATCCCGTATCCATCTCGAAGCCGACGCGCGGTGCGCTTTGCAGCAGGTCGAATTTGCGTCCCTCTTTGGCGCCGTGAAAATAGAAGGTATACTGCCCGTTTTGCTCGGTGTATCCGAAATTCAGCGGCACGATGTATACCTCGCCTGCGTCGCAAAAGCCGATGCGGCAGCAGTCGCACGCGGCAATGATCTGCGCGATCTTTTCTTTGTCTGTGATTTCCCTGTCTTTTCTGCGCATACTAACTCCTGAGCAAGTTTTTTCTTATAGTATAGCATAAGTATAGCACAAAACTCGTCTTTTTGCACAAAAATCGGGAATTTTGCAGGTGAAAAAGAATTTTGTTGCAAAAAAACAGCAAATTTTCCAGGAAATAGGGCTTTATGGGTTGACAAAATGAATTTTGCGTGATATGATTAGTCATATACTCGTTATGTATACAGTATGGAGGAAAATACGATGAAAAAGTTTATGAAGATTGCCGCTCTCACGCTTGCGGCTGTTATGATGCTGGCTTGCTTTGCAGGCTGCGGCAAGACCGACACCAGCGACAAGGTCTACAAGATCGCGTCCGACAATGCGTTCCCGCCCTTTGAGTACCTGGATGCAGACGGCAAGACCTATGTAGGTATCGATATGGACATTCTGGCTGCTGTTGCAGAGGACCAGGGTTTCCAGTATGAAGTTGCCAACGTTGGCTTTGACCCCGCGATCGGTCAGGTACAGGCTGGTCAGGCAGACGCTATGATCGCAGGTATGACCATCACCGCAAAGCGTCAGGAGACCTTCGACTTCTCGGACGGTTACTTTGAGGACGGTCAGTCTCTGATCGTTGCCAAGGACAGCACCATCACCTCTTTTGAAGACCTCGCAGGCAAGACCGTTGCTGTTAAGGCAGGTACCATGGGTCTTGAGTATGCGGACAGCATCAAGGCACAGTACGGCTTTGAGACCAGCACTTTCGAGGGTTCTGTAGAGATGTATCGGGCAGTTGTCAACGGCACTTGCGTAGCTTGCTTTGAGGACTACTCGGTAGGCGCATATGCGATCAAGTCCGGCGACCTCGCACTGAAGACCGTTACCGAGATCGGCGTTATCAATCCCGCTCCTTACGGCTTCGCTGCAAAGAAGGGTACCAACGCAGAGCTCATCGACATGTTCAACAAGGGCCTTGCAAACATCAAGGCTAACGGCAAGTACGACGAGATCCTCGCAAAGTACGGTATGTAAGAGAGCGTTTTGAAGATCGTTGGTCTTCAAATGCACAAAAATTATTGCTATTAGCTTAGCATGATGCCGCGAGAGCGGCATCATGCTAAATTTTGCTGTTTAGAAGAGTGGATTATGAATCTGGATTTTACAAGAGTATTTAGTGATGCGATACCGCTGTTGCTCGAGGGTACGAAGACGACCATCGGCATTGCGATCATATCGATCCTTGCCGGGCTTTTGGTCGGCTTTGTGTCCTGTCTGATGGGCATTTCCAAGAATCCGGTGCTCCGTGGAATATCGAAGGCTTATGTTTGGGTGATCAGAGGTACGCCGATGATCGTACAGGCATTTTTCGTGTTTTACGCGATCCCCGCAGTGTTTCCCGGTGTGACGCCGTCGGCATTCGTTTCGGGTTTTGTCACCTTGACGCTGAATGCGGGTGCATACCTTTCCGAGATCATTCGCGGCGGTATTCAGGCGGTGCCGGTGGGACAGACCGAGGCGGCGCGCTCGCTCGGACTTTCTGCGTTCAAGACCAAGATCAAGGTCGTTCTGCCGCAGGCGTTCAAGATCGCGATCCCGTCCATGGTCAACCAGTTTATCATCACGGTCAAGGATACCTCGATCTTGTCGGTCATCAGCTTGGATGAGATCGTCAACAACGCGAAGAAGTCCATCGGTATGAACTATAAGTTCTTTGAGACATACATTCTTGTTGCCGTATTCTATCTTGTCATTATTTCCGCACTGATGGTGCTGTCAAAGTATATAGAAAAGAGGATGAACAATGAGCGAAAAGGTTAAAGTTGTCGGACTCGAAAAGCATTTCGGCGATCTCGTTGTTCTGGACGGCATCGCCCTCACCGTAGGCGAGGGCGAGGTTGTCTGCATCATCGGTCCTTCCGGTTCGGGAAAATCCACTTTTCTGCGCTGCATCAACCGTTTGGAGACGGCGACCGGCGGTCAGATCTTCGTGGATGACCAGGAGATCACCAGCAAGAAGATCGACATCAATAAGGCGCGCGAGAACATCGGCATGGTGTTCCAGCAGTTCAATTTGTTTGCGAACTACACGGTGCTTGAAAATATCATGCTTGCGCCTGTCGAGTTGAAGAAGATGAACAAGGCGCAGGCAAAAGCAAAGGCGATGGAATTGCTCACGCGCGTCGGTCTTGCCGACAAGGCGGACAACTATCCGAATCAGCTTTCGGGTGGTCAGCAGCAGCGTGTGGCGATCGCGCGTTCGCTTGCCATGAATCCGGATATTATGCTTTTCGACGAGCCTACCAGCGCCCTTGACCCCGAGATGGTCGGCGAGGTGCTGCAGGTCATGAAGGAGCTCGCCGCAGGCGGCATGACCATGATCGTGGTCACACACGAGATGGGTTTTGCGCGTGACGTTGCCGACCGCGTCATTTTTATGGCGGACGGCGGCATCGTGGAGCAGGGCACTCCCACAGAGATCTTTAGCAATCCGCAGAACCAACGCACAAAGGATTTTCTTTCCTGCGTGCTGTAAGCAGCAGTATGGGCCCACAGAGAATTTTGCTCTGTGGGTTTTGCTGCACTTTTTTATCTGCTGTTTGTATAAAAAATGCAGATGTTGTATAAAAAATATAGGTTGTGTAATCGTTTTTCGCGTACAGAGAAAGGAATCGAGCATGAAACCGTCGCGCACTGTCACTAATTTTTGTAACAATGTAAAGGGGCTCCGTGAGAAATGCGGGCTTTCCGCAGAGGATATGGCGAAGCTATGCAATGTCAGCGTTTCCACGCTGCACAAAGCGGAGATGGGCGAGCTTTCGCCGCGCAGCGCGCTTGTGATCGCCGCAGGTCTGTACGATGCGCTCGGCGTTTCACCCGGTCAGTTGATCAGCGAGAATTGCTTGGATGACTAACGCGACCCTAACTATCTTCTCGCTGTCGGCTTTTGGTTCCGTCGCGTTTTGTCTCCGCCTCGCGGACAATGGTGTCCGCGGTTTTGGGAAAACACGGCGGATACCCGGGCAGCAGTTCAGGCAGTGTGGATTGGACGGGGGGAGAAGATCGGAACCATTTTGTGAAGTTGCCCCGCGTGTGATGAAGCGCCCCCGACTGCTTTCTCGCTGTCGGCTTTTGGTTCCGTCGCGTTTTGTCTCCGCCTCGCGGACAATGGTGTCCGCGGTTTTGATAAAACACGGCGGATACCCGGGCAGCAGTTCAGGCAGTGTGGATTGGACGGGGGAAGATGATCGTAGGGGAGGGGCTTGCTCCTCCCGCCGTTACGGTGCGATCATGGCGACTCGGGCGTTAGCGGTGGATAAGGGGCTCCTTTGCATGTACATATCGCCCGCCAAGATCCTTCGACTGACGCTCAGGATGACCGGGCGGGCGAGAAGCAACATCATGACATGACTTTTGGGAGACGAAACGCAATGCGACCGCCGGTCGCTATTCTCCTACATATAACCAAAAAGGTGTACGCCATCGGCGTACACCTTTTTTAATATTTCTCAATATCCACTTTTTTGGCCGTGACGGTTTCGCCGCCGAGGAACACGCGGGCGACCTCGTCAAAGTTGACGGGGCTGTCGCTGACAAAGAATTCCGAGGAGCCGACCGCGTCGGACGTCGGATATTCTTTTGCGATGGCTCGTGCTGCCGCCGCGCCTGAGCTGATGAGCGTCACGCCGGGGAGCAGATCGCCGATGATGTCCGCGATGATGGGGAAGTGCGTGCAGCCGAGGATCAGCGTATCCGCGCCGGATGCTTTGATCGGCGCGAGGTAATCGGCGGCGACCAGCTTCGTCACCGTGCAGTCGCGCTGTATGTAACCGTTCTCGACCAGCGGAACGAACAGCGGGCAGGCGACGGAAACCACCTGCGCGTCCGCACGCGCCGCCTTGATCTTTTTGGCAAACGCGCCGCTCGAGATCGTCGCGCCCGTGCCGATCACGCCGATGATGCCGTTTTGCGTGGCGGCGAGCGCTTCTGCGACCGATGCGTCCACCACGCCGACCAGCGGAACGGTGTATTCGGCTGCGATCTCGTCGAGCACGACCGAGCTGACCGTGCCGCAGGCGGCGAGGATCACGTCCACGCCTTTGGTGCGCAGGAAGTCGATGTCCTGCCGCGCGTATTTTTTCAAAATTTCATGGGAGCGCGAACCGTAGGGGACGCGTCCCGTGTCGCCGAAGTAGACAAACTGCTCGTTTGGAAGCAGCTTATGCAGCTCGCGGTAGGCGGTCAGCCCACCGAGGCCACTGTCAAAAATTCCAATCAAGCTCAGAACCTCATTTCTTCAGAATGGCGGCGCGAAAGTTGCCGCCGTAGTCGTAAATTTCACAAAAAGTGTATCCGTGTGCCGCGGCGAGCGCTGCGGCGTCCTTTTGTTGGTCATAGCCGAATTCAAAGGCGAAGCAGCCGCCCTCGCGCAGGTTGCCCGCGTAGTTTTCCACGATCGCGCGGTAAAAGTCCATGCCGTCCGTGCCGCCGTCCAGCGCGATGCGCGGCTCATGCATGAGTTCTGCTTCCAGCGTAT
The DNA here is from genome assembly GCA_017398595.1 of Clostridia bacterium. Taxonomy (GTDB): domain Bacteria; phylum Bacillota; class Clostridia; order Oscillospirales; family CAG-272; genus UMGS902. The sequence goes on from JAFQFR010000053.1 coordinate 9,325, forward strand.
CCACCACTGCGGTACGGATGTAGGGCGGGTTGGACACGATGCAGTCAAACTGCTCGGCAAGCTCGCTTGGCTTTGTCACGTCGGCGCGGAACATGCGCAGCGACGGCACGCCGTTGTGCGCGGCGTTCTTTTTTGCCATGGCGAGTGCGCCTTCGCTGATGTCCGCCGCCGCACCGACGAGGTCGGGGCGGTTTTTTGCCAATGAGATCGCAATGCATCCGCTGCCCGTACAAAGGTCGAGAAAGTGCGCACCCTGCGCCAGTGTTTTTACGAGGTGCTCGACGAGCACCTCTGTGTCCGAACGGGGAATCAGGCAGTCGGGCGAGACGAAATATTCCTCGCGGAAAAACGGCCATCTTCCTATAATATATTGCAGCGGCTTGCGGCTGCATCGGCGGCACAGCGCGCTCGCGAGCGCGGCTTCGTCATCGCCGAATTCCTCTAACAGTATACGCGCTTCGCCCGAAAAGTTTTCGATGCCGGCGGCGCGCAGCGCGTTTTGCAGTTCGGTCTGCGTCATGCTTCGGGGGTCTCGCCGCCCTCGGTGGTCTCCTCAGTGGGCGCTTCGGTCGCGGGCTTGGACGCTTCGATGATCGCGTTCACTTCGCTCGGCTCAAATTCGTCGGGCATCGAGGATTTGAGCGCGATGATGGCAATCTCGAGCTGCTTGAGGTCGGGTTCGCGCGTGGTCACACGCTGCATCCACAGACCGGGCGCGGAGAGAATGCGCGTCAGCAGGTTGTCGTGTTTGCCTGCGTAGGCGATGAACTCAAAGCCGAGACCGCAGATGATCGGCATCAGCGGCAGCTTGATGAGATAGCGCAGCCAGATGTTGTCCCACGGCACGAAGGGCAGGGAGAATACCAGCACGCTGAGGATCAGCATGACGAAAATGAAGCTGGTGCCGCAGCGGGGGTGCAGACGGGTATATTTTTTTGCGTTTTCGGGGGTCAGTTCCTCGCCCGACTCGTAGCAGGCGATGCTCTTGTGCTCGGCGCCGTGGTACTCAAAGGTGCGGCGGATGTCGGGCATCAGCGACACGAGCAGGATGTAGCAGACGAAAATGCCGATGCGGATGATGCCTTCGCAGAGCGTTTTGAAAACGCCGAGCGTGCCGCCGACCATGCCGAGCAGCGCGTCGATGCCCTTGGTCGCCATCGTCGGCAGTAGGAAAAACAGGCCGACTGCGAGCAGAACGCCGAGGAAACCGGCGACGCCCATTATAATATTGAAGAGTTTGTCGCCGAACTTCTCCTGCATCCACTTTTCAAACTTGGTTTCGGGCTCGTCGAGATCCACGCCGATCGCTTCGGCGGAGATCGTCAGCACCTTGAACGAGAGCTTGAAGGATTCGACCAGCGCGACAACGCCGCGGATGATCGGCAGATTGAAAAATTTGTTGCGTTTGCGGATGGAAGTGTAGGAGTGGTTGGATACGGTGATCGATCCGTCCTCCTTGCGCGATGCGATGCTGTAGCGTTCGCCGCAGCGCATCATCACACCTTCGAGCACCGCTTCGCCGCCCACTTTGCCGAGGCGGCAGTTGTTCTCACATTCTTTTGCCATTCTATATCTCGCTTTCTGTAATCTTTTTTACTTTTTAATTGTAGCATAAAGTGAATGAGAATTCTACATTTTTTCAAAACTTTCACATTTCTATGTGTCTTATCATTATTTATATATAGGAGCGGCAAGAGTGTGTGTCAGTAAATTGTGGCGGAAAATTGTGCAAACAACTATATCTTGTGGCACGGAATTTTTCTAAAAAATTCCTGCAAAAATTTTGAAAAAAGGCTTGACAAGCCTGTCCTAAAGTGATAGAATGTAAAAGCTCACCTCGGGAGAGGTTGAGAGGTCGAAAAAAACTTTTAAAAAAGTTTCAAAAACCTCTTGACAAACCTCTTACGATGTGGTATGATAGAAAAGTCGCCGCGGGGAACACCCGAGAGCAACGAAAAAGATTCGGTCATTGAAAATTGAACAACAAAGAGAAAGAAACACTGAACTGAAAGTAAAGTGTAGATCTCGAACAATTCTTTAGAGAAACCAAGTAAAGAAACTTATGCGAAAAAGCAAGCGATTGCTTGAGTAG
>JAFQFR010000054.1 GCA_017398595.1 Clostridia bacterium
AGGCGATGCGGCGTCCGGCGCGAAAAGCTGGGATGAGCTGGATCTGCCCGATGGCTTCCCGCGCCTTGCCGATTCGGTGGATACATTCCGCTATGACGAAACCACCAAGATGTACAATTTCACCTGGAACAGCACCGATTACGCCACCAGCGAGGCCATGATCAACACAATGAATGACTGGTCGAACGGCAAGATCACCGGCGCTGTCAAGGGGAAAATAACCAACTGGAAGATTCAGAACGACCGCATCAATCTGACCGCATCCTTCGATGAAGACAGCGGTATGTTCATGCTCATGACGCAGGTCTTCGGCGGCACAACGCTGAGTGCGTATCTTTCGGCGCATACATTCACTGAGGATGATTTCAAGCCTGCGAATTTCACCGAATTCGGTGAGATCGTGACCTCGGGCGAACAGTTCGGTGGACTCACGCAGAACGGCGCGTTCCGCATCAAAATCAAGGACGGTACATATAGCAAGGATGATGCTGCCGCGTGGTGTGATGCGATCATTGGACGCCTCGTTGAGATTTCTGCCGCAAACGGTGGAACCGTGGCCGATCTGAAAAACAACGCAATCACCTCATACAGCGATTACGCGGCAAACGACGGCGGCATCCCCGAGTATCCGACCATTGGCTGCTATTTCGTCTCCAGGCTGGATTCTAAAAAATACATGGTAAAAATTATCGCCGGTTATTATGCAGAAGAGAACGAATATCGCGTTGAGCTCAGCACTATGAGATTTCTGCCGTGATACGGCTGCATCACACACTAACGAAAGGAGATGATATCTATGAAACGACGCATACTCTCCCTCTTTCTCGCCGCCTTACTGCTTCTGCCGAGTCTGCTTCTGTCCGCGTCGGCGGCACCCACGGGGCGCATCGACGGCGTGGACTACGGACGGATCGACGAAAACGTGAGCCTTCGCCAAAAGGTGGAGTTCGACATCGGCGAGCGACGGTTCGAGGGCTGGCTGCAGAACGGCAAGACCCTCTCCGAGGACGAGGTGGATCAGATCATCAAATCCGTGATGAACGAGATGGAGATCACCTCGGGCGTTCTGCGGTACTCCGAGGACATCATTCGCCGGGCGGCGCAGAACAAGGGCTTCAATCCCGAGGTGGTGCTGGAGCTGGGCGCAAAGCTGGCGCTGAGTGCCACGGGACTTGACAAAGCCAAGGACATCTACGACGTTGCCACCGGCAAAAAGGATATCCCCGGCGCGATCTCCGACTACATCATCGGCGAATCGGTAAGCACCATCTGCGAGCAGTACATGAAGGGCATCCCCGGTATGGTCTTTGAAGCCCTCTGGAACAGCGGCGACATCATCGCCCGGGAAACGGCACGACTGCTCGAAGAAAGCAAGATCGCCCAGCAGGCGCTGGAGCGCACGTTTCTTCTAAATCTGTTCTATCAGAAGTGCAACGAACGCATCACGGCGGAGGAGAAGGCGAAGGGGCTGGATACCTGGTCGATCGTCTGCAATCAGACGGTGTGGTGTCAGAAAACGCTGTTCGGCATTCCCGTACTGCAGTATTGGAAGCTGTCCTGCGATCTCACCCGCACCGAGTACGTCTACGACGATCGGGACGATCCCACCAACTACGGCGGCGTCTACCGCGGCACGATGGTGATCGACATCTGGCACGATCTGTCGAATTTCGACGAGCAGTTTATGTCCCAAATATTTATGAAATTTCCGCTCGCGAACATATGGGATATAATTTTTGATTTTCGTGATGAATATACCGCTTCCAACCTGACCAAGCAGCTCATCTGCACGAA
>JAFQFR010000055.1 GCA_017398595.1 Clostridia bacterium
TACGAAGCGTACAGGCATGAAGGAGCGGTCACTTACGATAACTGCGGGAGAATCGAGTTTTACAGCCTGACCGTTGACGATCGCTTCTGCCGCGCCGACCGTGATCTTGATCTCGGTGTCTGCGGTCTTGAGCGTTGCGGTAGAGGTTGCACCGTCCCAGCCGATCTCAGCGCCGAGCGCCTCTGCGACATAGCGAACGGGCAGCATCGTGCGGCTGTTGCGGATGATGGGCGCAACGTCCATGGTCTTCTGCTCGCCATTGAGAGTGTAAGTGGTCTTGCCGAGCGTCATCTTGAGTTCAACACCTGCGGAGAGACCTGCAATGGTATCAAAGTTTGCTGCGATGGTTGCAAACTCGGGATAAGCCTTTACATTGTCGGAAGCCTTGAGCACAGTGGGGTTGTTGATGGTGATCATCTTGCTTGCGGTATTGGGGCAGACCCAGTAGAAAGCGTCGATGGTACCCGATTCCCAGTTAAAGGTGTAGGAATTTGCCATGGTATCCTGCGTGCAGCCGTAGAAGTTCTTGATATGTGCATTGCCGGCGATGGTGACATTTACATCGCCTACGGTGATGCCGTCGGGATATGCAGCCGAACCGTGCAGGACTGCTACATCCGCGTCGCCGCCGATATAGATATTCGCCGTGCCGGTGTATTTCGCGAGAATACTGCGGGAATAAGGAATGACGTAGATCTTGCTGCCCGAGAGAACGGTGATGCTGGTGTCCTCGTTGCTCTCAGCGGGAGGTACGCCCTGATCTGCCTGATAGCCGCCGAGCAGGCAGAAAGACTTTGCAACCGAAGCGCCGGGCATGCCGTCACCGGTCATGGTAACGCCTTCGCCGACCTTCAGCGGGTTGCACTGACCTACGACAAGCAGGTTGGTGCCGGTGCAGACAAAGTCGATGTTCTCAAACGTGGTCGCACCGTAGCAAGTGTATCTCGACGCAGAGAAGGTGTATGCCGCGCCGGCGGTACGGTAGTCCACGCCGCCGTAGACCGAAGTGAGCGTTACGGAGCCGTCATAGTCAACGCCGTGGTCAAAGCGTTCAACCTGGGTGAACACGCCGCAGACAACGACCGTGCAGTCCTTGGAGAGATCCAGCGCATTGTAGGCATCCATCAGCGTGCCGACCGCTGCATCCGCAGAGGAGCCGTCACCTGCGCCGCCGTCCTTGAGGTAGACAACGGTCTTGTCGCCGGCAGCGCCGACCGAAACGAGGAGTGCCATTGCAAGGAGTGCTGTGAGAAGTAATGCAAAAATTTTCTTCATGATCTTGTTTCCTTTCATTTCTTGAAATTTATAAAGTCAGATCTCCATCAGAATCTGTCTTTACCAGTAACAAGCTCTGCACCGTAAAGATACACAGCATTTGTGCCGAGGTCGAGCGAGACCGTATAAGCGGTCTTGCCGCCCTCTGCGATCAGGGGAATGTACACCGCGTCGTTTGCATCCGTCACGGTGCCTGTCTTATAGAGCGGTGCGGTCGCGTAGGCTTTGCCCGCCACCTGCAGCGATGCATTGACCACCTTGCCGACAGGATTTGCAAAGGTAAGTTTGAGATACGCTTCTTTATCGGTATGGGCGTTGACCGAGATCTGCACGGTGCCGGTATGTTTTCCGTCCGTGCCCGCCGCCGTGACGATCGCGGCAGTGCCGACGTTCGTCTCTTCGACGCGGATCACCTGCAGCTCGTCCAGGATCGCGTATCGGAACTCGTTTGTCCCCGCGGGAACCGTAAAGCCTACTTCCATTTCCGAAGCGGTCGCGGTGAAGACCAGCTCGCGCTTTACATAGGCGGTCTGATCGTACACGGTCACCGCCGACAGGTCACTGCCGCCGACCTCGCGGACAAAGAGCTGTGCGGCGGTTCGCGCGCTGACGCTGATAAAGGCGCTGACGCGGTAGGTCGCGCCGACCGTGAGCCCGGTCAGTGTCTTTGCGGCGGTGGAAGCTACGGTCGGATGACCGTTCAGCTGCAGGGCATAGTCACCCGAAAATGCCGCTGCCGTCGGAGTGGCGGTCACATTGCCGACCGTCGCAAAGCCGTCGAGCGTGCCGCTCTCAAATTCATTCACATAGACGGTATCGACCGCTTCGACCTCGTACAGCGCTTTCGGGATGTAGTAATTGCCATTTTCGATCCTGCCGCCATGCTCGAGCAGAACCGATTCAAAATTCTGCCGATACATCTCGACGATGTCGGCGATCCGCAGACGGTCGGGCAGGTTCTCGCAGTACATGTAGGTGCCCGAGGTCGTGCCCAGCGGCAGATTGACGATGACGCCGCTGCCGTCCTGCCAAACCTTTTCATTGATGACCGACTTGGTATCGGCATCGAGATCTTCCCAGCCGCTGATGATGCCGACGATGCCGAGCCCCACGGGTGTGGTGCTGTCGCCGCCGTGTCCTGCCAGACCGATGATCTTGCAGGTCTCGTAGTAGTCGCCCTCTCCCCAGAGCAGACCGATCAGCGTCATGGAGCAGTTGACCGAGGATTCGCCGTAGTTGTTCTCCGTGTCATAGTGCTTCTGATAGCAGTATCTGTCCGCCTCAACGACAGCGCGACGCCATGCGGTGGGGTATTTTTCTTTCAGCTCGAAGATATAGTCGATGACCTCGCTCTGCCAGCATCCCTCGGGCAAGACCGTTTGGGCATTGCGGATGAGGGTGGGAATATCATCCTCAAAGTACGCCTGCGCGTACATTGCGGTGAAAAACTTGAGCCAGAGCACGGGATCGCGGTCGCTGGTCGTACTGCCGAAGATCTCCGCCATGTCTGCCGCGACGTTCGGCATGCCCGCGGCGCTCATGCCCAGTGTCTCGTTGCCGATATAGGGCTCGCCGTTGACATTGTAGAGATTGCCGTATTCGGTACTGCCCGAAAACTGCGGATAGTAGCCGTATTTTTTCATCAGTCCGTAGGCGCCGTAGGAGCGGTGGCCGCCGCCCATGTCCCATACGTTATAGTTCACCCAGCCGTCCTTGATGACCTTGGAGGCGAAGGTGCCGTAGGTGCTGTACATATCCCGCAGGATATACTGGTTGAGAATATCGATGCTGAAATCGTCGTCGTTCCAGACTTCCCAGAGTCCGGTCTCCGTATTTTTCAGCAGCTTATCGGTATGCTTGTTTCTCGAATTGTACTCGGCGTACGGACCGTTGCACAGCGCAAACCAACTGTCGGGCATGGCAAGACGCATGCTGCCGTCCGAGTTCTTGGCGAACTCATAGCCCGAAAGGAAGCCGACCGGCTGCGCAAGGAATCCCGACAGGGTCTTATCCTTGTACGCCTCGATCGAGAGCACGTTGTAGCCCTCGGTGTCCGCGGATGCCGCATCGGCAGCTTCGGCGATCGACGCCTGCAGCTCGGCATCGGTAAACACGCCCGCCGCCAGCAGCTTTGCATACACGGCGCCGCCGCTCTTGACAGCCACACCGAGCGTTCGCCACGAAATGCCGAATGCATCTCCGCGGTCAAAAGCCGCGCCCGCCGCAGTGCTGTCGGTCATACCGATGCGCGCGGCAAGTGCAAAGGGATCGTTCCATACGAAATCGCCGTCCGCATCGCTGTATCCGATGGCACGGAGCATAAAGGTGAGAAACTGCGCCTCGTCCACCGTGCCGTCGGGGTCGAATTCGGTCGCCGAACGACCCGATGTGATGCCGTTTTCGTATGCGTAACCCACGTAGTTTTGCGCCCACGCGGGAACATCGGTAAAGGGGATCGTATAGGTGTCCGCTAAAACCTCCTCCTCAACGCCGAGGTAGCGGATCACCTGTACGACCGCTTGTGCACGGGTAAGGCTGTCGGTCAGACCGAAATTTGTACCCGTGCTATCATAGCCCTGCGCAAGTCCGAGGACATAGAGTCCTCTTGCGCCGGCGTACTCGCTTTTTGCTGCGGGGATCTCCCGCTCTGCAGCGCCGACCGCAGCCGACAGAGAAAGTGCCAAAAGAAGCGCAAAAAGGAATGCAAAGGATCTTTTCATGCGTTTGCTCCTTACCTTGGCTCTCAGAATCTCTCCGTGACTGTTACCAGCTCTGCGCCGTAGAGATATACCGCGCTCGAACCGAAGTCGATCGTCACGGTATAGGCAGTCGCGCCGTCTTTTGCGATCACGGGGATGTAGATCACGTCATCGCAGTCGGTCGCAGATCCCGTCTTATAGAAGGGTGCGCCCGCATATCCGTAATTTCCGACGCGGATGTCGGTGTTGAGGGTCTTGCCCACGGGGTTTGCAAAGTTGAGCTTGAGGTATACTTCCTTAGCGGTATTTGCATTGACCTCGATGTTGACCTTGCCGGTATATTTACCGTCCGTGCCCGCCGCCGTGGCGATCTTCGCCTCGCCGACGCTCGTTTCTTCGATGCGGACAACATTCAGCTCATCGAGGATCGCATATCTGTGCGCCGAAGTACCCACAGGCAGCAGCATGCCGACCTGCATGGTGGATTCGGTCGCGGTGAAAACGAGTTGACGCTTTACATAGGTCGTCTGATCGTAGATGTTTGCCGCCGCCACGGTCTCACCCGCTGCCGTCTTTACGACAAGCTGTGCGTTGGTTCTCGCCGTGGTGCTGACAAAGCCGCTGACGCGGTAAGTCTTGCCTACGTCCAGTCCCGAGACCGTTACAAACGCGCTTGTCTCTGCGGTGTCGCCGCCGTTCAGCTGCAGCGCATACTTACCCGAGTATGCTGCCGCGGTGGGTGTGGCAGTCGCCGTGCCGACGATCTTAAAACCGTCGAGCTTGCCGTCCTCAAACTCATTGACATAGACGGTATCCATGCCGCCGAGCGTGCCGAGCGACTTCGGAATGTAGTAGTTGCCGTCCTTGATCACGCCGCCGTGCTCAAGCAGGATGCTCTCGAAGTTTTCCTTGTACATGGCAAGGATGTCGGTGAGCGCAAACCGCTCGGGGAGTCCCTGGCAGTACATGTAGTAGCCCGAGCTTTGACCCAGCGGGAGGTTAACGACCACGCCCTTGCCGTCCTGCCATACCTTTTCATTGATGATGGACTTGGAAGTCTCGTCGAGACCGTTCCAGCCGGTGATGATACCGACGATGCCGAGTCCCACGGGCGTTGTGCTGTCGCCGCCGTGACCGGCAAGCGAAATGATCTTACAGGTGTTGTAGAAATCGCCTTCGCCGTAGAGCAGACCGATCAGAATGAACGAGCAGTTGATCGAGCTCTCACCGATGTAGCTGTCCATATCATATTTTTCCTGATAGCAGAGCTTCTCGGCATTGACGACGGCGCGACGCCAGTCGCTCGGGTATTTTTCTTTGAGGGCGAAGACCTGGTCGATGACCTCACTCTGCCAGCATCCCTCGGGCAGAACTTTCTGCGCCGTGCGGATGAGGGTGGGAACGTCGTCCTCGAAGTACGCCATCGAATACATTGCCGCGAAGAACTTGAGCCAAAGCACGGGATCGCGGTCGCTCGTCGCACTGCCGAAGATCTCCGCCATATTTACGGTGACCTCGGGCATGCCCGCCGCGTCCATACCCAGCGTCTCGTTGGCGATATAGGGCTCGCCGTTGACGTTGTACTGGTTGCCGTACTCACTGCTGCCCGAGAACTGGGGCAGATAGAAGTACTTGCTCATCAGACCGTATGCGCCGTAGGTGCGGTGACCGCCGCCCATGTCCCATACGTTGTACTTGATCCAGTCATCCTTGATGACCTTGGATGCAAACGTGCCGTAGGCATCGTACATATCGGTAAGGATGTACTGATTGAGGATGTCGATGCTGAAATCGTCGTCGTTCCAGGTCTCCCAGATGCCGGTCTCCTCATTTTTCAGCAGCTTATCCGTGTGTTTGTTTCTGCGGTTGAGCTCGGCATACGGACCGTTGCACATCTCAAACCAACCGTCGGGCATGGCGGTGATCGCCGTGCCGTCCGAGTTCTTGGCAAACTCATAGCCGGAGAGGAATCCGACGAGCTGTGCAAGGAAGCCGAGCATGGTCTTGTCCTCATAGTCCTCGATCGAGAGCACATTGTAGTCGGCGGGATCAAACACCGGCTCGGGCTCCGCGGTCGTTACCGGCACATCGGTGGTGCCCGGCGTCTTATCACCGTTGCATCCCGCAAAGGGAAGCGCCATCGACGCGACCAGCAGTACACAAAGGAGAAGAGAGAGATACTTTTTCATAAAAAATCCTTTCTGTAGGAGTTTCTGTCGTATCAAAAAACGGGGTTGAACGGAGGTGCCGATCCCGGTCCCTCCGTTCTTCTCAAAAAGTCACTTGCCTTGCTTTACTTTACATATGCAGCCGCGTCAAAGACGTCAAAGCGAAGCTCATCCGCGCCGAGCGTTACACCGCATACCTCTGCGGGGTTGCCCGATGCGTTGTAGAGCACGCGCAGGACCTTGGTCTTGTCTGCGTTGTAGAACTCACCGCGCTTTACATAATAAGGAAGCTTTTCGGTGTCGATCACGGTGAACAGACCGTCGAAGTAGAATTCCGAGTACTTGTTCATAGCGTCCGAATACTCCTTGACCATGTTTGCATAGCCCTCGTCGCAGCCAATATCGCGGCGGCAGACATACAGCTCACAGTCGAGACGAACACCGGTGGTCAGTGCAGCGCGCATCTGCTTCGGAGAGTCGCCCTCTGCGTCGCGGATACCGCGCTCGGTGGTGATGACCTCGGGGAAGGTGTAACGGAAGAGCTGCGGGAACTGGTTGCTCTTGATCTTGAAGTCTACGTTGACCAGACCGTGGATGAACTGCGTGTATGCAGCGGCAACGTCGGTAACGACCTCGCCCGCAAATACCTTATCCGCGCTGTCGCAGTAGTCTACGGCAGCCTCGAAGAACTTGCGGTGGCCGATCCACTCCTCGTCTACACGCGCGCCGTGCTCGTGGCGGTCGTTGAAGCAGGGCTGGTAGGGGCATCCGCAGAAGCAGTCTGCGAATACGCAGTCCGCGCCCATGTCGCCCATCTGTTTGAGCTGCGAGAGAACCTGGTTTCTCCAGCGCTCGGTGCCCGAGCAGCAGATCGGGAACTGATGCGAACCGTAGGTCGCGCGGAACTCGCCGCGGCCGGGATATACGAACGCGGGGCGGATCTCATTGCCGTTGATGTCGATGATCTTGACCTCGTCGCCGAATTCTTTGTAGTAGGGGTTGTGGGGATCGAGGAAGTGGCAGTTGCACTCAAGAATGATGTGACCGCCCATGTCCTGTACCTTCTTGATATTCTCGGAAAGCTCCTTGAACGCTCCCGGATAGGGCTCCTGGTAGGTAGGATAGTTGCGGTCCATGCCCTCTTTCCACCATGCAAAGAGGAAGATGGTGTGGATGCCGCGCTTTGCGCCCTCTTCATAGATCTTCGGAAGGTCGGATGCCTTGTAGTAGTCCTCGCCGTACTGCGAACGCATGATGATACGCTGCCAGCCGACCATCTTCTTGACCCAATCGTGCTTCTTGGTTACCTTGAAGAAGGTCTTGTCTGCCCATGCGCGGTAAACGTCCGCACCGGCTCTCCAGTCGCCCTCGAGGATACCCACTACGGTAGAGGGGATCACGAGCTTTTCGCCGGGGCGAGCCATCGGGAAGTGGTCAAAGCCGACCATGAGGTTGGTAGGCTCTGCGTGGATGCGCTGCTTTACGGTCATGAAGCAGTGGCGCGCCTTGTCGTCATATCTTGCAACATAGAGGAAGTGGCCGTTCGACTCCACGCCGAACCAACCCATGGTCGCACGGGGATAATGATAGTGCCAGAACACTTCGTACTCGTCGTGCTGATACCAGACGGAAGTCATGTTCTTGAGGAACTTCCAGGGGTCTTCCACGCGGGTGCCGAGACCGTTCGGGAAGTAGATGATGTCGTCCTTCTTCTCGCCGTAGAGCTCGTTGAAGTCCGCCAGCGGGCAGAAGCACTCGTTGATGCGAACATCCTTGGTGTTGTTTTCCACAGCGGGGGTAAACTTGAAGAGACCATCCTCAACCTCTACGGTAACGGTAAACTTTACATCATATGTATCGCCGTATTCGGAAACGAGCTTATCATAGGTGATCACCAGCTTGTCGCCGTCCATGACAGCCTTACCGGTCTGCTTGTGCGACATGATCGGGATCTCGGTGCGCAGTCCATCGTCCAGAATGAGACGGAAATAGTCGGAACCGCGCGCTGCACTGTCCTCTTTGCCACGAATAATGAAACCGGCGTTTCCACCGTTTTCATCGATTTCAAAACTTAAAAATTTGGTCTGCAGATTCATAGTACACCTTTCCTTTGTTAAAGTTTGTTAAAGTTGTTTAAAAAATTGTTTATGTGACGAATTTTTTACAAAAGTATTTACAACTTAATTATAATGCCGCCGCACCCTGATTCGCAATACACTAACGTATCAAATTATTTCAATTTGTGAAACCTATTTTTCGTCACATCCTTGCATTTTGACAAAAGTGTTGTATAATGAGTGCAAAAGGCGGCTTCGGAGGAAAAAGTATGCTGATCTATAATTTCGCAAAGCTCCCGCATGTACTGATGACCGGTAAAGTACGCGAGAAGGCGGGATGGAGCCACAGCGGCAGACGGATGGTGGTCAATCTGCTGGTCGTTTTTCAAGGGGGAAGCTGCGTTTTTGCGATCGAGGGCAAGGAATACACCTTCCGCAAGGGGGATGTCGCGCTCATTCCGCAAGGCACGCTGTACAAACCCCACACGGACGACTTCTGTGAATATACCTTCTTTCATTTTGACGGCGATCTGTTGCCCTGCGACAAAAAGCCCGAGGAGATCCCACCGTTTGAAAGCAATACGCAGATCAACCCCTCTTACGGCAGGATCACCCAGCAGGAAGAAGCCGATCTCTACTTTGATTATAAGATCCCGCTCGGCGGGCAGCTGCAGAACGTGGAGCTGATGGTGCGCAAATGCGTCAACACCCGCCTCAATTACGCCAACAAGATGCAGCTTCTCCTCTCGTTCCAGTTCTCCGAGATCATGTTTCACATTTCCCAAAGCTACTGCGAGCAGTTCCGCACGGCAAGCGCCCTGCCCGCGCAGGTCAGCAAGATCCTCACCTACATCGAGCAGAATTATACGCACGGCGTCACACTCGACGACATCTGCAAAAATATGAACGTCTCCAAGCAGTACTGCATGCGCGTGTTTAAAAAGTATATGAACACCACCATCAACGACTACATCCTCGGTCTGCGCATGCGCCACGCGGCGTATCTGCTCGGCAGTACCTATATGAACGTCAGCCAGACCGCCGATTACCTCGGATTCTCCAGCACCAGTTACTTCTCCCGCGTCTTCAAAAGCTATTACGGCATCTCCCCGTCCGATTATTCGGAATAAAAGTTTCGCGACAAAGCCGCAAAACAATGCATTGCAATCTGCAGGATTGCAATGCAAATCATGGAGCATCGGCGAGAAATCATGGCGGCAACGCCGCCAAATCATGCGCGTTCCGCGCAAATCATCCTCTTACATCCCCGAAAATCAGCGCAGCGCTTTTATAAGCCTTCCCCAACGAAGAAAGATACGGCTGTATTCTTTGCACAATGGGGGAAGGTGTCGCCGAACGGCGACGGATGAGGGACTCTGCATAATTTCCCAAGAAAAACGCCGCTGCGGCGGCTACCCCTCATCAGCGGTTTACCGCAATGCGACGCTTGCGTCGCTATGCTTCTCCCAAGGGAGAAGCCTTTTTTAGCCTTCCCCCTTGGGGGAAGGGGGACCGCGTTAGCGGTGGATGAGGGGCTTTTCTACATGCATAACATCTCCGCCCGAGATCCCTCGGCTTCTTTTGCAAGGTGCAACGACCTGCCCACACCACCACAAGATCCCTCGGCTACGCTCGGGATGACAAGCGGTGGTGTGGGCATGGTCGAAAGGCGACAGAACACAA
>JAFQFR010000056.1 GCA_017398595.1 Clostridia bacterium
GATGGGGGTGTGCTCCTTGATATAATCTCTGTGCATCCGTCCCCACCGACCAATAGGTCTGTTTTCATCTGGTAAACGAATATCGGGAATATAGTAATCACCACAACGGATATAATTCAGTTCCTGCATAATATGTTCCTCCATAATATCAAAAGAAAAAGCGTTAAGATAAAAAATGAGTGATGCTCGGTCTTTCGACCTGGCATCACTCATTTTTCGTTGTTGATTACCAACCCCGTCTGACAGATGCCGTAAAATAGTTAAATTTTTGGTTTAACTGTTTTACGAACACCCATCATTTCGCGGTGCGGTTCTTCTTATTCCCCGTTATACGCGGTCATTCTCTTTTTGCGCCATTCAAGGAAAAGATCGCGGGCCGTGACATAGATCGGCACGGCAAAGAGTGCGCCGAGGAAATCGCCGACGAAAAAACCGACGAGCACGCAGATCATCGTGGTGCCAAGCGAAACGCGCACCTTTTTGTTGGTGATGCGCGGACGCAGGAACACGTAATCGAGGATCATCAACACGCAGAACACGAGAACAAACCATCCCGTGAGGCGGGTATCCGTGACCAGCACGATCAGCGTACCGATCGCGCCGCCGATCAGCATACCAAAGATCGGCACATAGCTGCACAGCGCGATCACAAGGCAGATCACCGAATAGAACTTGCAGCCCATCAAAAGCAGCGCCGCATAAAACACGACCGCCACGCCGATGCAGTTATACGCGCGCGCCGAAAAGAACCAAACCGTGTTGTTGTACACATTACGGCAGACCTCTGCGATCCGCGCCTCGGTCTGCGGCTTAAAGATTGCAGCGTTGATCTTACGCGCAAGCGCTTTCAGATAATCACGGCGCAGCATCGCATAGATCGAAATAATCAAGCCGAGGATCCAATTGGATACCTGCGAGATCACATTGCCGAACGCAGCGGCGATCTTGCCGACCCAAGTCGGCAATTGTTTGAGCGAATCCATCAAAGTTTGCTTAAGACTGTTCACAAGCTCGAGCAGGCGCTCACCGAAGAGATCCGAGCTTGCGGCAAATTCATTTGCCATCGAATCGAGCGTACTCAGATAATCGGTTGAGCCGAGCACGAACTCATACAGCGTGGTAAACTGCGGAATGACAATGACGACCGCAAGTACAAGCACAAGCAGCAGAATGAAGTATGCGCACACAAGCGCGAGCACCGCCGCCTTTTTTTCATAATTTTTATATTTTTTGAGCAGTTTGCGAAAACGATCCTCAAAAAAATTCACCATCGGCAGCAAAATCAGCATGATGATCGCCGCATAGAGGATCGGCGAAAATACCGCCGCCATCTTACTGAAAAACGCTTTGATCGCATCCACATGCATCGCCAAACTGACCAGAACGGCGGCAAAAGCAACCACGATCAGCGCGAGCACCGCATACGTGTTGTATTTCGGGTTTTTCTCAAACTTCATTTTGCCGCCTCCTTTCGTTTGCTGTCACCTTTGTATGCCGAGAGTCTCGTGGGCAAGCCCTTTTTCGTCAGTCGGCTATTGACGATCTCGCGCACCGCCTGCTGCAGCACCGTGAACAACGGCACGCCGATAAACATGCCGACAATGCCCCACAGTCCGCCGCTGACCGTGATCGCAATGATGATGAGCAGCGAATCCACGCCGACCTTTTCGCCGAGGATCTTGGGACCGACGAAGTTACCGTCGATCTGCTGGATCACAAGCACCAGAATCACAAACCAGATGACCTTGATGGGATCGGCGATCAGAATGATAAATACCGAGGGGATCGCACCGATAAACGGGCCGAAATACGGGATCATATCGGTGACGCCCGTGATCAGCGCGATCAGCGGGTAATACGGAATGCCGCAAAGTCCGAAAACGATAAAATTGAGCAGCGTAATGATAAATGCATCCACGAGTTTTCCGGCAATAAAGCCGCCGAACGCATGATCGGTATAGGTGAGCCACTTGCGCACGCCGCGATTCATCTTTTCGGGCAGAAGCATATCCGCAAGCTCGGAAATGCCCGTCTGCAGTTTTTCTTTCTGCAAAAGGAAGTAGGCGGCAAAGACAAGGGAAACGATACAGCGCCCAATAATGGAAAGAAGCTTGGAGGAATAGGAGAACACCGTGTCCGCAATGTTGCCGATCGCGCCGAAGGTCGTTTCGATCAGCTTTTCGATCGTGTCAAACACAATATCGATATTGAGCAGTGCATCCAGCGCGTTGATCTCACCGTCGTCGGTGATCTCACGCAGAAAATTCTCCAGCCACACCGATGCGTTCTGCACATAGCCGTCAAACTTTTTTTCGAGATCCAGATAGCTTGCCTTGATCTGCGGCACGATCATGCTGATAAACAGTGCGATCACTGCCGCGGTGACAAGAAACGTCAGAAAAACCGCCAATGCACGGACAAGCACGGGGCGCTCCTTCTTTTTATGCAAAAAGCGCAGGACTTTCGTATCAAAAAAGCGGCAGATGGGATGCAGCAGATACGCGATCGCAAAGCCGAAGATCACCGGGCTGACCACGCGAAAAAACCCCTTTGCAATACCGATCAGGATACCGGGAAACAGGATCGCCAGCACCAGAGCGACCGCAATCAAAATGGTACAGCAGGTATAGATCAGAATTGTTGTATGCCGCTTGGTCCACTCGATCTTAAACATAGGCATCCGCCTCCTTCTTGTTTCGATTGCTACAATTTATTATATAGCATATTTTTGCCGTTAGCAAGTCTCCTAATTATTTGTATTGAAAATTTTTTTCGCAAGGTATATAATACACATGATAACTTTTTGCAGGAGAGCGATATGGAGAAAAAAGTCGGTATGGAAATGCGCGCAAACGGAAAGATCAATCTGTATCTGGACGTGCTCTCGGATGGAGCAAGCGGTTTCCACGAAATTCAAAGCATCATGCAGAGCGTGAGCCTGTGTGACCGCGTGACCGTCTCGGCGGTGCGCGGGCAGGATGTGCGCATTCGCCTTTCCTGCAACCTTCCCTACATTCCCTGCGACGCACGCAACATCGCCTACAAGGCGGCAGAGCTGTTTTGCGCCGAAAGCGGCATTCCCGCCGAGGTACACATCCGCCTGCAAAAGCGGATCCCCGTGGCAGGCGGCATGGCGGGCGGCAGCACCGACGGCGCAGCCGTGCTCCGCGCGCTGAACAAGCTCTTCGGCGAACCGCTCACGACCGAACAGCTCCTGGCTGCCGCGGCAAAACTCGGCTCGGACATCCCCTTTTGCCTCTGCGGCAAGACCGCAGTCTGCACAGGCCGCGGCGAGGTGATCGAGCCTGTCGAAAACCGCGCAAAACTGCTGCTTTTGATCGTGCCGAGTCGTGAAAGCGTGTCCACGCCGTGGGCATACGCCGAGCTTGACAAAGCGTTCGGCGACTTTGCGGGACGCAAAGCGCAAAATGCCGCGCGCTTCGACGCGCTCTGCACCGCGCTTGCCGCAGGCGACACCGCAGGCATCACGAAAAATATGTATAACATTTTCGAGGATGTCATCCTGCCAAAACGGCCGCAGGCGGCGCGCGCCAAGGAGCTTCTGCTCACGCACGGCGCGATCGGCGCCATGATGAGCGGCAGCGGTCCCACCGTGTTCGGCGTCTTCGACGATGACGATACCCGCAAAAAAGCCGAAGCCGCCCTCAAAAAGCACGGCTACTATCCCAAACAAGCCGAAACAATACTGTAAACAAATCACAAACAATATTTTTTTCAGAGGTAACAACCATGGATAAACAGTACTTAAAAGAACATTTCAACAAATTATGCGCGACCAACATCGAGCTGATCCGCGGCGAGATCCGCGGCATCGCACTGTACTTCACAGGGCTCGGACACAAGCATTATCTCGGCAATGACATGGCGGCTGCTCCCATCTGCGCCGAAAACGGCATTCTCTACATCCTGCCCTATTACAACTGCTGGTGCTGGATGAACAAAGCTACGGTCAACTATGTAGACACCTTCATCGACACCGCGATCGAACTGTACAATATCAACCCCAATGTCCCCGTCGGTCTTTACGGCGGCAGCATGGGCGGCTACAACACTTTCCACTACGCTATCAAATCCAAATATAAGATCGTCGCCGCAGACGTGCTCTGCCCCTGCTGCAACATAGAATACGAGCTGTACTGCAACGAAAACAACCTCTTCCGCTCTTATTTTGCATCGGCATTGGATGACACCAACGACTTCGCAACCTATGCGCGTGAAAACTCGCCCGTCAACATGGTTGACAAACTGCCGAAGATCCCCTACCGCTTTGCCGTCGGACTCAAGGACACCACGCTCGTCGTCTCCCAGCACAGCGACCTGATGATCGAGCGCATGCTCGCCGCGGGACATGATGTCACGCGCATGGATTACCCCGAAGTCGCACACTGCAACCTGCCGCACGCCGACCGCATCGCCGAGCACAAGTGGCTCTGCGAAAAGATGCTCGAGGCAGCCAATGGATAAACAAGCACTCGCCGAGCATTTTGACAAGCTCGCACATAACAACCGCCATCTGATCGGGGGCGAGATCCGCGGCATCCTGCTGTATTTTCGCGGACTGAACTACACGCTCATCCCTGCGCAGGATACCTGCAGCTACGAGATGTGCGCCGAAAACGGCATTCTGTTTCTCTTTCCGCAGTACAATCCGACCTGCTGGATGAACCAAACCACAGTCCGCTATGTAGACGCGATCCTGGACGCCGCAATCGAAATGTATGCCCTCGAAAAAGATATTCCCGTCGGCATTTACGGCGGCAGTATGGGTGGATATAACGCCTTTCACTTCGCCCGCAGCTCCACGCATCATATCGTCGCAGCCTGCGTCAACTGCCCTTGCTGCAACATGGAGTACGAGCTGTATGCCAACAGCACAAGCATCCTGCAAAAGTACTTTGAATCGGCAATGTCGGATACCGACGACTTTCCTGCCTATGTGCGCGAAAACTCGCCGCTGAACATGGTCGAAAAACTGCCGAAGATCCCCTACCGCTTTGCCGTAGGGCTCAAGGATGATCTGCTCTACCCCGCGCTGCACAGCCTGCCGATGATCGAGAAGATGCTCGCCGCAGGACACGATGTTACCCGTATCGACTTTCCCGAAATGAAGCACTGCAATTACACCAACGCCGACCGCATCGCCGACCAAAAATGGGTCGTGGATAAGATTTTGGAGCAAGGTTGTTGACATTTCCCCGAAAGTGTGCTACACTTTTTCATAAGCGAAGATTGGGAGTAGTAGTTCTTTCCCCCGCTTTTCAGAGAGCGCGCCACATTGGTGCAAGGCGCGTATTGCGGACAGAATGAAGTCGTCCATGAGCTGCGGAAAGAACGCCGAGAGGCAAGTAGACTCCGTCGGATGCCCACCGTTACAGGGGCGAAAGAGTGAAACGCTCAGGTGGTACCGCGCAAGACAAGCGCCCTGACTCTATTGGAGTCAGGGCGCTTTTTAAGTAATAAGTAAAAGGGAATAGTGAATAAGTTATGAAGGTTTTCGCTTCTTAGGCGCGAAAACCAACCGAACCTCTTCACTTTTCACTATTACCTATTACTTCCTGCTGCTTGAAAATATAAAAGAAAAATATTTATCATATACAAAGGAGCCTTCCATGAAAAACGAACTCCCTAAGACCTATGCCCCGAAAGAATTCGAGGATAGGATCTATCAAAATTGGTGTGAAAAAGGCTATTTCACCCCCGATGTAAACGACGGAAAGCCCGCGTTCTCGGTCGTTATTCCCCCTCCGAACGTAACCGGTCAGCTCCACATGGGCCACGCCCTCGACGAGACGCTGCAGGACATCCTTGTCCGCTACAAGCGCATGCAGGGCTACAGCACCCTGTGGGTACCCGGCACCGACCATGCCGGTATCGCAACGCAGATCAAGGTAGAGGAAAACCTGCGCAAGGAAGAAGGTCTCACCCGCTACGACCTCGGCAGAGAAAAGTTCCTCGAGCGCGTTTGGGACTGGAAGAACCAGTACGGCAACCGCATCATCAGCCAGCTGAAAAAGCTCGGCACCTCCTGTGACTGGTCGCGCGAACGCTTCACGATGGACGAGGGCTGCTCCCGCGCCGTTAAGGAAGTGTTCGTCAACCTCTACGAAAAGGGTCTGATCTACCGCGGCAACCGCATCATCAACTGGTGCCCGCACTGCATCACCGCCCTCTCCGACGCAGAGGTGGAATACAGCGAGCAGGACGGCAGCTTCTGGCACATCAAGTACCCGATCAAGGGCGAGGACGGCTATGTCGAAGTTGCAACCACCCGTCCCGAGACCATGTTCGGCGATACCGCCGTTGCGGTCAACCCGAACGACGATACCACCAAGCACCTCATCGGCAAAACGCTGATCCTCCCCGGCACGGGCAGAGAGATCCCCGTCATCGCCGACGACTATGTAGAGATCGGATTCGGTACCGGCTGCGTTAAGATCACCCCCGCACATGACCCCAACGACTTCCAGGTCGGCGAGCGTCACGGTCTCGAGCAGATCAAGGTCATGAACGACGACGCCACCATGAACAAGTGGGCAGGCAAATATGAGGGCATGGACCGCTACGAATGCCGCAAAGCGCTCGTCAAAGACCTCGAAGAGGGCGGCTATCTCATCAAAACGGTTCCCCACAAGCACAATGTCGGCACTTGCTACCGCTGCGGCACCACCGTCGAGCCGATCACCTCGAACCAGTGGTTCGTTAAGATGGAACCGCTCGCAAAGCCCGCGCTGGAAGTTGTCCGCGACGGCAGAGTCAAGTTCGAGCCCGAAAGATTCACCAAGATCTATACCAACTGGATGGAACACGTCCACGACTGGTGCATTTCCCGTCAGCTTTGGTGGGGTCACCGCATCCCCGCGTACTACTGCGCAGACTGCGGCGAGATGGTCGTTTCCAAGACCGATGTTACCACCTGCCCGAAGTGCGGCGGCAAGATGACGCAGGAGAGCGACGTGCTCGACACCTGGTTCTCCTCGGCGCTCTGGCCCTTCTCCACACTCGGCTGGCCCGACAAGACCCCCGAACTCGAAAAGTACTACCCCACGAGCTTACTCGTTACCGGCTACGACATCATTTTCTTCTGGGTAGCGCGCATGGTATTCTCCGGCATGGAGCATATGGGCAAAGAGCCTTTCTCCACCGTATTCATTCACGGCCTTGTTCGCGATGCCAAGGGACGCAAGATGTCGAAATCCCTCGGCAACGGTATCGACCCGCTGGTCATTATCGACCAGTACGGCGCGGACGCACTCCGCTTCGCGCTTGCCACCGGTAACGCACCCGGCAACGACATGCGCTTCTCGGATGAAAAGATCGAGGCAGCGCGTAACTTCGCCAACAAGCTGTGGAACGCGGCGCGCTTCGTGATGATGAACCTTGACATCGATTCGGTCGATCTGCCCGATCCCTCTATCCTCTGCACCGAGGATAAATGGATCCTCTCCAAGCTCAACACCCTTGCACAGACCGTTGAGCAGAACCTCGACTGCTACGAGGTCGGTGTTGCACTTGCCAACCTCTATGACTTCGTTTGGGACATCTTCTGTGACTGGTATATCGAGCTGCTCAAGCCCCGCCTTTCCGCAGGCGACAAGGTTGCGCAGAACGTCATCGCCTATGTCCTCACCCAGACACTCAAGATGCTGCATCCCTTCATGCCCTTCATCACCGAAGAGATCTTCACCACCATGCCGCATGACGGTGAGAGCATCATGATCTCCGCCTTCCCGAAGTATGACGAAATGCTCTGCTTTGCCGACGAGGAAGCCGAGATGGAAAAGGTCATCGCACTGATCAAGGCGATCCGCGCACGCCGCACCGAGATGGGCGTTGCTCCCTCGCGCAAGGCAAAGCTGTACCTGGTCACCAAGTACACGGATACCTTCAAGAATGCGACCGAATTCTTCGGCAAGCTCGCAAGCACCTCCGAGGTCGAGTTCGTCGATTCGTATGCCGACACCTCCGCGGTACAGATCATCACCGACAGCGCAACCGCCTATATCCCGCTCGCCGATATGATCGACTTTGCCGCTGAGCGCAAGCGTCTCGAGGGCGAACTCGCCAAGAACGAGGGCGAGATCAAGCGCCTCGAGGGCAAGCTCTCTAACGAAGGCTTCACCGCCAAAGCGCCCGCCGCCGTTGTCGAAGGCGAACGCGCGAAACTCGAAAAATACAAAGAAGTCCGCAAGGGTCTCGAAGAAGCCCTCGCAAAATTGAATTAAGCCAAAACAGGAACCCGATAACGGGTTCCTGTTTTTTGTTTACATATATCGGCTTGCCTGCAGGTTGAACAAATGCGCATATTCTCCGTCCATCGCAAGCAATTCCTTGTGCGAGCCCTGCTCCACGATGTGCCCGTCGCCGATGACCAAGATCCTGTCGGCAAGCGTGGTATTCGACAAGCGGTGCGAAATGGTGACCGAGCTTTTACCCTCGCTGAGACGGTAGAGCTGCTCGAAAATGCGATCCTCGGAAAGCGGATCCAGCGCCGCGGACGGCTCATCCAGGATCATAAACTCGCTGTCCTTGAAGTAGGCGCGCGCCAGTCCCACGAGCTGCCATTGACCACCCGACAGATCCTTGCCGTTGTCGGCATAATACCGCCCGAGCACACTGTCAAAGCCGGCTTCCCAGTTTTTGATGACCTCGCTCGCCCCGCTGATGTCGCACGCACGCTGCAGCTTTTCATCATTGAACCGCTCGCCGAAATCCGACAGCGCAATGATCTCGCGCAGCGGCAGACAGTAGCGCACATAGTCCTGAAACAGCACGCCGAACACCCTGCGTACGGCGTAAATGTCGTATTCTTTCAGGTCCACGCCGTCCAGCTTCACGCATCCCGCCTCGGGATCATAGAAGCGGAACAGCAGCTTGATAATCGTGGATTTTCCCGCGCCATTGAGTCCGATGAGTCCGATCTTCTCATGCGGTTCGATCGTAAAGGAGCAATCTTGCAGCACATATTCCTCGGCATTCGGATAACGGAAGGACACATTGCAAAATTCGATCTTCGGATTTGCCGATGGCTGGCGCGTGCCGCTCTTTTCCACCTCGGGCTTAATCTCCATGAACTCCTGTAGCTCCAAGAGCCTTTTGTTGTCCTTCAAAAAGCGGTTAATATCCGACATCAGTCCCGTCGTCTGCGAAAGCAGCCGCTTTACCATGCTGAGGTTATACTGCAAGTCGCCGATGCCGATCCGCCCGCCGACCACATCCAGCACCGACACGATCAGCACCAAAAACTCGGCGCACATATCCACCGCAACAGCCAATCCATTGAAAATATTGTACTGCACTTCCTCGCGCTTGTTGATGCGGTAGAGCTTTTCCCACACTTCTCTGTACTGCGCGATAAAATACAAGCCGATGTCATGCAGTTTGATCTCAAACTGCGCAGCATTGTCGAATAATATATCTCGGTACCACTCCTTTTTGCGGTTATCGCGCAACTGCTCCTTCTCCATTTGCAGCTTTTTTTCGGCGCGCTGCTTGTTGTAGAGCATATACGGAAGAAGTAAAACCATCGCAAGCAGCCCCAGCCACCATTTGTATGTACAAACGATGACCAACGTAGCGACCACATTGACGCACTTGGAAAGAATACGGAACACCACCCAGGTCATCTGCGTCATCGCGCTGAAATTGCTGCGCGCATGCCGCACCTTGTCGCCCATCTTGGCGGAATCAAAGAAGGCAAGATCCATGCGCGAGGACTTCTCCATCATCACCTTCTCGATGTAAAACCGCAGTTCATCGCCATATCGGCCGTCGACATAACTGTCAAACCGGTCCAGCAAACGGGAAATCAGCTCGAGCGCAAGATAGATACACAAACACACGAGCACTGTCTGCGCCTGCGTGTCATAATGCACGATGCCGTTGAGTACCTCTTTCCACAGCCATATGTTGACAAGCGGGATCACCGTGGTAGACAGCATCACCACAAGCTTCATGCAAAAATAAAATTTGGAAGCGTGGAAACAGGTCTTGATGCCGAACCACACATTTCGAAAGAGTCCCGAAAAATACTGCCTAAGCTTGTTCATATCACTCCGTCTCCTTTGCCGCGTACTTTTCACGCTGGAGGTTGTAGAGCTTTGCATACAAACCACCCGCCGCAACCAGTTCGTCATGCCTGCCGCACTCGGTGATCCTGCCGCCGTCCAGCACGATGATCTTGTTCGATACCCGCGCGCTCGAAATGCGGTGCGAGATCATGATGCCCGTCTTGCCATCCGACATGGACTCGAAGTTTTGAAAGATCCTGTCCTCTGCCTCGGCATCCAGCGCCGCCGAGGGTTCATCGAAAATGATGATCGCCGCATCCTTGAAGTAAGCGCGCGACAGTGCGATCTTCTGCCACTGTCCCTTGGAGAGCTCGGTGCCCTTGTCGGCGAACTTCCGCGTCATAAATGAGTCGAGCCCGTTTTGCAGCTTCGGTTGCAGCTCCTCATACACGCCGCTCTGCGTCAGCACACGCTCGATCCCCGCATCGTCCTGCGCGCGTGCAAGATCGGACAGCGCGACATTTTCGCGCAGCGTCAGCGGATACTGCACAAAGCTCTGGAACAGCGCCGAAAAGAGCCTTCGCACATCGCGAATGTCGTAGTCGGACATCGGATAGCCGTTGAGCAAGATCTGCCCCGACTCAATCTCGTAGAGTCCAAGCATCAGCTTGATGATCGTAGATTTGCCCGAACCGTTGATACCTACTATGGAAAGGCGGTCGCCGCGATGCAGGGTAAACGACACCCCCGAAAGCACATAGTTTTCGGTATGCGGATACTTGAAATATACATTGTCAAAGACCAAAGATGAAAAACCGTCGAGCGCTCTGCAACCTTCCCGCGGCTCCTCGGCAGGCGTTGCAAAGAACGCAAACACGCGCCCAATGATCTCGGTGCTTCGCGCATAGCTGTAGACCGCCCACCATACCACATCGCGAAACGCATTGCTCACGGTCAGCGCATACCCCGTATAGAGCGCAACATCACCGAGCGTGATCTCCCCGCGGATCGCCGAAAATACCACAAACACGGTAAAGCCGATCTCACCGCTCCGACGGATCAGTTCGGCAAGCATAAGCGAAAGCATCTTTTTCTTGCCGAGCTGCTTATTCGCGCGGATATACTGCTGTTTTTCCTCGTCATACCGCGCCGTGATCGGCTCTGTCAGATCGTACATGCGCACATCCTTGGCAGGCCACGCATCGGTCAGCATCCAGCGGTAATAGGAAAACTTGCGCACATCGGGTGCCGTCTTGCGGCGCAGTTCCTCTGCTTTTCGGTCAAAGACCTCGTCCATGAGCACACCGGGGATCGTCAAAAGCAAAAACAGCAGTGAAAATCCGAGATCAAACCGCGCAAGCACGCCGAATGCCAAAACGAAGGTGTAGATCTGCACAAGGATAAACATAGCATGCTGTACCGAATGAATGACCGTGTATTTGGTATACCGCACATCGTCCACAATGTCCTTCCCCGCGGACGAATCCAAAAAGGACAGCGGCAGTCGCGCGAGCTTCTCGGATATCTCACATTCATATCGGTGCTGTGCTTTTTGAAAGATCGAATCCTTCAAAATATCTTCTGTGGATTTCGCGGCACGCCACAGTACACGGGCAAGTGCATACAACGCCACCCAAAGAAAAACCATTTGCAGACGTAAGTCTCCACCCGTCAGATCGTCCAGTAAAAATTTCAGAATATAGGTGTCAAGCAATGTCAGTGTCGAACAAAGCAAATGCATGAGCAAATATACCAAGATCCACAGGCGGCTGGAACGGCAGATCAGCCGCGCGGAATACCCGATCGCTTGAAAATACAGTTTCAGTTTCGTCAAACGCATCACACTCCTTTTTTGTTGACGATTCGTATCGTATAAGTTCGTGTTAAAAGCATAAAATCCTCCTTCTTGTACTGTAGACAAGAAAAATGTCCAAAAGTTTTAGATAAAAATGAAAATTATGCGTTATAATGATCCGCACGAGATTTTTTGCTATCACCCCTGCTGTCATTCTGAGTGGTAGGGGAATGGCGACCTTCGATCACACTCGGCACCACCGCCGTCATCCTTGAGCGGTAGGGGAGGGGCTTGCTCCTCCCGAAGAATCTTGCAGGGGATGGTTTCGTTTGAAGGCAACAGCGGGTAGATCCTCTTCGTTTGCTACGGAAAGTACAGATTCCATAACCAAAACAAAAAAGTTCCAATAAAATCGGCATGCGCGTGCGTGTATACACGGCATTGTCGATGTATCGGAACTCTGTAAATATCGGTTATGATTCTGTACATGTTTCTCCTTTCACAGATATTGTAACAGAGATTCCGATGGTTTGCAAGATGCAAATACAAATTTTACACCTTGCTGTATTGAATTTTCCGCATGCGGTTGATAACAGCCAGCAGCTCGCACTTGCGCGGCAGGTCTAAAAAGCGCTTGCAGGTGGTGAAGTACGAGGAATAGACAAAGTCCACGCCCTCCGCCTCGATCTTTTGATACAGCGCGTCGATCACGCTTGTAAGATCGACCGTTCGACTGCCGTTCGAGATCTCCAGATACCGCAACATGAATCCGAGCGTGCAGAGCTGCTGGTTGGTAACGATGTCATGCAGTCCGCGCACATCGATCTGCTCGTCGCCGATCAGGATATACCGCATCTCCGAAACAGCCAGTTGTTCCTTGCCGTGCCCCTCGGGGTACGGGGTAAATCCTTCGGCGTGCAAAATACGCCCCTGCGCCCAGTTTGCCGCCGACGGCAAATCCGCCGCGACACCGTGCGCACGGCAGATTTCTTTTGCCGTTTCGGTCACGTCGGCAATGCGGTAATCCTCCATTTTGTAGATCCTGTCGGCAACCGAAAGATACTCTCCGCTGCCGCCGATGACCAAAACGGTAGACACGCCGCGCGTGTGATGCAGTTCATTCACCCGGTCGGTAAAGGGCGTGATCGGCTCTTTTTCGATCAGCTCTTTCATCATGCGGTCGCGGATCATGAAGTTGGTGGCACTCCTGTCCTCGTCAATGAGCAGCAATTTCGCGCCGCAGTCCACCGCTTCCATGATATTTGTCGCCTGCGAGGTCGAACCCGAGGCATGCTCGGTGGAAAAATCGCTCGTGTCCCCGCCGGGCAGCCAGCGAATAAACGGCGAAATGTTGACATGCTGCACACTTCTGCCGTCCTCGGCGGAGATCGTCACCGCGCTTTCGTCCGTGATGCAGAGCTCGCGCCCGTCGCCGAGCACATGGTCGTAAATGCCCGCGGAGATCGCATCGAGCAGCGTGGATTTACCCGAATAGCCACCGCCCGTGATGACGGTCACACCGCGACGGATGCCCATGCCGCGCACGCCGCAGACCTCGATCTCGTCCTGCGGCGTAGACATAAACGGCACGGCGCCTGCCATCGGCAAAGCAGACCCTTTCTCCCGCGGCAGGATGCTGCCGTTGGCAATAAACGCGCAATACGCACTGTCCCGCAGCCATGCGCGGATCGCCGCCTGCTTTTCGGCAAGCGCCAGCACTTCCTGCAGCTTTGCGCGATCGAAATCCGCAACAAACCGATCCACAGCACCCGGAAGATCACGGCAGAGCATTTGCATCGCCTTTTTGATCTTCTTTCGCGGCAACTGCACCGCCATACGAATGCACAGGCACAACCTCGGCGGTCGTTCCTTGCCATCCGTCAGTAACCGTACTCTGGATCCCGAAACGTGTTGATAATCCTTTTGCAAGCACATCGCAAAATAGGAACCGTTTCGCACCAGTATTTCCCCGCCGAGCGTGCACAGATAATACCTGCCGTTCTCCCGATCAGGGCGGCTGCGGTTGTACAGCTCCGCGTTCAGCTCGTCCATGTACGGCACAAACGCACGCAGGAAAAAGTCTGCCGCGGCGGCAGAACCCTCTCGGATGCCTAACATCTCAGCAGGGATCTGCACGACTACAGTCGGTCGATCCAACGCGAGCTTGTGCGTGACCGAAAAGCGGAATCCGATCTCCCCGCTGTAGTAGGTAGGCTCGGAAAACGGTGTCGGATCCATGTCCGGATAATTCGGATCGACCACGAGCATTCTGCCGTCATACATCGCAGTGTAGGTCGCGGTGTTCGGGTCCATAGCGAGTAATTTGCTTTTTAATCTTTGCATAAAAATATCGTCCTTCTTTCTTCTTGGCGATTTGCAACCAAAATTACATGAGAGGACGATTCTATAGAAAATATAAAAAGCGCATCCGTATCGGATGCGCTTCAAACAGCAACAGTCAAAAACCGAATTACAAAATGCAAAATTCGGTGACTAACATGGCATTCGATACATTTTGATATAAAATCGTCTTTTTCATGTTTGTCACCTCACTTTGTGAAATTTGTAATTTGATTACGCCATCATGGTAACACAGCTGTACGCTATTTGTCAAGTAAAAAGTGGAAATTTTTTCAATCCCCTCATCAGCGGTTTACCGCAATGCGACCGCAGGTCGCTATGCTTCCCCCGAGGGGGAAGCATAGCGTTCCATTAAGCAAACAGAAACCGAAAGAACAGACCACCCTGCACGGTGCGGTGCTGGAAACCGCGGAACACAGCGGTGTCTGCATAGAACCAGTCGGTCATCGGCACGCGCGAGCTTGTGCGCATGGTGCTGTACGCCTTGAACAGCAGATCGTTGAAGAAGCAGAAATCCTCTTTGCCGCCGAAGCAGGATACCCAGTGCATCCAGTCGGACTTGGTGTACATCTCGCGGCTGTCGAGCGGCACGCCGTAAGGCTGCGCCTCTTTGCGGTAACGCGCGAGCTCACCCGCATAGAAGCTCTCGGGAAACAAATTCGTGTTCCACAGCTTATCCCAGATCGCATTGTATTTGAGGCTGAACGTCTCGGGGCGGTCATACGCAAGGCGGTAGCTGCCGTCCGCGTTTGCCGCACGCGCCAGGAAGGAGTCCGCATACTTTTTCGCGGTCTGCAGCATCTCGTCCGCCTCTGCCCCTCGATCCAGCGCCGTCAGGATCTTCGCATAACCCGCGATACCCATGATCGCCTTGAGCGACAGGTTGCAGTTGTGCGACAGGTGACCTGCAAAGTCGTCGGTGCAGAGCTGATAGTCGGGATCCTCACCGTAGCGGATCAGATACCGGCTCCACTGCTCGAGCAGATCCATATTCGCAGCAGCAAAGCTGTAATCCTTCTCGATTTCGCCGAGTGCCGCAAACAGCACGATCATATTGCCGCATTCCTCGACCGGCATCTGATAGGTCGCATAGTCGTTCACCTTATTCTTGCCGTACACCTGACCGTTGAGGATCGGGTACTGTCCCACATCGTGGGGCGCAAAGTCAAAGGTCCACTCCGCACTGCGGGAAAAGCGCAGTACGGGACGCAGCATGGCTTTCAGCAGCTCGGGGTTGTAGTACAGGTACATCGGCGCGCTGGGGTATGTAACGTCCACCGTCGCGGCACAGCCGTTGGAGAAGCACTCCTTGGAAATATAGAGGTTGTTGCCCTCTTCGTCCACCACCAGCTTGTGCGCCGCCATGACCTGACGGTATGCGAGCTGTACGAAATCGGCGTACTTCTCGTTGCCCTTCTCGATCGCGGTCTTGCGCATCGCATCCGAGAACGCATTGCATCTTGCAAGCAGCGTGTCATACTCCGAAAGTGCCTCGTCGATCGCCTCGGTAATGGTCTTGCCGTCCTTTTTCCAGTATGCTTTCAGCGGCTTTTCAAAGTAAATGATGCTGTCAATGTCATCGTACGCCAGTGCAAACAGCGCATCGTTTGCCATCTCGGTCTCGGCATAGACGCAATACAGGTTGCCGAGCACGCAGTTACCCGTCTTGGCACTGCCCATGGCTGCGAGATAGAAGTAGCCCCAGTCGATGCGGATATTGTCGCCGCTGTGCGCAAGCACATTCTGCTTGCCGTTGCCCATACGGACGCCGTCACCGTTTGCAAGTGCAACCGGCTCCGACCACACGCGGCTGTCGCCGGCACGGTTCAAAACCAGCTCCTCACTGACCGCAAGCTTTGCGCTGACCGCATGCGGCTTACCATCTGCGCTCTCATACGAGAGCTTTACATAGGTTACGGGGCGGGATGCATAGTACAGATCCTCCACCAGCATCGGGCTGGTGAAAACCGCTTTCAGCTTGATCTGCGCATTTTCATAATATACCGTGGTCGAGCACGCGTCGATCTCCATGCCCGTCTGCTCCAGAGTCAAGCCCTGATCACCGGGGATGGGACGCAGCGATCTGCCGAGGAAACGGTACTCCGTGCCGTCTACGGTCACCGTGCCCCACATATTGTTGGCAGCGCCCGTCCAGTGTACAGGCGTGCGGGTATGCAGTACATCCTGGTTGTACCAAACCGAAAAATACGGATCCACCGTAAAGAGCGGAATAGATGGTGCATGCAATTTCATAAAAATTCCTCCCGTGTATTGCATTTTCTCTAAAGTGTATTATAATAGATTTAAAAGCGAAAAAACATATGTATTGCAATTGAAAAAGTGAGGAATACAATTGAAAGAAGCTATTCGCCTTTTCAGCACGGACGATCCCGCGCCCCTGTTTGCCTCCATGATCGGCGTCTCCTACTGCGACGGCAGCTATCACATCCGCCGCACGCGCTCACCGCTCACCGTTGCCGAATACATTTTGGACGGCGAGGGATACGTTACCGTGGACGGCGTGGATCACCCGGTCACAAAAGATCATGTCTACATTCTGAAAAGCGGCGTGCCGCACAATTACTATTCTTCCGCAGAGCATCCCTGGCGCAAAATATTTATCAATATCAAGGGAACGCTCCCTACCCTGCTGTTAAAGGAATACGGACTCGCGGACTGCTGGCTGTTTGACGGCGCGGGACTGAAACCGACATTTGAAAGGATCGCCGATCTGGTGTTTTCCGAAAAAAGCAACGAAGAATGCCAGCGGATCCTGACGGGCGTATTTTCCGAACTGCTGATGCAGCTGCACCGCTCCCGCATACGCACCGAGCACGCCCCCGAAGCAGTCAAGCTGAAGGACTACTTAGACGCCAATACACAGCGCCTTGTCGGCAACGCAGAACTCGCCGCACAGATCTACCGTTCCCCCGACTACTGCGTAAAGCTGTTCAAAAAAGAATACGGCACCACGCCCTATGACTATCAGCTCGAACAGAAAATGCAGCTTGCCCGCTATATGCTGCGGCACACCAACATGTCGGTGTTCGCCATCGCCGCCGAACTCGGCTACAGCGACGCGCACTATTTTTCGGGGCTGTTCAAGCGCAAACAAGGTGCCTGTCCCAAAGCCTACCGAAACGGCAACGCCGAATAAAAAATCTCCACTGACGCGGAGATTTTTTCTATTATTCTTCTTCGATCGCAGCCTTCTGCGTGTTGATAGCGCGGATCACCTCGGGCGGGAACTTCGCCTTGCGGTCGTAGGTGTACAGGCCGTTGACTTCCTGCTCCACATCGGTGAGCTGTGTATAGCAGAACGCACTGATCGCCTTGTTCTCGAGCATCGCGGTGACAAGTCCCTTGTAGCGCTCGATGAAAGCTTCCTCACTCTGCGGACGGCTGCTGACACCGCCGTAGCCCCAACCGTTCTCGAGATCCTTCGGATTCCACCAAATGCCGCCGAACTCACTCATAAACGTGGGCAGTCCACCCTGCTTGTAGTGGTTGAATACGACCGGCTCGCCCTTCTCCAGCGGCAGATAATGCGCGCGGAACTTTTCGGGATCCTGCTCGTAGTCGTGGATGTCCAGAATATCGGTGAGGTCGTCCTGATGCGTCCAGCCGGAAGCGTCGATGTACAGACGGTCGGGATCGTAAGAGCGCGTCATATCCGCAACCAGCTTCACGAAGTCGCGGTTCTGATCCTGCTGAGTCTCGTTGAGCGGGCACCAGCCAATGATCGCAGGATGGTTGAAGTCTCTTTCGAGCGCCTCCTGCCATTCGGGAATAAAGCTGCGGAAGGACTCAAAACGAGCAATATCGAGACCCCAGTTTGCGTGCTCACCCCAAACGATGTAGCCGAGGCGGTCGCAATGATAGAGGAAGAGAGGCTCAAAGATCTTCTGATGCAGTCTTGCACCGTTGAAGCCCATGTCAAGCGAGCGCTGAATATCGTCGATCAGATCCTGCTCGGTGGGAGCGGTATAGATACCGTCGGGATAGAAGCCCTGATCGAGGATCAGACGCTGGTATACGACCTTGCCGTTAATGTAGGTCTTGCCGTTCTTATACTCGACCTTGCGCATGCCAAAGTAGGAATCTACCTTGTCGCCATCAAGATCCAGCACGAGGTCATAAAGCTGACCGTCGCCTACACCCCACAGGTGCATCTCGGAGAGCTTCAACTGCAGCATGACCGTCTTGTTCGTTACCTTCGCCTCAGCTGTGCCGACAACCTTGCCGTCGAACGAAGCCTCCGCACGCAATGTCTTGCCGTCCGCATTTTCGCAGACTGCCTCGATATACAGGCACTCGTTTTCAAGCGAGGGGCGGTACTTGGTACGCTTGATGTAGTGGTTCGGTACGTTTTCGAGCCATACCGTCTGCCAGATGCCGGTGGTACGGGTATAGGAACAGCCGACGGAGTGGTACTGACGGCACTGCTTTCCGCCCGGCTGCGTCTTGGAGCGCAGATAGTCGCTTGCGCAGATCACGATCGTGTTCTCGCCGGCAACAACCGCCTTTGTAATATCCATGGCAAAGGAAATATAGCCGCCGATGTGACGGTCGATATACGTACCGTTTACCCAAACCTCGGTCTCATAGTCACAAGCACCGATATTGAGAATGGTATGTCTGCCCTCGGCTGCCCAATCCGCAGAGATCTCCACGGTGCGCTTGTACCAAACACACTCCATAAAGTCTACGTGGCTAAGACCGGAAAGCTTGCTCTCGGGGCAAAACGGAACAATGATCTTCTGCGAAAAAGCACCGTCGTTATAAAGTTTTCTCTGTTTGCCGCTGCGGCCATGGTCGATTTCAAACTGCCACTCACCATTCAGATTCATCCAGTTTTTGCGCTCAAATTGCGGGCGCGGATATTCGGGGCGTGCGATCATCGCTCTGTCTCCTTGTCATATCTAAAAATCATTCAGGAACACCTGTTATTTTTATTATACAATCGCGCATGTAAAGAAGTAAATACAAAAAACGCAACTAAAGTTGTAATTTTTTCACTTTTTCGTCTGAAATGTTTATTAAACTACCGTGTCGCTGCAGGCGACTGTTGAGGGGCATCCACGCCAAAGCCGTGGCGCGATGTCATACACACGGACATACCATACATGGCGTCGTAGGGGAGGGGCTTGTTTGTAAACTATGTTCCTTCACATTTTGTAAACTATGTTGCTACACTATACAGCTTGCTCCTCCCGCCATTACAACATCGCGCCGTGGTAAAAACGGGAGGCGGAACGCCTCCCCTACGATGGGCAATGACATGATCGTACCATAACCTGTGGTTGCATTGTTCGTCTGGCTACCCCAACGTAGGGGAGGGGTCTCCCCTCCCGCATGTACAACATCATACCGCCCTGCAATGCAACAAAAAAGACCGATGCTTTCGCATCGGTCTTTTCAATAGACGAATATTAGCCGTTGACCATCTTGTTGATCTCTTCTGCGAAGTTCTCCTCGCGCTTCTGGATGCCTTCGCCCTTCTCATAACGAACGAAACCGGTAACAACGATGTTGCCGCCGAATTCCTTCGCGGTGGTGTCAACATACTTCTGAACGCTCATGGAGTCTTCCTTAACATAAGCCTGGTCAAGGAGGCAGTTTGCTTCGTAGAACTTGCCGATCTTACCATCGACCATCTTCTCTTTGATCTGCTCGGGCTTCTTTGCATTCTTCTCGTCGTTGTTGATCTGGGTCATGATGATCTCGCGCTCCTCTGCGATTCTTGCAGCGGGAACAGCATCACGGTTCAGATACTCAACGGGATATGCAGCAACCTGCAGAGCGATGTTCTTTGCGAACTCAGCAAAACCTGCGTTGTTCTTTGCAGCAGAATCAGCAGCAAAGCTTACAACAACACCGATTGCACCGTTGCCGTGAATGTAGGTGCTGGTGGTGCCGTTGATGATGTCAAAGCGGCGGATGTCGAGCTTCTCACCGATGGTGAAAATCATCTCATTGAGCTTTGCATTTACAGTAAGATCCGTATTCGCGTACTGGCACTCGGAAAGAGCCGCAACATCAGCGGGCTTCTTTTCAACGATCGTGGTCAGCAGACCGCGAACGAACTCACGGAAAGACTCGTTCTTTGCAACGAAGTCGGTCTCGGTGTTGACCTCGATAATAGCAGTGGTGTCACCAACAGTGATGGTGTCTACAAGACCGTCAGCAGCGATTCTGTCAGCCTTCTTGCCTGCAGCCGCAAGACCCTTCTCACGAAGAACCTTAACAGCCTCGTCCATATCACCGTTTGCCTCAACAAGTGCCTTCTTGCACTCCATCATGCCGCAGCCGGTCTTTTTTCTGAGCTCGGCAACGTCTTTTGCAGTAATAGCAGCCATGTTTATTACCTGTCCTTTACTTAATTTATATACGTGCTTCCGTTGGATGCACGCGGCGCTGAAAGATTGAAACTTTCTGTCTTAAGCCTCGGTGGTCTCTGCAGCTTCTGCAGGAGCCTCAGCAGCATCGGTAGCTTCGGGAGCGAAAGCCTCGCCCTGCTTGCCCTCGATTACGGCGTCAGCCAGTACAGAGGAGATGAGCTTGATCGCACGGATCGCGTCATCGTTACCGGGGATGATGTAGTCAGCGTCGTCAGGGTCGCAGTTGGTATCAACGATTGCAACAACCGGGATACCCAGCTTCTTAGCTTCGAGAACAGCGATCTTTTCCTTGCGGGGGTCTACGATGAAGATAGCGTCGGGCAGCTTTTCCATGGTCTTGATACCGCCGTAGTTCTTCTCGAGGTCGAAGATCTCCTTCTGCAGGGAAGCAACTTCCTTCTTGGGGAGCAGGTCGAACGTACCGTCGGTGCTCATCTTCTCGAGCTGGTTGAGACGGTTGATGCTCTTACGGATGGTCTTGAAGTTGGTGAGCATACCGCCGGGCCAACGTACGTTTACATAGTACTGACCGGCTCTCTCAGCCTCTTCCTTAATGGTATCAGCAGCCTGCTTCTTGGTGCCGACGAAAAGAATGTTGCCGCCGTTTGCGGACAGGTCGCGTACGAACATGTAAGCTTCCTCAAACTTCTTTACGGTCTTCTGCAGGTCGATGATGTAGATACCGTTTCTCTCAGTGAAGATGTACTCAGCCATCTTGGGGTTCCATCTTCTGGTGTGGTGTCCAAAGTGAACACCTGCTTCAAGCAGTTGCTTAATCGAAATAACAGACATTTTATGTCCCTCCGGTTTTCCCACCATATAGGCTACCACCGCAAGCGCGAGCCGAATGCTCACGCACCGAACGGTACAATACCCATATGTGTGTGTTAATATTTGTCTGCATATCACAGACTGAAGTATTTTACCACAGCTTTTCCCTTTTTGCAAGGGTTTTTACATATTTTATTGAAAAAATTAAAATATTGATCGTTTCCTCTTCTTTTTGTCTCCGTCATCGCGGCAAGAGCACTTGCACTCGTTTATCACGATCTCGACGAGGATCACATCCTCGCCGATGCACTTGATCTTGCACCACGGTATGCGGATCTGCTCCTCTTTGGAAAAGCCGAGCGGCGTGCAGTCTCCCACGATCAGCGCTACGATCTTACCCTCACAGATCTCAAATTCAATATCGGTGACAAAGCCGAGGTTGGTGCCGTCGCAAACATTGATGACCTGTTTTTGCCCGATGCCCGAGGTCGAACAGCGTTCCATATTCTTCTCCCCTTTCAAATGGTTTCTCTTGCTAATTGTATGTTTTTGTGTTACACTAAATGAAAAGTGAGGGATATAACATGACAAAATATGAAATTGCTTTTTCCATGCACAACCGCGGATGCAACTGCGCACAGAGCGTCGTCTGCGCCTTCGCCGAGGAGTGCGGCATGGATGTCGAAACACTGATGAAGGCTGCCGAGGGCTTCGGACTCGGCTGCGGCGGCATGGCGGGCATATGCGGCGCGCTCTCGGGCGCGATCATGGCAGCAGGCTGCCTGCATGCGGACGGCAACAACGAAGCGCCGCGCACCAAAAAGACGACCTATGCGGTGGCAAAACAGCTTTGCGCCGATTTTGAAAAAGAATGCGGCGCGCTGCGCTGCTGCGAACTCAAAGGCGGCGCGGACGGCAAACCGCTCACGCCCTGCGCAAGATGCATCGAAGTCGGCGTCAAACTCGTCGAGGACATGCTCGGTGGCAAGTATGCTGACAGATAAAGCGTATGTAAAAGCGCATCTTCCCCGCCGCACAGCAGAGTCCAACAAGGGCACTTACGGACGCGTGCTGCTCCTCGCGGGCAGCGGCGATATGCGCGGCGCCGCCGCGCTTGCCACACTGGGCGCACTGCGGCTCGGCGCGGGCCTTGTCACGCTGGCAAGCACCCGCGAGGTGATCGACGCGCTGTCCTCGTCCATCTACGAGGCGCTTTGGCTGGACCGCAGCACCCCCGATCTGCTCGAGCGATCGGACAAAATGCAGAGCATCGGCATCGGCTGCGGCATGGGACAGACCGCGGAGACAAAACAGCTCGTTTCCGCCCTGCTCGACCGCGAGGGCGCACCGCTGGTGATCGACGCGGACGGCATCAACGTACTGCGCGGACGCGCCTACTTATTAAAGGAAGCCAAGCGCAAGGTCATCCTCACGCCCCACCCGCTCGAATTCTCGCGCCTGTGCGGTCTGTCGGTCGCCGAGATCCAAGGCGACCGCGAGGGCACGGCAAAAGCGTTTGCCCAGGAATACGGCGTGACGCTCCTGCTCAAAGGGCACCGCACCGTCATCACCGACGGCGAAAACACCTTTGTCAACCCCACGGGTTCCAGCGCGCTCGCCAAGGGCGGCAGCGGAGACGTGCTCTGCGGCATGCTCTGCGCACTGTTGGCACAGGGCTGCGCACCGCTCGATGCCGCCGTGATCGCCGCGTATCTGCACGGCGAAGCGGGCGAGCTGCTCGCAAAGGAGTACTCCGAGTACGGCGTGCTGGCGAGCGATCTCCCCTCCGCCGCGGCAAAACTCCTCTGCACATACGCCGATTAACATGTATAAAAAAGCAAAGTGTTTCCAGCTTATCGAAAAAGTATTTATAATAAAAATCTTGTTTTAAAGACGGACAATGCGCAACCTAAAGCTGCGCTTTAGCTAGCTTTAAAACTCCTTAAAAACCGCGCCCGGTGAGGGCGACCTTTAGGTCGGTAGGAACGAAGTTCCTTACTCGCTGAGACTTGCGGTTTTGCATCCTGTCGAAAAACCTTGGTTTTTCGACAGTCTCAAGCAAAGTGTTTCCATGTTTTTTGAAGCTCTTTGCTTTTTTGTTGCGCAATGCAAGATCCACATGCTATAGTAAAGTTGAAAGTTTTTTATGTGCGGAGGATACCATGAAGAAATTTATTTTTATTTTGACCTGGCTTTTTACCGGCATACTGCTTTGCTTTCCTGCGGCCGCCTCAGAAGAACCTACGGTATATGTCTCCTCCGGCTCCGGAAACGACCAAAACGCCGGCACTGCCGATGCGCCGCTGAAAACACTGTACGCAGGTTTTCGCGCGCTGCCAAACGGCGGCAAGATCGTCGTCACCGATACCCTTGTGTTGTCGGAAGCGACCAACGAGTTTCTGAAAGTGGACGGTCTCATCACCATCACCTCGGTCGGCGATAAGGATTACCGCCCCACCGCCGGCGGAAACGCCTCGATCCACATGCTCGGTCACATCGCTTTAAAGGGCGCGGTCAAGTTTGAAAATCTGCGGATCGTTACGATGGCAAAACACCTTGTATTTCTCTGCAACGGCTACTACACCTGCTTCAGCGAGGGGCTGGAAATTTCTGCGCTCGGCAGCAGTGCCACGCTCCCCAGCATTGTCGGCGGCACGCAGGGACGACTTCCCGCAGAAGGAAGCTATGTGGAAATTCACAGCGGCAGTTGGCTGCGTGCGCGCGGCGGTGCACGCGGCAACGGCGCAACACAGCTCGGCGACGTCACGTTCGTCATCTACGGCGGCAGCTTTGCCGAAACCGTTGATCTCGGCGGCGACTCCGACTGCGCCGGCAACGCAAACTTATATATCTACGGCGGCGAGTTTCAAGCGGCGGTCTGCCTCGCCTCCAACCAAAGCATTCTCGGCAACGTCCGCGCTTCCATCTACGGCGGCAATTTCGCGCAGGGCATCCGACTCAGCCGCGGCGGCACCATCGGCGGCAATTGCGATGTATATCTCCACGCAGATGCCGCATGTACGCTCTTTCCAGGCAGTGGCGCCGTACAGGGAAAAACCACGGTATATGCTGCCACCGACACAAAATCATATGTTCTCTCCCTGCATACCGAAACCATGAACACGGCAGCTATGCAGGCAGCAAGATCCGCAGACGAAGCTGCCCTGCAGGCGGCATTGGAAACAAAATTTGTGGTTTCATCCACGATTCCGCTGCATGCGCGCAGCATGACCGCATCGGGCACGGCACGCAAGCAAGCCGCGGCGGCATCTTTGTGCGGCGATGTCAACGCCGACGGCAGGATCACCCTCGCCGACGCACTGCACGCCATCCGAAGCATCGGGGACTCCTACACGGCGACGGCGGATACCGACGGCGACGGCAGAGTGACCGTAACGGATGCCCGCACACTGCTGCAAGCCATGTTGCGCGGCGAGAGCACCGTCAAACGCGAAGCCGCAGAGGATCTCCTCTCGGATACGCTCTCTCTGTACGGCAGCGCATCCGTCCGAGACGGCAAGATCACCAAAGGATTTGCCTTCGGCACTGCGGATACCGAAAACTACACGGTATGCTCGGATGTAATCCTCGATGCGGGCGGCATTGTCGGTCTCTTTTTCGGCTGCGACAAGGCAGATCCGAGGGAAATCGACGGTTATTATTTTGAGGTCAACACTGCACGCGGCGTACTGGCGGCATATCAGATCACGGACGGCAGCTACCGTACGGTCGGTGAAAAGAAACTCGATCTGCTCGCAAACAGTGCGCGCATCTCTGTAACCTACATCGACGGCACCGCCGAGCTGTATTTCGACGACAATCCCCTGTCGGATTCCGTTTTCTTTGATTTCGACTTTTTCTTTCCCGCAAAAGGCAGCGCCGTCGGTATCTATGTCGAAAACGCCACGGCAACGTTGCCGACCTGCGTCACGGCAAGCAAAAGCGATACCCCGACCTATCAAAACGATCTCATCGACAATTTCAACGATCCCGAGATCTTTTACGAAAACGGCACCTACTACATCTTCGGCGGCGGCTCCAAGGGTGTGCGCCTCTACACTACCACCGATTTTCAAAACTTCACCTATTACGGAACGGTTGTCGAGCAGGGAGATGCTTTCGGTGACAGAGAATTTGTAGCCGCAAATATCGTCAAAAAAGACGGCTGGTATTACCTGTTCTATCTGTCGTGCAGCAATGCACTGGGTGCCAGCGCAGAAAGCTGCGCCTCCTCCCGATCCATCACAGGACCGTACACAAACGCATCCAAACAGCCGCTTGCCGCAGGCTCGGACATCATCGGCGGTCAGCCATTCGTGGACGAGGACGGCACGGTATACCTTATTTATACCCGCACAACGGGAGGTAACCAGACCTACGGCGCCAAGGTGATCCTCAAAGACGGCACCGCCACCCTCGACCGCTCCACCGAAACCGTCCTGCTCACCGTCACCGAGGAATGGGAGTATGCACGCGCATGCGTCCTCGAATGCGGCTTTATCGTCAAGCATGGCGGTCTCTATTATCTCCTCTACGCGGGCGGCAACTATAACTCGACCTACGGCGTCGGCTATGCCGTCTCCGAAAATCCGCTCGGTCCGTACACGAAATATGACTGCAACCCGATCCTGACCTCAAACGATCAGTCCTTCGGCGTCGGCGCGGCGAGCGTATTTCCCTCTGCGGACGGCAGCGAACATTACATCGTATATCTGCGCAACTACTCGTATGCGGCCGTTCGCCCGCTGCAGACCTGTATGGATCGCATTCAGTTTGTCAAAGATCCGCGCGGCGGTCCCGACATTTTAGAGATCGCAGGCCCCTCCGTCAATCCGCAGCCTGTTCCGAGCGGCACAGGAGAGGCGTCCGCCATAGACTATCAAAGTGCAAGATTCCATTGGTAATACATCACGGCAAAGCACTAAGCTCTTTCGGGCTTAGTGCTTTTTGTCGGTACGGTATACAAAGCCGTGTAAAAAATCCGACTGTTACAATATTTTTTGCGATACATGTTTTTGCCCGATTGAAAAATCTCCCGCTGTATGCTATATTTATATTGTTAGAAATATCTTCATATAGGAAAGGACGCGCACAAGCATGAAAAAGTGTATTCTTCTTTTGGTAAGCATCCTGCTCGCGGGACTGCTCTGCTTTGCCGCGGGTGCCGAGGAACCTACCGTCTATGTTTCGGGCTTCGGCAATGACGAAGCAGCCGGCA
Source organism: Clostridia bacterium (assembly GCA_017398595.1). Lineage (GTDB taxonomy): Bacteria > Bacillota > Clostridia > Oscillospirales > CAG-272 > UMGS902. The sequence goes on from JAFQFR010000056.1 coordinate 26,575, forward strand.
CGGCAGACGCACCTGTCAAAACGCTCTATGCGGCATTCCGCGCCCTGCCAAACGGCGGTACTGTGTATCTGAATGACACCGTACAATTGACATCTTCTACCGAATTGCCCGCCTCGGGCGGCTTGATCACCGTCACCTCCGCTCCGGGCAAGACCGGCGCGATCTACATGGGCGGCAATATTCTTCTGGGCAGTGCCGTAAAATTTGAGAATGTAAAGATTGTCACCACCGCCAAAGATCTGGTCTTTATTTGCGGCGGCAACTACGCCTGTTTCGGCGAGGGACTGACCGTCACCGCGGGCAACAGCAACGCCACGCTCCCCGGCATCACCGCGGGCGGCTCGGGCGCAGTTCCCGCTGACGGCGTGTATCTCGAGATCTGCAGCGGAAGCTGGTACCGCATTCGCGGCGGCGCGCGCGGCACTTCCTCCGCAGTGCAGACCGGAGACGTGACCATCGTGATACGCGGCGGCATGTTTACAAATCTGTTTGACCTCGGCGGTGATACCGCCGTGGACGGCAACGCGAGCCTCTATATCTACGGCGGCTACTTCTCCTCCAAGGTCAGCGGCGCCACGGCAGCTTCCATCACGGGCAACGTCACGATCTCTGTCTACGGCGGTTCGTTTTCCTCGGGTGTACAGGCAAGCCGCGGCGGCGAGATCGGCGGTGACTTGACCTTCAACATTTTCACCGATACGCTCAAAGCCGCGATCACCGGAAACGGCAAGATCGCGGGCAGCACCGTTGTCAACACCTCGGCAAGCAATAAAACCGTTACCGGCATCCTCACCAAGACCGTCCTCTCCGAGACCGAGCTTTCTGCTCTGCAGGATGCCGACACCGCTGCCATCGCGGCAGCAGCCGCAGCCAAGCTGCCTGCCTCGGCGGACAGCAGCCGCGACATGACGCCTTCGGGCAGCACAGCGAAAACCGTACTGAGCACGACAGCAGTACAAGGCGGCGACCTGAACAAGGACGGCAAGATCACTCTGCTCGATGCCATTGCGGTACTCCGTATGACCACCAGCGGTGAGTATGCCGCTGTCGCCGACATCAACGGCGATGGCAAGATCTCTGTCACCGACTGCATCCGCATCCTGTGCGCCGCTGCCCGCGGCGAAACCTCGCTCTCCTGCGGGGGCGGTGAAAACCGCATTTCGGATACACTCAAGCTCTACGGCGGCGCATCCGTAAAGGGGCAGCAGATCCAAAAGGGCTATGCGCTCGGCACGGTGTCCGATGCCGCATACTCGCTCTACTCGGATGTTTCCCTGCAGCAAAGTGCCGTCGTCGGTCTCTACTTCGGCTGCGACACGGCGGATGACGTGAGCAAGATCAGCGGCTACTATTTTGAGGTAGATACCGTTGCAGGCACGCTTGCGCTCTACCGCGTGACCGAGGGTGCTTACCGCGTAGTCGCCGAGAAAAATTTGCACCTGCTCTCCGACACCGCACGCATCCGCGTGACCTACGGCGCAAGCACGGATGCCAATGCCGTACAGCTCTATTTTGAGGACAACCCGCTGGTCGATACGGCATACCCCGACTTTGACCTCTCGCTCGAAAAGGTCGGTAGCGCAGTCGGTCTCTATACCGAAAACGCCACCGCGTCCCTGCCCGTCTGCCTTGCGGAAACGGTTCCCGCGGCAGAGGAATGCTACACCAACAACATCTTCGAGCAGTTCACCGACCCCGAGGTGTTCTACGAGGACGGCGTGTACTATTTCTACGGCACCCGCTCCTCCACGCAGAACAAGGGCGTGCAGTGCTACTCCACCACCGACTTTAAGACATGGAAGGACGAGGGCTTCGTCCTCGCGCACGGCAATGCCTTCGGCGACGGCGTATACAAGGCGGCAAACATCGTCAAATACGGCGAGTATTACTACATGTTCTACATGGCAAGATCCACTGCACTCGACACTTCGGTCACGGCATATGCCTCGGCAACTGCGCCGAACGGCCCCTTCAAAAACGCCGATAAGACGGCTTTGACAAGCGACTCGAACTTCATCGGCGGACAGCCGTTTGTAGATGAAGACGGTCAGGTCTATCTGATCTACGCACGCACCACGGGCGGCAACAAGCTCTACGGTGCCAAGATCACACTGGCAGACGGCAAAGCGGCAATCGACCTCTCGACCGAAACGCTCCTGCTCTCCCCCACTGAGGAATGGGAAAATGCCAAAGCCTCGGTCGTCGAATGCGGCTTCATTGTCAAGCACAATGGTCTCTACTACCTGCTCTACTCGGGCGGCAACTACAACTCGACCTACGGCACTGGCTACGCCACGGCGAAAAGTCCCCTCGGTCCCTACACGAAATACGCCTACAACCCGATCCTCGTCTCCAATGACCAGGCATTCGGCGTCGGCGCATCGACCGTTTTTGTCTCCCCCGACGGCTCCGAGCATTTCATCGCATATTTGCGTAACTTCTCTCCTACCGTCACGCGCCCGCTCTTGACCTGCATCGACCGCATCCGATTCGTGAAAGATCCAAACGGCGGCGCCGACATTCTTGAGATCTACGGTCCCACCGTCACCCCACAGCTTCTCCCGAGCGGCATCGGTAAAGATTCTCTCGTCGATTATCAGTACGCACGGTTCCATTGGTAAAAGCGAAAAGCGGAAAGTTCCAACGGCTTTCCGCTTGAGACTGTCGAAAAAACAAGGTTTTTCGACAGGATGCAAAACCGTTCACTCGCGTCGTGCTCAACCGCACGCGGTTTTTAAGGAGTTTTAAAGCTAGCTAAAGCGCAGCTTTAGGTTGCGCATTGTCCGTCTTTAAAACAAGACTTTTATTATAAATACTTTTTCGACAAGCGAAAAGCGGAAAGTTCCAACGGCTTTCCGCTTTTTCTTTTTTATTTTTAAAAAAGACTTGACAAAGATGGTCTCGATATGTATAATTAAATGTGCGTGTTGATCACCTGACACGCAGCTTGCAGAAGTACTCAAGTGGTGAAGAGGCGCCCCTGCTAAGGGTGTAGGTCGGGTAACCGGCGCGAGAGTTCAAATCTCTCCTTCTGCGCCAAAAATAAGACAGTCTTCGGACTGTCTTATTTTTTATCCATTGCGAAAGCAATGGTATATCATCACGCAAAGCGTGTATATCATCACCGAAGGTGCATATCATCACACGCAGTGTGTATTCTCTTTCGCAATGATGATATACAAGGCTATCGCCTTGATGATATGCAATTTCTGCGAAATTGATGATATACAACGGCTTCGCCGTTGATTTTTTTATGCTGACTGTTAGACAACACAAGGGACAGTTAGCGTGAAAAACTAATGTTCAAAGCAGTGAAAAGGCGCAGAACGCGGGCAGTGCGACACCATGCGCAGCATGGTTAGATCGAAAAAAGTCTGCACTCTGTCTTTCAAATTTTCTCCGATCTATTTTCATCCCGCAAAATCTATGCTACAATAAAACCAAAAACGCAAAGGAATAGAGTATGAACAACACGGAGCGCAGAGAAAAAGAACTGCTGTTTATCGCCGACGAAGAAGACTGGGTGCAGATGAAAAAAGCGCGGCGCCTGACGCAGGCGCTGAACACAGCGGACAGAGCGGATTTTGAAAAGATCCGTTCCATCGTCAACGAGCTTTTTGGCAGATCGGACGAGACGACCTTTGTCAATCCGCCGTTTTACTGCGACTACGGATGCAATATCGAAGTGGGCAAAAACTTCTTCGCCAATTACAACTGTGTCGTTCTCGACAACGCCAAGGTCAGGATCGGAGACAATTGCCTGATCGCCCCCAACGTAGCGCTGTATACCGCGGGACACCCTCTCCATCCCGATGTGCGCAGCAGCGGCTGCGAATACGGCATCGGCATTACCATCGGCGACAACGTGTGGATCGGCGGAAATGTCGTGGTCTGCCCCGGTGTTCATATCGGCAACAACGCCGTGATCGGTGCGGGCAGCGTCGTCACCAAGGACATTCCCGATTGGTCGCTCGCCGCGGGAAATCCCTGCCAGGTGATCCGCAAGATCACCGAAGAAGACCGAAAGTATTATTTCAAAAAGCGGGAGATCGACAAAGAGTTTCTCGCTATGCAAGCCAAAGAATAACCCCACCCCGCGCATACTTTTCCCCGCCGCCGCATATCCTTATCCTGTAAATATAGCGCCGCCGAGCTCGGCGGCGCTTTTTTGTGAGGTGACTGAAAGATGTGTGGTATTTCGGGCTTTTGTGATTTTCACGATCACTTTACCCTACAGAAAGAAAAATGGCTGGATGTCCTCATCGACATGCGGCGATCCATCGCGCACCGCGGCAATGACCAAACGGGCGAATACTTAGGCACAAACATCGGCCTTGCGCATACCAGACTGTCCATCCGCGATGTCGCAGGCGGCATACAGCCGATGCGCCGATGCGCCAACGGAAACGACTATGTGATCGTCTACAACGGCGAGATCTACAACACCGACGAGATCATTCCCGATCTCCGAAAGAAAGGCTATGTCTTCGAGACCACATGCGACACCGAGGTCATCCTGTACGCATACATGGCATACGGCACGGCATGCGCCTCGATGCTCAACGGCATCTTCGCGTTTGCCATCTGGGATGCGCGCGCACGCCGCTTGGTGCTCTGCCGTGACCGACTCGGCGTAAAACCGCTGTTTTACACCGTACAAGACGGACTGCTTGCGTTCGGCTCGGAGATCAAAGCGCTGTTTTGCCATCCGCGCATCACGCCGCAGGCGGACGACGACAGCTTTCGGGAGATCTTTGCGATCGGCCCCGCGCGCACGCCCCGCAGCGGCGTGTTCAAAGGCATAAACGAAGTACTGCCCGGGCATCTCGCGATTTTCTCCGCAGACGGCTTCTCCGAGCACAGCTATTGGTCTCTCGAAGCCAAGCCGCATACCGACAGCTACGCGCAAACGGTGGAAAAGGTCGCCTTTCTCGTCCGCGACGCCATCCGTCGGCAGATGGTCTCGGATGTTCCCGTCTGCAGCTTTCTGTCAGGCGGACTGGATTCCAGCATTATCACGGCAGGCGCTTCCAAGTTCATGGAAGAAAACGGCGGCACGCTGAACACCTTTTCCTTTGACTTCACCGGTAACGATCAGTATTTCAAATCCAACAGCTTTCAGCCGACGCGCGACCGCCCCTATGTGGAAATGCTGCTTCGGCAGTTCCCCGTTCGGCACACCTATCTCGAATGCGGCACCGAGATCCTTGCCGACCTGCTGTCGGCTGCGGTCAGCGCCAAGGATCTGCCGGGCATGACCGATGTGGATGCCTCACTGCTCTACTTTTGCTCGCTGGTCAAGCAGCATAACAAAGTCGCCCTCACAGGAGAGTGCGCAGACGAAATTTTTGGCGGCTACCCGTGGTTCTACCGCGAGGATCTTTTCCACGCGGACGGCTTTCCGTGGTCGCACGACATCGCCGCGCGCACCTGTATGCTGCGGGACGATGTGATCGAAAAATTGCAGCTTGACGACTACTCGCGACAGCGATACGAGGAGTCCCGCACCGCCGCGCCCAAGCTCGACGGCGAGAACGCCGAGGAAGAACGCCGCCGCGAGGTCAGCTATCTGAACATCCGCTGGTTCATGCAGACGCTGCTCGACCGCATGGACAGAACCAGCATGGCATACGGACTGGAAGCGCGCGTCCCCTTTGCCGACCATCGGATCGTGGAATACCTTTACAACGTTCCGTGGGACATGAAATACCAAAACGGCGTGGAAAAAGCGCTGCTGCGCGACGCCTGCGTCGGACTGCTGCCAAACGAAGTGCTCTACCGTAAAAAATGCCCCTACCCCAAGACCTACAATCCCGCATATGAGGAGATCCTCTCCCGCCGCCTGCGCGCCGTCTTAGAAGACAAGACCGCACCGATCCACCGCTTCATCGACAAGGAAAAAGCCGATCGTTTCCTCTCCTCGCCCAAGGACTACGGCAGACCGTGGTTCGGACAGCTCATGGCAGGCCCGCAGATGATCGCCTATATGCTGCAGGTCAACGACTGGATGACGAAATATGCAATTTCATAACCAAAAAGCCGATCGCGGGTGCGATCGGCTTTTTTCCGTGCCTTGACAAGGGTGTACAGATATGCTATACTGTACATACAAACGTAGATACAAATCAAGGAGAAAAACACCATGGACAAATTCCGTCGCTGGGCAGTACAACACCAATATCTTGCTTCTATAGGTCTTTCGATTTTGCTGTGCGGCGTATATACAGCCATGCTCCTATGCATCCATGCCCCTTGGTGGAGCATCCTTGCAATCAACTTCATGGGTCTGTTCACCGGTTGGACCTACCCCACCGCCTGTCAAAACAAACTCCTGCTGAAATCCATGCAGCCGCTCTTCAACGCATGCGACCCCTATCCGCTTTTGCACGAAACCGAAGAGCTGCTGCAATACTGCAAGCCGGGTATCGCACAGCAGATACTGCAACTCAACCACTTTATGGCACTCGGCGAGATCGGTGAATTTCAAAAAGCGCTGGATATGTTGAACGCGATCAACATTGACAAATATGCCGGTACGCACCCTCTGAACAAATATGTCTATTATAACAACCTCACATGCTTTTCCGAAGCGCTCGGCGATCTCCGGACCGCAAATATCTATGGCACAAAGGCAAAGCAGATCTATGCGGATATCAAAGACTCCAAGCAAAAGCGGAAATACGCGCAGCACGTACAGTTCAATACCGCCGAAGAATATTACAAATGCGGCGAGCATTCCAAAGCATTGGAGATCCTGCGCGGCATGCCCCCCGAACATATGCTCCGCGGCGTGAATATCGCCATGCTGCAGGGACTCATCTACCGCGATATGGGCGATGCCGAACAAGCAAAAGCCAACTTTGCCTACGTCATCCGCAACGGCAATAAGCTGCACAAAGTCACCATCGCAAGACAGCATCTGATCGAACTGCAAAGTAAATAACAAAAAGCCGCCCAAGGGCGGCTTTTACTATTTACTTTATACCTTTTCCACATTTTCTTCCGCGTACTGCTGCTCGCCGACAATGGCGGAGAGCTCTGCGCGGGTGGCGGCGCGGTCATAGGTGGAGTAGCGCACATGCAGCTCATCGCCGACATGCAGATACTTTTCGCCATGCTCATCCATCACGGCACCGCTTTGCGTCTCCCGCTTGACCGAGAGCACAAACATATTGTTGGGCCAAAGAATATCACGGATCTGTTTACCGACCGCAAACGATCCCGCTTTTACCGTCACAAAGCCGTCGTACACCGCAGGCTTTACATCACCGTGCTGATCGCGGATACGATTGTGCAGGACACTGTCGGTGATGGAGTGTACCTCAAAGATCTCGGTGATCGCGTAGGAGATCAGCGCCGCGAGGATCACGGGCAGCACATTGCTCGAAGCAAAGAGCGCTTCCAGTGCGAACACCATCGCGGTGACAGGCATCTTCATCATGCCCGCAAGGCAAGCCGTGATGCCGAGGATCATAATGATCGAATAATACTCCATGCCGAGCCCCATCGCGTGCAGCAGTGCGGCAACCACCGCAGCAACCAGTGCGCCGAGCGACATCAGCGGCAGGAACAGACCGCCCGTGATACCGCTGCTGCTGGCAAGGATCATCAGCGTGGAACGCACCGCAAGGCAAAGCAGCAACCAGTACCAGATGCCGCCCTCCTCAAAAAGATGTATCATCAGTTCGTGACCCGTGGAAATGTTGGAGTACGACAGCATACCGAACGCAAAGGTCAGCGCAAAAACGATCAGGATCTTACCAAGTGCGGGAATTCTCGAAAGCTTCTTGCTCCAAAACTTCTGCAGCAGCGTGTAATATTTTAAAAACGCAACCGAGAACAGCCCCACCACCAGTCCGATCAGAGCCGGCAGCCAAAGATCCTTTGCCCCGAGCGTGAGCGGCTGCATTGCGGGAAAGAGCGCCGTGGATACGCCGACCAGGAGCGAGAGCAGGTCGGAAACGATCTTGGAAAACACCACCGAGACCGTTGTCACCATCAGGATCATCGGCGAAATGCGCTGATGCGCCTCCTCAAGGGCAAACATAATACCCGAAACGGGCGCACCCGTCGCCGTGGTAAAACCTGCGCACGCACCGCCGGTCATCAGATAGCGGTCACCCGCAGGACGCTTCCTGGCACAAACGCGCGTCACGCCTCTGCCGATCGCCGTACCGATCTGCACGCTGGGGCCCTCCGTGCCGAGCGGCACACCGACAAAAAAGCCGGAGAGCGAAAGACCGAATACCGCGATCAGATTTTTGACCCAGTGAAACGGAATGAGCCCGCGAACGATACCGATCGAGGTCGGGATACCGCCGCCGCGCGCGTTCGGCACTTTCTTATAGATCAAGGAAGATACCACCGCGATCACGGCAAATGCCGCGAGCAGCAGCAGAGCGATCCACCACTGCTCTTTGGCAGCAGCATACATCTCCTCGGAAAACGCGATCACGACTTTTGCGCAAAGCTTAAATACGACGACCACTGCGCCGACCAGTGCGCCAACCAGCGCACCGTAAAACAGCGGCAACAGCGTAGACCATGCAGAATTTTTTCTTTTTTTATTCATACAGCAAATACCTCATTAACACAGCTTCGTATTATAACACGCAAAATTCGCGATGTAAAGAGTTTTTTCCATCTGTATACTAAATCTTGCACGTTTTTTCACCGCATGTACGGCTTGCGAACAAAACAAGCGGTTGCTGTAGTAAGAGCAGTCGAAAGGAGCATTCCCCCTGAAACGCAAATGCAATATTACGGGAAAGACAGCCGAGCGCCGCACCGCACGCATCTGCAAGCTGACCGTCCGGAGCGGCATTATTCGATCCGAACGGCAGATCCTGCATATTTTTCCACATATAACGAATTTTTATGCAATAAAATAAATTTTTATTCAAAAAAGTACTTGACATTCCCGCAAATGCGGTGTATAATTATGCCATCAAATAAAAAACGGCATATGCCGAAATACGAAAAGAGGAAAATATCATGAAAAAAATTCTATCTCTGATCCTCGCATCCCTGATGCTGGTATGCGCATTCGCATCCTGCTCCGATACAAAGTCGGCAGGCGTTAAGGTGATCGACATTGAGCTGACGCAGGAAGAATATGCGTTCGGCGTTGACAAGACCCAGCCCGAGCTGCTCGAGAAAGTAAACGCTTTCATCGACAAGATCATGGCAGACGGCACCTTCGATGACATCTGCAACCACTACTTCGGCGACGGCGAACCCGTTGCAGTCAAGTCCGCGACGCTGGATGCTTCCAAGGCTGACAAGCAGCTCGTCGTTGCGACCAACGCAGCATTCGAGCCCTTTGAGTACACCAACGACGGTGGTTCCACCTACTACGGCATCGACATGGAGATCGCTGCTCTGCTCGCAGAAGAGCTCGGCATGGAGCTGGTCATCAGCAACATGGACTTCGATGCAGTTTGCCTCTCCGTAGGTCAGCAGAAGTGCGACATCGCAATGGCAGGTTTGACCGTTAAGCCCGACCGTGAGGAGCATGTAACCTTCTCCAAGTCCTACTACAACGCAGCACAGAAGCTCATCGTTAAGGCTGATGACACCACCTTCGATGCTTGCAAGACCGCTGACGATGTTGTTGCCATCCTGAACGGCTACGACAACACCGTAAAGATCGGCGTACAGAACGGCACCACCGGTCAGTTCTATGTACAGGGCGACGCAGACTGGGGCTTTGACGGCTTCAAGACCGAGTGCAAGGGTTATGCAAACGGCTCTCTCGCAGTCAACGACCTCATCAACGGCAACATCAACTTCGTTATCATTGACTCCGCTCCTGCCGCATGCATCGCAGAAGCATACAACGCAATGAACTGATCGTACAAAATCACATACGATAACACCCTACTCTCCCGATTTTCGTCGGGAGAGTTTGTGTGTTTTCAAGAAAGGTGCAAATGGGAAGTTTTGCTAAAAAAGTAGATACATTTCTGACCGCGTTTATCGACAACGGCGGCTATGTATCCGTTCTGGAAGGCCTGAAAAACACGATGATCATCGCCGTGTTCGGCTTGATCATCGGCATTTTGATCGGTACCGTGATCGCAACCGTCCGCGTGCTGCCGAAATACAAGACCCTGCCGAGAGTACTGGACGCGATCTGCTCGTTCTATGTCGGACTGTTCCGCGGTACGCCGATCGTCGTACAGCTTTTGGTATTTTACTATGTACTTCTGCCGCTGATGGGCGTGCATATGTCGAGCCTGTATGTATCGGTCATTGTTTTCGGTCTCAACAGCGGCGCATACATCTCCGAGATCATGCGCAGCGGTATCCAGTCGGTCGATCACGGACAAATGGAAGCGGGACGCGCTGTCGGTCTGTCGTTCGGCACGACGATGCTGAACATCGTGATCCCGCAGGCAGTCAAGAACATTCTCCCCACCCTCGGCAATGAGTTTATCGCACTGATCAAGGAGACCTCGGTCGTATCCTTCGTAGGTGCGTCCGACCTCTATAAGGCGTTCAACATGATCGGTACCAACTCCTACGAGTTCATGGTGCCCTACCTCGTGATGGCGCTGATCTATATTGCGATCGTTATGCTGATCACGCTCGGCATTAAACTGATGGAAAGGGGACTGAGAAAAAGTGATAGACGTAGTTAACCTGCAAAAGAGCTTTGGCAAGGTCGAAGTGCTCAAAGGTATCGACATCACGATTAACAAGGGCGACATCGTCTGTGTCATCGGCCCCTCGGGCAGCGGCAAGAGCACATTTCTGCGCTGTCTCAACTGCATGGAAGACCCCACAGGCGGACAGATCATTTTTAATGGCGTAAACATCGCAGACATGCATGTGGACATCAACCTCCACCGCCGCAAAATGGGTATGGTATTCCAACAGTTCAACCTGTTCAACAACAAGACCGTTCTGCAGAACATCATGCTTGCGCCTGTGCACATCGGCAAGACCGAATTGCGTAAAGCAAAGTGGCACAACCTGTTCCATAAGGACAAGGTCGAGATCACGACCACCAAGGCGCAGATCGTCGCAGATGCAAAGGAAAACGCCATGCAGCTCCTCCGCCGTATCGGACTCGAGGACAAGGCGAATGTCTACCCCTCCACCCTGTCGGGCGGTCAGAAACAGCGCGTAGCGATCATCCGCGCCATGGCGATGAATCCCGACGTCATCCTGTTTGACGAGCCGACAAGCGCACTCGACCCCGAAATGGTCGGCGAGGTACTCGACCTGATGAAGTCGCTTGCCAAAGAAGGACTGACCATGGTCATCGTCACGCACGAAATGGGCTTTGCCCGCGAGGTTGCCAACCGCGTCATCTTCATCGACGAGGGCAAGATTCTCGAAGAAGCGCCCCCCGAAGAATTCTTCGGCAACCCCAAAAATCCAAGACTCAAAGACTTTTTGTCGAAAGTATTATAAGACAAGCAAAACAGGCATCCCATGCGGGATGCCTGTTTTTGCTATTATTTACAGTTCAAACCAGAACGTACTGCCCTTACCAAGCTCGCTTTCTACGCCGTAGGCAGCGCCGTGCGCCTCCAAAATACCCTTGACGATCGAAAGACCGAGTCCCGTACCGGTGACGGCGCGCTTATGCACTTTATCCACCTTGTAGTAGCGGTCAAAGATCAGTGGCAGATCCTCTTTGGCAATACCCTCGCCGTGGTCGATGACCTCTACGCGCTTGCGTCCGCTTTCCGTCACCGTGAGCCGCAGAATGACCGTTTTGTCCTCGCCCGCGTAGTTGATCGCGTTGTTGGTGAGGTTGTAAATCACCTGCAGAATGCGCTTCTTGTCACAGGTAACAAAGGTCGGACCCACGCTCTCGTACACGAAGGTGTACTCCTTGCCCACCATCAGTTTGCGGTAACGCTCCACCGTTTCGAGAATCAAGAAATCGAGGTCAACGCTTTCCGTCTCCATCTTCTGCGCACCGCTCTGGTACTTGGAAAGATCGATCAGATCGCTGACCAGCGAGGAAAGCCGCGCAGTCTCGTCCAAAACCACCTGCATGTTCTCGGGCGTGTTCTCCCCCTCCATATCGCGCATCATCTCGCAGTATCCCGTGATCAACGTCAGCGGCGTGCGCAGGTCGTGCGAAATGTTGGCGATCAACTCTTTCTGCATCTGATCGGTTCGCTTGAGATCCTGTGCGGTTTTGTTCAGTGTATCCGACAGCTCATAGATCTCCCGGTAGCTCTCCCCTGTAAACTGCACATCATACTCGCCCTGCGTCAGCTTCTTCGCAGCGCGGTTGACGTCCGCGATCGGCTGAGAAAGATTCTTGGAAAGTGCATTTGCCATCAGCCCCGCAACGATCAAAAGGATCATCGAAACGATGAAGAGCTGCAGGATCAGCACGCCCTTGATCATGTTCACGGGCGAGATCGCCGCGTCAAACAGCATGATCAGAGCGCCGTCCGCCGTATCCTTTACCGAAACATACAAAATGCGGTCGCGCACATTATATCGGAACGCAAACGGCGAAGATTTTTCTTCGTTGCCTTGAAATCCGGTAAGTCCCGCGCGGTGAAAATATTCGCCGCCGCTTGCCACCGCCTTTTGATACAGTTCGTTGAGCGTTTTATCATCCACCACATGGATGATACATCCGCCGCCGACGTCAGCCGTGGTGACCAATCTGCCGTCCGGGCCGAATACGCTGATGCAGAACTCGTTGTTCAGCGCCGTGGCGTATACATTCTGCGCAAAATTCGCATCATCCACCGTGTACAGCGCTTCGATCTGCACGGCGGCAGAGGTCATGCGGTTTTTGGTGATCTGATAAAAGAACGTATCCAGCATCAACACCTGAAAGCCCCAGAGCAGGATCAGCGCCGTCAGCACAAAGGCGGAAAGGATCGCAAACAGCTTTGCGCGCATCTTCATCGGACGATGCGCGCGATATGTTTTATTAGTTTCCATCGCTGTACCGATAGCCAACGCCGCGAAGCGTTACAATGTACTCGCTGTATTTGCCGAGGCTCTTGCGCAGCAGCTTGATGTGCGTATCCAGCGTGCGGTCGCCGCCGAAAAAGTCGTAGCCCCAGACCTTGTTGATCAGCTTTTCGCGCGTCAGCGCAATGTCCTTGTTTTTGATCATGTAGAACAGCAGATCATACTCCTTCGGGGAGAGCCCGACTTCCTCGCCGTCCACATATACGCGGCGCGCCGTAAAGTTGACTTCCAGCCCCTCGCTCTTGTAAATGTCGATCTCGGGCTGCACCTCGTTCTTCTGCGAGCGCTTCATGATCGCCTCTACGCGCAGCATCAGCTCCTTGGGCGAAAAGGGCTTGACCACATAGTCGTCCACGCCCAGCTCAAAGCCGTTGATCTTGTCGTATTCCTCACCGCGCGCCGACAGCATCAAAATCGGCACGTCCGAATGCTTGCGGATCTCGCGGCAGGCAGAAAAGCCGTCGAGATTCGGCATCATAATATCCATGATGATCACATCGTAGGTATTCTCGCGGCATTTTTCGACAGCTTCCATGCCGTCCGTGGCAAAATCCACCGCGTGCCCCTCAAATTTTGCATATTTACCGATCAGCTCGCGGATCTTTTCTTCGTCATCTACTACTAAAATCTTGTACATATGTTGTCTCCTGTTTTGCTGTCCGAATGCAGCACCGATTTTCGCCGCAGGCGAAAATCTTCCTTACCTCTTCACTATTCACTCTTCTCTTTTCACTCTACAAAAAGCCCCTTTGCAAAGGGGCTTTTTGACATGCTTAGTTGGTTTCCGTTTTCAGCTCGATCTTGGTCTCCACGGGTTTATCCTCGATCAGCGTAACCGACAGTTCGGTATACTGACCGCCGCGAACGACCGTTACATTGACGGTATCGCCGACATTGTAGCTCTGGATCGCACTCTTGAGGTTTGCGGCATTCTGCACCTCATAATCGCCGAAGCGAACGATGCGGTCGCCGTTCTCGAGGGGCGTCTCGCCGCCGTCATACACATAAATGCCGTACGAGGAAACGCGATAACGCATCAGATCCATGTAGTCGTCGATCTCGATATAGGAAATACCAATGGCGGGACGACCGCTGACATAACCGTTTTTGAGCAGCTCCTGTGCGACCTCGTGCGCATAGTTGATCGGGATCACAAAGCCGAGTCCCTCGATCGCATCGCCGTAGGACTTTGCATTGACGATGGCGATCAGCTCGCCGTTCATGTTGAACAGACCGCCGCCGCTGTTGCCGGGGTTAATGGCTGCATTGGTCTGCAGCAGCTGCATTTTCTGCCCGTCGATTGTGATCTCACGGTCAAGCGCGCTGATGATACCGTTGGTTACGCTGCCGCCGAGCGAGCCGAGCGGGTTACCGATCGCCAGCACTTCTTCGCCGACTGCCAGCTTGGAGCTGTCGCCGATGGTCGCATAGGGCAGACCCGTTGCATCGACCTTCAGCACTGCGATGTCGCTCTGCGAGTCGGTGCCGATGAGCACTGCCTCGTACTCGGTACCGGTCGTCAGACGAACCGTGATCTTGGAAGCGCCTTCAATCACATGGTTATTGGTAATGATATAGCCGTCCGTGCTGATGATTACGCCGCTGCCCGCGCCGCTCTCCACATACTGCTGGAAGTAAGAGTGGTTGGAAACGATCTCGGTCGTGATCTCGACGACCGTGGGCTTCGCCTTCTCTGCAACGGCGGTGTAAGTGCCCTTGGAAACACTGCTCGATACATCCGCGGATGCGATCTGCGAACCGAGTGCAGAAGGCAGTGCTACCGTGGTCTGCGGAGCATTTTCCACAGGAGCGGTACCGTTGTCGCGCACGAGATATGCGCCGAGCGCGCCGCTGCCGATGGAAACGCCGACGACCAGAATGCCCGCCGCGAGCGTTTTCAGCACTTTGCCCTTCTTCTTCGGCGGCTGCGGTGCAGGCGTGGGAGCGTCATTTTTAAAAGAAACGGTGATGGGCGTACTGCTCGAACGCTCACCCGTTTGCGAATAACTGCTTTCGGAATTGAAATTGAATTCTGCCATGATTCAAACCCTCCGTGATGATGTATTGTTTTACTGTACTCAGTATAAAACGCCAATGTGATGCTTTTATGAATACAGGTTTAAATTATACTGAATTTTTGCGGTTATCTGTTTTTTAAAGCATCCAAGTAGTTCTGCAAAATGATCTCGGCGGAAAGCGTGTCCACCACATCCTTGCGCTTTTGCCCGCGCGTGTCGGTCATGTTGAGGATGCGGTGCGCCGCCATCGTGGAAACGCGCTCGTCCAAAAAGACGATCTCCGCTTCCGTCATCGGACGCAGGAGCTCTGCAAAGGCACGGATCTTGTCCGCGCTCGCGCCCTCGCTGCCATCCATATTTTTCGGCAGACCGATGACAATTATACCTGCGCCGCGCTCTGCGGCAACCGCGGCAACTTTTTTTGCCGTTGCGCGCATGCCGCCCTCACGGATCGTGCCAAGTCCGCTCGCCAAAAAGCGGTTCTCATCCGACAAAGCAAGCCCCGTCCGCACATCACCATAGTCCACTCCGAGTATTCTCTGCATAAAGATTGTCCTTTCCTGATTGCATTGCTTTTATATACAGTATATAAGATGGAAATTAAAATTTCAATACACCATACAAAAATAACGCAGGTATATTTCCTGCGTTATTTAAAAGTTATAGCGCCATGCGGTCAAGATTTTCCCAATCGATGTCTCCTTCATCCATAAAACCGCTTTTTTCAGCCTGCGCAATTTGCTTTGCTTCTTCTTCGGTCACTTTTGTGAAATCCGGATCCCATGCAAGCACCAGTTTTTTTATAATTTCGTAGGCAAGGTTCTTGTCTTGTTCCGGTAGCATATCGATGAGCCGAGCCGCATCCATCGCGATATTAGACATAGCATTCCCTCCTTATTTGTAAATATCTCCTCGATTTCCTATATCGATAATAAACAGTATCTCGATTTCGTTTTCCTGCCCGTATTTATAGATCACACGCCAAGTGCCAACGCGAAGCCGTTTTCTGTTATCCGAAAAGCCTTGCATCACTTTTATATCGCCAACCGGCGGTTCAAGCGTTAAGCCGTTGATCGCTTCTCTGATTCGCGCAACCGATTTTTTATCCAATTTACTCAAGAATTTCAAAGAATCCTTAGAATATCGAATAATCATAACATAACTCCATTGCTCAGTATATGTTTTCTAATATTATCTTAACATATTATCGAGCAAAGTCAATGTCTTTTTCCCGATTTTTGCGTGAATAAATGCTTAAATATCCTATCATTTTCTCTCAAACGCAATTGCCGCAAGATCCGGCCAAAGCGACTCGGCTTTTCCTTTTATGACAGCAATATCCCTTTGCGGAATATCGGCAAACAGCTCAATCGTCAGCTTGCGGTTCTTCTTTTTCCACTTGCCAACGATTCGACCGTCGAGCATTAAGGACGGCATCACGATGCCAGCAAGGTTAAAAATTGCGCGTATGTTCTCGGGTATGAGATACAGGCTTTCTTTTTTCTCATATCCCAGCATCAACTGATCAAATCCCGAGAGAAACAGACATCTCGGAATGTTCCCTGTATAGGATTTACCGTTTTCGATATAGTAATAAGTCTTGCCGTTGCATTCGGTCGCGGTGACAGGCAGCTCTGTGAGCCACGCTTTTACCTGCGCCGCGGTAGCATGGAAGAAATACATCGCATCATGGATCGTCGCAGGCGCAATGTTGGTGAAATATCGCCTTGCGATCTCAAGATTGGCTGCATCCTCGGGAATGGGCGTAAACATCGGTGACAGGCAGTATGCCTTCTTCTCCTGCACGACATAGTTCATAAACCCGCGTTCACACAAATCGCGAATGCCTCCGCCCCATTGGTCAAACATGGCGGATTCTTCGAGCTCGGTCATCCCCGCTTCGCGGCAGATCTGCTTCAGCTCATCCCGCGTATACGTGTCGTTTTCCAATGCCTGTAAGATCACATGTGCATACAGCCGCTGCCTTTCGGGTGAAAGCGCCCAGCACTGCTTGTAAGTACCGTCGAGCTTTTTCCAGGTCGAATACCCACTCCAATTGTCATTGCGATAGTTTTTCCCACTGTCGCAATGCTTGAACAGCGCAAGATCCTCTTCGGCAAACACATGTACCGTCCCGCGAACCGTCCAGTTTTTGACTAAACCGTCCGCCACGGTCGCATCGTCATACTCGGTGCAGCGAATTTTCAGCGAATGCATCGCATTCACTATAAACTGTGCCTGTATGCCGCAGAGGTCACGCACCACTGTCATTTTGTCCGCAGGCGTAATCAAGTATTGATTCGTCAGCTGCCGAAGTTTGAGTTCTTCTAAAGTCATCGCGTTACCTCGCTATCTCAAAAGCCAAAGTATGCCTCAACATCTGCAAGCGTACGGTCAACACCGGTATCATCATACCAATCTATGTTGTAAATCTGTAATGCGGTTACCCAATCCGGCATTGTTCCATCATTACCCGCAACCAATGCATACGCATTTTGAATCAGTGCTTCTTTTTCTTGCGCACTCAGATCCGTGCGTTTTGTTATGGAATCCAATGCGTCTGCATGGTCAGGGCGCTCAAACCAATCAAATCTCGTACCGCAATTGCGCAGATGCACTGTATGTGTTGCGATCGGCGCCACGACCGTATAATCAATATCTCCTTCACAGAGAATAACTTCGTGTTGCTTGGAAAGAACAAGCAGATCCACAAGGATCATCGGTGTCATTTCCTGCACAAAATGTTTCTCACGCTCGGCAATCACTTCTTTCGGCAGTTCCCAAAAGCTTTTCACACCATACTCTTTTTCAAAATTTCGACACATATAGGGCTGTGAGACCGGATGGGCATTTTTCATATGCCAATCGCGGCTGTCATCGGTACTGTAGATGTAGAAACCGTGCTTTTCACGCAAACGATTGGCGATCGTAGTCTTGCCTCTGCCCCAAATAAAATAAACATTGGAAAGAGCGCGTTTGATAATGTTATCGGCTATCTGCATGGTCTCTCCTTGCTTTTACTCTGTAAACATCACATCTACGATGTATGCCAATATAAGATTTTACCGATTGGCAATTCTAAATAACCAATCGGTAATTTACTAAAACAAGTCACTGTGAGTGCCTGTACGCGCCAAGAACAAAATCAACTGTCCGTTATCAATTTGGTAAACGAGTAACCAATCGGGCTGTATATGACATTCACGGTATCCGCCGTAATCACCTGTCAGAAAATGGTCACGGTACTTTGCTTCAAGAGGTTCACCGTTTGCAAGCATTGTGATAACTTTTTTGATTTTATCAATATCATATCCTCTTTTTTGCGCGAGCCTCAAGTCTCTCTTAAACTGATTCGAAGGCACAATTTCATACTTCACCCAAAATATCCTCCATCATGGTGTCCACATTGTCATACTTCTTATATTTTTCGGGAGAACGAAACATATCCTGTGCTTCTCGCATTGCATCCAATGTCAGCTTGTTAGGAACTTCTCGGGTAATAGCAAACGGGAAAGCTCCTTCATAGATCATCTGCTTTAAGAAAATATTAACAGCCGTCGATAGATCCATTCCAAAATCGGCAAGCAAAGTTTGCGCTTTTGTCTTAGTTTCAGCATCAATGCTGATATTGGTAGATACTTTAGCCATACAATCAACTCCTTTCGATAACAGTATAGCATATTATACCCAAATTGTCAACATGATATGCTTGAAACAAAGCATAAGTATATCATTTGTGCGCATGTTGTGTTGCATTTTCACTCTATAAACATCGCATCGCCGAAGCTGAAGAAGCGATATTTTTCCTCCACGGCGGTCTTATAGGCTTCGAGCATTTTTTCGCGGCTGTAGAGGGCGCTGACGAGCATTAACAGAGTGCTTTCGGGCAGGTGGAAGTTGGTGATGAGCGCATCGACTACTTTAAACTTGTAGCCGGGATAGATGAAAATGCCCGTATCGTCTGCCATTTCGCGCAAAACGCCGTTTTCATCCGCGACGCTCTCGAGTACGCGGCAGGAAGTCGTGCCAACCGCGATCACGCGTCCGCCCGCCGCACGGCGGCGGTTGATCTCCTCGGCGCTCTCGGCACTGATCGAAAAATATTCGGTATGCATGATATGGTCGTTGACATTGCTCTCCTTCACCGGACGGAAAGTGCCGAGTCCCACATGCAGCATCACGGGCACGACCGCGATGCCCTTTGCACGGATGCGGTCGAGCAGTTCTTCTGTGAAGTGCAGTCCCGCGGTAGGTGCGGCAGCGCTGCCCTCGGTCTTGGCATAGACCGTCTGGTAGCGGCTGTTGTCGCTGAGCTTCTCCGTGATATACGGCGGCAGGGGCATGTTGCCGATCTTCTCCAGGATCGGGTAAATATCGGCGCTGCCGACCGAGAACGTGATCAGGCGGTTGCCCTCTTCGACAATATCGGTGATCTCTCCCGTGAGCAGTCCGTCGCCGAACGAAAATTTCTTGCCGATCTTCGCCTTTTTGCCGGGGCGCACCAGCGTTTCCCAAACGCGGTCACCGTGACGGCGCAAGAGAAGGAACTCCACCACACGGTCGCTCTTTTCAACATCGGTGCCGAAGATGCGCGCGGGAATGACCTTGGAGTTATTGACGACCAGTGTGTCCTCGGGACGCAGATAGTCGATGATGTCATAAAAATGCTTATGCTTGATCTCGCCGCTTTGACGGTCAATGACCATCAGGCGCGAATGATCGCGCTTATCGGCGGGCGTCTGCGCGATCTGTTCTTCGGGCAGATCGTAGTAAAAATCTTCTTTTTTCAGGTCGGTAGCAATGCGTTCGTTCTTGATCATGGTGTTCCGCTTTCAAAAATTCAACATAGTATAATTAGTAGTATTATTATAATACCACTTCAAAAAAAATGCAAGTAAGAGGTCACTATGGATACATATATTTTGAAAAAAACGCCCTTTTCGGGCGTGGCAACGGCGCTGGCAACGCCTTTTTCAGGCGGCGAGGTGGATCTGGATGCTTTCCGCCGTCTGGTGGAATGGCAAGTAGACATGGGCATCGACGCGCTCTGCGTGGCGGGCACAACGGGCGAATCGGCGACGCTCTCGCGCGCCGAGCGGCGGCGGCTGACCGTGTGTGCCAAGGATGCGGCAAACGGACGTGTGCCCGTGATCGTCGGCTGCGGCAGTGCCGACACGGCGACCGCCTGCACGCTCTGCCACGATGCCGTGGCGCTCGGGGCAGACGCGCTGCTCGTGATCACGCCCTACTGCAACAAGGGCACGGCAAGCGGCATCGTGGAGCATTTCAAGCGCGTTGCCGAGGCGGCGGGTGATCGCCCCGTGATCCTGTACAACGTCCCCTCACGCACGGGCGTGGACTTGACGTTGGAGCAATACACAGCGCTCTCTGCCCTGCCGAACATCTGTGCGGTCAAGGAAGCGGCGGCAAATTGCACCAAGCTGACGCGCCTGTGCGGCGAGACCAACCTCACGGTGTACAGCGGCAACGACGACATGATCCTGCCCGTGGTATCCCTCGGCGGCAGCGGCGTGATCTCGGTGCTGTCCAATCTTGCGCCCGCCGCCGTCGCCGCCATGACGCACGCGGCAATGGACGGCGACTTTTCCACGGCACAGAAGCTCGCACACAAATACGCGCGGCTGATCTCCCTGCTCTTTGCCGAGACCAATCCCGCGCCGCTGAAATACGCGATGCAGCAGCTTGAGCTGTGCAGCGGCGAAATGCGTCTGCCGCTGGCAGAGATCGGCGAGTCTCTGCAGTCGGAGCTGCGCGCCGAACTGACAAAGCTGTCGATGTTGTAAAAAAATGCAGGGGAACTTTTTACAAAAAGTTCCCCTGCACCCTTCAAAAATTTTTGAAAAAGAACGACGCCTCTCCTACCCTGTTTCCATTTACCCGCATTGCGCCCCGCCCTTGTCATCCTGTAGGGCGCGGCGTCCCCGACGCGCCGCATGTCGTGGTTCGATGTTGAACAGACGGGAGGGGAGACCCCTCCCCTACGAAAGGCTATTCGAACCTGGTAGGGGAGGGGCTTGCTCCTCCCGTTTTGCATTCTCTTAAAAATACAGCACAGCTTCGCAGTTGATCTTGCCGTCGGAGCGAACGGTTTTGAAATAATAGGTATCGCCGTCCGCTTTGCAAAGCACGGTCAGCTCCTCGCCGAGCGGCGCCTCGGCAACATAGCTGATGTTGATGCCGCGCAGCGACTTGTTCTCGATGCCGGGAACGAAATCGCACAGCATGTTCAGGTACTTGGTGTTGTTCAAGTGACCGTTGAGATCGACATCGCTGTAATAGATCTTGCGCTTTGCCACCTCGGTGTACTCCTCGGCAGCAGGCATGCGCACGCGCAGCGGTATATCGAGCGTCAGCGGAGGGTACTGCTCGCCGCCGACCTCGCCGAAATCATGGACGCGAACCAGCGTATGCTCCTCGAAGTTGAGCAGCGCCCACGACGAATACACGTCTGCGGCAACCTCGCCGTCATGCAGCATACGATAGCATCGATTGAACGAAAGCCCGCGGCTGTCGGTCGCCCAGGTCTCCATGTCCACTTCCATATTTTCGCGCAGCTCTTTGCGGATCTGGATCACCATGCGGCTGGTGATGAACGCAAGTCCCCGCTCGCGCAGATCGTCGTTTGACGGCGGAAAAGCGATCATTTGGTGCCCGCCGACGTCTTCCAGTTTGGCAAGCAGCGCCGTGGGGCGCAGCACACCGCGCATGTCTACATCCGCGGATTGAATGGTTGTTTTTTCTCTGAATTTCATAGTTTTCCTTAAATGTCAAAAGCTGCGGCAGTAATCCTGCCGCAGCTCGTTTGTATAGATTACAGTGTGTTTGCGGAGCCGAGAACGTTTACGATCTTGTGGTAAACAGTCTTCTTCACTTCCTCACGAGCAACCGAGAGATAGGTTCTGGGGTCAAATACCTCGGGCTGTGCGGTCATTACGCGGCGGATACCTGCGGTGAGCGCAAGACGAATATCGGAGTCGATGTTGATCTTACATACAGCCATGGTAGCAGCCTTGCGGAGCTGCTCCTCGGGAATACCGACAGCGTCCGGCAGCTTGCCGCCGATGGAGTTGATCTCCTGAACATAGTGCTGCGGAACGGAAGATGCACCGTGCAGAACGATCGGGAAGCCGGGCAGACGCTTGCCAACCTCTTCGAGAATGTCAAAACGGAGCGGAGGGGGAACGAGAATGCCCTCTTCGTTGCGGGTGCACTGTGCGGGCGTAAACTTGTATGCGCCGTGCGAAGTACCGATGGAGATCGCGAGCGAGTCAACGCCGGTGCGGCCTACAAACTCTTCAACCTCTTCGGGCTTGGTGTAAGAAGAATGCTCAGCAACGACATCATCCTCAACGCCTGCGAGCACGCCGAGCTCACCCTCGACAACTACGCCGTTTGCGTGTGCATATTCAACGACCTTCTTGGTCAGCGCAATGTTGTCCTCGAAGGAGTGGTGAGAACCGTCGATCATAACGGAAGTAAAGCCGCCGTCGATGCACGCCTTGCAGATCTCGAAATCTGCGCCGTGGTCGAGGTGGAGTGCGAGGTCAATACCCGAGTCTGCGATAGCAGCCTTCGCCAGAGCGAGGAGGTATTCCTGCTTTGCATATTTTCTTGCGCCTGCGGAAACCTGCAGAATAACGGGAGACTTTGCCTCGCCTGCTGCATCTGCGATCGCCTGGATGATCTCCATGTTGTTGATGTTGAAAGCACCGATCGCGTAGCCGCCCTCATATGCCTTCTTGAACATCTCTTTTGTTGTTACAAGTGCCATATTTTTGTATCTCCTTGTTAATTTGTTTTGAATTTAACAATTTGATATTATTGTACACCATCCTGCGTAAAAATGCAAGTCTATTTCTGCTTGAATATTTTACACGTTTTCTTGCACTATTTGCCATTTCATCCCGTCACATTGCCACCGAGTCCGAAACTGATGGAAATTGCATTGTCCACAGCGCTCATCACCGTGTCGTCGAGGTGTCCCATTTTTTCTTTCAGCCGTCGCTTGTCGATCGTACGTATCTGTTCAAGGAGGATGACCGAATCCTTTTGCAGTCCCACCTTGTCCGCATATATGTCTATATGTGTCGGCAGATGTGTTTTGCTCATTTTGCTGGTGATTGCCGCGGCGATCACCGTCGGGCTGTATTTATTCCCCACATCGTTTTGCACGATCAGCACGGGGCGCAGTCCCCCCTGCTCCGAGCCGACGACCGGACTCAGATCGGCATAAAATATATCTCCGCGCCGTACGCTCATGAAAAGTTCCCCCTTTGTTTCGCTTTTGTGTCACTATTTTTCCCAGTCCTCCGCACTTTTTAATCACAAGGCAAAACTTTTTGAGAGGTAAATTATGACACTTTTTGATACGGTTCCCTTTTCAGTGTATTTACGGACAAGTTCATTGGTGAATTCCGCCCGCCGTCATCCTGAGCGAAGGTGCCCCACGAGATTCTTCGCTTCGCTCAAGAATGACAGCGTGGGGCACCGCAGTCGAACGGATCTCGGGCGGGAGATCGCTTAGGTAATGACTTTAAAGTCAAAAGAGACGACCGCAAACGGTCGTCTCTTTTTGGCTCATCTCGCTTCGCCGAGCTTGATATTCACGCGGCTCTGTGCCTGTGCCGCGACATCGTCCAGGCTCTTCTTACCTGCGAAGTACTCGGACGCTTCTTCTTTGATGATGTCAAGGATGCTGCTGTCATACATCAGCTGCTTTTTCACATGGGTAATATAGTTGTAGATAGTCTCCACGTCCTCGCGCGTTGCATATCTTTCCTCATACATGGGATACGCTTCCTGAATGATAACACCGTCCGAGGTGATGATACCGGTGGTACTGCTGCCGATGGAATCACTGTCGCCATCCTCTTTATTTGCTTCTTCGGCTTCGCGCTTTGCAATATCGTCCAATGCTTCCTGCTTTTCAGCTTCCAGTGCGGACTTGATGACCGGGAAGCCCCAGCTGAGATCACGCTGATTTTCCTCGGTGAAGAACACCTTGACAAACTCCCATGCCTGATCGGGGAAATTGCCCTTGGCGCTGACCAGGAATCTCAGGTTGGTTGCGGTAAAGACCATGCCGTCACGGTCGGGTGCAGGTGCGCCGATGAAGTCCAGCTCCTTGTCACCGAAACTGTAACTGTAATCCGCAAAACCCGTAAACGAGTACAGCGACGTCCATTCGGCAATTGCCTTGCCCTCTTTGAACATATTCTCATATGCCTCGTAGTCGTAGGTCTCCCAGTCGAAATCATCCATCTCGTATTTCGTCTTTTCGGGGAGCGTAGCCACATACTCGAGCATCGCCTTGAAATCATCGTTGTTCAGATCGCACAAACCGGTTGCGGGATCGAGGAAGTTGACATAGTTGAGGAAGAACATGGTCTCAAGCATGTCATCGCGCGTATAATCTCCCTCGCGGAAGAAGGAAACGCCTTCGGGCAACGCCTGCACCTTTTCATAGAACTCGCGCATGGTGAGGTTTGCGAATTCGCCGATGGTATCCTTGTAGCCCATAAAGCCCAGGATATAGATGTTGGTGGGGATCTCATAGAGCTTGCCGTTGGTTTCACAAGCCGTGAGCACATTCTCAAGGAATGCCGATCGCGGCAGCTTGGGATCGTTATCCATGTAGGTATACAGGTCTACAAACAGACCCTTGTTGGCATACTTCGATGCAGAGAACTCCTGGTCAGTGATGAGCACATCGGGGACATTGCCCGCGATGATGTCATTTTGCAGCTTGGTCTGTCCTGCGGTGTAGTCATCCTCCGTGTTATACTGCGAGTAGTCGATGTACTTGATGCGGTACTCCTCAGAAGCGAGGTTGAACTCTACGATCTGCTCGCGGAAGTTATACGAGCCGCCCGCGGATGCCACGGTGATGAGGTACTTGGGAACGAGCTGCTCGTCGGGCACCTTTTCAAACGTACACACAGAAAGGGTAGTCTTCTCATCCTCGTATTCGGACTTCAGGGAGACAAACTTCTCGCTGTTGATCGCATAGAAAGTGCTTCCGTAGTTATAGATATAGTCGGAATTGATATAGTTCATCAGCTCGGTCGATTCGCCCGTGCCGGGATCCACAAGGTTGATGCCGCTGTCGCCCGAATAATACAGATTGCCATCCGAACCGCCGAAAGATTGGTACATGATCCTATAGTCATTGCCCGCGTCCACCTCGGTCTTCTCACCCGTCGTAAGGTCGATGATCAGCAGCTTTTGCGAATAGGAATTCTCACTGTACGTCTCCACGGGTGCGCAGATCTTGCTGTCGCCCAGCGCACGAATGCTGCCGACGTAACCATCTATTCCCTCGGGCATCAGCACGATCGCTTCCTTGATCGTACCGTCAAGCCCCAGGCGGATCAGCTTGCCGTTGTATTCCTCGAGACTCGTGTACAAGGTCATAAACAGATCGCCGCCCGCAAAGCAGATCTCGCCGATATTGAGGTAGTTTTCATCTCCCTCTACGCCGAAGATCTTCTTGAAATCCAGCGTCTCGCGAACCGTGCCGTCGGTATTGTAGATCTCCGCATAGTAATTCTGTTCCCACACACCGTTTTCGGCATCGACAACTTTGTTCTCATACACAGTGGTCAGAATGCCGTCGTCCAAACGGATGATATTCTGAATGCCACGGTATCCGTCCTCGCTCTCTTCAACCGGCAGAGAGATCTCGGTAACCTCGTCACTGTCAAAACGTCCCATATAGACGATCTGGCTGACCGTGTTATAGTTGCTGTCCATCGTATTGATCGTGTACATATAGCCATCCGCATCCACCGAAGTAATGCCGATATTGGAACGACCCGTAAACTCCTCTTCGCTGTCATAGCGGGGGTTTTCCACGGAGATCAGTTCTTTTGCGCTGTACTTGTAAACATGATCCACGACCTCTTTTTCGGGCATTTTTTTGCCCGTGCCGAAGCAGCCTGCAAACGCGGTACACACAAGCAAAACGGCAAGGCACACAGCCGTCAAACGAATGATTCTTTTCATAGTGATTCCTTTCTTAATATATCGCATGCCGCTTTTTGGCAAGCCTTTTTTCTTCAAAATTTTTAAAAATGGGACGCAGGATCAGCACGATCAGCGTTACAAGGAACACCGCCGCAAGGATCCACGATACCGCTTCAAAAACAAGGATCATCGCGCACTTGGTCTCACGGATGCGCGCAATATTTTCATAATATGGGAAGTTCTGCCCCTCCATGACACCGAGCGAAGCCATTCCCTTGATGTTCTCCCACAGCTCGATCGGAGTAAAGCGCCCCGTAATGACCTGCACATCTTCGCTGTAACCGCTGACTGCCTCGCTGAACATGTCATAGGCAAAGTCGGTGATGGGATCGGGCAGCACTGCCTCGGCAGTGGTAAAGCAGAGGTTTTGATCGCGCATGGCGCCGGAGCTGTACAGGATATACACGCGCGGCGTCTCGCCGTAGTAGGACGCATACTCACCGCGGTCGGCGGCAAGCACTGCGCTGACGGTGTAGAGCTTGCCGTCAATTTCAAGATCCATACCGCAAACGTCGATCGAGCCGAACAGCCGCCATGCCGTGTAATCGTCGATCACGCAAAACTCGGTGGTGGCGTCGCTCTCGTCTACATATCCGCCTTTCAGCGGCAGATCGGGATGCAGCCCGAAATAGTCGCCAAAGTACACGGTGGCGATCGCCGACAGTGTGGCGGTATCGCGGCTGACGGATACTTGTTTTTCCACCGACGCCGTCAGCAAATAGTTGCCCGCGGGATCGATGCTTTCCGCCGTCATGGCAGATTCCAGTTGATTTTTCACGCTCATCATGCCGTCAGGGGTTAGGTAATCCTCCTCCGAGCAGTAAAACGCAAGCTGCGCATACCTGTCCTCGGCATCCCCCCGAAAAGCTTCGGCGGCATAGTCGCGCACATCGTCCTCGGTCACACTGCGCCGCGCCGCACCGAGGCAAAATGCCGCGGCAAGGCAGACAAGCGTCAGCACGCCGAAAACAATATATCGTTTTTTCACTTTATACTCCTTTTCGGTCAGCACTTATTCCGCCATGCGTACCTGCATGCCGTCCGAGATCGGAACGGATGCACCGGTGATGAGGTAGTCGCCCCAGGAGAGGGATGCGTCGATCGCGCTCTTGGTGGCATCGGATGCCAGCACCTCTACGTCCAAACGCTCCGCATAGTAACGGTTGCCGAGCGGCGAATCCTTGGAAACAACTTTCAGCACGAACTTGCCGTTTGCATCCTCGCGGATGGCGCTGTTGGGCACGATGGTGTCATAGCTCGAACCCTTGCTGCCCACCGACAGCGAAAGCGTAGTTCCGTCACTGATGTCGCCCTCCACCGTGAAGGTGACGAGCTTGCTCTTTCCCTGGCTGTTCGGGTCGCTCTTGATGGAAGAAACGCGGACAGACGGCTTTGCGCCCCAGTAGTAATAGAGCACCTCTGCCTCCTGACCGACACTCAGGCGGGATGCCTGTGCGTTGGTCACGCTGCACTCCATCGTGTAGCCCATATCGTTCATCGTGATCTCAAAGGCGACCGTGTCTGCGTTGACCTCGTCGCCCGCAGTGATACTAATCGTGCTGATCGTGCCGCTGACGGGAGCAACCAGCTCGGTGGAAGTGGTCTCGGCTTTCAGCTTGTCGATCTCCTTTTGCTTGCGGTCGATCTCGGTCTTTTTGATCTGCAGCTCCAGCGCGGCAGCCTCGTCCTCGATGGCGCCGTTCGCCTTGGCAATGCGGATGGCGATCTCACAGTCCTCGATCGTGCGCGACAGCTTCAGCTTCTCGTCCTCGCACTCCTCCATCGTCTTTACGACCTTTTCCTCGGCTTCTGCCAAGAGCTCTTCGGAAGCAGCCTGCTGCTCGGCAAGCTCCTTCTTCTGCTTTTCCCTCTCCTTTTTCGTCTCCTCGTAGTCCTCCACACGGGAATCAAGCAGGAGATAGTCAAAGCCCTCTTTCAGATCTTCAAGCACTTTTTCTGCAGCCTTCTCCGCAGCCTTGCAGGAATCATATGTAGCGGATGCGGAGCTGTACTCGCTGGTCGCCGTGCCCATCTTCAGACTTGCTTCGTATACAGACGTCCACAGCTTGCTTGCCGATTCGCTCGCCGACTCCATCTCGCTCGTCTTGGTTTTGATCTGCGACTCCAAAGCGTCGATCTGATCGTCCTGCGTGTTTTTGAGCTCTTCCAGGGCATCGATCTCATCCTGCAGTGCATCTAATTTTTCTTGCTGTGCCTCGGTAGGCGTTCCGCCCGCCGCAGAGATCTCCTTTTGCAGATCACTGCGCTCCAATCGCTTATCCACAAGCGACTGCTTGGTATCGCTCAGCTCCTGCTGCTTTGCATCTAAAGCGGCCTGCAGCTCCTCAATTTCGGCAGAATAGGCATCTGCCGATTCTTTCAGTTTTTCATATTTTGCATTGAGGGAATTGTATTCCTGCGTCGCGTCGCTTTTCACTTTGGACGCCGTATTCATCGCCTTTTTAGCAGCTTTTGTCGCCGACTCGGCATCGTCCAACGCGTCCTGCGCCTCGTCGATCGCATCGTTCAGATCGGCGGTGTTCCTATAGGCAGGAACCGGCAGATCATCCATCAGCTTTTGCAGCTCGGCAATGCTCTCATCGATCTCCTCAATGATGTCGTCGATGTCCTTGATCTTATTCTTGGTCACCGCGATCTCGTCCTTGTACACCTGCACCGCAGCGGCAAGCACCGGATACTGTTCCAGGTACGCTTCGAGCTCTGCCAGCTCTTTTTGACTGTCCTCCAAGGTGCGCTGATGCGTCAGGAGCGAATCGGAATCCTCGAGCAGCATACGTTTATACTCGATCTGCAACTGCTTGAGCGCGATCTCGAGATCGTAGATCTCACTGCTCTCTCCTGCAAGAAGCGTGGCAAGCACTGTACCGCGCTCGACATAGTCGCCGCGGCGTACATTGACCGTATCAATGGTGCGCGCATTCTCGAGCGTGACTTGTTTTACCTGGTTGGCGCTCACGCTGCCCGAAAGCTTGATCTGCGTGGTGATCGTGCCGCTCTCCGCATACTGCACCGAAACCTCGGGCAGCGAACGGTTCATAATTGTATTGGAAAATAGGGTGAGGACCAGCATGATCACCAAAAAAATGATGATCACATTTTTGATCCAGCCCCGCTTTTTTGTCTCACTCATTTCTGCATATCCTTTCTCTAAAAAGTGCGATTCATTTTTGCACCTGCGGTGCAAAAATCTTCATTACCTCTTCACTCTTCACTCTTCACTATTACTTCTTACCTATCCCTTAACGCCTCCGGAGTAGGAGACGCCCTCGATGATGTAATCTTCACTGTAGAGGAAGATGAGCAGCGGAATGACCATATAGATCGTCGCCACCGCAAAGGCAAGCGCCGCGTCGCCCGCGTTGATCTGCGACAGGAACACCGACAGCGGCTGCATGTCCGCATTGCTCAGCAGTACCAACGGCTGCTCCACCATGTTCCAGTAGTCGATGAAAATGAGGATCGCTACCGAGTAGATGATGCTCTTGGACATCGGCACGCAGATGCGCGTAAAGATCTGCAGTTCCCCTGCGCCGTCCAGCTTTGCCGCCTCGATCATGGCAGGCGGGATGCGCCGCATGAACTTGGTGAGGATGAACACCGCAAACGGAGAGAAGATGCCCGGCAGGATGATAGCAAGGCGGGTGTCGAGGATGCCCAGCCAGTTGGATACCAGATAGTTCGGCACCAGCGTGACCTGATAGGGCATCAGCATCAAAATGACATAGCTGAAAAAGATAATGCTGCGCAGCTTTCCCGAAAAGCGCGCAAAGCCGTAGGCGGCAAAGAGCGCCACGATGATCTGAAAGATCACGATCGGCACGGTCAGAATGACCGAGTTCCAAAACTTGAAGAGATACTGCGGATTTTTCAGCAATACATTTTCATACTGGGAAAAAGAGATCATGTCGGGAATGAGCTTCAAATTGGTCTCGCCCGCGACATAGGTTTTCGCGTCGCCCGCCACGCTCGAGAAGATCTGCCCGTAGTTCGCGGCGATCTCGCTTTTCGACATCAGCGAGTTTGTAAAGGTGAGCACCGTCGGCATAACGAAAACCGTGCAGATGCCGAAAAAGAATGCAAAGATGATCGCCGTCGCGATCTTGCGCCGCACCTCGTGCAGCTTTTTGATGGTCTTTGGCTTCATTCAATATCCCTCCCCACTTTGTCGTCGATGATAAAGAGGATACCGATGATGACGATCATCACGGCACATAGAATGATCGCCGCAGCAGACAGTTTCTGATAATCCAGCGATTTAAAGGTGTTGTTCATAAAATGCTGCAAGGTATACAGCTTTTCATACGGGTAGTCGCCCGTCATCAGGTACACCTCGCGGAAGATCTTAAACGAGTTGATAAGCGAAAGAATGGTGACAAACAGCACCGAGGAAAATATGTACGGCAGCTTGATCTTGAAGAACACGCGCACAGGCCCCGCGCCGTCCAGCATACACGCCTCGGTGATGTCCTTCGGGATATTGGCGAGCGCCGCCATGAACAGGATCATATTGTAACCGATGTTCTTCCACAAAAAGAGGCAGACGATCACCAGCAGACACCAGTCCGACTTGAAAAAGTCGATGCGGTCAATGCCGAAATGCAAAAGAAAATTGTTGATCGTGCCCTCATAGTGAAAGAGCACCTCCCAGATGAGCACGACCGACGCGGTCGGCACCATCAAAGGGCTGATGAGGATGGTCTTGAAAACCGATCCGCACGGCATTTTCCGCATCAGCAAGATCGCAAACAGCAGCGGGATAATGACCGCCAGCGGCACTGCGATCGCCGAAAACAGCGCGGTGTTTTTCGCCGCCATGCGAAAGATGCTGTTGTTGAACAGATTTACAAAATTCTGCACACCGACAAACTCGCGGCTGATGATGTTGTCGATCACGGCGTAATAGCCGACGACAAAAAACGGCAGAATATAGAATACCGCCGCGCCGATAAAAGACGGCGCAATAAAACCGCAGGTTTTCGCCCGATCCAGCCGCTCCCGTCTTCCCTTTTTGACTTTCTTTTTTGTCATGTTTATCCTCTGTCAACTGTACTGCTTAAAATAGTACAGCAATTATATCACTGCCAATGTTTCCCGTCAATACCTTTAAAAAAATATTAAGTAAAACTTAATGAGTGGTTATCCCCTACTCTGTCGGCAGATCCGAAAATGCGGACGCCAGCATATCCCCGATCACATCTTTGCCGATCACGAATTCGGGCGTACCCATCGAACCGGGAGCGATTGTGTACTTGTCGAATACGATCACGAGTTCGCCGCTTGCATCCCAATAGAAATTCTGATCGCCGTCAACCGACGTAAACACTTCTCCGACCCCACTGTCGTCGATCCAATATACAACATCCGCATCGGCATCCATCTGCGCCTGCATCTGCCGCCGAATCTCTTCGGTCAAAATCTCGGAAAAGTCCTCTGCGGCAAACAGATCTCCAAGCGTCACGACTCTACCTGTCAACTTGTCCAAATGGTAATACCTAAAGTAATTGTTGCTGCTTGCGGACGTTTCGCTGACTGCAAGCTTTAAGGTAAACCAGCGCTCGGTGTTGGTGATCGTCTCATAGTCCACACGGACGGAGCCGTAACCGCTGTCCGCCGTGATCTCCAAATCCCGATAGAACTGATTGACCAGAGCCGTGGTCAACGCACTGACATCCTTATTGATCCAATCCGCAGCCTCGCTGTCGGTATGCAAAATACCGGGCACATCGATGTCCATCTCATGCCGTTCATCCTCGTAGAAATAATTGCGTATGGTCACCACGCGGACAAAGTCGCCGATCACGGGAACCTGCTCCAGCGCCTGCGCGTAGACAACGCTCACATTCGGCAGCAAGAACAGCGTCACAAAGAGAAAGCAGACTGCCGCTGCCGCGATCCGCGGAAACACAGGCGCGCGGTATGCCAAAATTTCCTGTTCGGGCAAATTGGCAAGCGCTTGTTCTACGCGATCTCGGGCAGAAGCGGGAATCTCTGTCCGCTCTTGCGCCGCTTTGCTGCGTATATATTTGTCAAAACGGTTCATCCGACAAAATCCTCCTTCAAAATCTCCCGCAGCATCTTCCGCGCACGGGAAAGCTGCTGTCTGACCGCAAGCATATTCGTACTGCGGATCTGTGCGATTTGAGCTACCGAAAGATTTTCATAGTAGAACAGGATGACCACCGTGCGATAAGGCTGCTGCAAATGTTCGACCGCGTCGCGCAGAGCGAGCTTTGTCGTGACATCGTGCTCGTCACTGTCATCGGCAGCGTCGGGCAGCTCCTCCATCGGCGTCACTTTGGCATTTTTGCGGAGCATCTCCACGGCTGTGTTGTGCACGATGCGCAGCACCCACGGCTTAAAAGCAGCGTCGTTTTTCAGCGTATGCAAACTGCTGAACGCCCGATAGACAGATTCGCCGATCACTTCTGCGGCGTCGGATTCATTTCGCACAAGGGAAAATGCCAAGGCATACATAGCTTTCTCACAAAGCCGTATATGCCTGCAAAACGCATCTTTATCCGTCAAAGCTACCACTCCTCATCAACCTGTTTCTGCTATATAGACGCACCGCAAAAGAAAAAGGTGACAAAATTTCTAAATTTTTTAAAATTATTCTTTTTTAAAAAGATTACCACATAAGTAGGTATGATTTAGTCGTTTCCGCGAGGAAAAATCCTCATAAAATTTGGAAGAAAAATGAAAGTTCACGATAGGATGTCAGCCGATACGAAAACGGCATCCGTGGGGCGGATTACAGATCATGCGATAATTACAAGAATGCAGAAGATCACACCGCGGTGTGATCTTCTTTTTGTTATTGCATCGGCTCCCAACCTTTGTACTTGTAGCGGGCATAGAGTGCGCCAAACGGTGCATACTTTGCATCCTCGATCAGCTCGCAGCCGTATACGCGTCCCGTATTGCTGACGCGGTAGGCAACCTTGACCGATTTGATCAGTTTGTTGATGTCCGTATAGTGCTGTACAGTGATGAGATCGGCATCCTCACCGATCTGCAAATCCACAATGTCGTAAAAGAATGCAAATCCGCCGAACCCTGGCGTCAGTACAATATCTCCGTTGTCATCGGTATCATGCGCGAACCAACTGTCTGCGGCGATCTCCACACCGAATGTATCTTTTACAAGTGCATTCAGCTCTGCCAAACTGTAGCGTCCTCCTTCACAATGTGCAAGGTAGTTATCCGGGAACCCGTCGGACGCGGAAGTATCATATGTACCGTAATCGCCCATATCCCATGCCAACTCGGCGAGAAACCATATGCTAAGATACCGGTTGGATGCTCTGTCCGTTGCAACAGATTGAAGCCTGCCTTTTGCATCGCATTCGAGAATCTCCATCTCCGCATCGTCCGACTGCGGTCCCGCAAACGACGCAACCGTGGTTTTATAGTTGCCGATCGGCAGCGTATCCAGTCCCGATGCAGTTACGGTAAAGTCGAAATACAGGAATTTTTCGTCTTTTTTGCGGGAGATGGCATACTCGCCGATCGTAACCGTTTCAAACTCCGCATAGCGCTCGGAAAGGTCTGCCCCACCGCCGAAATGCACAAGTCCGTTGATGAGTGCATAGCAATTGCCGTCAGCAGGGAAAGCGCCATCATAGTTGAGCTGATTCCAGTCTGCAAGCGTGGTAATAGCAGCGTCTTCCTCCGGGACTGCAGATACGGTGGGCACAACCACCGTAACCGAGTTTTCGTATGCAATGACGTTGTCAAAAGCATTGTAATTGTGCGGATACTCGATCTCCGCAAGTTTTTGATCAAGGTCGGGCGAATACAGCGCTACCGTAAGATTCTCGGGCGTGTCCTCGCCATAGCCGATACCGGCAGCGTTGCCTGTGTCAAAGATACACCACATCGAGTGTTCAAACTCTCTGTATTTGTCATCCGACAGCACATATACGCCATCTGCCGCATCCTTGGAAGCGATCTTTGTTTTTGCACCGTCGGCAGTGACTTTCCAGATCGCCTGTGGCTCGTAAACGGCCATACTGTTGCCCCATTCTTCCACATAGAAAGCGCCGTCGTAAACTGCGCAAGGACTGTCTCCGCGTGCGATCACTTCGGTCTTCTCCCCCGTGGTAACATCATAGATGCCGTAGCCCTTTGTGCCTTCCCAGCCGCCGATGCGATATACAAGCGCCGTATCGCTCACAAAGCCGATGGGGTGATACCCCGTTACACCACTGAGGTCGTCCGTCTCCTCGAGCATAGTATTTTCGAGGATACGCCTTATACTGCCGTCGGGATACCGAATATCAATACCGCCATCCGCTCCCGCATCGTCTACGGTCTTATAGGCGATATATGTACCGCTTGGCGAAACAACGCGCTGCTCGGCGATCGGATACGCTTCCATTCGGATGGGCGTTACGCTGAATACGCCGTCCGTATCCGTCACCGTATAGGCACAGCTCACCGTATCGTAATCCTTTCCGTATACAATGCAACCTGCATCGGTATATGCAATATAAAAATAGTATGCATTGACATCCAACGCATAAGTGTATACGATCTCACCGTTTTTTGCATCAATCATATACAGATCGGCATAGTGCTGACCGTTTCGCGTCAGATAGATGGAATATCTGTCGTCGTATGCAAAAGCAAGATACCGCATATCCTCACTCTCCAGCGGCAGTAAAACAGCGTGAATATCCAAATTTCCCGCATTGGAGAGCACTTTCACCGTGCTTTGCGCGGTTTCTTCCTTCACATACGGCACAACAAATGTGACCAAATTGCCGTACACCGTGATGTCCGAATAAAACCGATCTAATTCCTTTGTGTCGATCTCTGCCAAAACGGTATCAAAATCGGACGAGCGCAGGATCACCGCATTGTATTGTCCATCTTCCTGTCGGCTCGCATATTCGCCGGAGGTAACGAGCTCATGGTGGATCCAGATGCCGCCTTTAAACTCGCAAAACGAATTCTCCGACACAAGCGGTACACCGTCTGCTGCATCGTGCGAAGCGAGCACAGTATACTCGCCGTCCTGTGTTTTTTTCCACAGCGTTTCATAGGAACAAACCTCTAAAGTGTTGCTGCGCACCGTGCCATACATCACGCCGTTATACACAGCTTCCGGGAGATAG
Source organism: Clostridia bacterium (assembly GCA_017398595.1). Lineage (GTDB taxonomy): Bacteria > Bacillota > Clostridia > Oscillospirales > CAG-272 > UMGS902. The sequence continues at coordinate 61,739 of JAFQFR010000056.1, forward strand.
CCTTTTTCCGGCACTTCTTCTTTCTCCCCTGTGACAACATCGTAGATACCGTAGCCCTTGGTATACCCCCAGCCGCAGATCCAATATAGCAGATGCGTGGCGTCGGCGAATCCTATGAGCTTATACTCCGTCATATCGTCGAAGCCCGCGATACCGCCGGCAAACTCGTTGTTCAGCACGATATTCTCGAAAATGCGCTCTGTCCTGCCGTCGGGATGTCGGATATCAATGCCACCGTGCCTGTCTGCATCATCTCTTGTCTCATAGGCGATGTATTGTCCGTCGGGCGAAACAAAACGCGTGTCGAAGATCGGATATGCTGCCACGGTGGTAGGTATTACGCTAAACACACCGTCCGTATCCGTCACCGCATAGGCACAGGTCACTGTATTCTCATGCTTTCCGTATACAATACAGCCTTCGTCGGTGTACGTGATGTAAAAAGCATCTGCAGATACATCCAACGCATAGCTGTATACGAACTCACCATTGTGGGAATCGAGGATATACAAATCGGCATATTGATTCTTTTTTTGCGTCACATAGATAAAATATCGATCGTCATATGCAAAACGAAGATAGTCCATCCTTGCGGATTGCAGAGGCAGCAGCGTGGTGCGGATATCCAGATTTCCCGCATTGGAGAGCACTTTCACCGTGCTTTGCGCAGTTTCTTCCACCACATACGGCACAACAAATGTAACCGAATCCTCGCAGATCAAAAAGCGCACCATGGTATTAGAACGGATCGTATCCGTTTTCCAATACGAAACCTCTGCCAGCTTCTGATCAAAATCGGGAGAATAGAACTCAACCTGCGTGGTATTGGCAGCCGCATTTTCGGCAGGAAAATACCGATGCCACATCGAGTGATCCCACGAAAACAGCCGATCCTCGGACATGGCAAATACGCCGTCCGCGGCATTCCGCGAGGCGATCAACTCCTCTTCTCCGTCTATACCTGCGCGCCAAATTTCCTGCGGTACCATGTCCGAATAAACACCTAAATACAGTATGCCGTCACAGATTCCGATCGGCACCTTGCCATTGTGTACCTCGGTACGTTCTCCCGTCTCCGTGTTGTAGATGCCATAACCGATCGGCAGCTGACCGTTGCCAATACCGGATACCTTCTGCAAATCGCCATGGATACTGTACACAAGATGCTTGTCATCCGCAAAACCGGTCAAAGAATAGAACCTTACCTCTGCCGATTCGACATCTGCCGCGGTTTTGTTTTCGCAAATGCATTGACTGCTACCATCCGAACCTTGCAGATAGATTCCACCGTAATCACCGTTTGTTTCTTCCGTCTGATAAGCGACATACCTGCCGTCAGGCGAAACAAAGCGCGAGGTGACAAGCGAAGCGTCTGCTTGCATCTCGGTTTTTTGCAAAGAGAATTCGCCGTTTTTCTCGGTCACTGTCAGCATATAGTAGGAACGCAGCGTACCGGTGACAGGATCCGTGATCGGTGCATAGATCACGCCGCCGTTATCCGTATATGTGATCCGAGGAACTCCTGCCTGTATGTCCAAGTCAAAACAATCGGCAATTTCACCGTTCAGCGCATCCACGACATACAGCCTGCGATACTGATACGGCTTTCCCGTCGAGCTGTCATACTCCAAGAACATCCGATACCGCGTACTATGTGTTGTGCTGGAGACATCGTAGAATCGCATATCTTCATTCTCCAGCGGCAGCATGACCGTGTGAATATGCAAGTTTCCCTCGTTGGAGAGCACACGGACAGGCTCTTGCTGTTCGGTTGGAACATTTTCAATCGAATTGTCTGTTGTAACCGTCGGCACATCGGTCGTCTGCGCAGTCGTAATGCTGCTGGGCAGGTCGGGCGTATCGTCTACAGGCTCGGTCGTCTCCCTCGGACCGATAAACGAACAACCGACGGCAGAGAGGGTGAGAGCGACCGCGAGGATCGCCGCAACTACCCTGTTTTTATGCCGCTTCGTCAGCATCAGAATGCGCTCCTTGATCGGTGCACTGCCGAGTCCGACCGCATGCGCATGCTTTTGCGGGATCGTGTCGAGAATCGTGTGCGCATAGGCAAGGCGCTGGCTGTCATCTAACTTTGCCGCAACCGACTCGTCGCAGGCAAGCTCGGCATCCTGCTTGGAAACCATCGCCGCCGCCCATACAAGCGGATTCCACCAGTACACGATCAGTGCAGCCGTGCGCAGTGCCGACCAAATGTGATCGCCGTGGCGCAGATGCGTGTACTCATGCGTGATCACAAAGCGCTCGGACGGCGAGTTTGCCGCCGCGGGCGTTAAGTAAATTGCGGGAATCAGCCCCGCAAGGCAGGGCGCGCCCGCACTTTTCGATACATACACCTTGGTTCTGCCAACCGTGGTATGCAGTCGGCGGTCGACACGCAGTTTTTGCTGAAATACAGTACCCGTAGCCGCAAACCACACCGCCATGACCGCCGAACCGACAAACCACACAACCTTGGCAATATGCACCCAGTCGATCGGCGTTGTTTCCGCCGCCGTCGGCACCTCGGGGATAGCGACCTCGGTTTCGATCGGCTCAATTGCAGCAGGTTCCGTCACCGTCGGTACGATCGGCTCCGACGGCTTGGTGCCGATCGGTTGCGAAACGGTCGGCTGCTGCGGCACGATCGGCGTAATAGGTGTGATCGGTGCGAGGATCGTTGCCTCGGACGCTTTCGTTACCGTGGGCATATCTTGCGTCTGCATCACCGTCTGCTCGGTCTGCGGTACTTCCTGCGGCACTTCTGCCATGGACGGCAGCTCCACCGCAAACAGGGAAAACGGCATGCACAGCTTGACCGCCACGACCAGCCACAGCGCATAGATCAGCCGTGCCGGAACCTTTTTGCGAAACGCCGCACGCACCAATAAAACCGCCAATATCAAGGCGGATACTGTGATCAAATGAATTGCCATGGTTACTCCTTTGTATGCCTCTCCGCTTCGTCCAGGATACGGCGAAGCTCTGCTATGTCTTTTTCGGAAAGCGCCTTGCGTCCCGCGAGTGAGGACACCATCATGCCGATGCTGCCGTCATACACGCGCGACAGAAACGAATCGGTCTCCTCGGGCGCAACATCCTTGCGGTCGATTACGGGATAATACTGCTGTAAGCGTTCGCTGTCGTCCATGCGCACTGCTCCCTTGGCGATCAGCCGTTTGAGCATCACAAATACGGTTGTCTTGGACCAGCCCGTTTCCCCCGCCAGCAGCTCCACGATCTGCCCGATCGTGCGCGGCGACTCGCTCCACAGTACCTTCATGATCTTCCATTCGCCGTCCGATAAACTGATATTTGCCATTTGTATATCCTCCGTTTCTCGTTTGGTTAACGCTTGTTATATTTAGAATAGCATATCAGTTAACGCATGTCAACTATTTTGTGCAAAATCTATGCAAAAAAGCGTTGTCATACGACAACGCTTTTAGATGGATTCAATTTCGTGTAGTGTTTTCCCCAAAACCGCGGGCTTCACCTTATCGAACGGCTATACACTCGATCTCGACCTTTGCGCCCTTCGGGATGGCTGCGACCTGCACGCAGCTGCGTGCGGGGAACGGATCTGCAAAGAACGTCTCATATACCGCATTGACGGCTGCGAAATCATTCAGATCCGCAAGGAAAACAACGGTTTTGACGACATTTTCCATGCCGAGACCTGCCTCGGCGAGGATATTTTTGAGGTTGGTCAGCGACTGCTTTGCCTGTTCCTCAATGGTGTCCGCCATCACACCGGTCGCGGGATCAATCGGGATCTGACCCGAAACAAATACCATGTTGCCAAGATCTAAGCCTTGCGAATACGGTCCGATCGCCGCAGGCGCATTATTCGTAGAAATCTTCTTGATCATTTTCGTCTATCCTTTCTGACAAATAAACTCGCAAAGGAAAAGATTTATCTTTTCCTTTTTTATTCTATGATTTGAAAGCCTGCTTTGCGCAGTTCTGCCTTGATCTGCTCGATGTGTTCAAAGTCGCGCGTTTCCATACCGATATGCAGAATGCAGCTTGCCACTGCCATATTGGCATCCGAACGCTCGTGGTGTACGCTGACCACGTTGCCGCCGCACTTCGAAATGATGGTGCTGACGCCGAGCAGCTGACCGGGCTTATCCTCGAGCGCGATCTGCAGATTGGTGGTTCTGCCGGTGGTGACAAGACCGCGCGTGATGACGCGGGAAAGAATGTTTACATCGATGTTGCCGCCCGAAACCAGGCAGACCGTCTTTTTGCCCTCGATGGGCAGCTTGCCGAACATGGCAGCCGCAACGCTGACCGCGCCCGCGCCCTCGGCGATCAATTTCTGCTTTTCGATCAGTGCGAGGATCGCCGTAGCGATCTCGTCCTCGCTGACGGTAACCACATCGTCCACATACTGCATGTTCATAGCAAACGTGATGTCGCCGGGATGCTTCACAGCAATGCCGTCTGCAAAGGTAGCGACCTTATCGAGCGTGATCGCCTCACCCTGCGCGCGGCTCTCCGCCATGGATGCGGCTCTCTGTGCCTGCACGCCGTATACCTTAACATCCGGGCGAAGCTGTTTGATCGCATAGGCAACGCCGGCGATCAGTCCGCCGCCGCCGATCGGCACGATGACCGCCTCGACATCGGGAAGCTGTTCGAGAATTTCGAGACCGATCGTTCCCTGTCCCGCGATGACCTCGTCATCGTCAAACGGATGGATCATGGTCGCACCCGTTTCCTCTTTCAGCTTGCACGCATAGGCATAGGCATCGTCGTACGCACCGGGAACCAGTACGACCTCGGCGCCGAGCGCCTTGGTTGCTTCTACCTTGCTGATCGGAGCACCGTCAGGCATGCAGATCACGCTCTTGGCGCCCATCTTGGTCGCGGCAAGTGCAACGCCCTGCGCATGGTTGCCCGCGCTGCAGGCGATGATGCCCGCCGCCTTCTGCTCGTCGGTGAGCTGGCTGATCTTGTAGTACGCGCCGCGCAGCTTGAAGCTGCCCGTCACCTGCAAGTTCTCGGTCTTGAGATAGATCTCGGACAAGCCCGAGAGCTTCTGCGAATAGATCAAGTCGGTCTTGCGTGCCACTTCCTTGAGCACGAATGCCGCCTGATAGACTTTATCGAGTGTTAGCATATGTTAAATCTTCTCCTCGGTATTTTTTCCTGCGAGATAATCGACAAACTGTTTTGCCGTACGTCCGCTTACGCCGCCGTGCCGCAGCTCCCAGCGGTTGGCAAGCGCACACAGTTCGCTGTCTTCCATTTGTATATGCTCGCGCTTTGCCAGTTCGCGCACGATCTCCAAAAATTCGTCCTTGCGGGGCGCGGAATAGTTGATCGTTACGCCAAAGCGGCTGGAAAGCGAGAGTTTTTCTTCGATGGTGTCCGAGCGATGGATCTCACCCGTAAACTCCATGTCGTTTTTGTCATTCCAGGTTTCTTTGATGAGGTGGCGTCGGTTGGAGGTCGCGTAGATCAGGATGTTATCGGGCTTGGATTCTACGCCGCCCTCGATCACTGCCTTGAGGAACTTGTATTCCACCTCATGCTCCTCAAAGGAAAGGTCGTCTATGTAGATGATAAAGCGGTAATTGCGGTTTTTGATTTGTGCGATCACGGTGGAGAGGTCGCGGAACTGATGCTTGTAGATCTCGATCATGCGCAGTCCGTCCTCGAAATACTCGTTGAGCACCGCTTTTACACTGGTGGACTTGCCCGTACCGCTGTCGCCGTAGAGCAGCACGTTGTTTGCTCTCTTACCGCTGACGAAAGCGTATGTGTTATCGACAAGCTCCTGCTTTTGCAGTTCGTAACCGACAAGGTCGCAAAGTCGTACACTGTCGGCATTGTTGATGGGGCAAAATTCAAGGTCCGCACCGCTGCCCCGCAGGCGGAACGCGCGGTTCATGCCGAACATGCCCACGCCGCACTTCTCGTAGTGCTCGGTAATGAGGTCGAAGACCTCGTTTTCGTCTTTTGCCGCAGCGATCTTTGCGCTGAGCTCGCGCACCTTGGCGCTGACGTTTTTGTTGTAGAGCTGCTCCCGCTTGGGGATCGCCTTGTAATTTGTAATGATCGAAAAGCAGTCAATGCCGAGCTCTTTTTCGAGCGGCGCAAAGTCATAATGGAACAGATTCTTGAAAATGCGGAAATCATGCTTTGCAAAAACATTGACGCTGCCGCCATCACTGACTCCTTTTCGCTCGCTGGTGAGCGAAAAGGAGTTTTCGTTTGTGATGAGCAAGAAGGTGAGGTAATTCTGCCACAGGTTGGTATCAAAGCCATACGATGTGGAGAGGTCAAGCAGACGCTTGATCTCGGTATATATTTTGCGAATGGTGGTGTCGCGGTCATCCGCACCGCTGTCTTTTGCCGCGATCGCCGCGGCGAGATTTTCCAAAATGCTGTCCCCGCCGAGATCGCTGTACAGCAATAGCTTTGATACTTCGTTTAGCATAAAATAATCCTCGTGTTTTTTGCTTCCGACGCACCGCGTCGGAAGCATGAATTGTGCCTTGCACATGAATTGACATCTGCGATGTCATGATTTCTCGCTGCGCTCCATGAATTGTGACGCACAGCGTCACATTTAGGTTGATTTTCGCCTTTTTGAAGGCGAAAATCTTCATTCATGCCAAAGGCTATTCATGAACACGCAGTGTTCAAATCATGCCCCACGGGGCAATTCATGCCTGCAGGGCAAATCATTATTTTACTTCCTGTCTCCAGCCGAATTCATCGGGGAGCTTGCCGAGCTGAATGCCCGTAACCGTGTCGTACAGTCTCTGGCTGACAGGGCCGATGCTGCCATCGCCGATGGTCATAACATCGTCCTTGTAGCGCAGCTTACCGACAGGGGAGATCACGGCTGCCGTACCGGTACCGAATACTTCCTCAAGCTTGCCGTTCTTCTGTGCCTCGAGCAGCTCGTCAACCGAGATCTTGCGCTCGGAAACCTTGTAGCCCCAATGTTTGCAGAGGTTGAGTACCGAATCGCGGGTGATACCGGGCAGGATCGAACCGTTGAGCATCGGTGTAACGATCTCGCCGTCGATCTTGAAGAAGATGTTCATAGCGCCGACTTCCTCGATGTACTTGCGCTCAACGCCGTCGAGCCAAAGTACCTGCGAATAGCCTGCGTCATGCGCCTTGACCTGTGCCGCAAGGCTGGCAGCGTAGTTACCGCCCGTCTTTGCGAAGCCCATACCGCCGCGAACCGCACGGACATAGTCGTCCTCAATCCAGATGCCTACAGGCTCCAGACCGCTTGCGTAGTACGCGCCCGAGGGCGAAAGGATGATGATGAACAGATAGGTCTTGGAGGGTGCAACGCCGAGGAACGGATCGGTCGCGATGATGAACGGACGCACATAGAGCGAAGTGCCCTTCTCGGTCGGAACCCAGTCCTCATCGACCTTGACGATCGCTTTTACTGCCTGCACAAAGTCCTCTTCGGGCAGGTGCGGGATGCAGAGACGGTCGTTGGTCGCGTTGGTGCGCTTTGCGTTCATGTCGGGGCGGAAGAGGTAGGTCTTGCCATCCTCGCCGCGGTATGCTTTCAGTCCCTCAAACATCTCCTGTCCGTAGTGGAACACCATGGACGCGGGAGAGAAAGACAGATCGCCGAACGGTACGATGCGGGCATCATGCCAGCCCATACCCTCGGTGTAGTTCATAATAAACATGTGGTCGGTAAAGATTTTACCGAAGCCAAGCGGGCCCTCGGGCTTTGCCTTCGGGTTCTCAGTTTTTTGGATTTTGATATCCAACATTTATATCATCCCTTTCAAAAATTTGCGAGGATCACAGTCTTGCGATAATTTCTGCGGTCATGCCGGTGCAGGTAACGGGGGTAGCACCGCTGTCGCCCACGATGTCCGCGGTGCGAACGCCTGCTTCCAGCGTCTCGTTGACAGCGCGCTCAATGTCGTCTGCTTCCGCGGTGAGACCGAAGGAGTAGCGCAGCATCATAGCCGCGGAGAGGATGGTTGCGATCGGGTTTGCCTTGTTCTGTCCTGCGATGTCGGGTGCGGAACCGTGGATAGGCTCATACAGACCGCACTTGCCGCTGCCGAGCGAGGAAGAAGCGAGCAGACCGATGGAACCGGTGATCTGCGAAGCCTCGTCGGAGAGGATGTCGCCGAACATATTGGAAGTAACCACAACGTCAAAGCGGGAAGGATCGCGAACGAGCTGCATTGCCGCGTTATCTACGAGCATATCGGTGCACTCGACCTCGGGGTACTCCGCAGCGATACGGTGTACCGTCTCACGCCACAGGCGAGAAGTCTCGAGTACGTTTGCCTTGTCGATCGAGATCACGTTCTTGCGGCGCTTCATAGCCGTTTCAAACGCAACGCGCGCGATGCGCTCGATCTCCATCACGCTGTATGCCTCGGTGTCGTATGCTTCGGGGCCGTACTTACCCTCACGTCTGCCGCGCTCACCGAAGTAGATACCGCCGGTCAGCTCACGGACGATCACGAGGTCAAAACCGCGCTCGATAATGTCGGGGCGCAGTGTGCAGGCACCTGCCAGTGCGGGATAGATCTTTGCGGGGCGCAGGTTGGTGAACAGACCGAGCGCCGAACGCAGTCCGAGCAGTGCCTTTTCGGGGCGGATGTTGCCGGGAAGCGTGTCCCACTTGGGACCGCCGACAGCGCCGAGCAGAACGCTGTCGCTGTTTTTGCATCCCTCAACGGTTTCTTTCGGCAGGGGCTCGCCGCATGCATCGATGGCGCAGCCGCCTGCAAGATACGGTGTAAAATTGAAGGTGTGACCGTACTTTTTGCCGATGACTTCCAGCACCTCAACCGCGCTGTCTACGATCTCGGGACCAATACCGTCACCCTTGACCAGAGCTATATTGAATTCCATGGTTTAACTCCTTATTTTTGCTTTGCTTTAATGTAGGGGAGAAGTCCGCCGGCATCGATAATGCCGTTGATGAACGCCGGGAAAGCGGTCGCTTGGAAGGTCTCGCCGGTGGTCTCGTCGGTGATCACGCCGGTAGCGAAATCGACCGAAACCTTGTCGCCTGCGTTGATCTTCGCTGCTGCCTCGGGGCACTCCAGGATCGGGAAACCGATGTTGATCGCATTGCGGTAGAAGATACGCGCAAAGCTTGCCGCGATGACGCAGGAAATGCCGCTGGCGCGGATGGCGATCGGCGCGTGCTCACGGGAGGAGCCGCAGCCGAAGTTTGCGCCGCCGACCATGATGTCGCCCGCCTGCACGTTCTTGACAAAGTCAATGTCGATGTCTTCCATGCAGTGCTTTGCGAGATCCTCGGGCGAGGGTGCGTTCAGATATCTTGCGGGGATAATTACGTCGGTGTCTACATTGTCACCGTATTTAAAAACTCTTCCTTCTGCCATTTCGATTCACCTCACTGAAGATCTTCGGGCGAAGCCATGCATCCCTTAACTGCCGATGCCGCTGCGATCGCGGGGCTGGCGAGGATAACTTCACTCTTTACATGTCCCATTCTGCCGACAAAGTTGCGGTTGGTGGTAGCAACGGCGCGTTCACCCTCGCTCATAACACCCATATGACCGCCGAGACAAGGTCCGCAAGTCGGGGTGGAAACGGCACAGCCTGCCGTGATGAAGGTCTCGAGGAGTCCTTCCTTCATTGCCTGCAGATATACATCCTGCGTTGCGGGGATCACGATGCAGCGCACGCCTGCGGCAACGGTTCTGCCCTTGAAGATTTCGGCAGCGGCGCGCAGGTCGGAGATACGACCGTTGGTGCAGGAGCCGATGACACACTGGTCGATGTGCATGCCCTTGACCTCATCGATGGTCTTGGTATTGGAGGGCAGGTGCGGCAGCGATACGGTAGGCTTCAGCTCGGACAGGTCAATGGTAACGACCTGCTCATACTCTGCATCCTCGTCTGCTTCATACACAACAACGGGGCGTCCGAAGCGGTCCTTTACGTACTCCATGGTCTTTTCGTCCACGGGGAAAATGCCGTTTTTGCCGCCTGCCTCGATCGCCATGTTGGCGATGGTGAAACGGTCGTCCATGGAAAGCTCGCTGACGCCTTCACCTGCAAACTCAATGGACTTGTAGAGAGCGCCGTCTACACCGATCAGACCGATCAGGTGCAAAATAACGTCCTTGCCGCTGACATACTTCTGCAGCTTGCCGACAAGGTTGACCTTGATGGCAGAGGGAACCTTGAACCAGTTCTCACCTGCTGCCATGCCGGCTGCCATATCGGTGGAACCGACACCGGTGGAAAATGCGCCGAGCGCACCGTAGGTGCAGGTGTGCGAGTCCGCGCCGATGATGCAGTCACCGGGGCCGACAAGACCTTTTTCGGGCAGGAGCGCGTGCTCAATGCCGACGCATCCTACATCGTACAGGTGCGTGATGTTGAATCTCTTTGCAAAGTCTCTTGCGGTAGCGCAGAGCTGTGCGGACTTGATGTCCTTGCAGGGGGTGTAGTGGTCGAGTACGATCGCGATTCTGTCTTTATCAAAAACACGCGTAAAGCCCGCGTCGTCAAATACCTTGACGGCAACGGGGGTGGTAACGTCGTTACCGAGCACCAGATCCAGCTTTGCCTCGATCAGGTCGCCCGCCTTGACGGAAGGCAGACCCGCGTGTGCCGCGAGGATCTTTTGTGTCATTGTCATTCCCATTATTCGTTTTCTCCTTGTGCAGAATTACCTGCCATCATCTTATTTACAGCGGTGATATACGCTGTGATACTTGCTTCTATAATATCCGTGGAAAGTCCGCGGCCGACGAAGGTACGGTTGCCGGATTTCAGCTTGACCGAAACGTCGCCGAGCGTGTCCTTGCCCTCGGAGATCGAGTTGATCGTGTAAATATCAAAGGTATGCTCGGGCGGATTGATAATGCTGTCGATCGCCTTGAAGGAAGCGTCGATCGGACCGTCGCCCAGAGAAACGCCCTCGAACTTCTCCTCGCCCTTCTTCAGGCAGACCGTGCTGGTCGCCGTGGTGAAGTTGGACGTATGTACGGCAAACCAGTCGAGTGCGTATCCCTCGGTCTCGTCTGCATCGTGCGCGGAAGTCTTGTGGAGAACGATCGCTTCGATATCTGCATCGTTGATTGTCTTCTTTTTATCGCAGAGTACCTTGAATTCCTCAAAGCAGCTGAGCAGTTCTTCGGGCGTGAGCGTGTAGCCCATATCTTTCAGATGGCTCTCAAATGCGTGCTTACCCGAATGCTTGCCGAGGACGATGTTGTTGGTATGGATACCGACTGCCTCGGGGGTGAGGATCTCGTAGGTCTGCTTGTTTGCCAGCACGCCGTGCTGGTGGATGCCCGACTCATGTGCAAATGCATTCTTGCCGACGATCGGCTTGTTGAGCGGTGCGCTCTGACCGATCACGGTGTAGACCGCCTTACTGGTGCGGTAGATCTGCGTGGTATCGAGACGGGTGGTGACATTGAAAATGTCGGGGCGGGTGTGCATTGCCATGACGACCTCTTCGAGCGAGGTGTTACCTGCTCTCTCGCCGAGACCGTTGACGGTACACTCGATCTGTCTTGCGCCGCCGAGCACGCCTGCCAGCGAGTTTGCAACGCCCATGCCGAGGTCATTGTGGCAGTGTACCGAGAACTCGACTTTGTCTGCGTCCGGTACATTTGCGATCAGATACTCGATCAGTGCGCGCATTTCGTTTGGCGTGGTATAACCGACGGTGTCGGGGATGTTGATCACGGTCGCGCCGTTTTTGATCGCCGCGTCCACGACCCTGGCAAGGAACTCGGGCTCACTGCGCGTCGCGTCCTCTGCCGAAAATTCGATATTCGAGCAGTATTTTCTTGCATGTGCGACCATCTCCGCGGTTCTGGCAAGCACCTGCTCGGGCGTCATGCGCAGCTTATACTCCATATGTACGGGAGAGGTTGCAATAAAGGTATGGATACGCGGGTCGGCAGCCACCTTGACTGCCTCCCACGCGGTATCAATATCCTTCTGTGCCGCTCTTGCGAGCGAAGCAACGGTGCAGTCCTTGACCGCCTTTGCGATCTCATGGACCGACTCAAAGTCGCCGGGCGAGGAAATGGCAAAGCCCGCTTCGATGATGTCGACCTTCATCTTTTCAAGGCACTTTGCAATCTCCAGCTTTTCGCGCAGATTCATGCTGCAGCCGGGCGACTGCTCACCGTCGCGAAGGGTGGTATCAAAAATTTTAACTTGGCTCATTTCGGTCTCCTTTAAGCTGACGGGAATCGAACCCGTTCGGTTTTATCGGGCGGATTTTCGCCCATTCTGCTGCAAAGCGCTTGGAAATATCCGCATATTCCCTGCGCGCTTTGCTATTGTCTGTACAAAAATCCGCTCCGCTAAAACTGCTTTGCACCCGAGGAGAGCAATATTTGAGGGATTTTTGACGGCGGTGATCGCCGCAAGGTACTACCTTGCAAGAGCACTGACGGTGAAAAGAGACAAATATTGCCACCTCGGGCGAACGTATTCGACTCCCGTCAGCTTACACTTCGAGAATTGCACCTTTGTCCGCGGAGGTCACGAGCTTTGCGTAGCGTGCAATGTAGCCGGTCTTGACCTTCGGCTCGGGGCATACCCATTTTGCACGGCGCGCGGCGAGAACCTCGTCGGAAACTTCCAGTGTGATCTTACAGTTTTTAATGTCGATGGAGATGATGTCTCCCTCCTCGACAAGTGCGATATTGCCGCCTGCCGCAGCCTCGGGGCTGACATGTCCGATCGCCGCACCGCGGGTCGCACCCGAGAAGCGTCCGTCGGTGATGAGCGCAACGCTCTCGCCGAGCCCCATGCCGCAGATCGCGGAGGTGGGGTTGAGCATTTCACGCATACCGGGACCGCCCTTGGGGCCCTCGTAGCGGATGACAACGACGTCGCCGGACTTGATGTTGCCCGCGTAGATCGATGCGATCGCCTCCTCCTCGGAGTTGAACACGCGTGCAGGACCGCTGTGCACCATCATTTCGGGCGCTACAGCCGACTGCTTGACAACGCAGCCGTCGGGCGCGATGTTACCCTTGAGTACTGCGATGCCGCCGCTCTGCGAATACGGATTATCGATCGGTCGGATGGTCTCGGGGTCCTTGTTGACAACGCCCTCGAGATTCTCCGCCATGGTCTTGCCGGTAACGGTCATAACGCTCGTATCCAGCAGATCCTTCTTGGTCAGCTCCTGCATCACGGCGTATACGCCGCCCGCGCGGTTGAGATCTTCCATGAAGGTGTCGCCCGCGGGTGCAAGGTGGCAAAGGTTGGGGGTCTTCGCGCTGATCGCGTTGGACATGTCGAGGCTGATCTCGACGCCTGCCTCATGCGCAATAGCGGGAAGGTGCAGCATGGTATTGGTGGAGCAGCCGAGCGCCATATCCACCGTTTCGGCATTGTGGAACGCCGCCTCGGTCATAATATCGCGCGGACGAATGTCCTTTTTGATCAGCTCCATGATCTGCATACCCGTATGCTTTGCAAAGCGCAGACGCGCCGAAAGCGGTGCGGGAATGGTACCGTTGCCCGAGAGCGCCATGCCGATCGCCTCGGTCAGACAGTTCATCGAGTTCGCGGTGTACATACCCGAGCAGGAACCGCAGGACGGGCAGGCGTTTTCTTCATACTCTTTTACGCCGCATTCGTCCATGGTGCCCGCGTGGTATGCGCCGACTGCCTCAAACATATGGCTCAGACAAGTGCGGCGACCGTCCTCGAGATGACCGGCAAGCATAGGACCGCCCGAGCAGAAAATGGTCGGGATGTTCAGTCTTGCCGCCGCCATCAAAAGTCCCGGAACGTTCTTATCGCAGTTCGGGATCATAACGAGACCGTCAAACTGATGCGCCATGACCATAGCCTCGGTCGAATCGGCGATCAGATCACGCGTAACCAGCGAATACTTCATGCCGATGTGCCCCATGGCGATACCGTCGCAGACAGCGATCGCGGGGAACATGATCGGCGTACCGCCCGCCAGGCGAACACCTGCCTTGACCGCCTCGGCGATCTTATCCAGGTGCATGTGACCGGGCACGATCTCATTGTGCGAGGAGACGATACCGACGATAGGACGGGAGATCTCCTCATCGGTCAGACCGAGAGCATACAGCAGACTTCTGTTCGGCGCACGTTCAACGCCACGCTTGATGTTTTCCGAATTCATAAAAACCCTCCGGGAAAATTAAAGTAATAAGTAAGAGTGAATAGTGAATAAGTAATGCAGATTTTTGCCCCTATGGGGCAAAAATCAACCAAACCTCTTCACTCTTCACTATTACCTCTTCTCTATTTGTTTATGAAAAGCGCAAAAGCTTTACGCTTCTCTCTGTAACGGAATTAGTTGGATGCCGTATCGAGGTCAGCGTCGTTCTTCCAGAGCATCTGCTCACGGAGCTGCTTGCCGACGATCTCCATCTGATGCTTTGCAAGTGCCTCACGCTTGGAGTTGAAGAAGCATCTGCCGTTCTTGTTCTCAGCGATCCACTTGCCTGCGAAGGTACCGTCCTGGATGTCGGACAGAATTGCCTTCATGTTTGCCTTGGTCTGCTCATAGGGCAGTACACGGGGACCGGAAACATACTCACCGAACTCAGCGGTATCGGAGATCGAGTAGTTCATCGCTGCAACGCCGCCCTTGTTGATCAGGTCGATGATAAGCTTCATCTCGTGGATGCACTCGAAGTATGCGTTCTCGGGCTCATAGCCAGCCTCAACGAGGGTCTCAAAGCCGCAGCGCATAAGGTCTACTACACCGCCGCAGAGAACTGCCTGTTCGCCGAACAGGTCGGTCTCGGTCTCGTCGTGCATGGTGGTCTCCATGATGCCGGCTCTTGCGCCGCCGATGCCTGCGATGTAAGCCAGAGCGATGTCATATGCCTTGCCGGTAGCGTTCTGCTCAACAGCAACGAGACAGGGTACGCCCTTGCCTGCAACATAGGTGCTTCTTACGGTGTGACCGGGGCCCTTGGGAGCTGCCATGAATACGTCCACGTCTGCGGGAGGAACGATTTGCTTGTAACGGATGTTGAAGCCGTGTGCAAATGCGATCGCCTTGCCTGCGGTGAGGTAAGGAGCGATGTCCTTCTTGTACATATCTGCCTGTGCCTCATCGTTGATGAGGATCATGATGATGTCAGCCTTCTGGGTAGCCTCAGCAACGGTCATTACATTGAAGCCGTCCTTCTCTGCTACGGGCCAGGACTTACCGCCCTTGCGAAGACCTACAACAACGTCGCAGCCGCTGTCGCGCAGGTTGAGTGCGTGTGCATGGCCCTGCGAGCCGTAACCGATGATTGCGATGGTTTTACCGTTCAGTTTGTTGAGGTCGCAATCCTTTTCATAATACATTTTTGCCATAGTTAAATTCTCCTTTTTCTTTTGTTTCATCATAAATTGTTTCCTGGCCTCGTTCGAGCGCTACGACGCCGGTACGTACCAGCTCGAGCACCTCAAACTCCTCCAGTAATTTTTGGATGGCTTCGATTTTGCTCTCGTCGCCGATCATGGCGAGTGTCAGAGAGCCGATGGCGACATCGATGATGTTCGCACGGAAGATATTGGCGATCTGGATGATCTCGTTGCGCTTCTCTCCGGTAGCGGCGCGCACTTTAAAGAGTACCAGCTCACGGCGAATGGAGCGCTCGGGTGTGAGCACCTTGACCGAATGCACCGGAAAGAGCTTGCGCAGCTGATTGGAGAGCAGCTTGATCTGATCGTCGTCGCCCAGCACCTCAATGGTGATACGCGAGACCGCGGGATCGGTGGTCGTACCCACCGCCAGCGATTCGATGTTGTAACCCTTGCGGGAAAAGAGGCGCGATACCTGCGAGAGAACGCCCGCTTCGTTGTCAACCAGCACAGCGAGTGTTTGTCTTCTTACTTCGTTCACAGTTGTACCTCCTTAGCTGATAATAAACTTGGTAATGGGGCTGCCGCCGCCGACCATGGGACGTACCATTTCGTCCATGTCGATCACACAGTCGATGACATAGCCGTGACCGTATTCCATAGCCTCCTGGATCGCCGCGCGCAGCTCGTCTTCGTGGGCAACGCGTTTACCGCGCAGTCCGTATGCCTCGGCGAGCTTGACAAAGTCGGGTGCATGACCGAGCGTGGTCTGCGAATAGTGCTTATTGTAGATCAGCGTCTGCCACTGGCGAACCATGCCGAGCGTCCTGTTATCGAAAATAAAGGTAATAACGGGGATGTCGTAGTGCTGCTCGGTCGCAAGCTCGTTGCAGTTCATGCGGAAGCTGCCGTCACCCGTGATATGGATGACCGTCTTTTCGGGGTTGCCGACCTTGGCGCCGATCGCGGCACCCAGACCGAAGCCCATCGTGCCGAAACCGCCCGAGGTGAGCAGCTGACCGGGATAGTCAAAATGGAAGTGCTGGATCGCCCACATCTGATGCTGACCGACGTCGGTTGATACGATGGTATCCTGCGGCATCAGCTCGGCGATCGCACTGAGGATCTGCTTGGGGGTAAGAGCGCTGTCGCCCATATCGTACTCGGTCTCGGTCGGATAGGAGAATACATTCTCTTTCCATTCCTCGTGGCTCTGCTGGGTGATGCGTCTGTTGAGCATCGCCAGCACGCGCTTTGCATCGCCGACGATATGGTGATCGGTCTTTACATTCTTGTTGATCTCCGCACGGTCAATGTCGATCTGCACGATCTTTGCCTGCTTGGCAAAGCTCTTGGGATCGGTCGCTACGCGGTCGGAGAAGCGGCAGCCTACCGCGATCAGCAGGTCGCATGCGGCGCACGCTCGGTTGGCTGCCTGCGAGCCGTGCATGCCGACCATACCCGCGGTGAGCGGGTTGCGTCCCTTAAAGCCGCCGGCACCCATCAGCGTGATGGCAACAGGCGCGTCCAGCTTTTCGGCGAACTCGGTGAATTCTTCCTGCGCTCTGCCGCGGACAACACCGCCGCCGCAGATCAAAAGCGGCTTTTTCGCCTCGCGGATCATCTCTACCAGCGTGTCAATGTCCTTTTCATCGGGCTTTGGCGGCTGGAAGTTCTGCGAGGAGCGCTGCATCAGCGCGCCGAGACGGCCGTTTGCGGAATGCTCACTGCGCGGCAGCGGCTCAAAGTCCGCTTTTTCCGCGGTGACATTCTTCAAAATGTCGATGAACACAGGACCGGGTCTGCCGCTGCGCGCGATGGCAAATGCCTCACGCACAATATCCGCAAGCTGCCCTACGTCTCGTACAAGATAGTTGCACTTGGTGATCGGCATCGTAATGCCGGTGATGTCTACCTCCTGGAAGGAGTCCTTGCCCATCAGGTTTTCGCTGACGTTGCAGGAGATAAATACGACAGGCGCCGAGTCCATGTTGGCGGTCGCGATACCCGTCACCAGGTTGGTCGCGCCGGGACCCGAGGTCGCAAAGCAAACGCCGACCTTGCCCGTGCTTCTCGCATAGCCGTCTGCGGCGTGTGCCGCACCCTGCTCATGCGAAGTTAAAATATGCTTGATTTTCCCGTCGTACGCATACAATTCGTCATATACATTCAGAATCGTACCGCCGGGGTAACCAAAGATGGTGTCAACGCCCTGCTCTACAAGGCATTCCATCAGAATTTTTGCTCCGGTCATCTGCATATACCGAAAATCCTCCTTAATCGGGTAAGATAACAAAAAGCCTTATGGACTAAAAGTTTAGACCATAAGGCTTGCCTATTCCTAAATTCTTCATCCGGGGAGTTATATAGAATATTTCGCCCGAACTTAAAATTCCATGGCTTTGCAACTCAAGGCATAACTTTTAGCACTATTCTTTGCGTTCTTCACGACTAGCACAAGAATAATGCTCACAATAATTATGCTGTTAAGCGCATAAGCGAAATGCATGTTTTTTACCTCTGAAATCGCTGTATATCAACGGATTTTTCGTAATTATACCACTTATAAAAAAGGTTGTCAATACCTCATCTGCAATTTTTTGCAGGATTTAAAACAAAAAATTGCAAAAATGAAAAACCGCACCGTCGGGGACGGGGCACTGCGCCTCTGTCGAGTCACCCGAATAGCGGTAGGACGGGATCCGCGAGGAGCGCGACGCGTCAAACACAAAGGTGTCGTCCACAACTTTGAACACATAGGTATACAATCCGTCATTTGTTGCAAGCGTGAGCGTATCCTCGGTCAGCGTGTAGGTACCAAAACCCAGATAGCTGCTGAACGCCGAATAGGCAAAGCTGAACGTGCCGTCCTTGTACAAATAGATCGACGGATCGATCGGATCCACCGATTCCGTAAACTTGTATATGCTGTATCCGACAAACTCGCCGATCGGTCCGGCGACATATTTTCCCGCTTCTTTGTCGGTGCGGTACAGCCAGCGAATCCGGTCGCCGCCGTCGCTGCCGTAGCCATAGTACCCCACGCCGACATAGTAGGTGCCGTCGTTTTGTTCGAGGAGCATATATAAATAAGGAAGTTCATTTTCCCCGAACTGCTCCGTGCAGCGAAGCTCCCACGCACGGTAGTTGTTCTTGCGCAGCTTGGCAGCAGTGTCTTTGCCCAAGGCGTCAAAGCAGGCATCAAAGGTTTCCTCGGTGAGTCGGATCTCGGTCATTTGCCCAAGCTCGGTAATGCTTCTTACCATTTGATCTTCGCCTGAATTGTGTGTTTCCGTTTTGCAAAGTGTCATATCACTGCGCAGGCTGTAATCGGGCGCAGCGTCCGCGGTCACCACGAAGGAATAACTGCCATTCGTATAAACAAGCTCCACGGGATAGAACGTATAGCACTCGTCAGCGTCAAAAGTCAGCGGCGAACCGTTCCATGTAACCTTTTCTTCCTCGCCGATCGGGTTGGTCAAAAAGCATACCGCCACCCCTGCGCACAAAACGAGCGCCAAAGCGATGATCCAAAATGCAGGCTTTTTGTAATGCAAAATTCCCTGCACCCTTTCCCGCACGCCGACCTCGCCGAAAGCAAGCGGACATGCGCTGATGATCCTTTGCTGCTCACTGCAGTGAATGAGCGCATCCGAATACGGCTTTTTCACCTCGGTGCCCAGGGTCTTCAGCACGCGCTCGTCACAGGCAAGTTCAATATCGCGGCAGAGCAAAATGTACGCCGCCCACAAAACGGGATTGAACCAATACACGCACAGCAAGGCAAAGCCGAGCGGCTTCCAAAGGTAGTCGCGCCGCGCAATATGTGCACGCTCATGCGCGATCACATACGAAATATCCTCTTCGCCGATTGCTGACGGCAAATAGATGCGCGGACGGAAAACGCCGAAGATAAACGGCGTCGCAATATCGTCGCAAATGCGAATCCCGTCCTCGCGTTCGATCGACACGCGCACACTGCGATGCACACGCACATAGCTGATCGCGGCATACAGCAGCATTGCCGCCATGCCGAGGATCCAAATGACCGACGCGGCAGACACAACCGTCTGCATCGGCGTCACGCCCGCTGTACTCGCGGGCGCCAGCGTCTCGGAGAGCACGGGGTTGACCAGTGTGTTCAAGGCATAGACCCCCGTGTGGATCGTCGGCTCGGATACATACACGATATTCTGCGGCACCGTCTCGGCGCTCGGAATCAGGCTCAGCACGCTCTCGACCGAGATCGGACAGAGCAGCCGAATGCCCACGAGTGCCCACAGTCCGCAAACGATGGCTCTCGGCGCCCTTTTCAGCAAAAGTCGCACCAAAACGACCGCGAGCACAAGCCAGCTTGCGGTGATGCTCCTATTGAGAAGCATTAAAAACAGTTCGGACATCTCAATCCTCCTCGTATTCCGCGACCATGCGTCGCAGCTCTGCCGCTTCTTCTTTCGTCAGACGCTTTCTCGCGGTGAATGCCGCGAAAAACGCAGGCAGCGAACCGTGAAAGTTTTCGGCGACGAACCGCTCGCTCTGCATCGCATAAAATGCATCGCGCGAGAGCAGCGAAGTCACCGTGCCCTTGTTATTCTGAAAGAGTCCTTTCTCGCAAAGCCGCCGCAGAACGGTAAAGGTGGTAGACTTCTTCCACTTTAACTCCTCCTCGCACAGCCGCACAACCTCGGCGGAAGAGATCGGCTCATGCGCCCATAAAATATCGGCAAATTTGGATTCGACTGCCCCAAGCTGCATATCGCTCATGTTCGTACTCCTTCCATGGTTTACATCCTGTAGACCATCTTCAGTTTACAGCATGTAAACTGATTTGTCAATAGAAAAATGTAAAAATGATAAAGTTTAAATTGCAAACAGCTCCGCCCAAGATTCCTCGGGGAGGAGCAAGCCGAGTGTGACCGTAGGTCGCTATTCCCCCACCGCTCGGAATGACAAGGGCGGGTTTGAACACTTTTCGCAGATTGTAACATCCTTCGCTTGGTCATCAAGGCGACTCTAACCAATCGCAAAAATGACTTACAGTTCTGTCGCCTTTCGACCATGCCGTACCACCACGCTGTCATCCTGAGCGCAGGCGAAGCCGAAGTCGAAGTTTTGCCCCACGAGATTCCGCTTCGCGCTTTTGCTACGCAAAAGTTCGACTGCGCCTACGGCTCCGCTCAGAATGACCGTGTGGGGCAAAACCGCCGCAAGGCGGGATCTCGTGGTGGTAAAACGGCAGGTCGCCAAACCTCGATTTGCGCACTCGAAGGATCTTGCGAGGAGATCCAATCCTTTCGTACCTGCATTCGTATCGCCTTACTTGTCCGCCGCATATATTGTAGAGAGCCAAAGCCGGCTCAGAAAGGAAAATGCACCATGGGAGTGACTAATTCCAATAAGGAGCTCAGCAAAAGCGAGATCGAATGCGGCGGATCGTTTCAGGTGCGGCTGTCGCTGACGGCAGAACCCGATATTGTCAGCAATCCCACCGACATTGTTTTGATCCTCGATCGTTCGGGCAGCATGGCGGGCAGCCCGCTTGCCAACCTGAAAAGCGGCGCTAAGAAGTTTATTGACATCATCGACGAGGCGACCGACAGCCAGAAGGACGGGCAGATCGGCTACGGCAGCCATATCGGCATCGTCAGCTTCGCCGAAACCGCCACGCAGGACACACAGCTCATCACCTCGGTCGCTGAACTGAAAGCCGCGGTAGACGCGCTCGACTCGGGCGGCTCCACCAACCACGCCGACGCTTTTACCAAGGCACTGCAGCTCTTTGATCCCGCATCGAACAACGCCAAAGTGATGGTCATGTTCACCGACGGCAGAACCACCGCGGGCGGCGATCCGAACCAGGTCGCCACATTGGCAAAGGCGCAGGGCGTCATCATCTACTGCATCGGTCTGTCGGGCAACGGCGGTGTTGACGAACAGGCGCTGAAAGACTGGGCGTCCGACCCCGACTCCGCCTATGTCGCCATCACACCCAACGACGAAGAACTGGAAGATCTGTTTGAAGATCTCGCCAAGAATATTGCCAAACCCGGCGCCACCGACATTGTCATCCGCGACAAAGTCGATCCCTGCTTCAAGATCACCTCGGTTGCCACGCCCACCAAGGGCACGGCAAGTCTGATCGACGCGACCATGCTCGAGTGGAAGATCGACGAGCTCGGCGTGAACAAGAGCGAAGGTGCCGTACTCGAATTCACGGTACAGCATGTCGGCACCTGCTCGGGCGAGATCGAGGTCAACGAGTCGATCACCTACTCCGACAAAGAGAAAAACAAGGTAGAATTTCCGTCGCCGAAGATCGATGTGGACTGCGGCATCGACATTCTGCCCGAGAGCTGCCCCGATCCCGTAGATGTCTCCATCGACGGCTGCGAGGACAGCGTGGAGTTCGACGCGGGCGACCTCGGCATGGAGTCGCTCGGACGCATTTTACAGCTCGATGTCACGCTCAAAGACGTCTGCCCGCACAAGCGTGTCGCCCTCGCCGTCATCCTCACCGAGGTTGACGAGCACGGCAACGAATACAAACGCGGTTTAAAGACCGTAGTCGTACCCGCGCATACACGCTCGTCCTGCCACGACATAGTCGTGCGCTGCATCAAGTTTGTCCTGCCCGAGAGCCTGGACGTTTCGGGCGCTGCCGACGTTATGTGCAACAAGCGCAAGTTCAAAGCGAGATTTATCGCAAACTATATCGACAACGATTTTGAATGCTGTGACATTGTGATCTGAGCAAACGCATTCCGCACGCTGTTTGGGTGATGCATGGTTCGTCTCCCCCGCGAGATTCTTCGGGAGGAGCAAGCCGAGTGTGACCGTAGGTCACTATTCCCCCACCGCGCAGAACGGCGGCGCGGGGAGAGATCGACAAAGAACAAGCAAAAGCCCCGATACCGAAACGGTATCGGGGTACATAATCTCCTTATTTTCTGTAATCCTCGCGGATAAACGGCTCGCTGATCTGCTCCGAAACAAGCAGATGATACTTTTCGGGATGGCGGTAGGCGTTGCCGTGAATCTCGCGCGAGCGGTACTCGCGGATCTCGTCCATCGGGAAATTTGCAAGGTAAATGCCCTCCTGCTCGCCCGCCTCGATGATAAGTGTGTCGCGGGAACCCGACTCGGTCGGGCGGTAGGCAATGCCGTCAAACGCGGTGGAATGTCCGTTGCAGTCGGGCTGCCCTGCGGGGTAGTTGCATGTGGCGATGCCGATCATGTTTTCATAAGCGCGCCCTCTGAGCTGGGAGATGCGGTTGATCTCCATCGGACAAGCGTTCGGCACTAAAATCAGCTCCGCGCCTTTCAGCATCAGAATGCGCGCGCTTTCGGGAAACTCCCGGTCATAGCAGATCATCGCGCCGATCTTTACACTGCCTTCTGCCGTGTCGAGATCGGCAACGTAGAAGTCCTCGCCCGCGCTCAGTCGGCATTCCTCGCCGAAATCGCAGGTATGCACCTTGGCATAGGTGAGCACTTTATTGCCGAAGCGGTCAAAGACGCATACCGTGTTGCGCGGCAACGAGTCATAACGCTCCAAAAATGTAACGGCGATCGCCATGTTCAGTTCTTTTGCCAGCGCGCCGAACGACCGAACAAATGCGCCGTCCGCAGGCGTGGCGCTCGCCCGCAAAGCATCTATATCCTCGGGGATCGCATACCCGTTGCTCCACATCTCGGGAAACAGCGCAATGTCCGCGCCCATTTCCTTTGCCATGCGGCAATATCGCTGCCCTTTTTCCAGATTTTCGTCCATCGTCTCCCCGGGCAGGATCTGCAACAGCGCAACTTTCAAACTTTTCATAAAGATCCCCTTTCCGCGCAGTTTACTGCTGTTATCATAGCACATTTCACCCGTATTTTCCACTATTTTTTTGCTTCACACGCTGCCTTTCGGATTTTGTACCCCGCGGCAGTTTGCAGCAGCTGCACGTCCCTGCGGACATGCTTTTTCAGTTGATGCATATGGGATACCAAAATCCAACGGATGCCCGATGCGGAGAAATATTCCAAAATATCGCTCAGCCCCTTGGCGCCCTCGTCATAAGAGGTAGACTGAAACGGCTCATTGAGCAAAACCAACGCTCCGGGGACGAGCAAATCAAACATTGCCCGAAACTCCCGCACCTCCTGCTCAAAGCGTCCTGCCCCCTGCTCCGCTTTCTCTGCCTCGGCGTAGTACGAAAGGAGCAGCGAACAGGGCGAAAATGTCATCTGCTCTGCGGGTACGGGCAACCCCGCCTGTGCCAGAATCTGCAATACGCCAACCGTGCGCAAAAAGGTTGTCTTGCCGCTGCTGTTATCCCCGAAAAGGATCGTGCTGCCCGCATCGCCGTCGATCGTCACACTATACGGCACGACTGCGGCGGGCGAAGTGGTCAATAGGAGCAGCAGATCATACGCGCTCTCACAGGAAAAGCCGCCACCCGCCGCCACCATCGGAAAGCAGGTCGTCACACCGAGATTTTGCAGCCGATAGCAGTATTGGAGCGCCGCTTTGTAGAAAAGCAGTTCCCGTCCGAGATGCTTGTACTTGTCAAACAAGAACCGTGCGATCTCGCCAAACCGTGCGGCAAGGCGCACCACAGAGGAAACGTACATCTCCTCCTGCAGCTTGACACCGACCGGATCCAAAACAACACCCGCGTTCCGCTTTTCTTCTTGCTTTTTAAAGAAAGACTTTTTCTTTTTCGGCAAAAAATCCGCATGAATGGCATTATGCGGGATCAGGTCACACGCACCGATCCTGCCGCTCGCCGTTAAAACCAAGCGAAAGTCCAATTGTCCGACCGTGGTATATCGCTCAAACTTTGTACACAGCGCAAGCAGCGCATTCGTGTCCTCACTGCCCGCAATCCTTCGTATGTCCGCTTGCAGGTTTCGCAATCCCTCGGATGAAAACGAACAGCAACCGAGCAGATCATCCAGCGCGCCGAGCAGCAGCAGCAAACGTTTCAGCGTGAGCGCGCTCATCGAGAGCAGGCTGCCCGCCCCTGCAAACGACTGCCCCTGTCCACCCGCACGCTGCGTTCGGTAGATCTCCCGCCGCTCGCGTTCATATTCCTCGTGGTAACGCGACAGCTTTTCAAAATATTCATACAGCGTTTGCAGCAACGCAGAGTGTTCTAAAAAATCCTGTAAGATCGTCCGCCGATACAGCACTCCATCCACCGTGCACGGCAAATGGCAGATCGTCTCTGCAAACGCCGCACTGTCGCGCACATCCCTGCAGAAATACGCAAGAATCTTGTCGAGCGAAAGACGGTACAGCGTCTCTTCACCGACTGTGCCGACGGAGATTTCTTCTTTATGCAGTAAACTCAGACGCTCAGTCATGTACATTCCCCCTCGCGCGCAAAGAATCGGCATCCAGATCGTATTTTTTCAAAATGTCCTCCACATACGAGGACGCGCCACTGTGCAGGCGCTGCACCTTGTACAGGCGGTTGTTCTCTCCGTCCACCATTGCCTGCAAAGTGGGGATGCCCTTTCGGCACACCTCTTGAAAATGGGTTACAAACAGACCGAACATTTGCTTGTCGCGAAGCGTTTCGGCGGTCTTTAGCGCCAGTGCCGCCCCGACGGTATCGTTTGCACCGCTGTACGCCTCGTTGAGAAAAACAAAGCTGTCGCGCACACCCGCGCAGACGATCTCGTCAAAGCGGCGCTTTTCCTCCTCGAGTCTGCCCATCTGTTCAAAGCGCTCGTCCTTCGGAAAGTGCGTGCAGATACGGTCAAAACAGTATACCGACGCACGCGCGGCAAGCATCTTGCAGCCGCCGAGGGCAAATACCAGATTCAACGCCGCGCCGCGCAGATAGGTGGTCTTTCCACCGCTGTTGGCGCCGATCAAAAAGAAGAACGGTTCTCCCTCGTCAAAGGCAATGTCGTTTGGTACGACCTCGGCCTGCTTTTGCAGCAGATACGGATCGTATACCTGTTCGGCGCGGTACTGTCTATGATCCGAAACGGCAGGAAAGCAGGTGTGGATCCCCTTCTGCTCGATCGCACGCATAAATTTGTGCATCTGCACATAAAAGTCCAGTTCCTCGGCATACCCGATCGGCTCACACAGCATCTCGGACGCAAACGGCGCAAGCCGTGCGTCCAGTGCGGCAAGCTCCTCGCGATACATGACAGAAAGTGCGCTCGACATCGACAGATTCAAGCACACTCCCTGCTCCTTCCCGGGCGCACTCGGCATGCCCAGTCCCGTTGCATATGCCGCGAGCATCTCCCCGTAGCTCCTGCCGCCGTCGTCGGGCTGCATCCATGCACGATCCATCAGCGAAACATCAAACGTGGATATCCGCTTGGCAAGCGGCTCCGCCGCACAGGCGGCTTGCTCTATTTTCGCATACAGCGTCCGATGTGCATCGTCACCCCAATATGTTGTGATTGCGGCGGTAATCTCGTTTTCCTGCGGAAATGCGCACAGCAGCCGAACCACATCCAGATACAGCCGCAGCAGGTTCAAATGCAGCAAGCTCCTCGGTATATGAAGCTCCGCCTCCGACCAATGATACCGCTCCGATGCAAGCGCACGCAAGGCATTCAGCAGCTTTACCGTATGGCTGTAAAAAGCATCTGCTTCCATCGCCCGAAAGAAGTTTTGTCTATATAAGATCGTCTGTTTATCGCAGGGGCGCGTCAGGATCGGCAGAATCTTTTTGGGCAAAATATCCCCAAGATGCAGATCCTCGACAAGCGCCGTATCGGCACGCTGTTTCCCCGCCGCATATAAAAAAGATGGTTTGTTCATGCACTCACTTCTCCCGCATACTCGATCTTGGATAGCAAACGGGACAGCGAATAGACAAAAACGCCGTTGACCATGTCGCCCGAAGCCACGTCTTTGCCGTTGCTTTGGATCTGATAACAGATCGGATGCACCAGCAATACGGGAACAAGCTCCTTTAAGTACCAGTTCTCCGCAAAGTGGTATTGAAAATCATACCGCGGCAGCATGCGCGGCGCACTGTCAAAAGACAGTTTATGTGCTCCCCCATACGAGAAAATCGCGAACTCGCCGCGCGTGACATACTTGCCGTCGCTTTGAAACAGCAACGTGGACAAGCGTCGTTTGGTCGCAAAGAGCTTGACCGAATAGACAGTGTCTTTTGTCTCGATATAAAAGTCGCAGTTTACAGCACGTCTTGATCCAAACATCCAGAAGCGATGCGTGGGTACCAGCCTTGCGCCACTCTTTTTTACGCATTTTTGCACCTTACACACAAGCAGTATGCGTTTTGCAAAAATACGCACATACGGCACAAGCAGCAGCAAAATCACGATGCCCAAAACATACAGCCAACCCATACACATCCTCCTGTCATCCGTTTACAGTTTGTCACCTATAGAATACCGCAGCGCAAAATGCACGTCAAGCAATCCTTAGTTGCCCGCGGTGTCGTCTATATAGTGTGCCGATGTGTCGTTTGGTTCACTGTTTTTGAAAAATTTGTACGACAAAAAATCCCCGAAGGCGATGCCTTCGGGGATTTACGTTATTTCGGGGATCTCGCTTTTTTCTTACTTTTTTTCACAGGCTTGGGCTTGGGTTCTTCCGGCTGCTCTGCGGGGATGGGATCATTCTTGTGCAGATCATTGCGCAGCAGGCGATAGAGCGATGCCGCCAAAGGAACGGCAACGATCATGCCGCCGATACCGCCGATGCCGCCGCCGACCGTGACCGCGGCGAGCACCCAGATCGCGGGCAGTCCCATGGACGAGCCGACCACGCGCGGGTAGATCACGTTGCCCTCAAACTGCTGTAAAACAACGAGGAATACGAGGAAAACAACTGCCTTGATCGGCGAGACGGTGAAGATCATAAACGCGCCGACCGCGCCGCCTATGTACGCGCCCGCCACGGGGATGAGCGCGGTAACCGCGATAAATGCGCCGATCATCGTTGCATACGGCAGACGCAGGATCAGCATGCCGATCGTACACAGCAGACCGAGGATGACCGCCTCGGTACACTGCCCGATGAAATAGCGGCGGAAGCAATCGTTGACGATGTTGAGCACATAGCGCACCTTGTCACACACCTTTTGCGGCGCGTAACGCTGCAGCACACGGTTGCACTGCCCGCCGAGCGTCTCTTTGCCCATCAGCAGATAGATCGCAAAAATGATGCTGAGGAACGCGGTGACCACCGACGAGACGACCGCGGAGACCGTGCTGACGACGATGTCAAACGCGCCGCCGATGCCCGAAGTGAGCACATCTGCGATCCGTTCGATCAGCGATTTCCAATCCAAATTGCGCAGTTGTGCGAGCACATCGTCCGAAACGAGGTTCATCGTATCCCACTGGTCAAGCAAAGGCAGCAGGTACTGCACCGCGCTTTGCAGCTGTGCAAACAGCAGCTTCACGCAGGAAATGAACTCGGGCACAACAAGACCGATCACCAGCGCGATGACCGCCACCAAGGTAAACATGGCGGCGAGCATGCACACAGGTCTGCGGCTCCCCGCAAGCCACTTCTTTTTCGTGCGCGGGAAGTAATGCCGTTCGTACATGCTCATCAAAATATTGACGAGATACGCGATCACGCAGCCGACGATCAGCGGTGTGACCGCTCCGACAATCGCCCCGAGCAGCCCCGCGACATTTTGCCAATACTGTATGCACAAATACAGCAAAAAGGCGCTGACGCCGACGCGCAAACAGGTTTTCCACTCTATTTTCATAGTATTATCTTTTGATTATTCCGCAACAAAGATGTACGGATAAATGTCCTGACCGCCGTCTACAAAATACACCTCGGCGGAGGGGTAATTTTCGGCAAGCTTTGCCTGCAGCGCCGCCTGCTCCTCGGGGGTCGTATCCTTACCGGCGAAGATCGTCAGCATAAACTTGTCGGGCATATCCAACAGCTTTGCCGCGAGGCCGTACGCCGCCGCATCCTTGTCCGCATCGGACAGAACGATCTCCTTGTCGATGATGCCGATGGTATCGCCGTTGGTAACATGCACCCCGTTCATATCCGTGTCGCGGATCGCGGGCGAAACATATCCCGCAGTGACGCGCTGCATCGCGCTCTCCATCTCGGAAACGATCGCATCGGGATCGGGATTTCCAAAATCGACGGACGAGATCGCCACATATCCCGTGCCGATATTCTTGCTGGGGAGCACATGCACCGTGGCATGCTCGTAGAGCTCCGCCGCCTGCCGTGCCGCCATCAGAATGTTGCCGTTGTTCGGGAACACGAAGATATGCTCGGCGGGCACATTGCGGAATGCCTCCAAAAAGTCGTTGGTGGAGGGGTTCTGCGTCTGTCCGCCCTGTACGATCGCATCGGTGCCGAGCTCGCGGAAGAGTGCTTCCACACCGGGACCGTTGACCACGGCGACTATGCCGTATTGCTTGGTCGGCGTGGGCGCAGGCGCTTCCATGCCCTCTTTTTCTTCCAGTGCCGTATGCTGTACCGACATATTTTCGATCTTTACGGTCAAGAACTCGCCGAACTTGCGGCAGTATTCCAGCACCTTTTCGGGTGTGAGCGTGTGTACATGCAGCTTAACGATGCTATCCACTTTAAAGGCAACGATCGAATCGCCGATCCCGCCCAAAAATGCCTTGAGCGATTCAATGTCAAACGCGTCGATGTCGGTCTTGCTGTTTTGCAGCTGCACGAGCAGCTCGGTGCAGTAGCCGTAGGTCATCACGCTGTCGGGACCGAAACCGGTCGTATCCACGGGTGCCTTCGCCGCAACCAGCGGAGCGCCGGTGTCCTCGATCTTTTCGCCGCAGAGCACGCGGTTAAAGCCGTCCATGATATAATAGATGCCCGCTCCGCCGCTGTCGACCACGCCTGCCTCTTTGAGGACGGGGAGAATGTCGGGCGTGCGCTCCAGCGAAGCACGCATCTCCTTTACAATGTCTGCAAAGAAGCTGCGGGGCGTGCTCTTTTGTGTGATCTGCTTTACGGCAGATTCCACTGCCTCACGCATAACAGTCAGGATCGTGCCTTCCGTCGGCGTCATGACCGAGGTATATGCCTGCTTTACGCCCGCCTCAAACGCGCTGCCGAGCAAAACAGCGTCGGCACTGTCCGCAGATGCCAAGCCCTTGGCGATTCCCGCAAAGAACTGCGAGAGGATAACGCCCGAGTTGCCGCGTGCGCCGAGCAGCATACCGCGCGAAAGCACGCGCGCGACCTCGCCGATGTTCTCGTTTTCGAGATCTTTGATCGCCGCCGTGCCGCTCTCGATGGTCATGCGCATATTGTCACCGGTATCGCCGTCGGGAACCGGGAAAACATTCAGTTTATTGACCTCATCGGCATGCGCACGAAGCTGTGCGGCACCGCCGTGTGCCATCTTTGCAAAAAGCAGACCATCCAAAGCTTTAGGGCCTTTTCCTTTGAAGATCTTTGCCCCGCTTTCGGGCTCTTTTGTCTTTGTTATAGCCATCAGCCTGTCTTATCCTTTAGTCGTAATTTTTATCTCTCTTTACCTACAAAGAAGAGCGCCAGCGTACCGGGTCCGGAATGCGAACCGATCACGGGGCCAACATCGGTGATGATCTGCACCGTCGCACCGTATTTCTCTTTCAGAATAGAAGCAAGCTCCTCGGCATCCTTCATGCAGTCGCCGTGCGAAATATACACAGTGCCGCCCGCAAGGTCATTTGCCAGTGCGCCGTATTTCTCGGCGAGCGCCGCTACCGCGGTCTTTCTGCCGCGCACCTTGGAGACGTTGACCAGATGGCCTTCATTATCCACATGCAAAACGGGCTTGATACCGAGCACATTGCCGACGAAAGCAACCGTGGGGCTGACACGTCCGCCGCGCTTGAGGTATACAAGGTCGTCTACCGTGAACCAATGGCAAAGATTCAGCTTGATGCCCTCGATATATGCGGCAGTCTCCTCGATCGTCGCACCGCTCTTCTGCTTTTCCAGTGCCATGTACACGAGCAAGCCCTGTCCCGCAGAAGCCGCCAGCGTATCCACGGTGATGATCTTACGGTCCGGGAACTGACCGCGCAGCTCCTCTGCGGCAAGTCTTGCCGAATTGTATGTGGTGCTCAGTCCCGAGGAAAAGCCGAGGTACAAAACGTCCTTATCCTCTTTGAGCGACTTCAAAAACGCCTTGCGGAAGGTCTCGGAATTGACAGCGGCAGTCTTGCCGACGCCGCCTGCGCGCATTTTTGCATAAAATGCATCGGTGGGCATATCGCCGTTCGCGAACTCATCTTCCTCGCCGTCAAAACGGAAAGTCAGCGAAGCATACGGCACGCCCCACTCTGCGAGCAGTTCGGGTTTCAGGTCGCATGCCGAATCGGTATGAATAATGAAGTTATCCATTCTTTTTTATCTCCTTGTTTTATGTCTGTCGTGCGTCACGAAAAGGTCAGCTTGTATTCAATACTATCTATTATATACAAAACTTGTTGATTTGTCAACATGCACGACCGTATATGTCACACAGCGACAAAAAAACGCACATACAGATCTTTTCTGCCTTATTCTTTTATCTTTCGTACAAAAGTATATGTTTCGTAGGTTTCCGCCTGCGGCTCGTGTATGCAAAGCCGTATTTCCTGTGCCGATCCGATAAAATCGCCGACATCGCGGCTGCTCTGCACCGTATCGGGCAGATACGTGCCGCAGTGCGGACGGTAGGTATCCGCGTGATAGTCGCCGCCCGAGGTCAGGATCAAACCTGTTTTTTCGGCGATCTCGATCAGCTCCTGCCGATACGACTTTTTATAGAGCGGATGGCAATTGATCTCGATGCCGTCCAAAAACGCCGTGTCGAGTACATGCGCACCGTTGCGGAAGGGATGCGCCTGCACCAGTACGCCGCCGTGCGCCTTTACGGTGTTATACAGCTTTTCCTGCGAATACTCGTACAGCTCGGGGTGCGCAAGCAGAAAGTCCTCTCCCACACCGTACACCAGCATATGAACATTGCGGTACAGCTCGGTCGTGACCTCAATACCGAAAAACACCTTGCAGCCGAGTTCCTCGCCGCACGCTTTCGTATCGTGATATTCGCGGATATACGCCTCGGCAAATTTTGCGGCATCGCCGTCTTTGATATACGATTTGGTATAGTGGTTGGTCAGCACGATGCCGTCCAGTCCCACTTCCTTCGCACGCCGAAGCACCTCGGGTGCGGGGATCCTGCAGCACCGGCTGATCCCCGATGTATGCGCATGCAGATCGATCAGCATAAAAGCTCCTTTACAGCCTATCGGCAAAATCCGACATGATCTCGGAAATGCGGATCTTCTGCGGACATTTGCTCTCGCAGGTGCGGCAGCCGACACACGCGGACGGGAGCTTGCCGTTTTCCACCTCACAAGCCACCGCCTCGGCGCGCACTTTGCCGCCCGTCAGACAATATTTGTTATACAGAGACAAAAGTTTCGGAATATCCAGCTCCATGGGGCAGTCCTCGGTGCAGTACTTGCAACCCGTGCAGGTCAGCGTCTTTTTGGCAAGGATGGCGTCCGCGATCCGAAAGAGCGCTTTCTGCTCCTGGGCATCAAGCGGTGCGCTTGTGCCAAAGGTATGAATATTGTCGGTCACCTGCGAAAGACTTGACATGCCCGACAATACCATCGTCACGCCGGGGATGCCCTGCAAAAAGCGGAACGACCATGCGGGAATGCTTTCCGCGGGGCGCATCGCCAGCAGTGCGGAAGTATCTTCCTCGGAAAGGGTCGCCAGCTTGCCGCCGCGCAGAGGCTCCATGACCCAGATCGGAATGCCGAAGCGGTTCAGCAGCTCGACCTTGGCTTTTGCATCCTGCAAGGTCCAGTCCAGCCAGTTGAGCTGGATCTGACAAAATTCAACGATGTCTCTGTGCGCCGAGATGAACTCCTCCATCAGCGCAAGGCTGCCGTGCGTGGAAATGCCGAGATGGCGAATTTTACCCGCCGCCTTCTGCTCCCGCAGAAAATCCGCGATCCCCAGTGCAGGGTCGGTGAAAATACCGACATTGTCCTCGCAAACATTGTGCAGAAGATAAAAATCAAAATATCCCGCGCGCGTGCGCCGCAGCTGCTCGTCGAATCGTGCGGCAACCTCTTCGCGGCTCTTGTACTCATGCCCCGGCAGCTTGGTCGCAAGATAATAGCTCTCACGCGGATATTTCGAAAGCAGCTCGCCCATGATCGACTCGGATCTTCCGCCGTGATAAAACCACGCGGTATCAAAATAGTTGACACCGTTTTGCAGGCAGACGTCGATCATCTCCGCCGTTGCCGCCATATCCACGTTTTTATTTGCATCACAGGGGAAACGCATACAGCCCATGCCGAGGGCGGAAAGCGACATCCCTTTAAAATCCTTATACAGCATATCGACACCTCCGAAATTT
The DNA here is from genome assembly GCA_017398595.1 of Clostridia bacterium. Lineage (GTDB taxonomy): Bacteria > Bacillota > Clostridia > Oscillospirales > CAG-272 > UMGS902. Next base: position 94,417 of record JAFQFR010000056.1, read on the forward strand.
TTTACAATTCGATTTTTCCCGTTGCGATCTCCTCGGCAAAGCGGGCATCATGCTCGACGAAAAGCAGTGTGGGCGCATATTCGAGGAGCAGCTCCTCGATCTGCATGCGCGAAAAAATATCCACAAAGTTCAGCGGCTCGTCCCAGATATACAGATGCGCCCGCTCGCAAAGGCTGCGCGCCAGCAGCACCTTTTTCTTCTGCCCGCCGCTGAAATCCTCGATGCGCTTCTCAAACTGCACGCGCGCAAATCCGAGCTTGCGCAAGATCGCCTTGAACAGGCTCTCATCAATGGCGTACGCCTTTGCATACGCCGAAAGGTCGCCCGAAAGCGACGAAGTATCCTGCGAAACATAGGAAATTTTGAGCCCGCTGCCCACCGAGAGCATCCCCGTGTGCGCGATCTCCTCGCCGCAGATCAATTTCAGCAGGCTGGACTTGCCGCTGCCGTTTTTGCCGACCAGCGCCATGCGGTCGCCGCGGCGGATCTGAAAACCGACATCCGCGCATACCGGCTTGTCGCCGTAAAACAGCGACAGCCCTTTCGCCTCGACCAGCAGATCCTTGGGATACGCAAGCGGCGAGAGCTTGAGGCTTTCGGTTTCCTCGATGTTGTGCAGCAGCTTCGACTTTTCGGCGATGGCGTTTTCCCGCCGCGTCTCCAGATTTTTGGAGCGCTGCATCATCTTTGCCGCCTTGTGCCCGATAAATCCGCGGTCGGGGCGCACCCCCGAGTTTCTTGTGCCGTTCTTGGTACTCTCCACCTTGTCCGACCAGTTTGCCGAGCGGCGCGCCGCGTCCTGCAGCCGCCCGATCTCCTTTTGCAGTTTGGCATTTTCGGCAAGCTCAAAGTTGTCCTGCATCTGCTTGTTTTCCCACCATGTGGAGAAGTTGCCCTGCTGAATTTCGATATTCGTGCGGTTGATCGACAGGATGTGATCCACTGCCCTGTCGAGCAGCGCGCGGTCGTGCGAAACAAGGATGAATCCCTTTTTCGAGCACAGATAGTCGCCGACCGTGCGGCGCGCCGCTGCGTCGAGATGGTTGGTCGGCTCGTCGATGAGCAAGAACTTGTGTTCGCCGAGGAACAGCGCCGCAAGCAGCGCCTTGGTCTGCTCGCCGTTCGACAGCGTGGAAAACGGGCGGTACAGCACATCCGCCTCTACATCGAGCAGTGACAGCTCGCGCATAAACTCCCAGTCCTCTGCCGTGGGGCAGACTTTATGGAGCACGTCGAGCGTATCCGCAGACATGTCCGCGACCGGGTACGGGAAATAGGCGAATTCCACACCGGTGCTGATGCTGCCGCTGTACGGGTATTTACCGAGCAGCAGGTTCAAAAACGTGGTCTTGCCGCGCCCGTTTCGCCCGATAAAGCCGAGCTTCCAGTCGGTGTCGATCTGAAAGCTGACATCCTCAAAAATATTGTCATAACTGCCCTCATACGCGAAGGTCAGATTTTTTACTTGAATGGTTGCCATACTGTGTTCTTTTATTTTTTGCCATCCGCGATCTTTTTTCGCGTTCGGCTGTCGATTTCCTCTTTCAGCGACTGCATATAGGGCGAAAAGCGCACATTCTCCGCACCGTATGTCAGCTGCAGGTCGTATTCGAGCGGCAGCCAGGTGGAAAGATCTGCCTCGTCGTGCTGGATCACCGCTTCCAGCTTGTCGCATGCCTTGTAGAGCTTTGCTTCCTCGGTCTGCATCGCCTGCATTTCGGCAAGCAGCGCTTTCCACTCCCGCCGCACAGGATCGGGCAGTGTGTCTACCCATGTGGCAAACAGCGCATCCTCTTTTTCGGTGTCGGCAGAGCTCTTTTCAAAGGTGGGGATGTCTCCCGTGAACGCCTCGCCGAGGTCATGGATCAGGCACATGCGGATCACCTTGCCGATGTCCGCGTGCGGAAATTCGCTCTCAAGCAGCATCGCCATCAGCGCAATGCGCCAGCTGTGCTCCGCCACGCTCTCATGCCGCCCGCTCGAAGTGTACGAGTGCCGCGTGTTGCACTTGAGCTTCTCCGCCACGGATAAAATATCCAAAAGTTCCTTCGGTGTCATGCCCGCACCCCCTTTTGAAAATATTATAGCATAGAAGAAGCATTTTTTCCATAGAAGATCAAGGATTTGTTTAAGAGGGTAAAGGAATGGCATCCCACCAACGTAAGGGCGGATAACATCCGCCCTTTTGCAAAACAGCCAACCGCAAGCGGTTGGCTGTTTACGAAAATCCTATTTACATTCGCGCGGATGAAAGCTCACTCCCACTCAATCGTCGCCGGCGGTTTACCGGTAATATCATAGAGTACCATGTCGATCTGGTCGCCGAGGGCGGCTTTGATCTTTGTGACCGCGTTTTTGAGCGCGTCGATGGAGAAATGCTCGCCTGGAACGGCGGCACGCGCCGTCATGTAGTCGCCCGTGACGACAGCACGGATAACGATGGAATACCGCTTGTCCATATCCTGTGTCAGCGGGATCAGCACGGCAAAGCACTGCGCGATCTTGGGGTTCATCAGTTCCTTTGTAACGATGGCATCCGCCTCGCGCAGAAGTTCCGCCGTCTCATAGCAAACATGCATGGGGCTGTCGTGCAGCGTATCCGAGGGAGCATCCGAATCCAAACGCAGCGCAACGCGGTTGATATAACTCAGGCGGTTGGGGATCTCCTTGGCAAATGCAAACGCTTCGCCGAAATCGGTATCCATGCCCTTGCCGCACAGGAGCACAAGATTCTTATACGAACGGTTGTCGCCCTGCACGCCGACCGAACGGATCGGCGCAACGCGCCCTGTAAAGTTGCCGCCGCCAAGCGTGTTGATCAGATCTGTAAGCTGCTCGCGCTGTGCGGTCGTGACCGCCACGACCGAGTCGTTGCAGAGCAGACGGACCGCAAGTCCCGGACCGGGGAACGGCTGACGCGAAGCAATCTCCTCGCCGAGTCCCAGCATGCGCGCGACCTGGCGCACTTCATCCTTGTGCCAGTCCCAGTTGGTCTCCACGATCATGCCGCGCTCACGCGCACGGCGAACGATGTCTACATCGTTGTGATGCGTCTTGATCTTATTGGCATAGCCGCTGACGTCGGGGTTGCCGCTCTCGATGAGGTCGGGGCGCAGCGTTCCCTGTGCCAGATAAGTGTTGTCAAAGTCGATACCCAGCTCTTCCGCCGCCTTGGCAGTGACCTTGATAAACATGGAGCCGATGATCTGGCGCTTCTTCTCGGGGTCGGTCGTTCTCGACAGCGGACCGATGATCCTGCCGTTGCCGTCGTCCACGGTACCGTTGAAGAATTCGTTTGCGGCATTGACGCGCTTCATGTGTACAAGACCGAGCTTTTTGAGATTCCTGCAAATGATGTCGCTCTCGTTTTTGCGCATCATGCCATGGTCAATGTGAATGGCATACACATTTTCCGGCGGAAGTGCCTTGACGAGCAGCGCCGCCGTAACTGCGCTGTCTACGCCGCCCGAAACCAGCACGATCACCTTTTTGTCTCCGACTTTCTCGCGGATCATGCGGATCGAGGTCTCGATGCGATCCTCGAGTGCATACGTCTCTTTTAGCGCGCAGACCTTGCGCAGGAAATTTTCGATCATCTCGGTGCCGTGCTCGGAGAGATCCACCTCGGGGTGGAACTGCACGCCGATAATGCGCTTCTCCGCATTGTAAATGCCCGCGGCAATGTCGCCCGTGACCGCAAAGGTCACAAAGCCGTCTGCCTGCTTTTTCACCGCGTCGCCGTGGCTCATCAAAACCGTCTGCCGCTTGTCCATGCCGTCGGTCAACGGACAGGGAGCGATAATATCCACATCGACAGGGCCGTATTCGGTCTTGACCGAGGGCAGTACCTCGCCGCCGAAATGCTCATTGATCAGCTGCATACCGTAGCAAATGCCGAGCATGGGAATGCCGAGATCAAAGATCCGATCGTCATACGCGGGCGCACCGCTCGCCCACACGCTTGCAGGTCCGCCGCTCAGAATGATCGCATTGTAGCCCTGCAGTTTATCTGCCGAAACACCCATTGGGAAAATATCCGAATACACGCCGAGTTCGCGCACCTTACGGTCAATGACCTTGGTGTACTGCCCGCCGCAGTCTAAAATCGCGAGTTTTTCCATATAGATCTCCAATCCGCAACCGGCAAACGCCGATCATCTGTTATGCTTTTATTATAGTATCCTTTTGCACGACTGTCAACGCGAAAATCGTGCCGCACGTGTTTCCGTTTTTTGAACAAGCTCCCGAAATCAAACCATTCGGAGCGATATGGAAAACTGCACAAATCTTGCAAAAAAGTTTTGTTTTTCTATTGACTTTAGTAAGATAAAGTGGTAACATGGTAACATATTGAATTGAAAGTGAGGATACTTTTGCATGGTCAATCTGCATTCGGCGTCGATCGACCGCCTGTTTGAGGCGATCCTGAATCTAAAAACCACGGAGGACTGCTATAAATTCTTTGAGGACGTTTGTACGATCAAAGAACTGCAGGACATGGCACAGCGCCTGGATGTCGCCTTCCTTCTGACGGAGGGTATGAACTATCAGAAGATCTCGCAAGAGGTCAACGTGAGCACGGCAACGATCAGCCGCGTGAGCAAGTGCCTCAACTACGGCAGCGGCGGCTACCGCAGCGCCATCGAACAGATCAACGGCAAAAACTGATACTATAGTAAGGAAATATATGATGACACCCCAAGACACCGTATTAAAAAAGGAAGAAAAAGTGATCTTTGCCCTGCGCTCCCTGTATGCGCGCTACGGCTATTCCCAATATAAGATGAGCAAGTTTGAGGAATACGACCTGTATGTGCAGAGCAAGGACTTTCTGCTCTCGGACAGCGTAATTACTTTTACCGACCGAAACGGCAAATTGATGGCGCTCAAGCCCGACGTGACCCTCTCCATTCTGAAGAACGGCAAGGACGCGCCCGGCTGCGTACAGAAAGTGTATTACAACGAAAATGTCTACCGCGTTTCGGGCGGCACGCATATGTTCAAAGAGATCATGCAGGTGGGACTCGAATGCATCGGCGACATCGACGCCTACTGCCTCTATGAAGTGCTGAGGCTGGCGGCAGGCAGCCTTGCCACCATCTCCGAGCGTTACGTGCTGGACGTCTCGCACCTCGGTATCCTCTCCGCGGTGCTCGACAGTCTCTCCGTTCCCGAAAGCAGCCGAAAAGCCATTGTAAAATGCATCAGCGAAAAGAACATGCATGAGCTCGCCACGCTCTCGGCGGCGGCAGGCGTCGGTGCGGAGGGCACCGAGCTGTTAAAGCAGCTCGTCTCCCTGTACGGAAAGCCGGAAGATGTCTTGCCAAGGCTCCGTGACCTGCTCGGCGGCAAGATCGACAGCGCACTGCTCGACGAATTTGGCAATGTGCTGGGTGCCTTTTCGGGCAGCGAATTTTACGACAAGCTGCGCGTGGACTTCTCGGTCGTACACGACATCGGCTACTACAACGGTATCGTGTTCAAGGGCTTTATCGAGGGCATCCCCAGCGGCGTGCTTTCGGGCGGACAGTATGACAAGCTCCTGCAAAAGATGGGACGCAAAGCGGGCGCGATCGGCTTTGCGGTCTACCTGGATCTGCTGGAGCGCCTCGGGGAGACCGAAGCGCCCTACGATGCGGACATTCTGCTGCTCTACGCAAATGACACCGACCTGCACACGCTCAGCGAAGCGGTACAGTCGCTTGCCGCAGACGGCAGCAGCGTGATGGCACAAAAAGAGATTCCCGAAAAGGTACGGTACAAAAAACTGATGAAACTGACGAAAGGCGGGGTAGAAACCGTATGAATATGCTGAACATTGCCCTGCCGAAAGGACGCCTCGGCGAAAAGGTATACGACATGTTTGAAAAGGCGGGATTTGCATGCCCGTCGATCAAAGAAAATAACCGCAAACTGATTTTTGAAAACGAAGCATGCGGCGTGCGCTACTTCTGGGTAAAGCCGTCGGACGTTGCGATCTATGTAGAGCGCGGCGCGGCGGACATCGGCGTGGCGGGTAAGGACATCCTGCTCGAGTACGCCCCCGATGTCTACGAACTCTATGACCTCGACATCGGCAAGTGCCGCATGGCGGTCGCAGCCAAGGCGGACTTCTGCGACGATCCCCGCCGCACGCTGAAGGTCGCCACGAAATTTTCCAATATCGCAAAGAACTACTACGACTCGCTCGGACGCGACATCGACATCATCCATTTGAACGGTTCCATCGAGATCGCACCGATCCTCGGACTCTCGGACGTCATCGTGGACATTGTAGAAACGGGCACCACGCTGAAAGAAAATAACCTGACCGTGGTGGAGACTATCGTGCCGATCAGTGCGAGACTGATCGCCAACAAGGCAAACTTTAAATTCAAAAATACGCAGATCGAGCAGATCGTGCAGAGTATCGCAGCACAGACCGGAGGCAAAAAATGATTAAGATTCTGAAATACGGCGAAGTTGCCAATAAGGACATCTTCGCAAGAGCAGTTCCCGCCGTGGACGTTGCGGGTGTGGTCACCGAGATCATCGCCACCGTGCGCGCCGAGGGAGACAAGGCACTGTACGCCTACTGCGAAAAGTTTGACGGCGCCACCCTCTCCTCCCTCGCAGTCACCGAGGAAGAGATCGACGAGGCATTTGCCGCTGTCGAGCCGCAGTTTATCGAAATTCTCAAAAAAGCAGCGGCAAACATCCGCCGCTTCCATGAAAAGCAAGTGCGCAACAGCTTTATCATCAACGAGGAAAACGGCATCGTCATCGGACAGAAAGTGATCCCCGTAGACCGCGCGGGACTGTATGTACCGGGCGGCACGGCGGCGTATCCCTCCACCGTGCTGATGGACGCCATTCCCGCCAAGATCGCGGGCTGCCGCGAGGTCGTGATGGTCACGCCCCCCGGCAAAAACGGCAAGGTCAACCCCGTTATTCTCGCCGCGGCAAAGATCGCGGGCATCGACCGCATCTTTAAGGTCGGCGGCGCGCAGGCGATCGCTGCACTCGCCTACGGTACCGAAAGCATCCCGAAAGTCGACAAGATCGTGGGTCCCGGCAACGCCTTTGTTGCCGAAGCGAAAAAGCAGGTATACGGCACCGTTTCGATCGACATGATCGCAGGTCCGAGTGAGATCCTGGTCGTTGCCGACGGCAAGAGCGATCCCCGCCATGTCACAGCCGACCTGCTCTCGCAGGCGGAGCACGACAAGATGGCGAGCGCCGTGCTTGTCACCGACTCGGCAGAGCTGGCAAAGGCGGTACAGGCAGAGCTGGAAGTGCAGATCCCGCTGCTCGAGCGCGCCGAGATCGCGCGCGTATCCATCGACAACTGCGGCAAGATCATCGTCGCCGACACGCTGAACGCGGCGATCGAGATCGCCAACGAGATCGCACCCGAGCACCTGGAGCTCTGCGTAGACAATCCGTTCGACTACCTCGACAGCATCCGCCACGCGGGTTCCATCTTCATGGGACGAAACTGCCCCGAGGCGCTGGGCGACTACTTTGCAGGTCCCAACCACACCCTGCCCACCAGCGGCACGGCAAAGTTCTCGAGCCCCTTGTCGGTAGACGACTTCGTCAAGAAAACGCAGTACACCTACTACACGCGCGACGCACTCGCCAAGGTGGCAAAGGATGTTGCCTTCTTCGCAACGAAAGAGGGACTCACCGCGCATGCCAAGAGTGCCGTGATCCGCACGGAGGCTGACGACAAATGAGCCGTTATTTCAGTGAAAAATACAAAACGCTGACCCCTTATGTCCCCGGCGAGCAGCCGAAGGACATGCAGTATATCAAGCTCAACACCAATGAGTCGCCCTTCCCGCCGTCCGACAAAGCGATTGCATACGCCGCGGAAGCCGCCAAGTCCTTGCAGCTCTACCCCGATCCAGAATGCAGCCTGCTGCATGAAAAGCTCGCCGCGCTCTACGGCGTAGACAAAGACTGCGTGCTCGCGGGCAACGGCTCGGACGAGGTCTTGAACTTCGCATTTATGGCATTCTGCGACAAGACGCATCCCGCCATCTTCCCGAACATCACCTACGGGTTTTATTCGGTGTTCGCCGAGATCAACGGTATTCCCTACACCGAGATCCCCCTCCGCGAGGATTTCACGCTCCGTGTCACCGACTACCTCGGGCAGAATAAGACCATTTTCATCGCCAATCCCAATGCCCCGACGGGCATTGCGCTGACCGCACTGGAGATCGAAGCGATCGTCAAGAGCAATCCCGACTCGGTCGTGGTCATCGACGAAGCGTATGTGGACTTCGGCGCACAAAGCGCGGTGCCGCTCATCAAAAAGTATGACAATCTGCTGGTCACGCAGACCTTCTCCAAATCCCGCTCCATGGCGGGCGCACGTCTCGGCGTGGCGATCGGATGCAAGGCGCTCATTCAGGATCTCAACACCATCAAATATTCGACCAATCCCTACAACATCAACCGCATGACCATGGCGGCGGGGCTGGGCGTGCTCGAGGATGAAGCATACACGCGTGCGAATTGCCGCGCCATCATCGAAAACCGCACCTACGCCGCAAAGCGTATGCAAAAGATGGGCTTCACCGTGACCGCTTCGCAGACGAACTTCCTGTTTGCAAAGCATGCAAAAGTCGGCGGCGGCGAGCTGTACACGGCGCTGCGCGAACGCGGTATCTTAGTGCGCCACTTCGACAAGCCGCTGCTGCGGGATTACAACCGCATCACCGTCGGCTCCGCGGAACAGATGAAAACTCTGTGCGATACGCTCGAAGAGATATTGAACGAGAAATGATCGCGCATCCTGCTAAAAAGCATACCTCGTCCGTGTCATCCTGAGCGGAGAGCGTAGCTCGCAGTCGAAATTTTGCGTAGCAAAATCGCGAAGCGGGATCTCGGGCGAAGCACTCTGCTTACTGCTCCCGCGAGATCCATTCGACTCCGCTACGCTTCGCTCAGGATGACGCGCGGGGTGAAACACCTATGATCTTCCTCACGAAAGGAATTTATTATGAGACAAGCACAAATCGACCGCGTTACGGCGGAGACAAATATTTCGCTTTCGCTTGCCCTCGACGGCAAAGGCGAGAGCAAGATCGACAGCGGCTGCGGCTTTCTCGACCACATGCTCACGCTGTTTGCAAAGCACGGCAATTTCGACCTCACACTTTGCTGCAAGGGCGATACCAACGTGGACGACCATCACACGGTCGAGGACATCGGCATCTGCCTCGGACAGGCATTTGCCACGGCGATCGGCGACAAGCGCGGTATCTGCCGCTACGGCAGCATGCTGCTCCCGATGGACGAATCGCTGATCCTTACGGCAGTCGATCTCTCGGGCAGATGCGGTCTCTACTATGATGCAGAGATCCCCACGGCAAAGGTCGGCACCTTTGACACTGAGCTGTGCGAGGAATTCTGGCTTGCCTTTGTACGCAACGCCGCCTGCACCCTGCACATCCGCAAGATCGCGGGCACCAACTCGCACCACATTATCGAGGGCATCTTCAAGTCGGCGGCGCGCAGTCTCGGCACTGCCGTTTCCACCGATCCCGCGCGTGCGGACAGCATCCCCTCCACGAAAGGAATACTCTGATGATCGCAATAGTTGATTACGGCGTCGGCAACCTGTTCTCGCTGAAAAGCTCGCTTGCGGCGATCGGCGCCGACGCGGTCGTGACCGCCGACGCAGCCGTGCTGCAGAGCGCCGACAAAATTTTGCTGCCCGGCGTAGGCGCCTTCGGCGACGCGGCAGAAAAGCTGCGCGCCACGGGACTCGACAAGGTCGTTGTCGCCGAAGCCAAGGGCGGCAAACCGCTGCTCGGCATCTGTCTCGGCATGCAGCTCCTCTTTGAAAAGGGCTACGAATACGGCGTACACGACGGACTCGGACTCATCCCCGGCGAGATCCGTCCGATCGCGGACGTGATCCCGAAGGATCTCAAGATCCCGCACATCGGCTGGAACGCACTGCGCTTCGGCAGTGAAAAAAGTCCGCTCTTCCGCTATATCCGCGAGGGCGACTATGTGTACTTCGTCCACTCCTACTATGCAAAGACCGACGCGGAAAACGTGATCGCCACCGCAAACTACGGCGCTGACCTGACCGCCGCCGCCGCAAACGGCAACGTATACGGCTGCCAGTTCCACCCCGAAAAGAGCGGCAGCGTGGGGCTGAACATCCTGCGCGCATTCTGCGAACTTTAATCCCCGAAAGGAATCACCGACTATGTATATTTTTCCCGCCATTGATTTATATGAGGGAAAGGCAGTACGCCTCTTGAAAGGCGACTATGCCAAAATGACCGTGTACAGCGAAAATCCGCTCGACGTGGCAAAGGACTTTGCAGCAGCGGGCGCAAAATTTCTGCACATGGTCGATCTCGAAGGCGCGAGAGACGGCACCACGCCGAACCTTGCCACCGTCTGCAAGATCAAGGAAAACACCCCGCTCTTTTGCGAGATCGGCGGCGGCGTGCGCAACATGGAGATCGTGGACCGCTACATGGACGCGGGACTTGACCGCGTGATCCTCGGCACTGCGGCGGTGACCGATCCCGCCTTTGCTGAAGCGGCTGCCAAGAAATATCCCGGGCACATCGCGGTCGGCGTGGATATTAAAGACGGCTTCGTCGCCGTGAAAGGCTGGACGGAAAAGTCTACCGAAACCGCCTTTGACTTCTGCAAAAAGATGCAAAACATCGGCATCGGCACGCTGATCTGCACCGACATATCGCGCGACGGCGCCATGCAGGGTACCAACGTCGAGCTGTACAAAGCGCTTTCCAAGGAACTCAACATGCAGATCATCGCCTCGGGCGGCGTATCGTCCATGGACGATGTGCGCGCACTGCAAGCGCTGAATATCTACGGTGCGATCGTCGGCAAGGCATATTATACGGGCGCGATCGATCTCCGAAAAGCAATCAAGGAAACCGAAACATGATTACAAAACGAATCATCCCCTGCCTGGATGTAAAAGACGGCAGAGTGGTCAAGGGCGTAAACTTTCAGGGACTGAATGACGTCTCCTCGCCCATCGAGCTTGCCAAATACTACAGTGAAAACGGCGCGGACGAACTTGTGTTTTACGACATCACGGCATCTGCCGAAGGACGAAAGCTGTTCACCGACATTCTCACCGAGACGGCGAGCAAGGTGTTCATCCCGCTCACCGTTGGCGGCGGCATCAACACGCTTGAGGACTTTGACCGCGTGCTCAAATGCGGCGCCGACAAGGTCAGCGTCAACTCGGGCGCGATCCGCAACCCGAGCCTCGTATACGAAGCCGCAAAGCGCTACGGCGACCAGTGCGTCGTGCTCTCCGCCGATGTCAAGCGCGTAGACGGCGTATTCCGCGTATTTGCCAAGGGCGGACGCGAAAACACAGGCATGGAAGCCATCGGCTGGATCAAGCAGTGCGTCGAAAACGGCGCAGGCGAGATCGTGGTCAACTCGATCGACACCGACGGCGTGAAAGGCGGCTTTGACCTCGAAATGCTCGACGCCGTCTGCAATGCCGTGTCCGTCCCCGTGATCGCCTCGGGCGGCGCGGGCAAGATCGAAGATTTTATCACGCTGTTTGGCACCCTGCCCAAAGTAGACGCGGGACTCGCCGCATCCATCTTCCACTTCGGCGAGGTGAAGATCAGCGATCTCAAAGCCGTCATGGCGCAAAACGGCATCCCCACTCGCATATAAGAAAGGACACTACACCATGTTAAATATTGACGAACTGAAATTTGACGAAAAGGGACTGATCCCCGCCATCGTAAAGGACGCGGTCTCGGGCCGCGTGCTGACGCTGGCATACATGAATAAAGAGAGCCTCCAGATCTCGATGGAAAAAGGGCTGACCTGCTTCTGGAGCCGTTCGCGTCAGGAGCTCTGGCTCAAGGGCGAGACCAGCGGCAACTATCAGCACATCGTTTCGATCACCGCCGACTGCGACAAGGACGCACTGCTCGTCTCCGTTGAGCCCGACGGTCCCGCCTGCCACACAGGCACCTTCTCCTGCTTTGAGAATCCCGTTTGGCAGAGCGAAGATCTCCACGATTTCTCCATGCAGTCGCTGATGGATCTCATCAAGGGCAGAAAAGAGGAGAAGAAAGAGGGGTCGTACACGACCTACCTCTTTGAAAAAGGACTCGACAAGATCCTCAAAAAGGTCGGCGAGGAGTCTACCGAGGTCATCATCGCGGCAAAAGCCGAGGACAAGGCAGAGACCATCTACGAGATCTCCGACCTTGCGTACCATGTGCTGGTGCTGATGGTCGAAGCGGGCATCTCGCTTGAAGACATTCACCGCGAGCTTGCCTCCCGTCACGTCATTGACCACAAGGTCAAGCAGGAGAAGATGACAAAATGATCCTGCAGGATCTGCACACGCATACCGTCTACTGCGACGGGCAGAACACCCCCGAGGACATGGTGCGCGCCGCCATCGAAAAAGGCATGTCGCGCATCGGCTTTTCGGGGCACTGCTACACCTTTTTCGACACGAGCTACTGCATGAGCGAGGACGGCGTCAAGGAATACTGTGCCGAGATCGCCGCTCTCAAAGAGAAATACAGAGGGCAAATCGAGATCCTCTGTGGCGTGGAACAGGATTACTATGCCACCGCGTCCACTGCTCCCTTTGACTATGTGATCGGCTCGGTGCATTATGTTCGAGCCGGCGAGGAATACCTGCCCGTAGACGAAAGCGAGCAAACGCTGCTCCGCGGCGTCAAGAAGCATTTCGGCGGCGATTTTTACGCCTTTGCCGAACGCTACTTTGCGGTCGTCGGTGACGTACTCGCCAAGACAAACGCGGACATCATCGGGCACTTTGACCTGATCTCCAAATTCAACGAGGGCGGGCGGCTGTTTGACGAGCGCCATCCGCGCTATGTCGCCGCCTACCAAGCCGCGATCGACAAACTGCTGCCCTACGGCAAGCCGTTTGAGGTCAACACGGGCGCGATCTCGCGCGGCTACCGCACGCACCCCTACCCGAGCCGCGCCATGCTTGAATATATCGCCGAAAAAGGCGGCAGCGTGATCCTCAGCGGTGACAGCCACAGCAAAGACGCCCTCTGCTGTGCGTTTGAAAAGTGGTACGCCGCATGCCAAAAGATCGGCGTAAACGTTGTGTGGGACGTGTGATGCGCATCCCCACAAGATCCTAACGCTATCGCGTTTGCCCTACGGGTTTCGACTGCGGCTCCACCGCCGCAAGGCGGGATCTCGCGGGGAGATTTATGTTGCTTTTTTCCTCCATTTTAAAAACCGGCACATCCCTCACGGATGTACCGGTTTTTCTTATGCAGCTTTTTTCATTTCTTTCAGCACCGAGATACCGATGGGCAGCGAGACGCCAAACGAAATAATATCCGCGACCGGCTGCGAGAGCTGGATACCGAGCAGCGGCTGGGCACCGACCGCCTGACAAAGCAGCGGGAGCAACAGCACGCAGGGGATAAAAGTAAGTCCCTGCCGCAGCATCGCAACGGTAGTCGCGCGCACGGTCATACCCATCGTCTGCAGCATCATGTTGCAAAGTATGACCCAGGACATCAGCGGAAAGACCACCAGCTGTGCGCGGAAAGCAAACGCGGCGATCTCTGCCGCAAGCGGACTGCTGCCCGCAACAGCAAGCGTGATCGGCTCGGCAAAGACATAGCCGAGTGCCGCAAGCGCGACCAGCGCAACGGCGGACACGCGCACACAGAAGTAGTAGGCGCGGCGCACGCGGTCATATTTCTTCGCGCCGTAGTTGAAGCCGCACACAGGCTGAAAGCCCTGCCCAAAACCGATGAGCGCCGAGGATAAGAACATCATGATCTTGGAGGTGCCCGTCATCGCCGCCTGTACCGCATCGATCATTTCGTCGGTGATGAGGTACAAACCGATCGAGTGGTTGAGACAAGCGGTAGCGACGCTGGCAAGTCCCTGTCGCGCAAGCGAGGGCAGACCGCCCTGCACAATGCCGCGCAGATAGAAGAATTTCGGCGAGAAGTTGCGCAGACGGATCTTGATGTTGTCGCTCTTTCCCATGCCGACGGCAAGCAATACAAAGCTGATGACCTGGCTGACGGCTGTGGCAAGCGCCGCACCCGCAACGCCCATGCCCGCACCGAACGGCATCGTGATCGCACCCGAAAACAGGGTGTCACCCGCCTTGAAAATGAGCAGCGGATCGAGCACCAGATTGACGATCGCGCCCGAAGTGAGACCGATCATCGCAAAAAAGGCGTTGCCCTGCATGCGCAGTTGGTTATTCATCACGATCGCACCCGTCATAAACGGCGTAGCAAGCAGAATATAGGTCATGTAGTCGATCGTCGCGGCAATGGTTGCCTCTGTTTTTGCACCGAGCAGCACTGCAAGCGGCTGTCGGAAGATCAAACCGATCACGGCAAACAGCATACCGAACAAAAACGCATAGCCAAAGCCGGTCGCCGCCATCGTCTCGGCGTCTTTGTAGTCCCGCCTGCCGAAAGCACGCGAGATATAGTTACCCGAGCCGTGTCCGCAGAAAAAACCGAACGCCTGTATGATCGACATCAGCGGCAGCACCACGCCGACCGCGGCGACCATACTGTCGTTTTCGAGCTGCCGCACAAACAGCGTGTCGGCAAGGTTGTAAAACGTCGTCACCAGCATGCTGATGATCGTCGGCACGGCGAGTTTTGTGATCAGCTTTTCCACCGGCTCGGTCGTCATACGGATATATTTCGCATCGCCCGCTTCCGTGCGGGAAACTTTCTCTGTACGCATTGTTGCCACTCCCATTCAAAAGTCTGCTTATATTGTACCACCGCGCGCCGCGCTTGTAAACCGAAAATCCGCTTTTTATTGACATTGCTTATAATTTTTGGTATACTGTTTTCTAATCTGCATTTGGAGTTGCCCTATGAATAAAAGTGAAAAAACTTCCGCCACAATATCGCTGATCGCCGCCGTGCTGCTGTTTGGCACGATCGGCATTTTCCGCGCCTATACGCCTCTGCCCTCGGGACTGCTCTCGATGTCCCGAGGACTCATCGGCGCACTGTTTTTGCTCTGCGGCATGCTGTGTACGCGCACGAAGATCTCGCTTACCGCCATCCGCAAAAACTTTCTGCTCCTCGGCATTTCGGGCGTGATGATCGGGCTCAACTGGATCCTGCTCTTTGAAGCCTACAACTACACCACCGTTCCCGTTGCCACGCTCTGCTACTACATGGCGCCCATCTTCGTGATCCTCGCATCCCCCATCGTGCTGAAAGAAAAGCTCACGGGCGGCAAACTGCTCTGCGCCGCCATTGCCTTTGTCGGCATCATCCTCGTGGCATTCGGCAGCGACGCAGGAAGCGATAGCAGCGGGAAGAACCACCTGCTCGGCATTCTCCTCGGCATCGGCGCGGCAGCCCTCTACGCGGGCGACATCCTCATCAACAAAGTTGTGGACGGCGTCACCGCCAAAGAACGAACGCTGACACAGCTTGCCACCGCAGGCATCGTCTGCATTCCCTATACCCTGCTTGCCGAAAACCTCGGCGAAG
Source organism: Clostridia bacterium (assembly GCA_017398595.1). Taxonomy (GTDB): domain Bacteria; phylum Bacillota; class Clostridia; order Oscillospirales; family CAG-272; genus UMGS902. Next base: position 109,929 of record JAFQFR010000056.1, read on the forward strand.
TCGAATTCACCGCGACAAGCGTGATCTTGCTCATCGTGATGGGCGTTCTGCACACGGGTATCGCCTACACGCTCTACTTCGGCGCGATGAAAAAGCTCCCCGCACAGACCGTCGCACTGCTCAGCTACATAGATCCCGTTGCTTCGGTGATTCTGGCAGTGCTGCTTCTCCCCGGCTCGGTGCTCACCGCCGCAGGCTGGATCGGCGCACTGCTCGTCCTCGGCGCCGCCGTCATCAGCGAACTGTCGCACAAAGAAAAATAAAACAAAAAGCCACTTCAAGGAGTGGCTTTTTTCATGGCTGTAAACAAAGAAATCCCACCGAGCCGTGTACACCCTAGTGAGAAACCCTGCTCAGCAAGGCGGTATCCGCATCCCAGCTTTGCGCTTCCAACGTCCGCCACGGTCAAAGCCGCGCGGGAGGCCTGCATCCCGACAGAGATATAAGGATTCCTTTAATTCATTGTAGGTTCCAATAGAAGGTGTATCACGAACTAAGCAGGAAAGCTTTATCACTTGATTTTCAAGTGGAAGGGGCATCCGACGCACATCGCGCCCGCCCCGTAAAAGAGCTTTTATTGTTTCTGCGGTTCTGTGTTTAGTGTATGCCGCAGCGCTGCAAATATGCGTGGATAATTTTTACTGCGCGTTATCGCCGTTTTCGTCGTAATCCACGGTGTCGAACAGCTCATCCTCGAAATAATCGGCAACGCGGTCGAACTCGTCATCGTCGTCGATGGTGACCAGCATTTCTTCGCCCTTTTCGTCTGCTTCAAGGCGCAGGATAACATACTCCTCCGAACCCTCTTCTACAGGCACCAGTGCAAGATAGGTCTTGCCCTCAAACTCGCAGGAGCCGATCAACTCAAACTCGCTCTCCTTGCCGGTCTCATCGGTCAAGGTATAAAGATCGCCGTCAAAAATTTCTTCCATTCTCTAAGTCCGTCCTTTCGGTAATCGTCTGTGTATATTGTACCAATCTAAAGGGTGTTTTGTCAAGCATATCTGCGAAAATCGTACCCTAAAAGTCGAGAATATCCGACAGAATATAATTGCTGACGTACATTCCCTTTACGGTGAAGGCACAGCGCACAACGTCGAGCTTGACAAAGCCGCCGTCCACATAGCGCTGCAGCTTTTCGCCGTATTTTTTGACAAAATCTTTGCCGAATGCATTTCTGTATTCGTGCAGCAGCACGCCGTCAAAGAGGCGCATGCGCAGCATGACATATTCGGTCTCCTTGGTGAACACATCGATGTCCGTACACTCGGACAGGATCGCCGACATATCGGTCGGGTGCTCCATCTCGTGCATATAGGCTTCCATGTCGGTCACATAGGCATACCGCTGATTTTTGAAATAGGAGTGCGCCGCCACGCCGAAGCCGAGGTACTTCTCGTCCAGCCAGTAGCGCAGATTGTGCCGCGAACTGAAGCCCTGACGCGCAAAGTTGCTGATCTCATAGTGCTTGTACCCCGCCGCTTCCAAAAACGAATGCGCCTTGCGGTACATCTTATATTCGGTCTCCTCATCGGGCAAGGGCAACGACTCGCGCTCGCGGTAAAACCGCGTGCCCTCCTCGATCTTGAGCCCGTAGACCGAGATATGCTCGGGGTCAAGCGCCTTGACGAACGCAAGCGTTTCCGCAAAGCTCTCCGCCGTTTGATGCGGGATGCCGTACATGAGGTCTACATTGATATTGCGAAAGCCTGCGACGCGCGCCGCCTTGAAGCTCTCGGCGAACTCGTCGCGCGTATGGATACGACCGAGGGCATGCAGTTCCCTGTCGGACGCGCTCTGGAGCCCAAACGAAATGCGGTTGATGCCCATCGAAAGCAGGGCGCGCAGATAGCCTTTATCCACCGTTCCGGGGTTTGCCTCGACCGTGAACTCTGCATCCTTTTCGAGCTTAAACGAGGTGCGGATGCACTCGGTCAAGAGCTTCATCTGCTTTTTATCGAGCAGTGTCGGCGTGCCGCCGCCGATATAGACGGTATCCACGGTATAATTTGCCGCCGCACCCGAAAAATCCTGCATATGCAGCATCAGCGCGTTTAGGTAGCGGTCGATCTCCCCTTTCGCCGGCACATGCGAGCAAAAATCACAGTACGCGCATTTGCTCTTGCAAAACGGAATGTGTACATAAATGCCAAGTTTTTCTTTTTCCATAATAAAAAATATTAACACGGGAAAACCTTTTGTGTACAAAAGGTTTTCCCGTACCCTTTCCAAAAAACTTTATAAAAAGTAAATTGGTATAGCCATATCTTTTTCTAAAAAGTTTTACGGGGGTGCGGGGACGCTTTTGGGGAGCGCCTCCGCGTACCATCATGCATCAATTGCGTCAGTTGTCGTCGTCAAGACGCAATACCGCCATGAATGCCTCAGGCGAGACCTCGACCGAGCCGAGACGGCGCATCTTCTTTTTACCTTCCTTCTGCTTTTCCAGCAGTTTCTTCTTACGCGTAATATCACCGCCGTAGCACTTGGCAAGGACATCCTTGCGCATCGCCTTGACCGTTTCGCGAGCAATGATGCGGTTGCCGATCGCCGCCTGGATCGGAACCTCAAAGAGCTGGCGCGGGATGTTCTCCTTCAGCTTTTCGGCGATGCGGCGCGCACGCGGATATGCCTTTTCCTCATGCACGATGAACGAGAGCGCGTCCACTTGCTCACCGTTGAGCATGAAGTCCAGTCGAACGAGCTTGGAAGCAACATACTCGGAAAATTCATAGTCGAGCGACGCATAGCCGCGGCTGCGGCTCTTGAGTGCGTCGAAGAAGTCGTAAATGATCTCGTTGAGCGGCAGAATGTAGTGCAGCTCGGCGCGCGTGGTATCGATGTACTTCATGTCAATAAAGGTGCCGCGCTTGTCCTGGCAAAGCTCCATGATGCCGCCGACATAATCGGTCGGCGTGATGATGCTGGCACGCACAACAGGCTCCGCCGCTTCCTCGATCTCATCGGGCGACGGATAGCTTGCGGGGTTCTCGATCATACGCACTTCACCGCCGCGCATGGTGATCTTGTAGATAACGCCGGGGGCGGTCGTGATCAGATCAAGGTTGAATTCACGCTCGAGACGCTCCTCGATGATCTCCATGTGAAGAAGACCCAGGAATCCGCAGCGGAATCCGAAGCCCAGCGCGATCGATGTCTCGGGCTCGAATACGAGCGCCGCGTCGTTGAGCTGCAATTTTTCGAGCGCGTCGCGCAGGTCGCCGTAGCGTGCGCCGTCGGCGGGATAAATGCCTGCGTATACCATCGGCTGTACCGCCTTAAAGCCGGGCAGCGGCTCTGCCGCGCCGTTTTCGGCATGGGTGACGGTATCGCCCACACGGGTATCGCCGACATACTTGATGCTGGCGGTAATGTAGCCAACCTCACCCGCGGAGAGCGAATCCTGCTTTTTCAGTCCGAACGGCTCCATCGAGCCGACCTCGACCACGTCAAACTCCGCGCCGTTGCTCATCAGCTTGATACGCTCGCCCGCGCGCAGCGTACCGTCCATCACGCGGACGTATACGACAACGCCGAGGTAGCTGTCGTAGTAGGAGTCGAAAATCAGGCATTTCAGCGGCGCATCGGGGTCGCCAGCGGGCGCGGGAATGTCGCTGACGATCTTGTCGAGCACATCGCCGATGTTGAGTCCCGTTTTCGCCGATACGGCGGGACAGCCTTCGGCAACGATGCCGATGACGTCCTCGATCTCATTACGCACTCTGTCCACGTCGGCGCTCGGCAGGTCGATCTTGTTGATGACCGGCACGATCTCGAGGTTTGCATCCACGGCGAGATATGCGTTTGCCAGTGTCTGCGCCTCGATGCCCTGCGTGGCATCGACCACGAGCAGCGCACCGTCGCAGGCGTTCAGACTGCGGGAGACCTCGTAGTTAAAGTCCACATGGCCGGGGGTGTCGATCAGGTTGAGGACATACTCCTCGCCGTCGGGCGCGGTATAGTCAAGGCGCACGGCGCGCGCCTTGATCGTGATGCCTCGTTCGCGCTCAAGATCCATGTTGTCGAGCAATTGCTCCTCCATCTCGCGCGTCGAGACGGTGCGGGTGTATTCCAGAATGCGGTCGGCAAGCGTGGACTTGCCGTGGTCAATATGTGCAATGATAGAAAAATTTCGGATATGCTTTTGCTTTTCGCTCACGGTCTAAAACCTCTCGTGATAGTTTTGAATATATTGATTATACCAGTTTTCAAGCATAAAATCAATAGTGCGCACAAGAAAGATAGCAGAAAGAAAAATCCGCCCGCGGGCGGATTTTCATTTTACATTTTCTGCAGCAGATGCGTTGTAATAGAAAAGATTTTGGATGAAATACTGTGAATTCCAGCTGTCATACATCGAATTATCTCCGTTGTACACATACGAAATAAGCTGCACAGCGTAATGCGCATCGATATTCACCCAGTCAACAGCCAAAACGTCTGTGGTCTTCTCCGCGGGTATATGTTCATATCCCGACCATACATCATAACCGCTTGCATTATTGTTACTATAGAAGCCTTCTTCCTCCGGCACAGGCACACCATTTTCAAAATAATACAGGGTGGCAAAGCCGGTCAACCGAGGTCGTGGCTCTGCTTCACTACGATCTCTCCATTCGCCGTCTATATACCGTATATCCTCATAAAAGGTATCGCCGTCTTTCAGATACCAAAATGATCCGGCAACAGAATACAGATGCGTGTACGGGCTGTTGTTCTCCATTTTCTCACCCGTATCTGCGTTGATCACTTCTTTTATGGGAATGCAGTGATTTTGATAGATTCCGGAATCATTGTTCGGCACGGACAACTCGTATGTAATTTCCGGTGTGCCGGTTTTTTGGTCGATCACAACGTGCAAAACACCCGTTTGTATATGAAAGCTGTACTTTTCGCGGCTCGTACCCCGATAATTCGTCGAAAAGAGATCCAAGTCCTTGCTATAGCAAAAAACAAATTCTCTGTCTTCCGCATTGATGTGACGATACAAAAGTTTCCGATCCACTAAATCCAGCCAATCAAAGCTCCATTCCCCGTCCCCCGCGTAGTATTCTATAACACAGGCTTCCCGTTCGCTCTTTTTCTCTTCGATGCGCACAAACAGCGGCAGCGGAGACTCGATGGGGCAATCCCACTGATATGTACTGCCGTCAGGATAGGTAAAAAGAACACCCGTCTCGTGTCCGTCCGCATCGTACAAAACGGTATATTCCACTCCGGGGTCTTCTACCGCAGGGGCAGCCGATGTCACCGCCGCGGTGGTTTCGACAGGTGCAGTCGCCGTCACTGCAGTTGTCTCCGCCGGCGCAGTTGTCTCCACGGGTACGACCGTCGTTGCCGCCGCTGTTGAGGTCTCTGCCGTTTTTGCTTCCGTACATGCGCAAAGCAATGCGCAGACAGACAGCAAAACGCCGATCCAAGCATACTTTTTCATACCTGCACCTCCAAATAAGATCTCCTGCAAGTTCATAGTAGCATGTTCGCTTTCAATTTGTCAACAGATGTAGACCAATTTGCGGCAAAAAAACGGCGCAATGCGCCGTTTTTTTGTCATTACATTTTTTGGATCTCTTCGATCAATCTCGGGATGATCTCGCCCTCGGGGATCTTTTCGACGATCTCGCCCTTTTTGATGAGCACGGCTTCACCCTTGCCGCCCGCGATGCCGATGTCGGCTTCGCGCGCTTCGCCGGGGCCGTTGACCACGCAGCCCATCAGCGCAACCTTAATATCCTTTTGCAGAATGTCCGCCTTGGCGGCCGCTTCCTCAAACTCGTGTACGAGCGCGATCAGGTCGATCTTGGTGCGTCCGCAGGTGGGGCAGGAAACGATATTCATGCGCTTACGCGTGTCGATGTCGAGCGCAAACAGAATGTCGTGCGCCGCGGCAACCTCGTCCACGGGATTCTCGGTGAGCGAAACGCGCACGGTATCGCCGATGCCGCGCAGCAGCGTGCCGCCGATGCCGATCGCACCCTTGATGAGTCCCATTTTGCCGCCGCCCGCCTCGGTCACGCCGATATGCAGCGGGTAATTACACTTTGCGGCAAGCAGCTCGTTTGCCGCCGCCATGGCGCACACATCCGAGGATTTGACCGACAGTACAATGTTGTCAAAATCGAACTGCTCGAGCAGTGACGCATGATAGAGCGCGCTTTCGGCAAGTGCGTCTGCCGTGGGCGCACCGTACTTTTCGAGGATGGATTTTTCGAGCGAGCCGCCGTTGACACCGATACGGATCGGGATGCCCTTTTGGCGGCAGGTGTCGGCAACCATCTTGACGCGGTTTTCGTCACCGATGTTGCCGGGGTTGATGCGGATCTTGTCCACACCGCAGGCGGCGCATTCGAGCGCGATGCGGTAGTCAAAGTGAATATCCGCGACGAGCGGTATTTGCACGCCGTTTTCCTTGAGGAAAGCAAAGGTTTTTGCGCTTTCCACCGTGGGCGCGGTAATGCGGACGATGTCGCAGCCCGCCGCTTCGAGCGCCTTGACCTGCGCGAGCGTTGCCGCGCGGTCGAGCGTGTCTGTATTGGTCATGGACTGCACCGCGATCGGATTTTTGCCGCCGATGGCGATGCCGCCGATCTTCACCTCTTTCGAGGCACGGCGCGTCTGATTGTATGTATCAAGCATAGTCAGAATCCTTTATATATTTGCGGGGCGCTCCCCTAAAAAGCGTCCCCGCACCCCCGTAAAACTTTTTAAAAAAGTATATGACAACACCAATTTCCTTTTTCAAAAGTTTTTGAAAGGGCGCGGGAAAACTTTTTACAAAAAGTTTTCCCGCATATTTTTTCTTATCCAAACAACTGAATGACATCTTTGAAAACGACAAAGATCATCAAAGCAAACAAGAGCAGCATGCCGGCGGTGTGGATCACGCCCTCGACTTTTGCCGGTACCTTGCGGCGAAAGATCATTTCAAGGAGAATGAACACAAGGCGTCCGCCGTCGAGTGCGGGGAACGGAAGCAGATTGAACACACCGAGGTTCATGGCGAGCACCGCCAGCAGGTTGAAGAAGTTGGACGCGCCGCTCTTTGCCGCCGTGACCATTGCATCGGTCACGCCGACAGGTCCGCTGACTGCCTCCACGCCCACTCTGCCGATCAACAGATCGATCAGCGACTCCCAGATCATCTTGACCGTGGAAAGACTGCGATACCAAGTATGCTTTAGGAGATTGCCCACCGTCAGCTCCGCGCGGTACATCACAAAATCGCGGTAGCCGTACAGAACGCCCGACTCGGTCATCGTGCCGAAGACTACATTCTCGAGCGTGATGTGCTCGCCGTCGCGGATCACCACAATGTCGATGGGCACATAGCCGTCGTGCATGACCTCATAGGCGACCTCGCTGGCAATATGCGTCTTTGTACCGTTGACCTCGACGATGCGGTCGCCGACCTCGAGCCACTGATCACTGGTCGCACCGTCGTAAAAGCTGTGCACGACCGTGGAACCGATGCCGTCGGAAATGCTCAGTGCAAAGCAGAGGATCATCGCCACAAGAATGTTCATCAGCGCGCCCGCAGCAACGATGATAAACTTCTGCCACGCCTTTTTCTGCGAGAAGGAGTCCGCACCCTCGGCGTCCTCGTCCTCGCCCTTCATGCTGACGTAGCCGCCGATGGGAAACAACCGCAGGTTGTATTCCGTGCCGCTCTTTCCGCGAAAGCCGCAAAGGCGCGGCCCCATGCCGAGCGAAAACTCATGCACGCACACGCCGCAGGCACGCGCGGCAACAAAATGCCCCAGCTCGTGAATGGCGATCATAAAGCCGAATGCCAGGATCGCGAGCAGAATGTACAATACCGTCGTCAATGTAAATTCCTTTCCAAAATCAGCTGTGTGCGGCGGCGATCTTTGCGCGGACTTCCCTGTCTGCCGCAAAAACATCCTCCACCGTAAAGTTGTGCTTGTTTGTAAATGCGTTCATTGCGTCCTCGACCACCTCGGCGATCTGCCAAAAGGCGATCTTATCCCCGAGGAACAACGCGACCGCCGCCTCGTTCGCCGAGCTCATCACGGCGGGCAGCAGTCCTCCCGTCTCGATCGCACGATACGCAAGGTCGAGCAGTCGGAAGGTCTTTCGGTCTGGCTCGCGGAAGGTGAGCGTGCCGACCTTGAAGAGATCCAGCGGCTCGATGACCGCAGCCGTGCGGTGCGGATAGGTAATAGCAAACTGCACGCACTCGCGCATATCGGGGTGGCTCATCTGTGCAATGACAGCATTATCAATATATTCCACCGCGCTGTGAATTATACTTTCGCGGTGAACGATCACCTGAATTTGAGAAGGTTTCACGTCAAAAAGGCGCACTGCCTCGATCACTTCCAGCCCCTTGTTCATCAGCGTGGCGCTGTCGATGGTGATCTTCGCGCCCATCGACCATGTGGGGTGCTTCAGCGCATCGGCGCGCGTGACTTTTTTGAGCTGTTCTGTCGTGTAACCGTAAAACGGTCCACCCGATGCCGTCAGCAGCAGGCGCTTGACTTCCTCTTTTTTGCCCGCATGCAGACACTGGAAGATCGCGCTGTGCTCGCTGTCCACAGGGACCAGCTCTGCGTTGTTTGCACGAACTTCCGCTTTAACAAGCTCGCCCGCCGCAACCAGTGACTCCTTGTTGGCAATGGCAATGCGCATGCCGCGCTTTGCCGCCGCCAGCGTGGGCGCAAGTCCCGCAAGACCGAGAATGGAGTTGACCGCGGTCGCAGACTTGCTCTCGGCGATCACTTCTGCAATGCCGTCCGCACCCGAAAGCACCTTCGTTTCAGTATCGGCAACGCGCGCGCGCAGGTCGCGCGCCGCGTCCTCGTCCGCCATGGCGCAAAGGCAAGGCTTGAACTCGCGGATCTGCGCCTCAAGCAGCGCGGCATTTCTGCCGCCCGTGAGCGCTTCCACTTGTATATTGTGTGCTCTCGCAACGTCGAGCGCCTGTGTGCCCACAGAACCGCTCGAACCGAGCACGATGATCGAATTGTTCATTGTGATTTCACCCGAAAATTGTCAATACCATCGGATTGGCAAGCAGCAGATAGAGGATCGGCGCGACCGCGATCACGCTGTCAAAGCGGTCGAGCACGCCGCCGTGTCCGGGAAACAGCTTGCCGTAATCCTTGATGCCGTTTTCGCGCTTGATAAACGAGGCGATCAGGTCTCCGATCTGCGAAACGACCGAAAGCGCCGCGCCGCAGATAAAGAGCGAGAGCGCATTCGGCTGCACGCCGTCATAGATATGCGAATAGAGGAATCCGCAGCCGACAAATGCCGCCGCGGCGATCAGTGTACCGCCGATGGCGCCCTCGACCGTCTTTTTCGGGCTGACCGCGGGGATCAGCTTATGCTTGCCGAACAACATGCCCGAAAAGTAGGCGAAAATATCGGTCGCAAATGCCAAAACGACTGCCATGATGAGCAGGAACATACCGTGCGGCAGATCGCGCGTAGCGATCAGGCAGGAAAAGCCGCAAACGATATACGCCGTGGAAACGATGACCTTTGCCGCGTCCTTGAACAGGATCTTTCCGCCCGAGAACATGGCACAGGCAAGCGCATAGAGCATATAGACGTAGAAGAATGCAAACAGCATCAATCCGCTGTCGGCAAATCCGTCCGAAAAGCGCGTGATCGCAGGGATGACCAGAGCAACGGCATAGGACGGCAGGGACAGCCAATAATTCTTATGTATGCCCAGGCAGCGCAGCATTTCAAACACGCCGATCGCGCTGAGCAGACCAATTGCGATCACAAACACCACCGTGTCCGAAAGTAGTATGATCGGGATCGCAACCAGTACAAGACACATGCCCGTTAAAATTCTTGTCAGCATTCTTAAAGTCCTCCGTAGCGGCGTTTTCTGCTGTAAAAATCTGCAACGATCTTGTCGATCTCACGCTCGCCGAGATCCGGCCAAAGCGTGTCGGTAAAATAAAATTCGGCATATGCCGCCTGCCACAGCAGGAAGTTGGAAAGGCGGAGATCGCCGCCCGTGCGCACGATGAGATCGGGATCGGGACAGTGCGCCGTGTACAGTGCCGAAGTCACATCTTCCTCGGCAACTTCCGTCTTGCCCGACGCGATCAGCGTCTCGCAGGCATGCGCGATCTCGGCGCGCGCGCCGTAATTGAGCGCAATGTTGAGGATCAGCTCTTTATCCTTCGAAACTTCCTCGGCATTTTTGATCTTCGCCTGCATCTCGGGCGGAAAGATCCCCATATCGCCGAGAAAATGCAGTTGGATGTTGTTCTCATCCACCATGGCGACCGCGTCCGCGATGTAATCGGAGAGCAGTCCCATAATGGCATCGACCTCATGTTTGGGGCGCTTCCAGTTCTCGGTGGAAAAAGCATAGACCGTGATGATCTTGACACCGAGATCGCCGCAGTAGCGAATTACTTTTTTAAAGTTCTTCGCGCCGCTCGCATGTCCCGCCTCACGCGGCATGGAGCGCTTCTTTGCCCAGCGACCGTTGCCGTCCATGATAAATGCGATATGGCGCAGCCGCTCATCCACCACCGGCTTTTCCGTGTGTTTCTTAAAAAGCATAAGTTGAACCTTTCCGAATACTACGCAGCATCACTGCCGAATTCGTCTTTGAATATCCTCCACAGAGGGGAGCTGATCCTGCAATTCCACAGGCAAATTTCCCGTGATTCTATATTCGCTGATACCGATCGGCTTGCTCATATCCTTCAAAGAATATTCTGCAACCAGATTATTCTTATTCTTACACAAAAGCAGACCGATAGAAGGATTATCGCTGTCCTTCTTCAAGATACCGTCCACTGCGGACAAATAAAAATTCAATTGTCCTGCATATTCAGGTTTGAAATCACCGGTCTTCAGTTCGATCACAAAATAACAGCGCAAATTGAGGTTATAAAACAGCAGATCGATATAAAAATCATCACCACCGACATTCAGATGGTATTGATTTCCCAAAAAGGCAAATCCCGTTCCGAGTTCCAGCAAAAGAGCCGTAATGTCTTTGACCAAGGCATTCTCAATGTCCTTTTCCACCATATCCTCACGAAAAGGAATAAAATCGAAAACATAGGGGTCTTTCATAGTTTGCAGGGCGAGTTCGCTTTGTGCAGAAGGCAAACGCCCCTCGAAATTTGCAATTTTTTCGGCGATCGCCTGCCGTGCATACAGATCACTTTCAATTTGGTGCACCAGCACATTGCGCGACCAGCCGTTTTCGATACATTTTTCAATGTACCATTTTCGCATAGCAGCATCCGGAACCTTATCCAGCAAGACCACATTATGTCCCCACGGAATTTGTGCAACAACCTGTTGCACAAATTCTTTATCCGGATATAACGCCGCAAATTTTGACATGTATTTCAAATTACGGACGGAATATCCTGTTGCCTGCGGAAACGCCAATTTGATATCTCTTGCCAGGTTCTCAATAAATTTGTTTCCCCATGCCTTATGCGAATTGATAATTTCGCCGATAGTATAGTAAAGCAAAATCAACTCACGGTTGACATGTACGGCTGCTCTATAGCGGGTATTTTGGATCTCGCTTTTAATACTTTCGACAATCGAAAGATATTGATCGTCGTTTATCAACATTTACTATTCTCCGTCTGTTCAAATACATAGTTTGAGCCGGGTTTTGCCCCGGCTCAAAGAATTGATCTTCGTCAAATTGCCATGATTTCCTTGTTCTTCTCTGCGCCGATCACATCTACCTCTTTGGTATATTTATCGGTAAGATCCTGAACCTTCTTGTCGCTGATCTTGACATCGTCCTCGGTCAGCTCGCCGTTCTTCTTCATGTCCTTGATCTTATCGTTGGCTTCGCGGCGAAGATTGCGGATCGCTACCTTTGCCTCTTCGCACATCTTTGCGACCTGCTTGGTCAGCTCCTTGCGGCGCTCCTCGGTCGGCTGCGGGAAGGAAAGACGGATCACCTTGCCGTCGTTTTGGGGCGTGATGCCAATATCGGATGCAAGGATCGCCTTTTCAATATTCTTGACCGTAGTCGCATCCCAGGGAGAGATCACCAGCGTGCGGGGATCGGGTACCTGAATGGCAGCCATCTGTGCAATGGGCGTGGGTGTGCCCCAGTAGTCCACCATAACGCGGGAGAGTACATCGGGGTTTGCCTTGCCGGCGCGAACGGTATTCAGATTCATCTTGAGAGACTCGAGAGTCTTTGTCATCTTGCCTTCAAATTCTTTGGTATCGAAGCTCATGTCTGTAAGTTCCTTTCAAAGTTATTTTACGATCGTGCCGATCTCTTCACCCATGACAGCACGGTAAATGTTGTCGGGGTTATCCAGACCGAACACCAGAATCGGAATGTGGTTATCCATGCAGAAGGAAGTTGCCGTGGAATCCATCGCCGCAAGTCCGCGGGAAAGGATCTCCTGATAGGTGATCTCGTCGATCTTGGTTGCACTTGCATCCTTGCGCGGGTCGGCGGTATACACACCGTCGATGTTCTTGGCAAGGAGTACGACGTCTGCGCCGATCTCAGCCGCACGAAGCACTGCGGCGGTATCGGTGGAGAAATAGGGCGAGCCGAGTCCGCATCCGAAAATGGTCACTCTGCCCTTTTCGAGGTGGCGAACCGCACGATTGCGTATGTAGGGCTCTGCCATCGACTTCATCTCCACAGCGGTCATTACTCTTGTGGTAACGCCTGCGCGCTCAAATGCGTCCTGCAGTGCCAGCGAGTTGATCACCGTTGCCAGCATGCCCATGTGGTCGGCACGCACGCGATCCATGTTCACGCCCTGTCTGCCGCGCCAGATGTTGCCCGCGCCGACAACAACGCCGATCTCAACGCCATCGTCCACGCACTTTTTCACGACCTGCGCGATCTCGTCAATAAAACCATGATTATAAATGCCGTCAACATCCTTTGCAAGTGCCTCGCCCGAAAGCTTGAGCAGCACGCGCTTGTATTTCGGCTGTGTATTGTCTGCCATAAAATACCCTTTCCGATTGTCCTGTATTTTCTTCTATTTTATACGATTATCCCGCATTTGTAAACTGTTTTTTGAAAAAATCTGAAACAGGAAAGAAAAATGGTTGTTTTGGGAAGGAACAAACATCTCCCCGCGAGATCCTTCGACTTCCCGCTTTAGCGGAATGCGACCGAAGGTCGCTATGCTCAGTGATGACAAGCGGGGGATTACGCATAGCGATAACAACCGCTTCTTTGAGCATTCTGCTCAAACCTGCCCAGTCATCCCGAGCGTCAGCCGAGGGATCTTGGGCAGCACGATATTGTTGCGGCGAAAAGAAGTCCCTCATCAGTCACCTACGGTGACAGCGTCTCGCTGCGGCTCGGTCACGCCACGGCTCTGACAGTCCCCCGGACTGTCATTCACTACCGTGTCGCCGCTTCGCTACCCCGAGGGAAGCCTTATAGATAGAGCTTTCCAAGCCTTCCCATGGGGGAAGGTGGCAAACGCGATTCCCTTCGAGTATACTACATAAAATCTTGAGAATATCGCGTTTGACGGATGAGGGATTCTTACGAAACAAACAAATCAAAAGAACGTAAACTGATTCGTCTCGCTCATGTCTTTAAGGACGCCGTTGCGCTGGAGAATATCCATAACGCTCTTGTTGAGCTTGGCGCGCTCGCGCAGCTCCTCAATGGAGAAAAACTCGCCGTCGGCACGCGACTCCACGATCTTGAGCGCCGCGCCCTCTCCGAGTCCGCCGAGCGCCGCAAAGGGCAGACGGATCTTGCCGTTTTCGGGCAGGAACGCCGTAGCATCCGACTTGTAAAGATCAACGGGCAGGAACTGCACGCCGCGGGCAAGCGCCTCGCGCGCCAGCGACATTGCCGAAATCGTTTCCGCGTCCTTCTGCGTTGCATCCTCTTTCTTACTCAGTTCATTGATGGTCGCCGTCACGGCGCCGCGTCCGCGCATGACCAGCTCACCGTCAAAGCCGCCGGGCGCAACCGTGAAGAACGCCGCGTAAAACTCCATGGGATAATAAATTTTATACCACGCAAGGCGGATCGCACTCATAACGTATGCGGCGGCGTGCGCCTTCGGGAACATGTATTTGATCTTTTTACAGGAATCGATGTACCACTCGGGCACATCATGCGCACGCATCTCGGTCTCCCACTCGGGTTTCAGTCCGCGTCCCTTTCGCACCGATTCCATGATCGTAAACGAAAGACCGTTGTCAAGGCCATAGCGGATGAGGTCGAGCATGATACCGTCACGCGTTCCCACAACCTGCGAAATCGTACAGATGCCGTCGCGGATGAGGTCCTGCGCATTGCCCAGCCAAACGTCGGTGCCGTGCGTCAGTCCCGAAACCTGCAACAGGTCGGCGAAGTTGCGCGGCTTTGCCTCGACTAAAACCTGCTGTACAAAGCGGGTGCCGAGCTCAGGCAGACCGAGCGTGCCGATCGGGCAGTCGATGTCCTCGGGGGTGACGCCGAGCGGCTCGGTCGATTCGAGCAGCTCGTACACCGAGCGGTCGTTCATCTTCACATCCATAACGCTGGTGTTCGTATACCTTTCCAGCATCTTATACTTGGTCGGCATATCGTGTCCGAGCTCATCCAGTTTCAAAATCGTATCGTGCAGATACGAGAACTGGAAGTGCGTGGTAACGATATTGGAATTCGGGTCATCGGCGGGATGCTGCACGGGGGTAAAATCGTATACGCTGTACTCCTTGGGCACAACGATGATACCGCCGGGATGCTGACCCGTGGTGCGCTTGACACCGACGCAGCCCTCGACGAGGCGGTCCATGTCCGCGCGGCAGAGCGAAATGCCCTTGCCATCGAGGTACTTTGCGACAAAGCCGAACGCCGTTTTGGACGCCATCGTACCGATGGTACCCGCGCGGAACACGTTTTCACTGCCGAACAGTTCCTCGGTGTATTTATGTACCTTACCCTGCACATCGCCCGAGAAGTTCAGGTCAATATCGGGGGATTTGTCGCCGTAGAATCCGAGAAAGGTCTCGAACGGGATGTCGTGTCCGTCGCCCGTCATGGGCTCGCCGCAGACGGGGCAGTTCTTATCGGGCAGGTCAAAGCCCGAACCGACCGAACCGTCGGTGAAGAACTCACTGTGCTTGCATTTCAGACAGCGATAGTGGGGCGGCAAGGGGTTGACCTCGGAGATACCCGCCATCGAAGCAACGAAGGACGAACCGACCGAACCGCGCGAACCGACGAGATACCCCTGGCTCTCGCTGTAGGCAACCAGCTTTTGCGCGATCATGTAGAGCACGGCGAAACCGTGCTTGATGATGGACTCGAGCTCCTTTGCCAGTCGCTTTTCCACGATCTCGGGTAGGTCGTCGCCGTAGAGCGAGCGCGCGCGCTCCCAACACATGCGCTGCAGATCCTCCTCCGCGCCGTCCATGTTCGGCGTGTAGGTGCCTTTCGGGATCGGGCGGATCTCCTCGACCATGTCGCTGATCAAATTCGTATTTTCCACAACCACCTCATAGGCGGTCTCCTCGCCGAGGTAGGCAAATTCCTCAAGCATTTCCTCGGTGGTGCGGTAGTAGATGCCGACATCCTTGTCCGCATCCGCAAATTTCATACCCGCAAGCAGGATCTTGCGGTAGATCTCATCTTCTTTATTCAAAAAGTGCGCGTCGCAGGTCGCAACGACGGGTTTACCGAGCTTTTTGCCAAGCTCCACCACCTTGCGGTTGAGGTCGCGCAGTCCCTCGTCGTCACGCACCTTGCCCTCGGCAATGAGGAAGCGATTGTTGCAGATCGGCTGGATCTCGAGATAATCATAGAAGTTTGCAATTTCCTCAATATCCTGTTGCGAACGCCCGTCGAGGATCGCGCGGAAGAGCTCGCCCGCCTCGCAGGCAGAACCGACGATCAGACCCTCGCGGTACTGCTGCAGCAGCGTCTTGGGAATACGGGGGTTGCGCTTGTAGTATTTGAGATAGCTGTCCGAGATCAGGCGGTAGAGGTTTTTCAGTCCCGTCTGGTTCTTGACCAGCAAAATTTGGTGATAGGTGCGAAGCTTCAGCGGGTCGGCGCGCTCGCTCATGACCTCGTTGATGCGTCCGAGGTCGCCGATACCCTCGTTCATCAGCTTTTCGGACATCTTGAAGTAGATGCACGCCAGCATCTCCGCGTCGTCGCAGGCGCGGTGGTGATTGAAGTCGCCGAGTCCGTAATACTCGGCAAGAATATCCAGTTTGTGCTTTTTCAGCTCGGGGTTGGCATAGCGCGACAGCGCGACCGTATCGAGGTAGACGTTTTTAAACGGCAGTTTCAGCTTTTCCGCCGCCGCACGAATAAAACCGGTATCAAAATTCGCATTGTGCGCGATCAATGGCAGATCGCCGATGAATGCGAGGAATTTAGGCAGCGCCTCGTCGATCTTAGGCGCATCCGCCACCATTTCATCCGTGATGCCCGTCAGCTCCACGATGTTCTCGGGGATCGGCATCTCGGGGTTGACCATGATGTTGAAGCGGTCGATGACCTCGCTGCCCTTGATCTTGACCGCACCGATCTCGGTGATCGCGCAGCTCGTGACCGAAAGTCCCGTGGTCTCAATATCAAAGACGACAAACTCGCCGTTCAAGGGCTCTTTGCTCTCGCCGTACACGGCGCGCGCCGTGTCATCGACGAAGTACGCCTCCATACCGTAAATGACCTTGATACCGCCCTGCTTTTCGGCGGCAAGCATCATTTCGGGGAAAGACTGCACGTTGCCGTGGTCGGTGATGGCGACCGCCGTATGTCCCCAGCGTTTTGCCGTAGCGATCAGCTCGGCGGGGTTGATGATCGCGTCCATCTGCGACATCACGCTGTGCAGATGCAGCTCCACGCGCTTTTTCTCGGCGTTGTCCTGCCGCATCACTTCCTTGATCTCCACGATATGCAGCGGACGCATGACATGCTCGTTAAAGAAGGTATCCATGCGCACCTTGCCATACACGGCATAGCACTTGCCGACCTTCATCTCGCCGACAAAGCCGGTCTCCTCGATCGGATACACACCGCGCATCGAGATGGAAGAATCCTTATCGGTGATGCCGATGGTAATAGTGGTCTTGTCACCCTTGCGCGTGTCCTTGGTCTCGATGGAAAAGACCTTGCCCATGATGAGCTGCGTACCCGAGACCTTCTGCAGCATGCGCATCGGTGTGGGCGTTGCAAACTCGAATTCCTCACCGAGGATCTGTTTGCCCTCGCTGACGTCAAAGGTCATGTAACCGCTCTTAAACACCGTCTCCGAGACCTGTTCGCTGCCCATTTCTTCCCTGGTCAGCGTATCCGCCATAGGTAGGCGCTCAGCTACGGGTGCGGCAGGCGCCGCCGCACTCTCGGGGCGGCGGTTTGCATCGTTCGCAAGCGCAGTGGCAACATTGGCATCCATGCGGCGCAGATCTTCTTCAAACACCGAGCGATGGATGCTCTCCACATACTCGGCATTCTGGCTTGCGCGGATCTCGACATGCATGTCGAGATCGAACTCACTCTTGATGACGCCCGCAATGACCGCGGCGGTCTGCGCCGTTTCGAGCAGCCCGATACCGCCCATGCCGAACGGGATCTCGATGGCGATACGGTCTCCGTTTATCTGTATATCCGCATAGTTAAAAAAGCCCTTCGACACCGTGCCGACACGCTCGGTCTCGAGCAGCACGGAGGGCATGTAACTTTTAGAAAACTGCTCTGCGGGATAGCACGGCAAAATGCGCATGGAATGCAGCGCATATGCCGCCATGATCTCCCCCTCGAGCGCATAGAGCTCCCTTTTGTCCACGATGGTCGGGAACGACGCCTTGATCTCGAGCATGCGGTTTTCCTGATCTACGCGCGGTGCCACGATCACGCCCGAAGCAAGAATGTCGGCATAGCGCTGCGCCGAGGGGGTGTATTTATACAGATATTCCGCTAACGTTTTTGCCATAGGGCGCTCCTTGTTTTCTTACTTGATAAAGTTGATGACACCGTGCAGGTTGGACATTGCAACCTCGCCCTCGGTGCGCATATATTCGCCGTCCAGCGACCAGGCGATCGGCTCCTCCGAGGTGATGGTGAGCTTCGACGCCTTAAAAAATTCAAAGCGTGTGTTTTCAAAGTTGCTCGTGGTCAGCGAATTGATGATGACATTGAGATCGGCGATCGTTTTCGGCATCTTGATGAGCAGCACTTCAAACAGACCGTCGTTGAGCGAGACCAGCTCATTCTTCAGCTTGACGATACCGCCGAACGAAGTGGAGTTTGCGATCGCACCGAACACATATTCGCCCTCATAGACCGCGTCGCCCGACACGAACTTCATGCGGTAGGGCTTGATGCTCTGCAGATCCTTGATGCCCTCGAACACATAGGCAGTGTGTCCGAGAACATTTTTCACGTCCTGCGCCGTCGTATACGAGGTCGCGGTAAACGCGCCGAACGAGGATACGTAGGTGAAATGGCGGTCGCCGAATTTGCCGACGTCGAGCGGCAGGGGGAGTCCGTTTGCGATCGACTCCGCCGCCTTTTTGATGTCCGAGGAAATGCCCATACTGGCTGCAAAATCGTTGGTACTGCCGCAGGGGATGTAGCCGAGCGGAATGGTCACACCGTGATCCAGCATACCGCTGATGACCTCGTTGAGCGTGCCGTCGCCGCCGCAGCAAACGATCAAATCGTATTCGCTGCCGCACGCTGCGAATTCGGATGCCTCGCCGCGCCGCCCCGTGACCATCACCGTGGTCGCAAAGCCGCCGCGCGCAAAGATCTGCACCACATCCAGCAGCATATTTTTCAGCCGTTTTCTTCCCGCCACCGGGTTGACGATCAAAAGCAGCTTTTTGAGCATAACAGGCACCTCACCCTCTAAGTTCTCACAATAGTTTAATGATACCATAATTTTGTCCTTTCGACAAGTAAAAATCGTAAAGAAATGAAATAGACAGAGCAGCCGATACCGGCTGCTCTGTCTTGGGAGGAAAAAACACGCATCAAGACGATGCAGGATGAAAGCATACTGAAAAGTTGTCTGCGCCGATGGGTAACGCATATTGCGCGTTACCCATCCCGTGCCGTTTCAGCGCAAACGGCGCGGTATGCTGTGCAAGCACGTTGCAGAAGCCTTGCTTTGCCTCTGTGACTATAGTATATCTTTCTATTGTGAAGATTATATGATTGAAAACAAAAATTTTTCGGGAAGTTTGGAAAGAAAAAAGATAGAACGCTGTGAAAGCCCCGCATCCCCCGCTTCCTGAGCCTTCCCTCGGGGGAAGGGGGCAAACGCGATGCGGCGCGTTTGACGGATGAGGGAACTCTGCGCCTTCATTTTCACGCATACCGTCCTCACGCTCCGCATATATTGTACAAAAAAAGGAGGCGCACTATGCCTAAGAAAGCCTTTGAAAAACTCACCCTGACCGCGCGGACGGCGCTGGTCGTCGGCGTGACACTCTTGCTTGCCCTGCTTTGCTGCCTGCTGCTCGCTTTTGTCGCCGGACGCAGCGAGGATCCCACCGCCAACCTTACCCTGTACGGCGAGATTGCCTTTGCCCTCTCCATGCTGTTTTGCGGTTTTCTCGGTGCAAAGCTCGCTCCGGAGCAGCGCTTTGTCTCGGGCCTTGTCGCCTCGGGCATCCTGCTCTTGCTCGTGATCGCGGCATCCGTCGCATTCGGCGGCACAAGCTTTGTCAAAGAAGCCATCCTCGCCGCCCTCGGTGCATTTGTCGCCGCCGCAGGCGCACTGCTCGGCGCTAAAGAGCAAAAACGCCGCCGCAAGCATTAAAAAAGAAGTCGAACGCATGTTCGACTTCTTTTTTGCAATCTTATCTTCTCCGAATTCGGCGAGTATGCACATGCCCGCGGCGTCGGCGCGATGCGCGCACGATGGCACCGATGATGAAATACAGAATCGTCAATACCACTGCGGCGAACACCGTCACAATGAAAAACGTACTCGTGGTAAACTGCTCGATCCGATCGAGCACGACCAGAAACTCACTTCTCGAGAGCGAATTTTTGGTGACCAGTTCCACACTGCCGAGGATCTCCCCATCGCGCGACACGGAGTAAGTGCCAACAACCTGCCCCTCGGTCACAGGGGCATCCAGCGTCTCTTTTTCGAGGCGGTAACTGTAGGTCAGATCGGTCTTGGGATCCACCGAAGCGGGCAGATACAGCGTCAGCGACGCGGCGGGAACCAACGTGACATAATCCGCATCGGTCGAAAGGCGGACAGGCACCTCACAGACGATGCCCGTGGTCTTGATGACCTCGGTGTAGCCGTACTGCGTCAGTGCATAAGTGGCAAGCTCGCTTGTCAGCTGATACGCGGCGTTCTTGCCGTTCACTTCATTGCCGCCGAGCACGACAATGATATACCGCAGCTCCTCGCTTGCGACCGCGCTTGCGGCATAGTAGCCCGCCGACGTGGTCGAACCCGCGTTGATACCGAGGATGCGGCTGTCAAAATATCCCGTCTCGCTGACTTTGGAGACCAGCGCATTGCGGTTATAGATGATGCGCGTGCCCGAGCGCTCGGTCGCGGGCATCGAATACTGCACCGCACCCGAAAGCGAGGTCAAAAATTCGATCGCGTAAAACTCTTTTGCGATGGTGATGGAGTCGGCGGCACTGGTGACCATACCCTCGGCGTCCATGCCGGTCGGATTTTTATACACCGTGGAAGCCATGCCGAGCGCCTGCGCCTTTTCATTCATGTAGGCGACAAAATCGCTCACGCTCCCCTTTGCCGCGTAGCAAAGCAGATAGGCACTGTCATTCGCCCCGCGCAGGAGCAGTCCGCCGAACATATCGCGCACGCTGACCGACTCGCCGACGTAGTAGCCGACCTGGTTGCCCGTCGCATCCTTGATCATGCTGTATTCCACGGTGAGTTTCTCATCCAGGCGATCGGACAGCAGCTCATACGCACAGACAGCCGTCATCATCTTGGTGAAAGATGCCGTGGGGAGCACCGCATCGACATTGTGGCTGTACACGAGCATGTCGTTTTCGAGATTGTAGACCGCCGCCGCCGTGACGTTCTCGCTGTGCGGCACGCTAGTCTCTTCGAGCCCCTGCATGGTCTCATCCGCAAAAGCCGTCATGGTAAAAAGAGTCAGCAGCAAAAGCATAAGCAACGCCGCTATGCCCCTTCGGGCGGTATGGAATTTCTGCACCTTTGCCACTCCTCTCACTTTTGGAAATATTGTCTTGCGCGCTCGCAGTCGCGCGCGATCTCCTGCTGCAGTTCGGCAACGTCGGCAAACTGCCGCTCGCCGCGTCCTTTGCCGTAAAACTCGACCGTCACGGTCTTGCCGTAGAGATCACCGTCAAAATCGAGAATATGCGTTTCGAGATTGACGCTTTCGGTATGCTCCACCGTCGGGCGCACGCCGACATTGGACACCGACAGATACGCGCGTCCGTCGATGATCGTCTTGGTATAGTAGATGCCGTGCGCCATGGGAGCGCGCGCGGCGCCGAAGGCTTGGTTGATCGTGGGCAGTCCCATCTGTCTGCCGAGCGCCTTGCCGTGCAGCACGGGGGCGCGCAGGTAGTAGGGATATGTAAGCAGCGCGTTCGCTGTTTCGATGTCTCCCGCAGCAAGCAATGTGCGGATACGGCTGGAGCTGACCGCGTCGCCCAGCGCTTCTACCCGCTCGGTAATGCCGCAGGCAATGCCGTTTTCGGCGCACAACCGCACGAGCGCATCCGAGTCTCCCGCGGCGGCTTTGCCGAAGTGATAATTATATCCCGCAAACGCGGCGCGCGCATGCACCGTGTCCCGGATCGCTTCGCAAACAAACGCCTCGGGCGTTTTGTCGCGCAATTCTTCAAAATCATATACATAGGCGAAATGTACGCCCAGCTTTTCCATTTCGTGCAGGCGGTCACACAGCGGCAGAAGCTCGGCGGCGCCGTGCGGCGAGGACGAAAAAAGAAGCACCGAAGTCGAAATTCCAAGCTCGGTGCTTTTATTTTTTGCCGCAGTGATGATACGGCGGTGTCCCATATGTACACCGTCGAACATACCCAGCGCAACGCTGGTTCCCGCATTTTGGAACCCGTCTGCGCGTGCTAAAGTGAAGATTTTCACGGCTTAATCGACTCCGAGATAATTCTTTACAAGCGTGTTGAGCAGCTTGTCTCTGTCGATCTTGCGGATGAGACCGCGCGCGCCGTTGTAGTTGGTGATGTAGGTCGGGTCCTCGGAGAGGATGTAGCCGACGATCTGATTGATCGGATCATACCCCTTTTCGCTCAGCGCTCTGTACACCTCGAGCAGGATCGCTCTGGTGCCGTCGTCGTTCATATCGACTTTGCTGAATACCTGCGTGGTCTGTCCTTTGCCCTTGTCCATAATCATATCGGATCCCTGCCTTTCGGAAAAGCTACTTTTATTATAGCCGAAAACATAAAGGCTTGCAAGAGTTTTTGTGCAAATAAAGTGATTAAAAAAGTATTAAGATGAGGGGGAACTTCTCCGATCTTCCCTGTTACCTTGTCAAACAATCCGACAATTTTTCAATATAATAAAAATTGCTTTTCGCCAAGGCGAAAAGCTACCATACTTCTTCCCTCTTCACTATTACCTATTACTTCGCCAAAAATCCCGCCATTTTAGGTAAGAGTGAAAAGGTAAGAAGTGAATAAGTAAAAATCTCCCCGAACTGAAGTCCGAGGAGATTTTTGGCTGGGATGGCTGGGCTCGAACCAGCGAAATGCCAGAGTCAAAGTCTGGTGCCTTACCACTTGGCTACATCCCAATATTACCGTAATATTTTACCACAAGAATGCCCCGATGTCAATAAAAAAATACGGTTTTCGGAAAATATGTTGCAAGAACGGTTCCACCGTAGCAAAACAGCAGCCGCGATTTTCTCGCGGCTGCCGCTTGTTTCTTATTTCTTTTTGCCGAGGTAAGCTTCTTTGACTTCCTCGTTTTCGAGCAGCTCCGCACCGGTGCCGCTCAGCGTGATCTCGCCGGTCTGCATGACGAAAGCACTGTCTGCAACCTTGAGCGCCATATTTGCGTTCTGCTCGATCAGCAGAACGGTGATGCCCTGCTCGTTGATCTGGCGGATGATGTCGAAAATTCCCTGCACAACGATCGGCGCAAGACCGAGCGAAGGCTCATCCATCATGATCAGCTTTGGGCGTGCCATCAGCGCACGGCCGACGGCAAGCATCTGCTGTTCACCGCCCGAAAGCGTACCCGCAAGCTGCCAGGAGCGCTCCTTGAGTCGCGGGAAAAGCGTATATACGTTTTCGAGATCGGCGGTGATATTGTCCTTGCGCAGATAGGCGCCGATCTTCAGATTTTCGAGAACGGTGAGGTTCGGGAACACGTGACGTCCCTCGGGAACGAGCGTGACACCGCGCTTCACGATGTGGTCGGGCGACATGCCGAGGATATTTTCGCCCTCAAAGAGCACTTCGCCGTGCTTCGCCTTGACAATACCGGCAATGGAGCGGAGCGTGGAACTCTTGCCCGCACCGTTGGAACCGATCAGCGTGACGATCTTTCCTTCTTCTACGTCAAAGGAAATGTTCTTGATCGCCTCAATTCCGCCGTAGGACACACTGAGGTTTCTGATCTCCAGGATATTACTCATCTTCACTTACCCCCAGATATGCTTTGATAACGACTTCATTGTTCTGGATCTCGGCGGGAACACCGCTGGCGATCAGTTTACCGAAGTCGATAACGTAGATCCTGTCCGAAATATCCATAACGAGATTCATGTGGTGCTCGATCATAAAGATCGTCAGCCCGAACTCGTCGCGGATCTCGCGAATGAATGCGGTCAGCTCGTCGGTCTCCTGCGGGTTCATACCTGCGGCAGGCTCGTCGAGCAGAAGCAGCTTCGGCTCGGTCGCAAGTGCACGCGCGATCTCCAGGCGGCGCTGCTTACCGTACGGCAGGCTTGTTGCAAGCTCATCCTTGACATCCAGCAGTCCCACTTTGTCGAGCAATTCGGTCGCCTTGCGGCGCATCTCTTTTTCTTCCTTGCGATTGAGCATAAACGTCGCCGTAAACAGATTGCTCTTTCTGCGCATATGCATAGCAACCAGTACGTTTTCAAGCACCGTCATGGACTTAAACAGACGAATGTTCTGGAAAGTGCGCGCAATGCCGAGCTTGGTGATCTTATCCGGCGTTTTTACGATGCGCTTATGGTAGGCGCCGCGGTTCTCGCCCGCATACGTCTTGCGCATCTTGCCGCGGGGATAACTCTCGACGATCGCCTTGCCCTCAAAACTTACACAGCCGTTGGTAGGCTCATACACGCCTGTGACCACGTTGAACGCGGTTGTTTTACCCGCACCGTTCGGGCCGATCAGCGAGACGATCTCGCCCTCGTTTACCTCCAGCGACAGGTTGTTGACGGCGACAACGCCGCCGAACTGCATCGTAATATTTTCCAGCTTCAGAAGGTTATGCATCTCAGTTTACCTCCTTTGCTTTTCTTGCTTTTCGATCCTGAATGTCCTTGACAAACTGCTTCGATCCTTTGACAAGTCGCTCGGTGGAGAACTCCTTGTCACCCATAAGACCGCGGCGGAAGAAGAGCACGATGACCATGATGACCGCCGAGAATACAACGAGACGGAAGCCGTTGCGCGTGAGCCCCGGGATCACATCGGGCGTATCAAGGAAGCGTAGCCACCACTCGGAGCAAGCAATGTACAAGAAGCTTGCAATGACCGAGCCGCTGAGCGAACCGATACCGCCGATAACGACGATCAGCAGGATCTCGTAGGTCAGCGCGGTGTTAAAGGAGTTTGCCTGTGCCTTGGACTGGAACATGGCAAGCATCGCACCGCCGACACCTGCAAAGAAAGAGCTGGTGACAAAGGAGATCATCTTATGCTTGGCAAGGTTGATGCCCATTGCCTCTGCCGCGATCTCATCATCGCGGATCGCCTTGAAGGCTCTGCCGTAGGTCGAACGAACGAGCAGTGCGATGATCGCGATGCAAATGCCTGCGGCAACAAAATAGGTCGTGACCTTGCTGAACTTCGGATAGTTGACCAGCGGGTTCGGCGCGTTGGTGATCGGGCCGAGCATCTCCCACTTTGCAAAAGCGCCTACGATCTCGGCAAATCCGAGCGTAGCGATCGCCAGATAGTCGCTCTTGAGGCGCAAAACCGGCAGACCGATCAGGAATGCAAAGATCGCCGCCACTGCACCGGCTGCGATCATCGCAACCACTACGGGAAGTTCAACCACATTGAGGAAACCTGCGACATGATCCTGCATGTAGTAAACGCTTGCGCGCGCCTCCAGCGGGATCGAAAAGATCGCATATGTATACGCGCCCAGCAGCATAAAGCCTGCCTGACCGAGCGAGAAAAGTCCGGTAAAGCCGTTGAGCAGGTTCATGGAAACAGCGACCACTGCAAAGACCGCGCCCTTTTTGAGGACGGTCGCGGGAAGTCCCACCGGCATAACCAGGTCGACAGCAATTGCCACGCCGAACGCTGCCAGGAGAAGTACAATGTCAATGGCTTTGAAAATAGTTTTCGATTTCATTGTCACTGCCCTCCTTATACTTTATCGATCGACTTCTCGCCGAACAGACCGGTCGGTCTGACGCAGAGAACAACGATCAGCAGCGCAAACGTAAATGCGTCCGAGAAAATGGAAAAGTCGGTGCTGGATTTGATGAGGTTCTCACAGATACCAATAATGAACGCGCCGATGACCGCACCGGGGATCGAACCGATACCGCCGAATACCGCCGCAACGAACGCTTTCAGACCGGGCATCGAACCCGAGGTGGGCACGACCGACTGATAGCTGGTAAAGTACAGGAGCGAACCTACCGCTGCCAAGAGCGAGCCGATGACAAACGTGGTACTGATAACGCGGTTGATCTTGATGCCCATGAGCTGCGAAGTCTCAAAATCCTTGGAAACGGCGCGCATTGCCATACCGATCTTGGTATAGCGGATCAGTGCAACCAAAAGCACGATCAGAATAGCCGTAAGAATGGGCGTGATGATGGTAACACGCTTGGTAACTGCGCCGAAGATCGTGATGGAATCCGAGATCCACGGAATCGCGGGATAGGTCTGCGGCAGACCGCCGGTGATGTACAGCGCAAGGTTCTGGATCAGGTAGGACACGCCGATCGCCGAGATCATGACCGACATACGCGGCGCCGCACGCAGCGGCTTATAGGCTGCACGCTCGATGAGAAAGCCGAGCATTACCGTCAAAAGAAGAACTATGGGGATGGCATATTGCAGAGGCATTGCGGTGGTAAGATATACGATGATCAGACCGGATGCCATGAAGACATCGCCGTGCGCAAAGTTGATCAGGCGCAGAATGCCGTATACCATGGTATACCCGATCGCGATCAGCGCATACTGACCGCCGACAGAAATGCCGGCTAAGATATGGTCTATGGTAATATTCATAAGAATTCCTCTTTACTGTTTTTTGCATTCAGGCTGACTTGAAAAAGCCGGAAAGGGCATTTTCCTGCCCTTTCAGAACAGCCTAAAAAATCAAGGTAAGGGCTTGACGGTCTGCCGTCAAGCCCTCCCTGCGAGGTATATGTGTTGTAATTAGTTTACGCCCTGCTCCTTGACGAAGTCCCAAAGACCGGTCTCGGTGTTGACCTTCTTGATGTAAGCAGAAACTCTGTCTGCATCACCGTTGACATCGTCAAACTTGATCTCGCCGGTAACACCGGTGTACTCAACATCCCAAAGTGCAGTCATGATGTCTGCGGGCTTGGTGGAGTTTGCCTTCTTGATCGCCTCAAGTGCTACGAAATATGCATCGTAACCCATTGCCGAAACTGCTGCGATATTGCTGTCGCCGCCGTTGTCGGTGAGGTTCTGGCTGTCGCCCTCAATCCAAGCCTTGAAGCCTGCATCGAATTCTGCATTACCGCCCTCCTGATAGAAGGTGGTTACCTGTACGTCAACATCCTTGCCCTTTGCAGCAGCAAGAATAACGTTGGAGTCCCAAGTATCGCCTGCCATCAGCGTAGCCTTTACGCCCTTTGCTGCAGCCTGCTCAATGATGAGCTGTGCATACTGCGTAGAGGTAGGAGCGAAAATAACGTCAGCCTTGCTGTTGACAGCGTTGGTGAGCAGCGTGTTGAAGTCGCTGGTGTCCTTAACGAAAGAAGCGTTCTCTACCTTACCGCCGAGCTTCGTGAAAGCCTCGGTGAAGTAGTGTACAAGACCCTGGTCATACTCGTTACCGGTCTCGGCAAGCGTGTATGCGGTTCTGTAACCCAGTTCATTGTATGCATAGTTTGCAAGAACGGTGCCCTGGAAAGGATCGAGGAAGCAGATGCGGAAGTAGTGGGTATTGCCCTCGGTTACCTTGGGGTTGGTGCAGGTTACGCCGATCGCGGGAATGCCTGCCTGTGCGAACGTGTCGGAAGCTGCGATCGAAACACCCGAGCCGTAAGAGCCGAGCACTACGGAAACCTTCTTACCGACGAGCTCAGCAGCCGCGGTGGGAGCCTTATCGTCAGCAGACTGGTTATCAACCGGAACCAGTTCTACCTTGTAGGTCTCGCCGTTGATCTCAACGGTGGGGCATACATCGTTTGCATACTTAATGCCGAGCGTTTCCTGCTTACCGCCTGCGCCGTTTGCGCCCGATGCGGGTTCGAAAACGCCGATCTTAATTACTTTTTCATCCGATTTGGTTTCGCCGCAAGCTGCAAATACCGTTACCAGCATCAGTGCCGCGAGAACCAGAGCAACTATTTTCTTCATAGTTGATTCCTCCGTATAAAATAATTTCTCTTGGATCGTTTTCCCTTTGAAAACAATTATATTGTTATTATAATGGTTTTACATGGATTTTGCAATAGTTTTTTGAAATTTTAGCAAGTTTTCCATTGCAATCTTGTCCTTTTTCACACGGAAAAAGGCTGTTTTTTCACAGAAAAATGAAATTTTGGAAATTTCAAGTTTCAATTTTTGCCTGTTTTTCTGTTTTTTCCTTTACTTTGGCACTGTGATGTGCTATAATAGAAAAGATGCAAGCATCCAAAACTACTTTATACATAAGGAATGTTCATAACCATGGCACTTTCGGGAACCATTATCAACGCCGTACTGGTCATTGTCGGCTCACTTGCCGGCATGTTGTTTAAAAAGATCCTGCCCGAGCGGCTGAAAAGCACGCTGCTGCAGGCGGTGGGACTGATCGTTATGTTCGTGGGCATCGGCGGCGCCGTCAGCGCAACGCTTACACTTTCGGACGGCGTGTTCGGCACAAAAGATACCTTAAATATGATCCTCTCGATGGTGTTCGGCACGATCATCGGCGAGCTGATCGACATTGAAAAGCGGCTGGATACCTTCGGTGCTTTCTGTCAGCGCAAGCTGGTCAAGGGCGATGCAAGATCCACCTTTGCCGAAGGCATGGTCACGGCATCCCTCATTTTTGTAGTCGGTGCCATGGCAGTGGTCGGCGCACTCGACAACGGCATCCGCGGCGACAACTCCACCCTCGTTGCCAAGGGCATCATCGACTGCATCACGGGCATGGTGCTTGCCTCCACGCTCGGCATCGGCGTTATGTTTTCGGCGATCCCCGTCTTTGTATACCAGGGCGCAATCGCGCTGCTCGGCGTATACATCGAGCCGTATCTGACCGACGCGGTCATCTCGCAGATGTCCTTCTCCGGCTCCATTCTGATCTTCGCCATCGGCGTCAACATGCTCGGCATCACCAAGATCAAGGTCGGCAACACGCTCCCCGCGATCTTCATGCCGATCGTGTTCGATCTGCTGACAAGGCTGTGGAATCTCTTCGTATAAAAAATCGTCCTCTCACGAGGACGATTTTTTATGCGTTTTTCTTCTGCGATATTCGATATACACGCCGATCGCCATGACCGCGGCAAAAACGATCAAATAATATACGACGCCCTTGCCATGCGCTATGACCGCCGCAACGATCATAAACAGACTGCCAAGCACGGCTAAGATCGGCAGAACGAACCGCTTCACCACACCGAGATCCTTATTTTTGCGCATGAACTGCACAAACATCGGCATATAGAAAATATAAACCGTAACGATCGGAAGCTCGGAAGAGTCAAACCCATACGGTCCGCACCAGTTTGCAAGATTCGCGGCATAAAAATAGAAAAACCAAAGCATCGAAAACAGAAGACCCGAAATTGCCGAGCTCTGCGGCATGTCAGTCGTCTCATCCACACGGGAGAACACCTCGGGTCTCGGTCCCTGTCCGCGTACCGCAAGCGCATACATCGTGCGTGTACTGCCGAGCATCAGCCCGTTGAGCGTACCGAGGCAGGAAATGACAACAAACAGATTCAGAATCGCGCCAAAGCCGTCGCCGAACAAATGCGTAAACGCAAGTGCCGCGCCGCTGTCTCTGAGCGCTTCTATGCTGACGCTTCCCGCGATGCCGATATTATACAGCACGCAAATGGCAATGATCGTCAGCGAGCCGAACGTCAGGGCGATCGGCAGATTCCGTTTTGCATTTTTGATCTCCGCGTTAATGCCGGTCGCGATGATCCATCCCTCATAAGCGAATGCCGTAGAAACCAGCGCGGCAAAAAAATGTCCTGCGCGGTCATCACCGCCGACCTGCTGTACGGCGGCAAAATTTTCGCGAAGCGTCCCACTGCCGAGTCCAACGATCACGCCCACAACGCCCATTAAAACCAGCGGGATCAGTTTGATCACCGTAGCCGTTACCTGAAATCTGCCGGCAAGCTTTGGGGCAAGCGCATTGAGCGCATAGCTGCCGACCATGTAAAAGAGAGTGATCACCATGCATTCCGACCCCAATACCGGATCTTGTGCAAAATTCTCGATCACCGAGTTTAAAAACACGACCGTAAACCGTGCGGATACCCAAGCCAGCACACCTGTCATAGACGGCAGATACACCGCCGCATTGAACCAGCCGACAAAATAGCCGTAATCCTTACCGACCGTTGCTTCTGCATAATCCACAATGCCGCTGACCTTTTCATACCGTGTCGCCATCATAGAAAATGCCAGTACACAGAAGAGCATGATCAAGCCGCCGAAGATCCACGCAAGGATACTGACGGTAAGATCCCCTTCGGTTTTTTCGAGAATGTCCTGCGCCTTGAAGAATACGCCGCTGCCGATCACGATGCCGACCACCATGGCGATCGCGGTAAACAAACCGTACTTTTTCGTAAGTGCTTGCATATCCGACTCCGTTTTTCATTTAATAAGTTTAGTATACCATAAAGAAACAAAAAACGCAACTTGCCAAGGACAAGTTGCGTTTTTTCTTACTTTAATCCAATACGACCGAGGGCCAATAGGTCGTATCCGTCGTGGAAACCGTCATGGTATCCGTGACCGTGCTGCCGCTCTGGTCTTTATTGACCAAAACCGGGCTAACGCGGAAAGAATCTGCCCCTGCAAGTCCCACTGCCGACTTCGGCACTGCAACTTCTATGAGCATTCCCTCATCGGTATCGCTACCGTCATTGAGCGTGCCGAACAGCTTGACAGCGACCTGCACATCCGCAGACACCTTTTTGGAAGTCTTTCCCTTGACATACGAGACTGTCGTACTGCCGTCCGCGGCGATCACGATGCGATAATAAGAAGTGGTATCCTCCGCGATGCAGACAGTTGCCGTATCGCCTGTCATAACATCGTAGTCCAGGCGGGAAATGAGGAAATACACATTATCATCATCGTGCGCGGTGCGCAGCGTGATCTGCGCCTGCGACTGACTGCCGACAAAGAGTGCATCCGTGTTGCCCGCCCAGTCATCGGTATAGCCATCCACCGTAACAGCGGTCTTCGGCGCATTGGTGCGATGGTTCAGGTACGCATGTGTCAGCTGTACGCCGTACTTCGTTCCGATCTTGTTGTGCGCCACGTTAAGCATCTCATGGCTGCCGAGCAGCTCACAGGAGCCCCATACGCCGTAAGTACCGGGGGCGGCAAGCTCGCCTTTTGCCGCGACCTCGCTGCCGTCGGGCGCGCCCAGCTTATACATCAGATTCTTGTTGTAACCGTAGGTCATGTAGACCTCGCCCGAGGGGAAGCAGGAAAGATACGGCGATGCGCCGTCAAAACTGCTGCGCACGGACGTGTCGGGGCCTTCCTCGGTGAGCCCCAGCTCCTTCCACACGCCGTCCGCTTCGCTGACCGCATAGGAGATGTCGAAGGACTGGTCAAGCTGCTGCACTTCCAGCGAGATCATGGTCTTGCCGTTATAGAGCTTGGTCACGCACGGCATCTGCCCGCCGAAATAGGGTACCGACTGCGTATAGTTGCCGTAGGGGATCTTATTGCCGATGTATTCCTGATAGACGCGGGTGGCAACATAGTTGTTCTTGTCGCCCGCCTGAATATTCGGCGTCCAGGTGTATCCGTTATCGTTTGAGACGATCATCGTCGTGCAGGTCGAACGCTTGTCTACATCAAAGCCGTACATCGTTGCATATGCGACGATACTGGTCCAGTAGATCTCGATCTGCCCATTGTCGCGCTGCCAGATATAGGGCTCCCACGCATGACCGGTATAGATCTTCTCGGGCGTACCCCAGGTGATCGTGCCGTTTGCATTTGCCTTGCCGCGGCGCATCCAAAGGCCGCTGTAATCGGGGTAATCGTGATAACCTTTGTTCGGGCGGACCGCATAGACGCAGAGAATGTCACCGTTATCCAGCACGCAGGCATCCGCGCCCGTTGCACAATAGCGGTCGGTCGTACCCGCGAGCGAACCGTCGGTATAGGTGATGACCTTGTCGGCGGTGCGGTTGTCATACAAAACCTGCGGCGCTTTCCAGTTCACGCCGTCTGTACTGGTCGCATAGTAGAGGTGCGGGCCAAGGTTGCCGTACATATAGAGAAGCAGATACAGATCGTCCTTGATCTTTTTGACGCGGGGATAATATGCGTTGTCATACCGCGTATATCCCGTAACGGCAGAATTCAGATCGACCGTCTCCCGGAAATTGATCTCCATGGACGCAGTCCTGTAATCATCCTCGGCATGGCTGCCCACGGTACTGTTTGTGTTCAGTGCCTTGATGGAAAGCAGCTCGGACGTCTGTGCCGTCGGCGTCGAGGGTTCTGCAGGTGCCGAGGTTGTCGTCACAGCAGGCGTGGTTGTCACAGCGGAAGTTGCCGCGGTAGTCACCGCAGTGGTTACGGCGGAAGTTACAGTTGTTGCGGCGGTAGTCGCGGCGGTGGTTGTCGTGGTGGTCGCCGCAGTTGTCACGGTGGTCACTGCCGTCGTCTCGGGCACTGCCGTCGTCTCGGGTACTGTGGTTGTCTCGGGCGCTGCGGTTGTTTCAGGCACTGCCGTCGTCTCGGGCGCTGCTACAGTCTCGGGCGCTGCCGTCGTCGCGGGCATCGTCGTTGCCGATGTGGCTGTCACAAATGCTGTCGCAGTCTCGGAGACCGACGTTGTCACAGCGGGATCCGTATCGGCGATGGGCGCATCGGGATTCTTGCTGCAAGCCATAAGCAGCAGCGGCACGGATACAAGCGCAGCCGCCGCCAAAATCGGAAACTTTTTCATATGTATCGCTACCTCTCTGTACACATTTTGCAAATCGCACAAAAACACGTCGTCATTTCTGTGTTTTATCATAGTATAGCACAAATCGCCGCATATGGAAACATAAAAAAATCGCACCATTTCGGTGCGATTTTTTACCTTGCAGTATTCGGTCACTCTAAAACCACAGAGGGCCAGCGCGCGGTCTCGTTTGTCGTTGCGCCTGTCAGCGTATCCATCTTGGCAGTGCCGGTATCCATGTTGGCAAGCATGGGTCTGACGGCATAAGAATCCTTGCCGACAAGACCGACCAGCGCCTTCGGAACGGCGATCTCAAAGACAGCGCCCTCGTCGGTATCGGCAGTATTGTCCACGGTTCCGAACACCTTGACAGCCGCTTTGAGATCCGTCGCGACCGTCTCGGACGTCGTACCGATCTTCGTGATCGCGGCGGAACCATCCATGTTGATCAAAACCTGATAATAGCTCTTTGCACCGTCCGCGATCTGCACAGATACAAGATCCTTGCTCGTCAGACAGGTATCCAGACGGGAAATCAGGAAGTATACATTTGCATCATCATGCGCGGTGCGCAGCGTGATCTGCGCCTGCGTATCGCTGCCGATAAAGAGCGCGTCGGTATTGCCTGCCCAATCATCGGTGCAGCCGTCCGCCGTGATCGCAGCTTTCGGCGCGTTGATGCGGTGGTTGAGGTAGGAATGTACGAGGTGGATGCCGTATTTTTCGCCGACCTTGCTCTGCGCTGCGGTGATGACCTCATGGCTGCCGACGATCTCGGTCGAGCCCCAGGAGCCGCGCACGCCGTCTGCCGCCAAAAATGCGCTCTTATCGACCTCGGTGCCATCGGGACTTACCATTCTGCCGTACAGCTTCGAGCTGTCTGTGTAGGTCAGATACACCTCGCCCGAGGGGAAACGCGCCAAATACGGCGCGCCGCCGTCAAAGAGGCTTGCCATCGTGGTGGAAGGGCCCGTACCGGTGAAGCCGATCTCCTTCCATGCACCGCCGTCCTCGCTGGTCGCCAGCGAGATCGTGAAATCCAGTTTCAGATCCTGCACCTCGACCGCCAACAGCGTTTTGCCGTTGTAAAGCTGTACGGCGGAAGGCATCTGACCGCCGAAATACGGCACTGCCTCGGTGTAGTTGCCTTGCGGCACCTTATTGCCGATCGCCTGCTGGAAGATACGCGTCGCCACATAGCTCTCTGCCCCCGGCTGAATGTCGGGCGTCCAGGTCTTGCCGTTATCCTTGGAAACGATCATGGTCGTGCAAGTCGAACGCTTGTCTTCGTCAAAGCCGTACTTTTCGATATGACCGACGATGCTCGACCAATACACCTCGACCTGACCGTCGGGACGCTGCCGGATGAACGGCTCCCAGCACTGTCCGGTATAGATCTTCTGCTCCAGCGACCAGGTGATCCTGCCGTATGCGTCTACCTTGCCGCGGCGCATCCAGATACCGCTCATCTCGGTGTACTCCTGATAGCCCTTGTTCGGGCGAACCGAATATACGCAGAGGATCTCGCCGTTATCCAGCACGCAGGCATCGGCATTCACCGCGTAATAGCGGTCTTCGGTACCCGTAAGCGAACCGTCGGTGTATGTAAACTTATGATCCGCCGAGTTCCAGAATACCTGCGGCGAGCTCCAGTTCTGCGAATCGGTACTGGTCGTCCAATACAAGTGCTGACCGTACTGACCGTACATGAAGAACATCACATACAGATCGTCGTTGACCTTTTTGATGCGGGGGTACCACGCCTTGTCGTAGCGGGCGGAACCCGTGTTATCCGAGCGCAGATCCACCGTTTCGCGGTAGTTGATCTCGAGCGATGCGGTTTTATAGTCGTCCTTTACATGGCTGCCGTCCGAGCTGTTCGTATTCAGCTCCTTGATGGAGAGCAGCTCCGTCGTGCCGCTGCTCGGCACGTTCGCTGCTGTCTGTGCGGTCGTTACAGCGGGAGCCGTTGTCGCGGAAGTTACTTCCGTAGCCGCAGACGCAGCCGTTGTGACAGCCGAAGATGCGGTTGTAGTCGCGGGTGCTGTCGCAACCTCCGGCGCTGTGGTTTCCGGCGCTTTCGCAGTCGTGTCCGATACCGCGGTCGTCACCGACGTCTCGGTCGTACTCGGTGCCGCAGTCGTTACGGGGGTATCCGCCGTGGTCGGTGCTGCTGTCGTGACCGACGCAGTCGTCTCGTCGGGCTTTTTGCCATCGCAGGCGGCAAGCGCAAGCGCCATGACAACGGCACTTGCCGCCGCTAAGAAACGTATGCTTTTTCCCATTCTACATTCTCCTCATCTTGTTTTCGCTTTTCTCCGATCGCGCCCATTTTCCAAAGTCGGCGCGAGAGCGGATATTTTTATTGTAGCATATCCCGTTTCCGCCGTAAATTCAAAAATCGCACCGTATTCACGGTGCGATTTTTGAATATTCAGAATAATCAGTCCAAAACGATCGAAGGCCAGAGTGTGGTATTGTTTGCGTTAACGCCCGTCAAGGAATCGGTGATCTTGGTATCGCCGTCGGTATTGACGAGCTCGGGACGAACCTGCAGAGCGCTCTTGCCGCTCAGACCGACAGCCGACTTCGGCACGGCGATCTCAAAAACAGCACCCTCGTCGGTATCGCTGTTGTCATCCACGGTTCCGAACACCTTGACAACCGATGCGACCTCCACATCCTGCTTCTTCGCAAAGCCGCCCTCAACATACGAGAGCGTAGCGGTGCCGTCCATGTTGACCGTGATGCGGTAATAGGTCTTTTCGCTCGCCGCGATACGAATTGTTGTGGTATCATCCGACATCAGGCATCTGTCCAGACGGGAGATCAGGAAGTAAACATTCTCATCGTCGTGTGCGGTGCGCAGCGTGATCTGTGCCTGCGAATCGCTGCCGACGAAGAGCGCATCGGTATTGCCCTCCCAGTCGTCGGTATAGCCGTCCACTTTGATGGTGGCTTTCGGCGCATTGGTACGGTGGTTCAGATAGGAATGCGTCAGCTGAACACCGTACAGTTCACCGACCTTGTTATGTGCAACATTCAGCATCTCGTGGCTGCTGAGCAGTTCGCAGGAACCCCATACGCCGAAGGTACCGGGAGCCGCAAGCTGTCCGACCTCTGCGACCTCGCTGCCGTCGGGAGCACCGAGCTTATACTTCAGGATCTTCTCGTCGCCGTAGGTCATGTAGACCTCGCCCGAGGGGAAGCATGCCAGATACGGCGAAGCACCGTCGAAGCTGCTGCGCACAGAGGTATCGGGACCTTCTTCGAGAAGTCCGAGCTCCTTCCATACGCCGTTCTCTTCACTGACCGCATAGGAAACATCAAAGGTCTGGTCAAGATGATGTGCCTCCAGCGAGATCATCAGCTTACCGTTGTAGAGCTGTGTTACGCAGGGCATCTGTCCGGTGAAATACGGTACTGCCTCGGTATAGTCGCCGAACGGTACCTTTCTGCCGATGGATTCCTGATATACGCGGGTGGCAACATAGTTGTTCGTATCGCCCGCCTGAATGTCCGGCGTCCAGGTCTCACCTCTGTCGTTGGAAGTGATCAGCATGGTACAGCTCGAGCGCTTTTCCTCGTCAAAGCCGTACATCGTAGCGTATGCAACGATACTGGTCCAGTAGATCTCGACCTGACCGCTGTCATCCTGGCGGATGTAAGGCTCCCATGCATGTCCGGTATAGATCTTCTCGGGCTCCGACCACTCGATCAGACCTTTGTCACCTTTCACCGTGCCGCGGGTCATCCAAAGACCGCTGTAGTCGGGATAGTCATGATAGCCTTTGTTCGGACGGACGGCATAGACGCAAAGGATCTCGCCGTTATCCAGCACGCAGGCATCCGCATTGACCGCGCAATAGCGGTCGGTCGTGCCCGCGAGCGGTCCGTCGGTGTAGGTGATGACCTTGTCGGCATCTTTGTTATTATACAATATCTGCGGAGGATTCCATCTTACACAGTCGGTGCTGGTCGCCCAGTAGAGATGCGGACCGAGGTTGCCGTACATAAAGAGGAGAAGATAGAGATTATCGTTGATCTTTTTGACACGGGGATAATATGCGTTGTCATAGTAGTTAAATCCCGTGTTGGAAGAACGCAGATCGACCGTCTCACGGAAGTTGATCTCCATGGAAGCCGTCTTATAATCGTCCTCGGCATGGCTGCCGAGCTCACTATTGGTATTCAGCTCCTTGATCGAAAGCAATTCGGTTACCCCTTCCTCAACAGGCTCTTCGGTCGTGACTGCGGGCGTCGAAGCATCCGTCGATGTCTCCGGCGGCGTTGTCGTGCCGGTGCAGGCCGCCATCGGAACCAGCATCAATCCCGAAAGCAGGGCTGCCAATATGCGAATTCTTTTGTTCATATTTCCCTCCGAAATAATTGAATTTGCGGTAGCACTTCGCCTTGACCGCCTAAGCGCGGCAAAGCAAAAAGAGCCCGCGGCAAAAACCACGGGCTCTGTGCAGGTTGCATATGTTTGGTTTTTCCCTATTCTTAGAATACAGAAAAATAAACAAATTTGCAATATCAATTTCAGTGCAAACCTTTACATCTGATTTACCTTGCCGCCCCCGGCAGTCAAGCCTGCGGCAGATATTTCTTGTAAATGTCGATCGCATCGTAAACCGGCGCATACGTTCCCGATGCGGATGCCGTCACCAGTATGTACCGTGCGCCGTCCGGGGTCTCTGCCACCGAGACCAGACACTGTCCCGCCTCGGGCGTGTATCCGGTCTTACCCGCGATCACGGTACAGTTGCCCGCCTCGTTACCGTACATGCGACTGAAGGTCGTACTGGTCAGCAGAATGCCGTTCGGATGCTGCTCGGTTGCCGCAGTGGTATACTGATAGGTAGACAGGATCTCGGCGATCAGCGGGATCTGCATGGCATATTCCATAATGATGGCGATCTCCTGCGGCGTGGAATAATGATCGCGGTCGTGCAGACCGCTGGCATTCACAAAATGCGTATCCGTCAGCCCCATGTCGGCAGCCTTCCGGTTCATCAGCTCGGCAAATACTTCCTCCGAGCCCGCCACCTTGATGGCAATCGCCGTGGTCGCATCCGCACCCGAGGGCAGCGCCACACCGTAGAGAATATCGCGCATGGAAACGCTCTCGCCCGCAAGGAAGCCGGCAACGCTTGCGCCCGCCTCATACGCGGGGTCGGTAATGGTATAATCAAAGGTAAACAGCTCGTCGAGGTCGGTAATATGCTCTGCCGCCACGATCAGCGTCATCACCTTGGTCATCGACGCGGGATAGATCCGCTCGTTTCCGTTTTTGGAAGCGACGACCTCGTTTTTTGCCGTGTCGATCAGGATCGCATATCCGCTGTTGATATTCGTGATGCTCTGCGTCTGCGCGGTGCTTGCCGCATGGTCGATCTTCGGCTCGTCGATCGGCTGGATCGCTGTCGCCGCCGCCTCGGCAATTTCTTTCCATTTGCGCTGCTCGGCAAGCTGCGACTCAAGCGCGGCGATCGCCTTCGCATTTTCGTTGCTGCGGTAGTGCATCACGGCGAACATGCCCAGCAGCACGGTGAGCGACAACAAAAGAACGATCACAAGCAGCGCGACCGTTTTCGTGTAGGTAACCGCCTTTTTCTGCGAGAGCGGCTTTATGTATGTCTGCTCCGAGGCAGAGGCATTGCCACGCTCGGAAGGTTTCATCTGTGTCATAGGATCTCCTATATCGGAATCATATTTCATATTCTGCCATTTATTATACCACAGCACAGCATATATTGCAAGAGCGGTCTGCAAAAAAAGACTTGCATTTGCCTATGCGGTATAGTATAATGTTATCAATATCTCAAAAGCATGGAGGTCAAAATGCTTAATTTCTTCTTAGATGCAACTACCGGTGCAACCAACAGCGGCAGCGGACTCGTATCCATCATCATGCTCGTTGTCATGTTCGCAGTACTCTACTTCCTGATGATCCGTCCCCAGAAAAAGCAGGAAAAGGAAGCGCAGAATATGCGCGACAACCTTTCGGTAGGTGATGAGATCACCACCATCGGCGGTATCATCGGCGAGATCGTTTCGATCAAGGACGAGACCGTTACCATCGAGACCAGCAAGGCAGGCACCAAGATCCGCTTCCTCAAGAGCGCCATCCGCAGCGTGGATGTCAGCGCAGCCGACAAGAAAAAGGCAGCAGAGGGCAAAGCGGAGTAATTCGCAGCAAAAAAACGAAAAGCGCTTCTTCGGAAGCGCTTTTTTGTACCTGTCGAAAAACCTTGGTTTTTCGACAGCCTTTTTTTACCGTTTGCGGTCGGTGCCGATCTTGATGCGGTTGAGGGCGCGGGCGAGGTAGGCATGCGCGGAACGATATTCCATGATGCTCTTTTTCTGCAGGATCTGCTCTCTTGCCTCGTCGGCAGCGCGCCGTGCGCGGCTGATGTCGATGTCCTCGGGACGTTCCGCCGAGTCCACGAGGATGAGCACCTCGTTGTTCTCGATCTTGACCATGCCCTCCGACACCGCCGCCGTGCGCGTTTCGCCGCTCGGCAGTGTGAAGGTCAAAAGTCCCGGAACGACTGCGGCAATGGTATTGGAATGGTGCGCCAATATGCCGTACTGCCCCTCGACGGTGGGAACGACCAGCGAAGTGCACTCACCCGTGTAAAACGGCTGATCCGCCGCTAAAAACGAGAGTGTAAAGCTGCTCATAGCGTTCTCGCTTTCTTGATGACATCATCCACGGTGCCGACATTGAAGAAGGCCTCCTCGGGATACTGATCCATCTCGCCGCTGATGATCGCGCCGAAGCTCTTGACCGTCTCGTGCAGCGGTACATAGATGCCCGGCACGCCCGAGAACTTCTCGGCAACGTGCATCGGCTGCGCCAGGAAACGCTGGATCTTACGCGCGCGCATGACCGTGAGTCTGTCCGCGTCGCTCAGCTCCTCCATACCGAGGATAGCGATGATGTCCTGCAGCTCGTTGTACTTCTGCAGGGTCTCCTGCACCTTTCTTGCGATGCGGTAATGCTCCTCGCCGACGATCGACGCCTCCAGAATACGGGAGGTGGATTCGAGCGGATCGACCGCAGGATAAATACCCTGCTCGGCGATCTTACGGCTGAGGACCGTGGTCGCATCCAGGTGCGAGAAGGTGGTCGCGGGCGCGGGGTCGGTCAGGTCATCGGCAGGGACATAGACCGCCTGCACCGAGGTGACCGATCCGTTCTTTGTGGAGGTGATACGCTCCTGGAGAGCGCCCATCTCGTTGGCAAGCGTTGGCTGATAGCCGACCGCGGAAGGCATTCTGCCAAGCAGAGTCGAAACCTCACTGCCCGCCTGTACGAAACGGAAAATGTTGTCGATGAACAAAAGCACATCCTTATGCTCACGGTCGCGGAAGTACTCCGCCATCGTAAGACCCGAAAGTGCAACGCGCATACGCACGCCGGGCGTTTCGTTCATCTGTCCGAAAACCAGCGCCGTCTTTTCCGATACGCCGCTTTCCTTCATTTCATAAAATAAGTCGTTGCCCTCACGGCTGCGCTCGCCGACGCCCGCGAATACCGAATATCCGCCGTGCTCGGTGGCAACGTTGTGGATCAGCTCCTGGATCAGAACCGTCTTACCGACGCCCGCGCCGCCGAACAGACCGATCTTTCCGCCCTTCGGATACGGCTCGAGCAGGTCGATGACCTTAATGCCCGTTTCCAGAATTTCCACCACCGACTTCTGCTCCTCAAAGGCAGGCGCCTTTCTGTGGATGCAGAGCCGTTCGTTTTCTGCGGAGATCTCGCCCTCTCCGTCGATGGGCTCACCCAGCGCGTTGAACATTCTGCCGAGGGTGCATTTGCCCACGGGGACGCTGATGCCGCTGCCGGTAGCCATGACCTCCATGCCGCGCGCGATACCCTCGCTGCCCGCCATCATAATGCATCTGACGGTATTGGCACCGATATGCGCCTCTACCTCCATAACATAGGTCTTACCGTTCATCTGCAAAGTCAGCGCCTCATTGATCTTCGGGAGCGTTCCCTTTTCAAATTCGACATCTATGACCGGTCCCATGACCGCTGCAATCTTTCCTGCTTGCATCTTCTATACCCCATTTTGCGATTTTTTCCTCTGCGCCTGCGCGCCCGAGGAAACCTCGGTGATCGACATCGTGATCGCACTCTGTCTGACTCTGTTATACTGTACCGACAGCTCTTTGAGGAGCTTGTCGGCATTTCGGTTTGCACCGTCCATCGCCGTCATTCTCGCCTGCTGTTCGCTGCAAAAACTATCGACGAGGGCACTGTAAATGTATCCCGAAATGTAGCTTTGCATGATGCTGTCGAGCACTGCCGATACCGAAGGCGTAAACTCAAACGGTACGGCAACCGTCTTTTCGTTCTCGGGCGTGCGGAACTGATCCTTGTGGAACGGGATCAGACGCACATACTTGCTCTCGGTCTCAAATCCGTTTTTGAGGTCGGTGTAGATCAACAGGATCTTGGACACCGAGCCCGAAAGGAATTCGGACAGCAGCACATCGCAGATCTCTCGCGCTCTGTGCATGGTCGGATTCTGCGCCGTGTACAAAAAGCTGCGCTCGATCGGGATGTTCTTCTGCGAGAAATAATGTCTGCCGTACTCGCCGACCACAAAGAGCTTGGTATCCGGGTGCTCGGCAAGCAGCCTGTTTGCCGCTTTGATCACGTTCTGGTTATACGCACCCGCAAGACCCTTATCCGCCGTAATGACCAGGCACGCAAACGTGCCGTCGGTATGCTCGGGCGCGTCATCGGGATAAAAATACTTGCTCTCGACGTCACCCGCCTTGCGGAAGATCCGCTTGATCTCTCCCTGCAGCGCGTTGAAATACGGGCGGGTCTTGTCCAGCTCCGCCTTTGCCTTGCTCATTTTGGCAGAAGAGATCAGGTACATCGCCTTGGTGATCTTCTGCGTTTCCTTGATACCGTTTATGCGGTCTTTTATTTCCTTAGCATTAGCCATCTATATCACCTGAAAATCCGGCGTTTTCTTTATATTGCTTTGCAAGGTCTATGATCTGCTCTTTCACATCGGCGTCTACCTTGGCATTGAGCTTGACAAGTGCATGCAACTCGGGTGCCGTCCGCTCGATATGTGCCAAAAATCCGCGTCTGAAAGCGTCGATCCGCTCAAACGGAATGTCCTGCAGTACGCGGCCGAGTGCCACGACCAAAAGCACCGTCTGTTCAAACTGCGACAGCGGTTCATACCGCGACTGGCGCAGCAGGTACATCAGTCCCTTACCGTAGGTCAGCTTGTTTTGCGTGTTCTCATCGAGATCACTCGAGAACTGCGTGAACACTTCCATTTCGCGGTACTGCGAAAGGTCGAGACGCAGCGTGCCGACCGCGGATTTGAGCGCCTTGGTCTGTGCCGCGGAACCGACACGGGATACCGAAAGTCCGACATTGACCGCGGGGCGCTGTCCCGAGAAGAACAGGCCGCTCTCGAGGAAGATCTGGCCGTCGGTGATCGAAATAATGTTGGTCGGGATGTACGCCGAAACGTCACCCGCCTGCGTTTCTACAATGGGCAGTGCCGTCATGCTGCCGCCGCCGCGCGCGTCCGAAAGGTGTGCTGCGCGCTCGAGCAGTCTGGAATGCAGATAGAATACGTCACCCGGGTATGCCTCACGTCCGGGGGAACGCTCGAGCAGCAGGCTGAGCGCACGGTATGCCACGGCGTGCTTGGAAAGGTCGTCGTATACGATCAGTACGTCTCTGCCCTTTTCCATGAAATATTCACCCAGTGCGCAGCCCGCATAGGGAGCAATGTACTGCAGCGAAGCCGAATCACTGGCACCCGCGGTAACAACGATGGTGTAGTCCATCGCGCCGCGCATGGTGAGGTTCTCGACAAGCTGCGAAACCGAGCTTGCCTTTTGTCCGATCGCCACATAAATACAGATGACGTTCTTACCCTTCTGGTTGAGGATGGCGTCCACCGCGATGGCGGTCTTACCCGTCTGACGGTCGCCGATGATCAGCTCACGCTGTCCCTTACCGATCGGGAACATGGAGTCGATGGTCAGAATACCCGTCTCCATCGGTTCATTGACGCTCTGACGGTCGATGATGCTCGGCGCGGGATTTTCGATCGGGCGGTATTCGGTAAACGGAATCGCGCCTCTGCCGTCGATGGCGTTGCCGAGCGCGTCGATGACTCTGCCGACGAATGCGTCGCCCACGGGCATGCCCGCGGTCTTGCCCGTGCGCTTGACCTCGCTGCCCTGTACGACGAGCTCACTGTCGCCGAACAGAATGCAACCGATCTTGTCGCGGTCGAGCTGCTGTACCATGCCGCGTATACCCGAGTCAAAGAGCAGGATCTCGCCGTAAGTCGCATGCTCCAGTCCCGCAACGGTGGCAATGCCGTCACCTACGGTGAGCACCTCGCCGATCTCCTCGGCAAGGATCTGCGGCGTCCAGCTCTGCACGCTGTCGCGCAGAAGCGGAATGATCGAGCTGTCGCTTGTGTGGCGCATTTCGCGTATATGCGCTTCAAACTGCGAAAGCAGTCCTTTTTCGGTCCAGTCATAGATGTGCGCACCGACTTCCAGGCGGAAGCCTTTGCCCAACGTCTCATCCTTGACCCACACAAATGCGGTATCCTCGCCGTACTTGCCTCTTACGAAAGCGACAAATCTGTCCAGGTATTCTTTTTTCGGAGCGGTGGCACTGAAAAGCTTAGCTGTGCGTTTTTCCGAATTATTTGTCATTTTGCGCATCCCTTTCCGCTATATCGAGAAACTGTCCGAATGCTGCATCGGTGCTTGCATGCACCATTTTTGCCGCCAGCGACTTCGTCATGTCGATGATGTCGCGGTCCGCGCCGCTGAGGATCGTCTGTCTCTCCTCGTCAGCAGCCTTTTTGGCATCGGCGATGATCTTGTCCGCCTTGTCATTTGCCGCCTGCATCTGCAAAGCGGAATATTTATCCAGCTCTTCCTCTGCCTTCACGCGCTTTGCCTTGATCTCGTCCTCGACGTTATCCAGGCGCGCCTGTGCTTCCTTCTCCAGAGCGGACGCAGACGCGAGCTTTTCATTTGCATCGCTGTCCATCTTGCGGTAGTGTTCGTCTCTCTTTGCCATAAATTTCTTGACCGGGCTGTAGAGCAGAAAATACAAGCCGCCCGCAAGGATCACAAAGTTGAACACATGCAGAAGGATCTGCTGCCAATCTATGTTAAGCGGTATTCCCATGGATTACACCTTCCTTTATGCAAACAGCAAAATTAAAGTACGAAGATGATCAGTACGGCGATGATCAGCGCGTAGATGATCGCGGTCTCGACGAATACAAGTCCGAGCATCAGCGAAGTACGGATCTTGCCCTCTGCCTCGGGCTGACGGGAAATGCCCTCTACCGACTTTGCAATTGCCATGCCCATGCCGATCGCACCTGCGGCTGCGGCAAGACCGACAGCAACTGCTGCGGCAAGTGCCTTCATGCCTGCGGAGTTGTCAGCGGCTGCGGCTGCTTCGGTAACGGTAGCGAGTGCTTCTGCTTCCTCCGCTGCGCCGATTCCGATGGAAAATGCGCCGAGAAGCATGGTAAGTACGAGTGCAAATACAAAATATCTGGTAAGATTCTTTACGGTTTTCATTTTTTATATCTCCTTAAAATATTAGTTGGCTTTAGCGGCTGCTTTTTTCTTTTTGGGTTTCGGTTCGTGTACCTCGGATACCTCACCGTAGAACAGCGAGGTCAGCATGGTCAACACGTAGGTTTGGATCAAAGCATGCAGCAGTGTAAACAGTACGGCAACGACAACGGGCAAAACGAAACTGAGGCTTGTGTAATAGTAAACAAGCTCGGTGACGAGCAGACCGCTGAGCAGTGCGCCGAACAGACGGAAGCTCATGGATATGGGCAGCGAGAAATCCTTCAGCGTCTGTCCCACGCCCTTGAGGCCGTTTCCGGCGATGCCGCCCGACAGGATGATGATGTATGACATGCATCCGAGCGCGATCGCGGCGTTAATATCCGAGAGCGGCGCGGGCAGTGCCATCGGGAATCCGT
This sequence comes from Clostridia bacterium, assembly GCA_017398595.1. Lineage (GTDB taxonomy): Bacteria > Bacillota > Clostridia > Oscillospirales > CAG-272 > UMGS902. The sequence continues at coordinate 154,468 of JAFQFR010000056.1, forward strand.
GCGTGGTCATTGCCTGCAGACCAAACAGCTCAAAGATCGTGCCGACGAAGATGTACACGCCTGCGGCGAAAATATACGCGCCGAGGAATCCGTTGCGGTGCGGGCTGTTGGACTTTGCCAGTCCGTCAAAGAACTGCACAAGCTGCTCCAGCAAAAGCTGGAACTTTCCCGGAATGAGCTTAAATTTCGGGATGACGAAGATCCGCACGATCAGCGCAAAGAGGAGCAGTATTCCCGTGACGGTAAACGCCGAGATCACCGCGGGGTTTACTTCCATGATGCCAAACAGGCTGATCTTATTGCTTTCATGCAAAACCGCATCTCGCATGATCTCTCGGATGGATTCGTGGCTTTCCAGTCCATTCGTCAAGAGCACGCCTATGAGCGATGCGAAAACAAGACCCAGCCATACGGCAAGAGAAATGATTTTCCTTTTCTTACTCATATTATTCCTTCTTACTGTTGAAAGTTTAAAGGACAAAAGTGTACGGTTAGAACACCTTTGCCCTCTTGCTAATACATTATAGCACTATTTTGGTTTTTGTCAATAACAAATTTGCAAATATTGTTATCTCGAAATCTCGTATGCGAGATCGTAGAGCTTTTTGAAAGCGTCGAATTTCTGCTTGCAGAAATCACGCATGTTAGCAACGGTTTCGGGTGCAAATTTTTCAAGATCGCCGTCTTTCAGCTTGTCTTTGTACATGCGGTCCAGGATGAGTGCCTCACCGATGTCCATGGAAACGATCTCGCCCTTGCGCTCGCAGATGACCAGATTGCTCATGCCCTCCAGCAGTCTCTCTACCGCATACGCACCGACGCGGGAGCCGAGCATTCTGTCGCGCAGCGTGGGGGAACCGCCTCTGACAACGTGTGCGAAACGTGCAAAGCGCGTCTCGATACCGGTCTTTTCCTCGACGGTCTTGGTGAGCTGCTCTGCATAGCCGGGAACGCCCTCCGAAACGACGATGATGAAGTTTCTCTTGCCCTTCTCACGGGAAATTCTCAGATCCTCGAGCACTGCCGCTTCGTCAAAGGGGATCTCCTTGATGGCAACGGCGCTTGCACCGACTGCAATTGCGGTCTCCAGCGCGATGTCGCCCGCATCACGGCCCATAACCTCGACGACGTTACATCTTGCATGCGATTCGCAGGTGTCGCGCAGACGGTCTACCATCTCGATGGTGGTGTTGACAGCCGTATCAAAGCCGATGGAGTAGTCGGTGGAGGTAATATCGTTGTCGATCGTGCCGGGCAGAGCAACGCAGGGGATGCCGTGCTCGGTCAGGTCGGTCGCGCCGCGGAAAGTACCGTCACCGCCGATGGCAACGATGCCGTCAATGCCGAAGCGGCGGCAGTTTGCGATCGCCTCGCGCATACCCTCTTCGGTCTTGAACTCGGGGCAGCGGTCGGAATACAGCACGGTTCCGCCATGGTTGATGATATTGGAAACCGAACGCATATCGAGCAGCTTGATGTCGCCCTCGATCAGTCCGCGGTAGCCGCGGTAAATGCCCATACATTCTACCCCGCGGGAAATTGCCGTACGAACGACGCTTCGGATCGCTGCGTTCATACCGGGCGCATCGCCGCCCGAGGTCAGAATACCGATTCTCTTAAATTCTTTCATAGCCACACTCTTCCTTTCTGTATAGCTGCAAATTATTTTTTGATCTGTATAGCCGCAAATTATTTTTGATTTAATTCTTCCATTGCCGCCGCAAGCATCTCGTATACCGCACGCTCGCGGATCGCGGTGCGGTCACCCGCATCGCCGAGCGAAAGATCCAGCACGCGGCTTCCGCGTGCGCTGTCGATGCCGATATAGATCGTGCCAACAGGCTTTTCGGCGCTGCCGCCGCCGGGACCGGCAAGCCCCGTCACGCTGACGGCAATATCGGTTCCGATCGCCGCGCGCGCGCCCTTTGCCATCTGCAAAGCGCACTCTTCGCTGACCGCACCGACCGTGTCGAGCACCGTCTGCGAAACGCCGAGCAGCTTTTGCTTGACCGAGCTGTCATAGGAAACGATGCCGCCGTAGAAGATCTCGGACGCTCCCGCGACCGCCACGACTGCCGCTGCCGCAAGTCCGCCCGTGCAGGACTCCGCAAAGCAAAGTGTCTGTTTTTTCGCTTTAAACGCCTCTACCAGCGCTTTGGCAAGCGCAAACGCATCCATCTCAGTCAAACAGCGGGAACTTCTCGCAGAGCTTTGCAACCTCGGCGCGAATGTAGTCCGCCTGTGCCTCGTAATCCTTTGCACACAGACCGATCAGGTGACCGATGACCTTCATCTCCTCGGTACCCATGCCGCGGCTGGTCACTGCGGGCGTACCGATGCGGACGCCGCTGGTGACGAACGGCTTTTCGGGGTCGTTCGGGATCGCGTTCTTGTTCGCGGTGATGTGTACGCTGTCAAGTCTTGCTTCGAGCTCCTTGCCCGTGATGCCCATGCTGCGCAGGTCGAGCAGCATGAGGTGGTTGTCGGTACCGCCCGAAACGAGGTCAAAGCCCTCGGCAACCAGTGTCTCGGCAAGCACTGCCGCGTTGTCCACGATCTGCTGCTGATATGCCTTGAACTCGGGCTTCAGCGCCTCGCCGAAGCAAACTGCCTTTGCGGCGATGATGTGCATGAGCGGACCGCCCTGCGTACCGGGGAAGATTGCCTTGTCGATTGCCTTGCCGAGCTCCTCGCGGCAGAGGATCATACCGCCGCGCGGACCGCGCAGCGTCTTATGTGTCGTGGTGGTCACGATGTCGGCATACGGCACGGGCGAGGGATGCAGACCCGCTGCGACCAGACCCGCGATGTGCGCCATATCGACCATAAAGAGCGCGCCGACTTCGTGCGCGACCTTTGCCATTCTCTCAAAATCAATGATGCGGGGATATGCCGACGCACCTGCGACGATCAGCTTCGGCTTGTTTTCCTTCGCCAGTCTCTCAAACTCGTCGTAGTCGATGCGACCGGTCTCGGCATCTACACCATAAGGCACAAAATTGTAGCTCTTACCCGAGTAGTTGACCGGGCTGCCGTGCGTAAGGTGACCGCCGTGTGCAAGGTTCATGCCCATGACGGTGTCGCCGTGCTCAAGCAGTGCGAAATACACGGCGGTATTCGCCTGTGCACCGCTGTGCGGCTGTACATTGACATGCTCTGCACCGAACAGCTTCTTTGCGCGCTCGATGGCGAGGTTCTCCGCAACGTCCACGCACTGACATCCGCCGTAGTAGCGATGCGCGGGATAGCCCTCTGCGTATTTATTGGTCAGGATCGAGCCTGCTGCCAGCAGGACCGCGTCGGACACGACGTTCTCGGACGCGATCAGCTCGATGCCGTTCTTCTGTCTTTCATATTCTCGGCGGATCGCTTCGCCGACCTCTTTATCATACCCGATAATCTTTTCAATGCTCTCTTTGATCAAAACGAAATCCTCCGCTTTTGCCTTAGAATTTTAATCTTAGATATTATACACTAAAACTTTTCGATTTACAAGAGCAGTGTGGAATTTTGTAAAAATTTTAACAAAATATGTACTTCCGTGCCTTCTATATTTGTTTTCCTGTAAAAAGTACCTAAGTAATGATGGTTTTTTTATTGACAGCCGCTAAAAAAATGTGGTATACTGTCTCTGTAGTATGTAATTATTTTGAACGTTTGTCGGAGGTGACGCACCTTGAGCAGAATACTCGTAACTTCCTGTAAAGGCGGCGTCGGAAAATCCACGGTCAGCATCGGCGTTGCCACGGCACTTGCCGCTATGGGAAAGCGCACGCTGCTCATCGACTTTGACCTCGGCAACCGTTCGCTGGACCTCATGCTCGGCATGCAGGACGATCTGATCTACGACATCTGCGACCTGACCGGCGGCCGTGCCGACTGCGCATCGGTCGTCCACCTGCATCCAAACCATCTGAACCTTGCCTTTATCGGTGCGCCCTTCCGCTATGAGGGAGACGCCACCGAAGAGAGCTTCGCTTCGGCGCTCGATAAATTGGAGGAAACGCTGGGATTTGACTTTATCCTCGTGGATACCTCGGGCGGCGCACACGAATCGGTTGCGATCTCCGCACCCGCATGCGACACCGCACTGATCGTCTCCTCGCAGACGCCGACGGCGATCCGCGCCGCGGAAAAGAGCGGCATCCTCCTCGATGAGAAAAAAGTGGACGAGCAGTACCTCATTATCAACGGCTTTGATACGCAAAAAGAAAACCTTGCAAAGCGCACGGGCATTATTGAAATGATCGACCGTACGCGTACTCCCCTGCTCGGTATCATCCCCATGGACGCGCGTCTCTCGCTGCTCAGTGAACAGGGAAAAAGCGTGTTCGACGGCGGAAAAAGCAACTGCCGCACCGCATTTACCAACATTGCAAAGCGCCTTTGCGGCGAGCATGTCCCGCTGATGAAAGGCTTCTCGGGGATCAAGCGAGATACATTCTTGTTCCGATAATTACACTGTCAATATCAATCTATATAGTAAAGGATGGGAGAACAATGGATATAGCGATCATCGCAAGCGACACCAAAAAAGAGCTGATGACCCAGTTTTGTATTGCCTACTGCGGCATTCTGTCCAAGCATAATCTCTGCGCAACGCAGACGACCGGTAAATACATTTCCGAAGCCACCGGACTTGCGATCGAAAAGTTGCTCCCCGGTGAGACCGGCGGCGAGCAGCAGATTGCATCCCGCGTTGCCTACGACGAAATAGACGTTCTGCTCTACTTCCGCGACACCGTGCCGAAGGCAGAATACGACGAGGGCGAGCATCAGCTCCTGCGTCTGTGTGATGTGCACAATGTGCCCGTTGCCACCAATATTGCCACCGCCGAGGTGCTGATCTGTGCCCTCGACCGCGGCGATCTCAACTGGCGCGAGTTCGTCAACCCGCGCTCGGAGTACAACCGCCGCAAAAAGGCGCAGCTGTAAGCGCAAAAACCGAAAAATTCCGCTTGACAAATCCGTCTTTGCGGTGTATAACAGATGTATAACACAGGAAAAGACATGTCCGTTTCTGCAATTACCGCGCAGAGAGAGAGCTCACCGGCTGCAAGGCTCTTCGGGAAAAAGGAACGGGTACCACTTCATCCTGCGGTGCAAGTCCGCGACAATTTACGTTTCCCAATGAGTGAAAAACGCGGGTGGAACCGTGCAAAAAAGATTTTTGCACCCCGACGGCAAATGCCGTCGGGGATTTTTATTTAAAAGTTGCGACATCAAAAAGCCTCCCTTGCCTAAAGGGAGGGGGACCGCCGCCGGGTTCCCGAAAGCGAGCCCTGCGAGCTTTTGGGGTTCGGGCGTTTGCGGTGGTGGGATATGACCTTACCCAACTAATATAAAAATCAGTTTGTTTATATAAAACGTATCCCTCAGTCGCCGTTCGGCGACAGCTCCCTTTAGGCAAGGGAGCCATAATGGCTGCGCAACTCTTCATTTTCCAAGAAAGGAGTTTTTATGGTCAAAGTTGCCCTTGTGCCCTGCACAGACTATGCGCAGGCGGAAAAAGCCGTCGAAACGGCGATCGATCTGATCGGCGGCGTGGAGACACTTATAAATAAAGAAGAAAAACTCCTGCTCAAGCCCAATCTCTTGGCAAAAACGCCCGTGGAGAAGGCATGCACCACGCATCCCGCCGTGTTCGGCGGCGTGGCAAAATACCTGCTCGCACACGGATATACGCACCTGTCCTACGGCGACTCGCCCGGGCACGGAGATCCGCACGGCAACGCCAAGGAGTGCGGCATCGCCGCCGCTGCCGATGCGCTGGGCATTCCCGCCGCGGACTTCTCGGGCGGCATACGAACCCCCTATGCGGGGGGAAAAGTTGCAAACGAGTTCATCCTCGCCAATGCCGTGCCGGAAGCGGACGGCATCATCAACATCTGCAAAATGAAAACGCACATGCTGGAGCGCATCACGGGCGCGCAGAAGAACCTGTTCGGCTGCGTGTTCGGACTCAACAAGGGCGCTTCGCATGTCAAATTTCCGAATTCGGTGGAGTTTGCCAAGATGCTCGCCGACCTCAACTGCATGCTGCCCGCGCGGCTGCATGTGATGGACGGCATTGTGGCAATGGAGGGCAACGGTCCCCAGTCGGGCACGCCCAAACAGATGGGCGTGATCCTTGCCTCGACCGACCCGATCGCGCTCGACACCGTTTTTGCCTCGCTGGTCTACCTCGACCCGACGCTTGTACCGACCAACGTGATCGGCGGTGCACGCGGCGTGGGCGAGTGTGACGCTGCCAAGATTGAAGTCGTCACGCCCGACGGCAGTCTCACCGTCCCCGAAGCGCAAGCCAAGTACGGCGACAAGACCTTCGACGTCTACCGCGCACCCGAGGATAAGGGCGAGATCAAATATCTGCGCCCCTTTAAGAAGCTGATCCGCCGCCGTCCCAAGATCAAAAAAGATCTCTGCGTCAAATGCGGCATCTGCGTAAAGAGCTGTCCCGTACCGGGCGGTGCCCTGCACTTTGAAAAGAAAGGCAAGCCGCCGGTCTACGACTACAGCAAATGCATCGGCTGCTACTGCTGCCAGGAAATGTGCCCCAAACGCGCGATCTATGACTATCAAAATCCGATCGCTAAAATAGCAAATATAAAATTCAAAATATAATCTTTTCAGGAGGAAACCAACATGATTTCGGTTAAATTCTCGAGCGGCGAAGTTGCCGCTGTAGAAAATGGAACGAGCGTATACGACGCAGCAGCCGCTGCGGGTATTATCAGCCGCGAGGTGCTTGCCGCTACCGTAGACGGCAAAGTGGTCGATCTGACCACGCCCCTTACCGCAGACTGCGATGTAACGCTGCACACCTTTGAGGACGAGGAAGGCAAAAAGACCTTCTGGCACACCGCATCCCACGTACTGGCACAGGCAGTCAAGCGCCTGTACCCCGAGACCAAGCTGACCATCGGTCCCTCGGTCGCAAACGGCTTTTACTATGACTTTGACAGCGAGCTCTCCTTTGACGCGACAATGCTGACTGCCATCGAGGGCGAAATGAAGAAGATCGTCAAAGAAAACCTCAAGATGGAACGCTTCACCCTGCCCCGCGACGAGGCAAAGAAGCTGATGGAAGAAAAGGACGAACCCTACAAGGTACTGCTGATCGACCGCGTACCCGAGGGCGAGGAGATCTCCTTCTACAAGCAGGGCGATTTCGTTGACCTTTGCGCAGGCCCGCACCTCTTTGCAACCGGCGCAATCAAGGCGTTCAAGCTGCTGCAGTGTACCGGTGCATACTGGGAAGGCAACAGTGACAATAAGATGCTCAAGCGCGTATACGGCACCGCATTCCCGAAGAAAGAAATGCTCACCGCACACCTCGAAGCACTCGAGGAAGCCAAGAAGCGCGACCACAACAAGATCGGCCGCGAACTTGAGTATTTCACCACCGTGGACACTGTCGGACAGGGTCTGCCGATCCTGCTGCCCAAGGGCGCACGCACCATCCAGCTCCTGCAGCGTTTCGTTGAGGACGAGGAACAGCGCCGCGGCTGCCTTCTGACCAAGACGCCGCTGATGGCAAAGAGAGACCTGTACCGCATTTCGGGTCACTGGGATCACTACCTTGACGGTATGTTCATCCTCGGCGATCCTTATGATGAGGAAAAAGAGTGCTTCGCGCTCCGCCCGATGACCTGCCCGTTCCAGTATCAGGTCTACCTCAATAAAAAACGCTCTTACCGAGACCTGCCGATGCGTCTGACCGAGACTTCCACCCTGTTCCGCAACGAGGACTCGGGCGAGATGCACGGTCTGATCCGCGTTCGTCAGTTCACCATTTCCGAGGGTCACTACATCCTGCGCCCCGAGCAGCTCGAGGAAGAATTCCGCGGATGCCTTGACCTCGCTATGTTCATGCTCGAAGCCGTAGGTCTGAAAGAAGACTGCTCCTTCCGCTTCTCGCAGTGGGATCCCAAGCGTACCGATAAGTACGAGGGCACGCCCGAGCAGTGGGAAGAGGCACAGAGCACCATGAAGCAGATCCTCGACAACATCGGTCTGAAGTACTCGGTCGGTATCGACGAAGCCGCATTCTACGGCCCGAAGCTCGACATCCAGATCAAGAACGTACACGGCAAAGAGGATACGCTCATCACCATCCAGATCGATATGCTGCTCGCTAAGAAGTTCGGCATGGAATACACCGACAGCGACGGACAGCAGAAGACGCCGTACATCATTCACCGTACCTCGCTCGGCTGCTATGAGCGCACGCTCGCACTGATCCTCGAGAAGTACGCGGGCGCACTGCCGCTGTGGATGGCGCCCACGCAGATCCGCATCATGCCCATCACCGATGCACACCTCGAGTATGCAAACGAGCTGCAGAAGAAGCTCGAAGCGCTCCATATGCGCGTAGAGGTAGACGGCAGAAATGAGACCATCGGCTACAAGATCCGCGACGCGAGAATGCAGAAGATCCCGTACATGCTCATCGTTGGCGACAACGAGGTTGCAAACGGCACCGTTTCGGTTCGTAACCGCAAGCAGGAGACCACCGATATGACCGTCGCCGACTTCATCGTCAAAGCCGCAGACGAGATCGCAAGAAGAGACCTCACAGTTTAAAAGGAAGCAAAAACAGCAGTTCACACGAACTGCTGTTTTTTGGTGTTAAAGTGCGATCATATCGTAGAGGAATCATCACACCAACGCAAAAACCCGCCCTTGTCATCCCGAGCGAAGTCGAGGGATCTCGGGCGGAGGATTTAACGCCGTAGGGGTCGACGTCCTCGGCGACCCGTAAGCCTCGGTTCGATGTCGTGCAAAACGGCGCGTCCGGAGGTCGCGCCCTACAAATTTGTGCGTTGCCGTAACGATGATGCAATATGCCTTCCCCTCGGGGGGAAGGTGTCACCGAACGGTGACGGATGAGGGGTTCCCCCGTTTGCAGGCATCTCCCCGCAAGATCCCTCGACTTCGCTCGGGATGACAAGCGGGGGATTTAACGCCGCAGGAGAATAGCGCCCGCAAGCCTCGGACTATTCCCTTTCTTCTTTCATACGGTAGCAGGATACACGAATGGTTTGCGGCATGTCTTTGCACACGGACATGACAAACAACTCGCTGCCGCCGATCAAATCACACCACTCGGAGATCTGCCGACCCATAACTACCGACCCATGCAGATAGAAGTCAAAACGGTATCTGTCTTCGCTTTCTTCAATTTCCAAACGCATCCCGCCTTTTTTGGAAACATCCAACGCCATACGCATATAGTCCAGGAGTGGAATCCCCTGTATGTTCAGACCAAAAACCGTAAGTTCCGGACGGTTGCTCACATCATCGAGATCATTAGCGTATAACCATTCTTTCATCATCAACCTCTACCTTTCCTTTTTCCACCATTCGGTGGCAAATATGCAATATCATGGTACCATTTGGTAACATTAAAGTCAAGAGGTGATTTTAATGTATTTCAAAAGGCTCTCTGATTTGCGTGCCGATCACGACCTGACACAACAGCAGGTTGCCGACTATTTAATATGCAACCGTCGCGTTTACAGCAGATACGAACGCGGCGAACGCGAGATTCCCTGTTCCATGGTGATCAAACTTGCGAAACTTTATAACACCTCAACCGATTACATCTTCGGGTTGACCGATGATATGCATAAATAAAAACACCGACAGTTGCATCTGTCGGTGTTTTTATTGTTTGAAGCACATCATTAGATTTGTTGCATGCCCCTCATCACCCGCTTCGCGGGAGCTTCTCCCTTGGGAGAAGCCTTTTTTGTTTCAAAAGTTTTTGAAAAGGGTGCGGGGAAAACTTTTTACAAAAAGTTTTCCCCGCATTATTCTTCTATTTCCTATTCACTTCACACAAGCTCCGCCGCGGCTTTCATGGCATATTTTTCAATCAGCGCCCGCTCGGAGAACGGCAGATTGCCGCCGCGAATCAGCTGGTATTTTTCATGCCCCTTGCCCGCCAGCAGCACAATGTCGCCCTCGCGCACATTTTCCACGACATAGCGGATCGCTTCGGCGCGGTCCGCAATGCACTCGCACGGAATGTCACGCGCAAATGCAGCATGGATCTCCTCGCAGATCGCCAGCGGATCCTCAAAATCGGGATTGTCCGCCGTGAGCACCGCCATGTCGGCATGCAGACTGACCGCCTCGCCGATCTCGGCACGGCGACTCTGCGTGCGCCCGCCGACCGAACCCGTCACGCACCACAAGCGCTTCGGCGCATAGGCGCGCAGCGTGGTCAGCGCACTGGTCATGCTGAATCCGTTGTGTGCATAGTCGATCACAAATACCGCGGGCAACTGTGTGGGAACGATCTCAAAGCGCCCTGCCGCCGCCATATGTGCCAGTGACGCGGCACTCTCGGCAAGGCTCACGCCGAAACGGCGCGCAAGCGCGATCGCGCACAGCGCGTTTGCCACGCTGAACTCGCCGGGCATCGGCAGCCGCACCTTGCAGGTCTCGGACAGCGCGTGCGCGGTAAACGAAATGCCGAGCACACCGCTCTCCAAAAACGGCTCGATCTCGGTCGAATAAACATCCCCCGCGTGCAGACCGAACGAGTTCGACAGCGCCGTGCATCCGTCCAGCATGTACGCCGAATTTGCGTCCTCGGCGTTGTACACCGCAAAAGATGCGTCATATTCGGTAAATAACTTCTTCTTCGCGTCGCGATAGTGTTCAAACGTCGGATGCTCGATGCCGCCGATGTGATCGTGCGCAAGATTGGTAAACGCGACCGCCGCAAACGGGATGCCGTATACGCGGTCGAGGTAGAGCGCCTGCGAGGATACTTCCAGCACCACCGCCTGCATACCCGCCTGCACCATGCGATCGAAATAGTAGTGCAGATCCAGACTTTCGGGCGTGGTATTCTTCGTGTCGTAGTGATTGCCGCCGAAATCCACGCCGTTGGAACCGATGTAGCCCGCAGGGATGCCGTTTTGCGACAGGATCTGGGACAGCATCAGCGAGATCGTGGTCTTGCCTTTGGTGCCCGTGATGCCGATGACCTTGAGTTTTTCGGCGGGAAAATCATAGTAGGCGGCGCTGACCTTGGCAAGCGCCTTGCGCGTGTTGTCCTGCAATACGACGACCGCGTCGGGCGGCAGATCCAGCGGCTTTTCGGCAAGAAACGCACGGCAGCCGAGGGCATACGCGCGCTCGGCGTAGGCGTGCCCGTCGCTGGCAAAGCCCGTGATGCAGACAAACAGCGCACCCGACTCTGCCGCGCGCGAGTCGCAGATCACGCGCGAAACCTCGCAGTCCGCGCCGTTGTATTCTATTTTCGCCTTACGAAGAAGCGCGGATAAAAGCATGGTAAGTTCTCCTTTTCATATGTCCCGAGAATGACACGGTTGGGCGGTGCAGCAAAGGATCTCGAGGGGATCACAGGGAAAGGTTTGCTGTTGCACAACCCCGCCCTTGTCATCCCGAGCGAAACATCCCCCACCGTCATCATTGAGCATAGCGACCTTCGGTCGCATTAGGCACCACCACGAGATCCCGCTTCGCGCTTTTGCTAACGCAAAAGTTCGATTTCGCTACGCTCCACTCAGGATGACGGCGTGGTGGTGCCGTAGTCGAAACCCGCAGGGCAAACGGCACCGCCGTTTGGATCTTGTGGGGATGTGCAGCCGAGGGATCTCGGGCGGAGGTACACGCAAAACGGGAGGAGCAAGCCCCTCCCCTACCGCTCAGAATGACGCGTGCGAAATTTTCATTATCCCTGGTCGGGGCAATACACCTTATACTTTTTATAGAATCTGCGTCCGTGTTCGATCAGATACAGCACGCGCATGGGGTTGCGCAGCACATCGTAGCGGTACCACATCGACGAAGAAGCCTTCTTCGCGCGCACAAGCTGCTTTGCCTGCCGCACTGCCGCCTTGTTGGCATGGCGCCAGACTACGCCGCGCGGCACATAGTGCCAAAAATGCGGCTCGGACGCTTCAAAAAACGGAATATCCTTGCAAAGCACATAGTCCTCGACAAGATATTTTGCAATGTTGCAGCCGCTCGACGTCACATAGTAGTTGCTTCTTCCCTGCCGCAGATTGATCTCGAAGGCATTGAGACTGCCGTCGCGGTCGTCGTACTTAATATCGAAATTGGCAAATCCGCGATAGCCGATGTCCTCGAGCAGTGCGCGGAATTTTTCGGTCAGCTCGGGATTGTACTCGGTGATGATCGCCGCGTGGTTGCCCAGCCCTTTGGGCGTGTGCTCCTCGAGCAGAACGTGTCCGAGACACATCATTTTGACCTTGTGATCCTTGCCGACATAGGCGGTCAGCACGCGCATGTTGGCATCCGAACCGAGGATGCGGTCCTGCAAAATAATGCGCTTTGTATACCCCGAATCGTAGATCGTCTCCACGATCTTTGCCGCTTCTTCGGCGCTCTCGGCGGTGTACACCTTTTTCATGCCGTCAAAGGGATGATGCCAGTAGTCGATGCTGGACGACGGCTTGACGATGATCGGATAGGCGAAGCCGAGCTTGTCTGCGGTCAGCTCTGCTGCCGCCGTCGGCTGCGAAAGCACCACCGTCTTGGGATATTTTATCGCATATTTCTCGCACATTTCGTAGAAATCCGCCTTATCGACGAGTTTATCCATCAGCGGCTCGTCGATATAGGGGATGATGTAGCGATCTTCCAGCTCCTCGCGATGGCGAATGAGCATGGCGGCATATTCGTCGGTACAGCCGAGCGCGATCAGCGTTGCGCCCTCGTGCTGCTTGGCGAAATCGTCCATCGCCATCATAAAGGTGTCATCGCTGTTGAGATTTTCCACCGCGTGGAACTTTACGATGCTCGTATGCTGCGTAATGCCGATGGCATAGCGGCCGATAGCGTGCGAAACGAGCCCATACTGCTCGTGAAAAGCGCGCGCCACATTATAGCAGTTCTGATCCGCGCCGATCAGAACGGGAATCACATTCATATTTAGATCTTCCATACTTTTCCTTTTCTTTTTGCCCGAAAGTCTCCACTTTCGATTGATTTAATTATAAATCGGCAGAATAAAATCGATAAAGAAGCGCTTGTACCAGACAAGGAACGTAAACGTCGTCCAGATCTTGCGCGCGTTGTTCGCCTTGCCGCTTGCGTGGTCGTCGAGCAGCTTGATCAGCGCGTCGGTGTCGAAGAATTCGGATGCGTACGCGCTCTCAAAATAGCGGCGCACGATCTGCACATATTTTTCCTCGCGCAGCCACAGACGGATCGGCACGGGGAAGCCTTTTTTCTCACGGTTTGCCCACTCGTCGGGCAGCGTGCGGTTTGCCGCGTGGCGCAGCACATACTTGGTATTTTCGGGTGTGATCTTGTATTTCGACGGAATATCCTCCGCCATCTTCATGACCTCTTTGTCGAGGAACGGCACGCGCAGCTCGAGCGAGTGCGCCATGCTCATTTTATCGGCTTTGAGCAGGATGTCGCCCGGCAGCCAAAGCATGAGATCGAGATACTGCTTCTTGGTCAGCTCGTCACGCTCCCGCACGCGGCGATAAATGTTGCCCGTGATGTCGCGCACGCGTTCGCCGTTTTTGTATTCGTCGCGCAGGATGCCCTTGGCTTCTTTTTCGGAAAAGATCTTCGCCTGTCCGATGAAATAATCCTCGGGGCGACCGCTCGATTTGATGATAAAGTCGTGCCCCTTGAAGTACGGCAGCGCGGATGCGACCTTTGCCGCGGCAAGGCGCAGCGGCTGCGGGATCTTCTTGTAGCGGCGCATCATCGGCGTTTCGTCGTACCACTCGTAGCCTGCGAAAATCTCGTCCGCGCCCTCGCCCGACAGCACGACCGTAACATCACGCGAGGCAAGCTCGGCGAGGAAGTACAGCGGTACGCTGGAGGGGTTGGACTGCGGCTCATCCATGTGGTACTGGATGGTCGGGAATGCCTCAAAGCACTCGTCCGCAGTGATCATGCGGCGGATATTCCGGATGCCGAGACGTTTCGACAGCTCTGCTGCCTCGTTGGTCTCGTCGAATTTGTTCTGATCGCTCTCAAAACCGACCGAAAAGGTCTTGTCGGGCATCAGGCAGGCGGTGATGTAGCTCGAATCCACGCCGCCCGACAGGAAGGATCCGACGGGCACGTCGCTGATCTTATGCGCCGCGACCGAAGCATGCACGGTCTCGTCCAGCGCGTTTGAAAATTCCTCGAGGGTGCCCTCTTTTGCGTCAAAGTTGACGTCCCAATAGCGCTCCTTTGTAAACTCGCCGTCCTTCCACTCAAAGCAATGCGCGGGCGGCAGCTTGTAGACGCCGGCGAAGAAGGTCTCCTCGGTCGCGCTGTACTGGAAAGTGAGGTAGGGCAAGAGCGCATTTTTGTTCACTGCGCGCTCGAAATGCGGGTGCGCAAGCATGCTCTTGATCTCGGAAGCGAACATAAATTCGCCCTCTTTGGTCGTGGTGTAGTAAAACGGCTTGATGCCGAACATGTCGCGTGCGCCGAACAGCTTTTTCTCGTTTTTATCCCAGATCACAAAGGCGAACATGCCGCGCAGCTTCTTGACCAGCTCGCGTCCGCCGTACTGCTCATAGCCGTGCAGCAGTACTTCGCTGTCGCAGTGCGTCACGAAGGTATGCCCTGCCAGGATCAGCTCCTCGCGCAGGGATGCAAAGTTGTAGATCTCGCCGTTGTAGACCAGCACAAGGCTCTTGTCCTCGTTGTACATCGGCTGCGAGCCGTCTGCAAGGTCGATGATCGACAGACGGCGAAATCCGAGCGCCATGTCTGCGTCGGTATAGCTGCCCGCGCTGTTCGGTCCGCGATGGATCATCAGATCCATCATGTTGTTCACGATCTCCTGCTTATACTTCAGTTGTCCGCTGAAGCCGACAATTCCGCACATACTCTATCTCCACTCCCAAAATCGGTGTTTGTAAAATTACATATATAGATATTATATCATAAGTTCAACGAATTTGCCGCATTTTACTAAAATCGACGGTGAAGTTCAAGGCAAATTCATAATGCGGCGGAACGCGAGCGAATACACGCAGGCGATCATCGCCGCAATTATTATATCATAGTTGCCATATCAAAGCAACAAAAGTGAAAAATAAATTTTTTCAAGAAATTTGCAAAAAGGTATTGACATTTGCCCGCACAATTCGTATAATATAAAAGTGCTCACGAAGCATATGCGAGAGTGGCGGAACTGGCAGACGCGCACGTTTGAGGGGCGTGTGGTTTACACCGTACGGGTTCAAGTCCCGTTTCTCGCACCAAAGGCAAGCTTCTTGCTTGCCTTTATTTGAAAATCGGAGGGCTGAGATGCGTAAGTTTTTCCCCCTGAGTTTTAAAGGTAAGAACTTAAAAGCAGTTATTCTCAGCACTCTTATTTATACCTTGATCGTTGTTGCGGTCTCGATTTTGGTCGGTTTATTCGATCTTCCCTCGGGAGTCAGCATCGCGGTCAACATTTTGAAACAGATTGTTCTTCTCTACTGCATCGGCGGCATCGTGGTTTCCATCCTCAATGCCTGCGATCTTTTGGGAAAGAACAACTGATATATGCGGATATGGCGGAATTGGCAGACGCGCTAGATTCAGGTTCTAGTCGGGGCAACTCGGTGAAGGTTCAAGTCCTTTTATCCGCACCAAAAAATCTCGTTCTTCGGAACGAGATTTTTTTATCCATTGCGAAAGCAATGGTATATCATCGCGCGTATGCGTGCATATCATCGCCGAAGGCGTATATCATCAGCCGTAGGCTGTATCCTCTTTCGCAATGATGATATCCAAGGCTACCGCCTTGATGATATACAATTTCTTCGAAATTGATGATATGCAACGGCTTCGCCGTTGATCGAGACTGTCGAAAAATCTTTGTTTTTTCAACAGCAAAAGGCATCCTTTCGGATGCCTTCTTTTATTTTGTCTGAATGCCTCGTGCGATTTTGAGGATCTCTTTTTCCGTGATCGTGCCCTTGATGGTAAACGCGTAATTCTCGGAGCCCCAATGCAGGCTGTAGTAATCCCCTTCCTCAAATTTTACCAAATATCCCTGCAGGTCGCCGATCTGCACAGTCTTGACCGATGCATGCTCGGTATCCACTGCGAATGTCGCGCCTGCCGCAGCGCAATACTCGATTCGGATATAGGAATCCCCCTTCTTGTATGTCTGCGAATAGGAGAATACTCTGTCATTGGTTTCTGTCAGCGTATAATCATTCGGAATATACGTAATGGTATAGTCCCCGATCGCATACTGCACGGCTGGCTCCTCGCGGAAAGTGATCGACATATGATCCTCAAAGAACGTTAGAAACGCAGTTGTTACCGATGCACGAACAGTCGGCTGCACCATCAAAAGTCCGACGGACAGACCGAGAACCGCCGCGATCATCGCAACGGCACGCGATACCCGGCTATGCTTTCTTTTTTCACCGAGCGCACGGCGCAAAGCACGCTCTTCGGCGCGGCGCTGTGCCGCAGAGGGATACCGCACCGTGACCGCCAGCCGCTCCACCGCTGCCATTTCTTCCTGTATTGCCGTGCGAAAAGCACTCTTCAGTACTGCATCTTCCAGCAGTTCACAACATTCACTGTTCATCTTCCGATTCCTCCGAAATCTTTTTACGCAAGATCTGTTTGCCGCGGAATACGCGCACACCCACCGTCTGTTCCGGGATGTTCAAAGTCTCTGCGATCTCCCGCTCTTTCAACTCGCCGACATATTTCAAATAACACACATCCCGATACAGATCGGGCAGCGAGCGAATGCAGCGCACCAGATGGTCATATTTTTCGCGGCTTGTCAGCACATTCGCGGGAATTGCTTTTTCGCTTTCCGCCTCTGCCTGCATCGCAGGATCGTCCAGATCCACAACGCCGGCGTTTTCCTTTTGCCGTCGATAGTCCATCGCCGTATGCTTTGCCGTGAGAAAAACATAATTTTTCACAGGGAAAGTACCGTCCAGGCGAATGGTGTCGATATTATGAATGAGCTTTAAGATCACCTCATGCACAATATCCGCCGAAGCTTCTTCATCATGCACGATACTGTAGACCGTGCGGAACATCAGATCATAATATTCATTATAGATATACTCGAGCTTGTCCCGACCGTCTGCTTTGCTTGTCGGAGAACTCTTTGCGTCTTGCACCGTACCGTCGTTCCTCACTTTCCGGGGTATGATTTTTATTCGTTTTCGCCGAGATATGCAATATATTCTTCCAGGCACATATCGAGACGATGCATCTCACTTGCATGGTATCTGCCGACAAAACGGTAATGCCACGGTTCAAAGCTATAGCCCGTAATATCCTCTTTTCCCTCGGGGAAACGAAGGATAAAGCCGAACTTGTAGCAGTTTTCGATCAGCCAGGTATATGCCTCCTCGTTGGCAAAGCGCTGCGACGCGCTCGAAAGGTTGTGCATATCACAGCACAGTCCCGTCTGATGCTCGCTTGTGCCTGCCTGTGCCGAGTAGGTGTCAACGATCTTTTGCGCTTCGGCGCGGGAAATGCCCGCTTTCATCTCATTTTCGGTATAGAGATTGTAAAGGTACTCCTGCTTTTCGTAGGAGCGATAGCCGCTGGTGACCGAAACATCGGTATATCCCGCGGCGCGCATCTCGATATAGAGCGCCTGCAGAGCCTTTTCTGCCGTTTCGACCATCCGTTCGGTGCGCCCATCCTGACGTACATTGGTGATCTCCACAAGGTTATCGGGGACATAGCCGGCATCGATCGTAGCAGAGCGATTGACAAGGATCAGATATGCGTCCGTGTCTTCGGGGCACATATACTGCTCATATGCCGAAAGGTCGGTCACAAACGAATATGTCGGCGCGACCTTATCGAGCGATCCCTCGGGCGGATCGAGCGGAGCCTCCGCAGTGCCCGTAAAGCCGGTATCCTGATAGAGCGGATTGTTCTTGGTGCTGGCATTGTATTCGCCGCGCAGGACCTGCACATCTCCTTTGTCCGTGCTGTGCGAAACCGCAATGCCGCTCATATACTGCTCGACAAAAGCAAGCGGCACATACAGCTTACCGTCGCGCAGCTTCGCCTTGGCAAGCATGTCCACCTTGCTGCCGTTGAGCAGCGCCGTCCGACTGCCCGCCTCGATCGCAATGCTCTGCTCCGAATTTGCCGCGAAGAACGTGCGGCTCTGTGCCGAACCGGTCTCGGTCATCTCGCAGAGCGCGGCAATATCGTCAAAGCAAACCAGCAGCGTATCGCCGTCATAGGCTTCTTTCGCGGAGAGCGTATATACGGTTTTTCCGATCGTGTAGGTGACGCCGCTGTGCTTTTCACCGCTGAAAAAATCCATCGCAAACATGCCGCAGATCACTGCCGCAAGCACAAAAAATACAATAAAAAAGGTCGCGACAGTGTTCTTTGCCGAAACGCGCTTTTGCGATTTTGTTGTATTTCCCATTTTTGTCCTCTCTTTATTTGGTTTCTACCACGAAGAAGAACGGCGAAGCCGGGGAATTGACGATCTTGACCTTGGTCACGCAGAGCTGATAGCGGCTGATCGTGGAGAAATATTCCTCCAGCATCTCGCCCTCCAGTCTGCCCTCTTCATGCCCGGGGTAAACCGCTACCAAAAGGATCGCATCTTTGTCCAGCAGTGCGATCGCGCCTTTGACTGCGGCAAGCGTGCTTTCGCGCTTGGTCGTGACCTCATGGTGTCCGTGCCCCGGCAAATAGCCGAGGTTGAACATGCCCGCCTTGATGGGCTCGCGGATATACTCCGCGACATTGGCATGGCTGTCGTGGATCAGCGTATAATTATGAAAGCCGCGGCCCTCAAGGCGCGCGCGTGTGGACTCCACCGCGTCCGCCTGAATATCAAAGGCATACACCTTACCGGTCTCACCGACCGTGCGGCAGAGAAACTCGGTGTCGTTGCCGTTGCCCATCGTAAAATCCACCGCGACATCCCCCTCTCCGAGGTGCGCGCGGATAAACATTTTATGCATTTCCAGTAAATCGATCATATTTGTGTCCCTTTTTTGAGTTAATGCTTATATTATAGCATAATAAAAAGGAATTTTCCATAAAAAACGCAAATTATTATTTGCCGCTTTGTACAGACTACGCCCGAATCGCTGTGCCGCTCAGCAGATCCGCAAAGCAGCCGCCGGAAGTAAAGGACAGCTCGAACCGCACGCCGAGGATATGCAAAAAGCGCGCCGCAGCGTAATTGTAGGTCGAAAGCGGACGGTCGAGCGCATCGTCCGAATGCGCGGCGACTAAAATATCGCCGTCATCCGCAAAGCCGCAGACGAACAGCGTGTGATAATAGTCCCCGTTTTCATTGGCGAGCTGTACCACGTCTCCGATCTCCACGCTCGCCTGTCTGACCTCGGTCGCAAACGGACCGACACCCGCGTTATCCACGATAAAGTTGTAAAAATACTCCACACCCGTCCAGGACGCGGTGCGCGTGTCGCCGTTTAGGTAGTACCAACCGAATACCGGCGTAAAATTCATCTCACAGCTCCCTGCAAACACGCATTGCGAAACAAAATTGGTGCAGTCACCGCCAAACCCCGTGTAGTTGACAAAGAGCGGATTGCGCGAAAGCGCCCATCTGCGCGCATACTCCAGCGCGTTTTGCCGATTATATCGCCGTTCCACCAGCATACAAACACATCCTTTCTCTTATAGGATATGCGCAGAAACTGATAAACGTGAAAAGTCCACCCACCATGCGGGTGGACTTGAAACTGTTAAGGAATTATTTCTTTTTCTTGATCACGATAACGGCAACTGCCGCTGCGGCAGCGATCACAGCCGCAATACCGACCAGCAGACCGACGTTTGTACCCTTTGCAGGAGCCGCAGCCGCGGGAGCAGTCGTGGTCACGGGTGCTGCGGTTGTATCCGCAGGCGTTTCAACCGTTTGCACGGGTGCCTTTGTGGTTTCGACGGATGCCGCAGTCGTTTTCGCAGGTGCTTTTGTGGTTTCGATGGGAGCGACTGTCGTTTCTACAGGCGCTTTTGTGGTCTCGGCAGGAGCAACCGTTGTCGCCGCGGGCGCTGTGGTCACCTGCACAGGTGCTTTTGTAGTCTCAGCAGGGACCGCAGTGGTCACTGCAGGGGGCGCAGCGGTCACAGCGGGCGCTTCCTCGGTGGAAATGTTCACCGTACCGGTGTGTCCTGCGGCGTTATAGGTAATGCCGCCTGTCATCGTTCCGGGCAGCGGGAAGGTCTTCATCTCCTCACCCGCGGGCCAGCTGTTCACCCAGACATTCGCCGTACCGGTCACATAGGTGTGTCCCATGACGGAACGGTAGCGGGGACTGCCGGTAAACGAAACATTCTTGCCGATCACAGCCGTCATGTTGCCGCTGTATGTACCGAACGGAGCAACCGCTGCGATACGGCGGCTGCCGAGCATGAAGTTCACAAATGTGCCACCGTTTAAAATAATGGTGCAATCCTTATCCGAAGAAACGGATGCCACGGAGTCAAACTGTGCCGAAGTCGAAGGATCTACAAGGTCCCACACGTTGTAACCCGCGTAGAACGACCACGAACCGACCATCTTGACGCTGTCGGTGATCTCTACGCTGTTGAAGCAACAGAAGATACCGGTGTCCGCACTGTGCGTGGATCGGAGGGTAAGATTATCGATCTTTGTATTGGTGCCGAGCTTGAACGTATCGCCGCCGCAAACGAGCGTTGCATCGCTACCTTCGCCGACCAGCGTGATCTTACTCGGCGTCAGCGGGATAAAGACATTTCCCTTAAAGGTGAAGGTGCCAACGATATGGATCGTCACCTCTTCGCCGTAGGGGATCTTGTCAAACGCGACCGGCAGGCTGCTGCACGGATCTTCCTTGGTACCTGCACCAAAGGTGCTGCCCTTGTCGGAAATATAAATATCCGTTCTCTTATAGTCTTTTGCAGGTACGGTGATGCCCTTGAATACGGCATCATAGAAGCTCTTGCCCATGAGTGTAAGACCGGTGTGCGTCGGGTGCAATCTCTCGTTGATATTGCCGTTTTTGTCGCGGAAGAGTGAGTCATCTTCTGCCGCCGGCAGGGTAAAGCCGTACATATCCACAAAGACATATTTGCCCGGCTCCTCAGCCGCGAGCTTCTCGGTCACACGCTGCTGGAGCGGATGAATGACCGCGCTCACGCGCAGGTCACGGACAAAGTCAGCGCAGCTGCGATAGATCGCGGAAGAGATAAATACCTTTTCGGTATCGGGCAGTGCGCCCATCGTCTTTGCGGTCTTGGTCAGGTTGGCTTCAAACTCCTGCAGACCGCCGTTTGTACCGCCGGCAATGCTGCTGTCATTGGAACCGATCGCAATGATCACATAATCCGCATCGGTCTCCTCACTGGCGAGTGTCCATGCCAGCATTTTATCGTACGGACGCACGATCGATGCGCACACACCCGAACCGGCAACACCGTAGTTTGCAACGATCACTTCTCTGCCGTCTGTCTCAGCGAACTTCAAGAAGTTTGCGGGGTAAGACTGCGTCAGGCGATCCACACCTGCTGCCGCAGCCGCATAGCCCTCAGTGATGCTGTCGCCGAGGAATACAACGCGCAGCGGTTCTTCATAGGTCTGTGCCGCGCCGTTGACAACGTCAAAGCGCTTGAGCTCAATGTTTGCAAGGTCTGCGGGATAGGTGATCGACGCCTTTTCGCTCTTGCCCGCGTATGCCTTGACCTGCGTTGCGTCAAAGAGCGTTTTTACGGTAAATACAGGCGAGCCGCTGATATTGACCGTGTAATTGCCGCGCAGGACCTGCGTATAGCCCGCCTGCGTGTAATAGGCACTGACCGCGCCGCCCTTGAAGGTACCGCCGCTGATGTTTACGGTGATGTCGCCGTCCATCGCATAGTATTTTCTATCCGAAAGGGTAGTCGTGGACTTTTCGGAGGCATCGCAGTTTGCAGCGCCCATTCTGCCGCGAACGTAGATCGGGCAGTTGAACGTACCGCCTGTGATGGTCAGCGTTGCGTCATCGGCGAGAATCGACATGCCCGAAACGCTGAACGTGTCATAGTTTTTGTTGTTGGAAGCGGTGGAATAGGTACCCACCTTGCCGAACGTACCGCCGTTTATCGTGATGCTGATCGGAGCCGCGATCGAACCGATATTGTGTGCCGGACTCGTGCGGCGGTTACCGCCCGAGAAAACGTTGAACGTACCGTTTTCCACCACAATATCATACGGCAGCGTGGTAATGCCGTCGGTCGTGCCGTTCAGGCATCCGCCGTAAAAGCTCAGCATTGCACCGCTCGGGGCAGTCACCGTGAAGTTTTTGCCGAACGTGATGCTGTTGTAGTTACCGTAAATGCAGTATTCTTTACTGCCGAGCAGCGTCACGGGAAGATCGAATGTGACCACATTTTTGTTGGTATTTTTCGTCAGGGCTATATTGGCGCCGATCTTCAGCGAACCGCCCGCAGCCGCCGTGATCGTCAGATCGCCCGTGGTCTCGGGGATCGAAAGCTCCGCGGATACGGAAACTTCGCCGCACAGAGTGATCGTACCGCCTGCGCTGCCCAGCTTGGAAAACGCTGCGGACATCGTACCGACAGGGGAAGACGCGCTCGTGCCGTCGCCCGTGCCGCCGTCGGCAACGTAAACCGTTTGCCCTTCCGCTGCAAATGCGCTCATGGAACACAGGGAAAATGCCGCAACAAATGCTGCAAAATCGTAAGTATTTTTCTGTTCATAATGCACAATTCCTTTCAGAATTTATCTCGCAATTTTATAATAACATGCCGGCAAAACAAAAACAACTTAAAAAAATTGTCGCCGCGGTTACGCTTTTTTTACCTGCTCTCCGTGGATCGGTGCACCGCCTTGCCTGCAATGAAAAATCCACTCGCACGCAGAGATGCAAGTGGATTTTTGAAGCTTATTTTGTAATGGTCGCAGTGGAAGTTGCGCCGTCCCATGCTACCGTGCCGCCGAGTGTCTCCGCTACGAAACGTACGGGCATGAAAGAGCGGTCTTTCTCGATGACCGCGGGAGAGTCGAGCTTGACAGCTTTGCCGTTGACGATCGCAGAGTCCGCACCAACCGTGATCTTGATCTCGGTATCCGCGGTCTTGAGTGTTGCGGTCGAAGTCGCGCCGTCCCAGCCGATCTCAGCGCCGAGAGCTTCTGCTACGTAACGAACGGGAAGCATGGTGCGGCTGTTGATGATGATGGGCGCAACGTCCATGGTCTTTGTCTCGCCGTTGAGGGTATAAGTGGTCTTACCCACCGTCATCTTGAGCTCTACGCCTGCAGACGCGGGAGGATCGCTGATGACGATCGTTGTCTTGCCGGTGTTGGCTGCAGCATTGTACGTAATGCCGTTTGTCATCGTGCCGGTAGGGCAAAATTCTGCCGGCGTCTGCCCTGCCGCCCAGCTGTACACAGTAACATGGACGCTGCCGGTCACATAGTTATGACCGTTGATCGCGCGGTATTGGGGACTGCCGGTGAACGAAACGTTCTTGCCGATGACAGCCGTCATATTGCCGCTGTACGTACCGAACGGCGCACCGCCGGTAAAGCGACGGTTGCCGAGCAGGAAGTTGACGAACGTGCCGCCGTTCAATATGATCGTGCAGTCGTTATCAGACGAAACCGATTCTGCCGTGTCAAAAGTAGACGTCGATGCAGGATCCACAGCGCTGAACACATTGTGACCCGCGTAGAAGGACCACGTACCCTTGGTCTTTACCGTTTCGGTCAGTTCAAAATCGTTAAAGCATGCCATAATGGAGGTGCCGCTGCTCTTGGAAGAACTGAGCGTGATGTTATCAAACTTTATATCGGTACCGATCTTAAAGGAGTCGCCGCCGCAGACCAGCATCGCGTTGTTCCCCTCGCCAACGACCGTGATCTTGCTTGCCGTCAGCGGGAAGAAGATATTGCCGTCAAAGGCAAACGTGCCGTCGATATGGATCGTTACCTCCGAACCGAGTGCGATCTTGTCAAAGGCAACCGGCAGGCTGCTCGTCGGATCCTCTTTGGTGCCTGCACCGAAGATCTTACCCTTGGAAGAAACATAGATGTCCGTGCGCTTATAGTCGGTCGCGGGCTTGGTTACACCCTTGAACGCTGCATCGTAGCAAATTTTGCCCATGAGTGCAAGTCCGGTCTGTGTCGGGTGCAGACGCTCGTTGATCTTGCCGTTGTTATCGCGGAAAAGCGATTCATCCGCAGCCGCGCTCAGCGTCAAGCCGTACATATCCACAAATGCGTACTTGTTCGGCTCCGCCGAAGCAAACTTCTCTGCCACGCGCTGCTGAATGGGATGGATGACCGCACTCACGCGAATATCGGACACCGTAGTGCTGGTCTTGCGGTAGATCGCATTGGTGACAAATACCTTTTCGGTGTCGGGCAGATCGCCCATAAACTTTACCATCTCGGTCAGATTGGTTTCATACTGCTGCAGCGCGCCGCCTGCACCGCCTGCGGCGGAACCGTCATTAGTGCCGAGTGCAAAGAACACATAATCCGCGTCGGTCTCCTCACTGACCATCGGCCACGCCAGCATGTTGTTATAGTAGCGGGTGGACGATTTGGCCAAGCCCGACGAGCCGATGCCATAGTTGGAGACGATCACTTCTCTGCCGTCTGCCTCGGCATACTTCAGGAAGTTTGCAGGGTAGGACTGCGTCAGGCGATCCACGCGCGCTGCATACATGGCATAACCCTCGGTGATACTGTCACCGATAAAGGCAACGCGCAGCGGCTCCTCGTAGGTTTTCTTGGCGCCGTTGACAACGTCAAAGCGCTTGACTTCGATGTTTTTCAGGCTCGTGGGGTACGTAATCGAAGCCTTCTCACTCTTGCCCGCATATGCCTTGACCTGCGTCGCGTCAAAGAGCGTTTTTACGGTAAAATCGGGCGAACCGCTGAGTTTTACCGTATAGTTGCCGCGCATGACCTGCGTATATGCCGCCTGCGTATAGTATGCGCCGACCGCGCCGCCCCCAAACGTACCGCCGCTGATGTTTACGGTGATGTCACCGTCGATCGCATAGTACTTCTTATCCGAAGCGGTCGTCTTGGATTTCTCGGATGCCTTGGACATCACGACGCCGATTCCGCCCTGCACATAGACGGGCGCATGGAAGGTACCGCCCGTGATGGTCAGCTCCGCGTCATCGGCAAGGATCGACATGCCCGAAACGCTGAATGTGTCGTAATTTTTATTGTTGGAGTCCGTGGAATAGGTGCCCTCTTTGCCGAAAGTACCGCCGCCGATTGTGATGCTGATGGGCGCGGCGATGGAGCCGACAAAATTATCAATGCCGAGACGCATATTACCGCCGCCGAAGTGGTTGAACGTACCGCCGTTTACCGTGATCGAATACGGCAGCTCGGTGATGCAGTCCGCATTGGTCGTTGCCTCCCCCGCCTGTACACCGCCGTAGAAACTAAGGCTTGCGTTCGCGCCGCCGTCATGCTCGACCGTAACATTTTCGGTAAAGACGATATTGTTGAATCCGCCGAACATGTAGCAGGCAAAGTTTGCCGTAACATGCATCGGCAGGTCGATCGTAATGACATTGTCATTGGTGTTCTTGGCAAACTGTAAACGCTGCTTGATCAAAAGAGCGGCGCCGTTTTGCGCAGTGATGGTAAGATCACCGCTCTGCTCGGGGATGGTCGTCTTGGCGCTGACAGTCAGATCGCCGCACAGGACGATCGTGCCGCCCTTACCGCCGAGCGCTGCGGCAGCATCCGTCAAAGTGCCGAGCGGAGATGCCGCGCTCGTACCGTCACCGGTCGCGCCGTCGGCAACATAAACCGTTTGTCCGTCTGCAGCGAATACGCTAAGCGAAAGCAGCGACAGCGCCAGGATCAAAACAGACAAAAAAGCAAGTATTTTTTTGTTCATGGTGTACAATTCCTTTCCGAAGTTACTTAACAAATTTATAATAGCACACAATGAAAACATTGTCAAGCCAAAGATCGGAACATCCCACTACCGATTTTTCATCTGCCGATAAAAGGGCATCAAAAAAAGTTTCGGTTAGATGTAACAGAGGTTTCTCCCCGTGGAAGAAGCATAGCGACCTGCGGTCGCTTTGCGGTAAACCGCTGATGAGGGGTTTCCGCCGCAGCGGCGTTATATTTTTTGTAACGGATGCTCCTTCGTCGCATCCTACCCCTCATCCGCCGATGCTTTCCCTTATCTTTTGTACTCTTTTTTGTTTCTCTTGCAAAATATACAAAGATATTGTATAATATATATCTGGAAAGAAATCGAACCAAAGGAGAGCGGCATGAAGATCATAGGCGTTACGGGGCCGAGCGGCTGCGGCAAGGGCTTTTTGTCTGCCGAGCTTGCAAAGCTTGGCTACATCCACGCGGACGCGGATGCAATATACCACGACCTGTTGCAAAGTAGCGCACCGATGCGTGAAGAGCTCGTGCGCGCTTTCGGCGCGGAAATCGAACGGGACTGTGTGATCGACCGAAAGGTGCTCGGCAGCAAAGTTTTCGGCGCGAAAAACCGTCGCAAACTCGAGAAGCTCAACATGATCACGCATAAGTACGTCTGCCGCGAATATGTCAAGCGGATCCTGCAATTAAAAGCGGAAGATGCAAAAGGGCTTATCATCGACGCACCGCTGCTCCTCGAAGCGCGGCTGCACACGCTCTGCGATCTGACGGTCGCGGTGCTCTGCGATGAAGAAACACGCGTGCAGCGCATCACCGCGCGCGACGGCATCGACCGCGAGGCGGCACTGCTGCGCATCCGATCGCAAAAACCGATCGCCTTTTACGCAAATCGCTGTGACTATGCGTTCTGGAACGACAGCGCGGACGCCGTAAAGGAGACCGCCGCGCACATTGAACAACTGCTGTGGGAGGAGAACCACCATTGAACAAAGCGATACGAACGGTCTGCGCCGTCCTGTCGATCGCCATTCTGTCGATCGCACTCGGACTGTTTGCGCAGCACCTCAAAAATAAATACGACCTTGCGAGCCATCCGAAAAAATACAGCGAATTCGTCGAAAAATATGCCGCCGCGTACAACGTCCCCGAAGATATTTGCTACGCGGTGATCAAATGCGAGAGCGGCTTTGACTCGACCGCCGTCTCCGCGGCGGGTGCCGTGGGACTGATGCAGATCATACCCGACACCTTCACCTACCTCTGCTCGCTCACAGGCGACAACTACGAGAGCGGCATGCTCTACGACCCCGAGACCAACATCCGCTACGGCATCTATTACCTTTCTATGCTGTATGACCGCTTCGGCGTGTGGGAAACGGCGTTCGCCGCGTACAACTGCGGCCCCTCCCGCGTGGACGGCTGGATCCGCGACGGCAAGGTAAGCGAGAGCGGACGGCTGACCGAGATCCCGATCGCCGAGACCGCAGCCTACGTCGAGCGGGTAGCCAAAGCAATGGAAAAATATGAAAAATTATACGATACGACCGAAGGAGAAAGCTAACATGGAAGAACTCATGTACACAAAAAAGAGCGCCTATGAGAAGGCACCCGAAAAAACAGACGCCGCCTTTGCCTTTGCAAAAGGCTATATGCAGTTTCTCGACGACGCCAAGACCGAGCGCGAAGCCGTAACCGAGGCGATCCGCCAGGCAGAGGCATGCGGCTACAAGCCCTATACCATCGGCGACAAGATTTCCGTCGGCGACAAATTCTATCTCAACAACCGCGGCAAGAGCGTGTATTTCGTCAAGGTCGGCAGCGAAGCGATCGAGGACGGCATCCGCATCACGGCGGCGCATATCGACTCCCCCCGCATTGATCTGAAGCAGGTTCCGCTCTACGAGTCGGACGGCATGGCGTTCCTCAAGACGCACTACTACGGCGGTCTGCGCAAGTATCAGTGGCTCGCCATCCCGCTCGCCATGCACGGCGTGATCGTCAAAGCGGATGACACCGTCGTCGATGTCAACATCGGCGAGGACGACAGCGATCCCATCTTCTACATCAACGATCTGCTGCCCCACCTGGCATCCAATCACGCAAAAGAGCCGCTCGCGACCGCGGTCAAGGGCGAAACGCTCAATATTCTCTGCGGCTCGGCACCCCTTGCCGACGAGGAGAGCGACGCCATCAAGAAAAATGTCATCAAGCTCCTGAACGAAAAATACGGCGTGACCGAAAGCGACTTTATCAGCGCGGAGCTGTCCCTCGTTCCCGCGGCAAAGGCGCGCGACATCGGTCTTGACCGCGCACTGATCGGCGCATACGGTCATGACGACCGCGTCTGCGCATATCCCGCACTGCGCGCCCTGCTCGACCTTACCGATGACGCACACACCGTAATGTGCGTGCTTGCCGACAAAGAGGAGACCGGCTCCATCGGCGTAACGGGTATGCAGAGTCAGATCTTCACCGACCTCATGGAAGAGATCTCGCTGAACCTCGGCGCAAATCCGCGCGTGGTACGCGGCAACTCCATCTGCCTGTCCGCAGACGTTACCGCCGCCTTTGACCCGAACTACGCAGACGTATACGAGAAGCGCAACAGCGCCATCCTCGGTTCGGGCGTTGCCATGGCAAAATACACGGGCGCGCGCGGCAAGAGCAGCACCTCGGACGCATCGGCGGAATTCGTCGGCAAGATCCGCAACATGCTCGACCGTGCGGGCGTGGTTTGGCAGTCGGCAGAGCTCGGCAAGGTGGACGAGGGCGGCGGAGGAACCGTTGCCGCCTACATCGCCAACCGCAATATCGACACGCTGGATGTCGGCGTGCCCGTCATCTCGATGCACGCGCCCTACGAGGTCGTTGCCAAGGTAGACGTCTACGCCGCATACGAAGCATTCGCGGCATTTTGCAGATAATTTACAAAGCTGATTCAAAAAAGGCTCCCTTGTGTAAAGGGAGCTCCCGCGTTAGCGGGTGAGGGATTGTTTTCCACAGAACAACCCCTCCGTCGCCGTTTGGCGAGAATCCCCAAAACTCGACAAGCTCGTTTCGGGGAACCCCGCCGGCGGCACCTCCCCTTACACAGGGGAGGCTATTAACACAAGAGCTACAAAGGAACAACACACACCATGATCGACAAGCTGAAAAAAGCAGAACAGCGATTTGAAAAAATAGAAGAAAGCCTTGCCGACCCCGAAATTTTCACCAGGCAGGAAGAGTTTACCGCGCTGATGAAGGAGCGCAAGAATCTGCTGCCCGTCATTGAAAAATTCCGCGAGTACAAAACCGCCGAAAAGGCGCGTGACGACGCCAAGGAACTGCGCGACGACTCGAGCGTGGAAAGCGAACTGCGCGAAATGGCGGCAGAGGAATTCGACGCCGAGAGCGAGAACTGCACGCGCCTGCTGGACGAGCTGAAGATCCTGCTGCTCCCCCGCGACCCGAACGATGACAAAAACGTCATCGTGGAGATCCGACAGGGCGCGGGCGGCGAGGAAGCCGCCCTGTTCGCCGCCGTGCTCTACCGCATGTACACGATGTACGCGGCAGCCGCAGGCTTCAAGACCGAGCTGATGAACGCCAACGAAACCGAGCTTGGCGGCTACAAGGAAGTCAGCTTTATGGTCGAGGGCGAGGGTGCATACTCCCGCCTGAAATTCGAGAGCGGCGTACACCGCGTACAGCGCGTACCCGAGACTGAGGCGCAGGGACGCATCCAGACCTCGACAGCAACCGTCGCCGTACTGCCCGAAGCAGAGGATGTCGAGATCGAGATCAACCCCGCCGACCTCAAGGTCGAGACCTGCAAGTCGAGCGGCGCGGGCGGTCAGCACATCAACAAGACAGAGTCGGCGATCCGCATCATCCACCTGCCCACGGGCATCGTGGTCGAGTGCCAGGAAGAACGCAGCCAGTTCAAGAACCGCGACAAAGCGATGAAGATGCTGCGCACCAAGCTCTACGATATTGAAATGACCAAGCAGACCGAAGCGATCGCCTCGGCGCGCAAGAGCCAGGTCGGCACGGGCGACCGCAGCGAGCGTATCCGCACCTACAACTATCCGCAGGGGCGCGTCACCGATCACCGTATCGGTCTGACACTCTACTCACTCGAAAATTTCTTAAACGGCAACATCGACGAAATGATCGACGCACTGATCACCGCCGACACCGCCGAAAAGTTAAAAGGTGAAGAAAACTGAAATGAAAACCTTATTCATCGGTCAAAATGAAATAAACGACGCATCGCTCGCCATGGCAGGAGAGATTCTCCGTCGCGGCGGGCTTGTCGTGTTTCCGACCGAAACGGTCTACGGGCTGGGCGCCGACGCGCTGGACGCCGACGCGGCGAAAAAGATCTACGCCGCCAAGGGCAGACCGTCCGACAACCCGCTGATCGTACACATCGCAGATCCCGCCGACGCGGACAAGTATGCCGTGGTCGGCGACGCATACAAACGGCTGGCAAAGGCGTTCATGCCCGGTCCGCTCACCGTGATCCTGCCAAAGCGCGACTGCATCCCGATGACGGTCACGGGGGGACTCGACAGCGTGGGCATCCGCTGCCCCGAAAACCCGATCGCCAGGCGCATGATCGCGTCGGCAGGTGTACCGATCGCCGCACCGAGCGCCAACATCTCGGGCAAGCCCTCTCCCACCTCGGCAGAGCATGTGCGCTTTGATATGGACGGCAAAGTAGACATGATCCTCGACGGCGGCGAATGCACCGTCGGACTCGAATCTACCATCGTCAAAGTGGAAGGCGACAAGCTGACGCTGCTGCGTCCCGGTGCGATCACGCTGGACATGCTCCGCACGCTGTTTGACAATGTCGAGGTCTCCGCGGCGGTCACCGAACAGCTCAGCGAAAACGTGCGCCCCCTCTCCCCCGGCATGAAATACCGCCACTACGCGCCGACCGCGCCGCTCTACCTGCTTGACGGCAGCGACGAAAAGCGCATTGCCTACTGCACGGCGGCAGACGGCGACACGCTGCTTTTGGTCTTTGACGAAGAAGCGGCGCTTTTCCCCGCGCACAAAGTCATTGCCATCGGCAAACAAAGCGACGAGCGCACGCAGGCGAAACGCCTGTTTGCCGCACTGCGCGAGGCGGACAGCACGGGCTGCAAAAAGATCCTTGCCCCGCTGCCAAGGCAAAGCGGACTTTCGCTCGCGCTCTATAATCGCATGATCCGTGCCGCGGCGCACAACATCATTACGCTGTGAACCGCTTTGCAAACGCGCTCGCAGCCGCAAAGCAAAATACCGCCTTTGACAGCGGCAGTATCGGCACGCTCTCGGAAAAAACGCTCCATTCGGTGCTCAAATACTATCTCGAACCCTGCGACGACTTTCATGAGGTAGCGGTCGGCAGATATGTCGCCGACATCATGCGCGACGGCTGTATCACCGAGATCCAGACGCGCGCGTTCAACCGTTTGCGAAACAAGCTCGCAGCGTTCCTAAAAGAATACCCCGTCACGGTGGTGTTTCCCATCGCAAAAACAAGGTGGTACCATGTGACCGACAGCGAAAGCGGCGAAGTCTCCGAGAAGAAGAAAAGTCCCCGCCGCGGCAGCGTCTACGACGCGTTCAAAGAGCTGTATAAGATCAAAATGCTGCTCGGCAGCGAGAATCTGTACTTCCACTTCATCCTGCTCGACGTCACCGAGCACCGCCGCACCGTACAAAAGTGCCGCCGCAATCACAAAGGCGTGGAGCTTGTCGAGCGCATCCCGAACGCCATTGAAGAAGAAATTTTCATCGACGGCAAGGACGATTTTATAAAGCTTATCCCCGAAGGACTCCCTTCCCCCTTTACCAGCCGTGACTTCGCAAAGGCGATCAAACGCCCGCGCGCAGCCGCGCAGACCGCACTGAATGTGCTTTCGGCAGTCGGCGCGGTAGAGCATATCGGCAACCAAGGACGAGAATACCTCTATAAAATAAAAGATAAGGATAAATCATAACATGGCAAGAGCAAAAAAGCAGTCTGCTCCCGCGCAGGTACTCCCTGAAGCGGAAGCACGGCACGAACTGATCACCGATGTCATCGAGACGAACTACATGCCCTATGCAATGAGCGTTATCATCTCGCGTGCCATCCCCGAAATTGACGGCTTTAAGCCGGTACACCGCAAACTGCTGTATACCATGTATACCATGGGACTGATGACGGGTAACCGCACCAAGAGCACCAACATCGTCGGTACGACGATGAAGCTGCATCCCCACGGCGACGCGGCGATCTATGAGACCATGGTGCGTCTCACGCGCGGCAACGAGTCCCTGCTCCACCCGTTCGTAGACTCCAAAGGAAGCTTCGGTAAGCAGTACAGCCGCGACATGGCGTTTGCCGCCGCACGTTACACCGAGGCAAAGCTCGACCCGTTCTGCGCCGAGATCTTCGGCGGCGTGGATAAAAACGCGGTCGATATGGTGCCGAACTACGATAACACGCTGAAAGAGCCCGCCTTGCTCCCGACCTCTTTCCCGAACATTTTGGTCTCCCCCAACATGGGCATCGCGGTCGGCATGGCGTCCAATATCTGCTCGTTCAACCTCGGCGAGATCTGCGACGCGACCATCGCGCTGCTCCGCCATCCGAACACCACCACCGACACGCTACTCGACCTTGTCAAGGGACCCGACTTCCCGGGCGGCGCGTATATCATCTACGACCGGCAGGCGATGCGCCAGGTCTACGAGACCGGACGCGGGCCGATCAAACTGCGCGCACGCTATTCTTATGATAAGGAAGCAAACTGCATCGACATCACGCAGATCCCCTACTCCACCTCGATCGAGGCGATCATGGGCAAGATCGCAGATGCGGTCAAGTCGGGCAAGATCAAGGACATCATCGACGTGCGCGACGAGATCGACCTCTCGGGCTTCAAGCTCACCATCGACCTGCGCCGCGGCACCGACCCCGACAAGCTGATGACCAAGCTCTACAAGCTCACGCCGCTCGAAGATTCCTTCGACTGCAACTTCAACGTGCTCATCGACGGTGCGCCCCGCCAGCTCGGCATCAAGGGCATTCTGACCGAGTGGATCCGCTTCCGTACGAACTGCGTCAAGCGTGAATTCACCTTTGAACTCGGCAAAAAGCGGGACAAGCTGCATCTGCTGCTCGGACTCGGCAAGATCCTGCTCGACATCGACAAGGCGGTCGCCATCGTGCGCAGCACTGCCAAGGAGAGCGAGGTCGTCCCCAACCTGATGGAAGCATTCCACATCGACGAGATCCAGGCGGAGTACATCGCCGAGATCAAGCTGCGCCACCTCAACAAAGAATACATCCTCAACCGTCTCGAGGAGATCAAGCAGCTGCAGGAGGACATTGCCCGACTCGAAGACCTGATCGCCGATGAGCTCAAACTCAAAGCCGAGATCGCAAAGCAGCTCGCCGAGATCAAAAAGAAGTACGCAAAACCGCGCAAGACCCAGCTCATCTCGGCAGACGAGATCGAAGTTGCCACGGCGGAGGACTTCTTCGAGAACTACAACGCGCGCATCCTGCTCACCAAGGAAGGATACTTCAAGAAGATCACGCTGGTCTCCCTGCGCGGCAGTGATGAACAAAAGCTCAAAGAGGGCGACAGCGTCGCCTTCACCGAGGACTGCGACAACACCGCAGAGCTGCTCTTCATCACCGATCAGCGGCAGATGTACCGCGCCCGCGTGCGCGACTTTGACCCTGTCAAGGCGTCTGCACTCGGCGACTTTCTGCCCGCCAAGCTCGGCATGGCAGACGGTGAACGTCCCATCTTTATGAAAGTGATCACGCCCGATCTTGAACAGTACAATATGATCTACATTTTTGAAAACGGCAAGGGCGTGCGCATCAGCCTCGGCAATTACCAGTTCCGCTCCAGCCGCAAGAAGCTCTCGGGCGTTTACTCGGACGCATCCCCCATCGTCGCCGCCATCCTCGAGGACAGCCCCAAGGATATTATCCTGGTATCGAGTCAGGATAAGGCGATCACCATCAAGAGCGCGCTGATCCCCGAAAAGACTACCCGCACCGCGGGCGGCGTAACCCTGTTTACGCTCAAAGGCTCGGCAACGATCGTCTACGCAAACGAAGCCGAAAAGTCGATCTATCCCGACCCGCAGAAATACCGCAAGATCAAGATCCCCGCAACAGGATCCACATTATAATAAATGAACAATGAATAATGAAAGGATTACATCTATGGGTATCGCCATTGTGACAGGTGCATCCAGCGGCATGGGCAGAGAATTTGTCTATGCGCTGGATCAGGAAAACAAATACGACGAAATTTGGGTGATCGCACGCAGACGCGACCGCCTCGAAGCACTGCAAACCGAAGTCCAAACCCCCGTGGTGCCGATCGCGCTCGACCTCACAAAGGAAGAGAGCTTCCACACCTACCGCGCACTGCTCGCGGCAAAAGCGCCCGATGTCAAGGTGCTGGTCAACTGCTCGGGCTTCGGCAAATTCGGCACCTATAAAGAGATCGACCCCGAGGTCTCCTGCGAGATGATCGACCTCAACTGCAAGGCGCTCGTGCGCATGACCGAATACACCCTGCCCTACATGCAAAAGGGCGCGCATGTACTGCAGCTCGACTCGCTCTCCTCGTTTCAGCCGGTCCCCTACATCGGCGTGTACGGCGCGACCAAGGCGTTTGTCCTCAGCTACAGCCGCGCACTGAACGTCGAACTGAAACCGCGCGGCATCAAGGTCATGGCGATCTGCCCCGGCTGGGTCAAGACCGAATTTTTCGACCGTTCGAAGACCGACTGCACCGACGCGGTGACCTATTACAACGTCCTCTACGAGGCAAAAGACGTCGTCGCCACCGCGATGAAGGATATGTACAAGCCGAAGAAGGATGTCTCCATCCACGGTCTGCCGGTAAAGCTCCAGGTGCTCGGCGTAAAGCTGCTGCCGCACAAGCTCATCATGCGCATCTGGATGAAGCAGCAAAAACACGCCTGAATTTGCGTATTTTTTCAAAAAATACTACAAATCCATTCCTATTCATGCTATAATCAAATTGTAAATACTCGTTTTCGGGAGGTCTGTGATGAAAAAGAACAAGCTGTGGATCGTACTTTTGATCGTTTTGCTCTTTGTCCCCACATATATTGCGATCGCAAATTACATCAGCGTCAACAAAAAGCCCGTCACCTCGGACAGCGCTACCGAGATCGTCATCAGTGACATCGTGGGCATCACCTATACAGAAAGAAGCGACAGCGAGATCGCAAAGCTGTTTGAGACCATCAATGCAAACGCGATCAAGCTCCAGTCTCCCCCCGATATTCTTTCGGGTGCAAGCTATTTTAAGGTCGCATACACCGAGGGCAAGCGCTCGACCGAATACCGCTACTTCTTCTCGATGAATACGAGCGCGGTATACTACCTCGATCCCGACGGCGTTTCTTACATGGTAAGAGAAGAGGATGCCGCGGCGTTCCTCGAGACCAAATACGCGCAGAGCCTGTATGCGGAAGCATACCTGCCCACGCTGCAAAACGGCGAGAATGTGCTCGTTCCTGCCTCGTATGAGTGGGCATATAAGACCGCCAGCGGTGAAAATGCCGTTCGCTCTACCCTTGCAGCGACCACAGAGGACACCGTTTCCTATGTCGGCAAGAGCGGTCTGGAATTCAGCTTCTCCCGCGAGCCCGAAACCTTTACCGTAACCGTCAAGAGCGCCGTGGGCGAGCTGTTGTATGACGGCGACTATGCAGGACTGGCAGGCGCGGTCGATACCAAAAAGCATACCGCGCTCTCCATCGAAGCCACGGCAGAATGGCTCGGCAACGAGGAGCATCTGTCCAGCGGCACGGCAAACTACAAGTTCCTTTTGACCATAGAAGCAAAGACCGAGTTCTTCTTAGCACTTTCTGCCGAGAACGCGGCGGAGGGCAACAGCTACCTCGCCTTTGAACCGGGCGACGTTGCCATGATCACGGCGATCAGCGTAAAGGAGCCGCAGAAGATCTCCTTCACCGCAACGCCTACCCTCACGCACGACGGCAAACCGATCACGCCCAAGTTCTATGCCGACGGCAACAACGCATACGCGTTCCTGCCTACCGCATACGATACCGAACCCGGCGAGTACAAGATCACGCTCGGCTATGAGGGCATCAACTATGAGCTGTCCTTCACCATCGCGGAAAAGAAGTTCGGCAACAACGTATACGACGTGACGAAGGCGACCGTAGACGCCACCCGCACGACCGAGACGCTCGCCACCTACGCAAGCGTTGTAAAGCAGATCATCTCGGGCGATTTCTCCACCATGTACCTGGACAATTCCACGTTCGGCACGGGTGTGAGCCAGTCCTCCGAAACCGGCTACTCGGTCAAGGCAGGCTACGGACGTAATCAGACGATCAAGTCCACGAAAGAAACCTTCCGTCTGGACGGCGTGGAATACTATGCCAAGGACGGCGCAGACATCTATGCCGTGATGCACGGTAAGGTGCTCTACACCTCTACGACTGCATATTCGGGCACGATGATCGCCATCGACCACGGCTACGGTCTGATCAGCTGGTATCACAACCTCGGCGAGGTCAGCGTCAAGGTCGGCGACATCGTCCAGAAGGGCGATGTGATCGGTAAAGCGGGCTCCACCGGCTTCACCAAGGGCGGCACCGCCTACATCGGACTCAGCGTATTCGATGTTCCCGTCTGCGCATACGACTTCATCTGGGGCGCGCCCGTTGCATTCAAATAATAGTTTCAGGCAAGAGACCGCTTCT
Source organism: Clostridia bacterium (assembly GCA_017398595.1). Taxonomy (GTDB): domain Bacteria; phylum Bacillota; class Clostridia; order Oscillospirales; family CAG-272; genus UMGS902. Next base: position 191,078 of record JAFQFR010000056.1, read on the forward strand.
CGGCGGTCTCTTGCTTTATTTTTTGTACAAGGAGATGTGGATTTTGTATTTACGGTGAGCAAAAAGTATTGTAAAATGTAGTTAGAATGCACAAATACAAGGAGACACGCATATGAAAAAGATAACTGCACTGATTCTTTCCGCGCTTCTGTTGCTTTCCATGATGCCGCTGACCTTTGCGGCGGAGCTGTTGATCTCCCCCGCACCAAACAGCGAGGCACAGCAGGCAGCCGAAAAGCTGCATTCGCTCGGACTGTTGGCAGGCGTGGGCAGCAATGCCGACGGCAGCGTCAACTTCGATGTAAACGGCAGTCTCACCCGCGCGCAGTCGGTCGTACAGATCATACGCTTCCTCGGTGCGGAAAAGACCGCGACCACCGAAACGAACAACAATGCCTTCACCGACCTTGCCGCATGGGCAGTGCCCTATGTCAGCTATGCCTATGCAAACGGCATCACCTCGGGCAGAAGTGCAACCACCTTTGATCCCGATACCGCGATGAACGACGCGGGATTTCTCACCCTGCTGCTCCGCGTGCTCGGCTACGAGGATAAAAACGACGGCAGCGGCGACTTCGTATGGAGCGATCCCTACACACTGGCACAGTCTGTCGGTCTGCTCGACTCGGCGACGCCCGACACAAACTTTACCCGTGGCGATGCATTCATCATCTGCTGCCGCGCACTCACCGCCGCCGTCAAGAGCGGCGACAAGCTCTGTGACCGCCTGGTCAAATCCGGAGCAGTGGAGGCTGAAACTATGGCAAACGTACTGAACATAACGGCAGCCGCAGAAGGTCTCACCATCGGCGGCGTATCCATCACAGACTGCACGATCGTTGTAGCCAAAGATGCCGGCGCAAACGAAAATTTAGCCGCCCAGACGCTGAATACCGCAATTGAAACCGCATACGGCAAAGCCCTTACGATCGTAGACGACAGCACCGCGAAAAGCGGCGGTGAGATCGTCATCGGCAAGACGAACCGCGAGATCTCCAAGGCAACACAGGATCTCAGCGACAAAAAAGCCGCTATGATCGTCTCGGGCGACTCGGTCGCACTCGACGGCGCAACCACCACGCTGCTCCGCCGCGTTTGTGAATGGTTTGCCAACAGCTACGTTACGGACAAGCCGAGCGCCGCCCTCACCGAGAGCGACACCGAGATCGGCGAACTCATCACCAACCCCGCCCGCACCACAGGGCAGTCGGGCGACCCCTGCATCCGCTATGACAGCGAGACCGGCTACTACTACGCGCTCTACTCCGCACCGCAAAACGACCGCGTGATCCTCTACCGCGCAAAGCATCTGTCCGAACTGGCAACCGCCGAGGGCAAGGAACTCTATGTGGCAGGTGAGGATGCGGAAGTCAAGCACAAACTCTATGCGCCCGAGCTCGCAAAAGTAGACGGCAAATGGTACATCTACGCAAGCGGCGCAACTTCCATGGAGGATAAAGGCGTTTCCCCGTCCCGTTCGATCCGTCTGTTCTGCCTGGAAGCGGTCACGGATGATCCTTACGGCGACTATGTGTTCAAAGCATGGCTCAATCCGTACATTTTCGCCATCGACGCACATGTATTTACCTACAACGGCGAAAACTACATCACCTTTGCCCGCTGCTTAAACGGTAATCAGGTCTCGATCGCAAAGCTGAAGGATCCCTGGACGATCGATGCAAGCCGCGTTACCATCATCGGCACCGCCACCTATCCCTTTGAGCTGCAGGACGGCAAGGTCAACGAGGGTCCTTTCACCTTTGTATCCCCCGACGGCAGACTGTTCTTACTCTACAGTGCAAACAATGTCACCTCGGGAAAATATTGCCTCGGTCTCTTGGAGTTCACCGGGGATGACATCCTTGCACGCTCCTCTTGGACAAAGACCGACCATGCAGTGTTTGAGGGCACCGCGCAGGTAAGCTCTCCCGGACACTGCTCGGTATTTATGTCCCCCGACGGCACCGAATATTGGCTCGCCTACCACTTCCAGATGAGCGGGCGCAAGCTCGCCGTACAGCAGTTCACCTTTGACGAAAACGGCGATCCCGTCTTCGGTGAGCCCGTGAAGCCCTTAAAATCCTTCTTTGCTCCCGCGGGAGAAGAATAATTTGGAACACACAAAAAATGCAGACACTTTGCGTGTCTGCATTTTTATTTACTTTCTTTACTTTTTCCGTGCGCCAGCATCGCGATCTGCCGCAGAATCACTTCCACGTGCAAAAGCTGTTCGGAATCCATCGAGGAAAGAATACCGAGAATATCCTCCATGTCCCCACTGCGCTCCAACCCCAAAAGAATGTAGTCGGTGCTTACACCGAGCGCCGCGGCAATACTGTACAGTGTATATGCCGACATGCCTTTTTTGCCGCTCTCGATCTCATAGAGAAACTTGGAGCCGATGCCTGCCATTTCACTGAATCTCTCACGGGAATATCCCGCCTTCTCACGCAAAGCGCGTATTCTCGCCCCCGCGTCTTTGTCAAATCGCTCTACCATATATACACCTCATATGTACAGTATAGCACAATGGAGCCAAAATAAAATGTTCTATAGCACTTGACAAAAAGGAGCGTTTGGTATAAACTTTATACTACTATCGTTCTATTTTTGATTCTGCTTTGCAATACGTGCAAAAGAAAAGGACTGTTTTTCAATGACCTGTTTCACCGCGTTGCTATCGCATCCTATACTGTTTGCCGTCGGCGCCGCTTTTATATCGGCGTCTCCTTATATATGGTCCACCGAAAACTATGATAAAAGAGCTAACCGAATGCTTTCGGTTAGCTCTTTTATATATGGACACTACAGCAGTGTAGCCGCTTTCAGCACCAAAACAGTGAAAAACACGGTAAATACCGACCCGACGCTGGTCCAAACCACATATTGCCCCGCAAGGCGTTCATCGTTGCCCATCTCCGCCGCCATAACAGCCGTCGAAACGGCGACCGGTGAACCGAACAAGCCGATAAAAGAAGCATATTCCGCCGCCGTAAAATGCAGGACCGACGCGAGAAGGACCGCGCCCGACAATCCGATCAGCGGTGCGACCACGATTCTGGCAACCGTGCCGAGCAGCAACTGCCGCTTGAGATGTCCCGCCGTGCAAAAATCAAACTGCCCGCCGAGTACCAGAAGCGCCAGCGGTGACGCCATTTTGCCGAGGCTACTGATCACATTGTACAGAAACGGCATATTCCTCTGCAAGGTAAATACGGGCACACCGTTTTCGACGGGAAGCAGTGCGCGCAGCCATACGACCAGGAATCCGATCAGACAGCCGATAATAAGCGGATTGGTCAAGATCTTACGAAACGTTTTTTTCAAATGCCCCTTGGAACGATCGTCCTTGACAAATCCCGCCATTGCGATCACGGCAAGGATGTTGAACAGCGGAATGGTAAAGGCGCTCAGCACGCCGACCACCTCCGCCGCCGCATCTCCGCCGATCGACTGCGCAAAGGAGAGTCCGATAATGGCATAATTGGAGCGGAACATGCACTGTACGAACACGCCTTTCTGCCGATCGTCGGGAATCAGCAGCATCGCGCCGATCCAGCCTAAAAGGAACAGAAAGACGATCGCGCCGCAGCCGTACAGCACCGCTCCCCAGTTGATTCCCGAAAACTTTTCGATCGAATACACATTGCAAAACAGCAGCGCGGGCAGACAAACTTTAAACACCAGGCGATTGGCGACCTTTAGAAACGCTTCGGTGAAAAAACCGATCCGCTTTAACAGGTACCCAAGACCGATCGTGAGAACGATCGGCATGACCGCGTTAAATGCATATAAAAAATTTTCAAGCATCTGCGTTCTCCCTTCGCGGTCACACCGACCGAACGATCCAAATTTGCTTTAACAATCGGGGCAATTTTCATACCATTGCCGCTCAAATCCGCGGAGATCACGCGTCCAGCCGACACGGTTGTGCGCTTCGTCGATCACATCGAGATCCAGCGTCTGCACTAAAAGCGCGTCGCCCTCGGTGCGATCCAGACGCGATAAGATCTCTCCCGCATTCAGCGGGGATACTACCATGCAGTTGCCGTAATATCCCTTGCCATAGCCTGCCTCATCTCCGGTTTTATTCACGCCGACCACGTAAATACCATTCTCAAAAGCGCGTGCCCGCAGGATCAATTCCCACGCTTCACTTCTCCATCCCACGCCGTAGGAAACCGTCGCCGTCATATTGAACACGATCTGCGCACCGCGGTATGCCAAAACGCGATACCCCTCGGGCAAATGACGGTCATAGCAGATCTGCGCACCGATGGAGACTCCGTCTACTTGAAAAACAGGAAAGCCCAAATTGCCCGGTGCGAAGTAGAAGCGCTCAAAATTTGCAGCGGTTTCACTGATCATCGGCGCGGGAATATGCATTTTGCGGTATTTTCCCGCCACGGCGCCCGTGCGATCCACGAGCATTGCGCTGTTGTAATACAAGTGCCCGTCCGCTTCGGCGTAGCCAAACATTACGTTGATAGAAAGTGCCTTCGCCTTTTGTTTGATCTTCTCGATCGCGGGATGCGAATCGGAAATGTGAAACCGACGGAAATCTTTCAGATACCGCACGCAGTAATAGATCTGCAGGCTCATTTCGGGGAACACCACAATGTCGGCTCCCGCATCCTTCGCCTGTTCCATCATCGCGCAGATGCGCTCGGCATTTTCCAAAATGTCCTCGCTGTTCGGGCCCATCTGTCCCGCAGCCACGGTATACGTCATTTGGATCACCTCACTTTTCGATAACAAACACGCGTGCCGGCCCTCCGCAGCCACGCACGATCTTGAGCGGAATGGCATAGAAATCCACTTCAAACTGTGTGATCGCCTCAAAATTGGTGCAGCATTCCACCAACAGACAATGGTTCGGCAGCAGCGCTCTGTGTGCGGGACACTCACTGCCGTCAAACGGCTCATGCGCATCGGGATCGCAGGGATGATCCATGCACACGCCCCGCGCGCCGCTCGCGACTAAGAATTTGCACAGTTCCACACTGAGCGTCGGGTTTTTGGTATAGTAATCCTCTGTGCCGTACGCTTTTTTCGACCAACCCGTATGGATAATCAGATACTTATCCCGCAGCATCTCGGAAGTTATGCCGCAATCCAGTATATGCTGCACGGTAACTTGTCCTTGCTCCGGGATCTTCCCCACAAGCTGCGCCACATACGCTTTGCCGATGAAATAGTCCAGCGGGATCTCGTCGATCGTCTTGCCGTTTGGATCAAAGTGATACGGCGGATCCACATGCGTTCCGATATGGATGCTGAACTTGATCCAGGCATTGGTCCGCTGATTTTTTTCATGCGTATGGATCATCTCGTATTCAATTGCGGGATGTCCCGCAAGAACGGTACAGTATGCATTGCCGAGCGGCGTGGTCAGATCTATGATTTTCGACATATGAATCACCTCTCAATTCTTATTCGGTAACGGTAACCAGAGACTCGTCCACAGCCTTAAGATAGCTGCCGTCGAACATCTCTTTGAAATCGGGCACAAACGGGATCTTGCCGCCGCCGTACAAAAACTTTGCACTGTTGGTCAGATCCGTCATCAGCGTATCGCTGACGCTCAGACCGTATTCGTTGCGCTCCATCATGCTGATGCAGTCATCAAGTTCAATGGAAAGCTGTGCACCGACGATCGCAGCGGCATCCTCCAGGTTTGCATCGATCCACTCCGATGATTTCTGCATCGCCGTGAGTACCGCAGTAACGGTATCCGGATGCGCCTCGATCCACTCCACACTGCCGCAAAGCAGCGCATACGAGTTCAGGCATTCCCAGTCTGCTTCTACGCCGTTAAAATAGCTCTTGGTACCGGTGAGCAAACGGTGTCCGCCGAGTTTTACACCGTTTGTTACGGTCGGCTCCCAGCAAACAAAGCCGTCGATCTGCTTGGTTTCAAATGCGGTCAGCATATCCGCCGCACCGAGCGCGGTCAGCGTAACCTGATCGGCGTCGATGCCCGTCTCCTTGACCAAAGCCTGCCACAGAGCCTCCGAGGTATTACCCACGCTGTATCCGATGTTCTTTCCGATCAGATCCTGCGGAGTATTGATGCCCTCCCGCACGACCAGCGACAGCGCGCCTCCGAGGTTGGTAGTGCGCGCAATAAATTCATATTTTCCGGGATCGGATGTGAGCAGCGAGGTTGCGGGCGTATCTCCCGCACTGCCGAGATCCACATCTCCCGATGCCACAGCGGCAACCAGATCCGCACCGGAAGCAAAGAGAACAAGCTCCGCGTCGATGCCGACCTCTTTAAAGAAGCCTTTTTCCACCGCGCACATGATGACGGGCGCCAGCTGCGTATCGCGGGCAGCCGCAAGTTTTACTTTCGTCGTTTGCAGTACCGTCGTGCCGTCACCGCCGACAGACGTCTGTTGCTTTGCACAGCCGGACAGCACGGTCACACAAAGGAGTGCGGCTGCGAGCATCAAACCTAAACATTTTTTCCATTTCATAAGAATGACCTCCTGTAAGAAAATATAATAAACAGCGAACTGCTTATTTCCAACGAATCAAAGCCTTTTCCGCTTTGAGAAGGATCATATTGATCAGAAATCCGATCAATCCGATCACGATGATACCGACAAACACATCCACGATCTTATACAGATAGCGCGCATCCTGGATGAAATAGCCGATACCCGAGGTAGAAGCGATCAGCTCCGCTGCCACCAGCGAAATGAACGCCATGCTGAAACCGTTTCGCATACCGATGACGATATTGGGAACGGCACTGCGCAAAATAACATTGGTAAAGATGGAGAAATACCCCGCGCCGAGCGTTTTTGCCGCCAGGATATGAATTCGATCCACCTGCTGTACGCCGCCGATGATATTCAGCACCATGGGAAAGAAGGATGCCCAGGCGATGATGAATACCTTGGACGGCTCGCCGATACCGAACCACAAAATGCTCAGCGAGATCATTGCGGTCGGCGGGATGGGACGCAGCAGTTCGATCAGAGGGCTGAGTGCGCGGTTGACCGTTTTATTGGTGCCGATGATCAAGCCGCAGGGCAGCGCCAATGCAAACGCCACAGCGAATCCCTTGACCACGCGAAGCATGCTGACGCCGATGTGCTTTCCCATCGTGCCGTTTGCAAACAGCTCTATACCGCGTTCAAACACCGTGATCGGCGAGGGCAGCAGGTTGGAAGAACCGCCGTTCATGGAGCATAGCTGCCAGATCAGCAAAAGCCCCACGATGCCAATGCTCCCGATGAGCATATTCGATACCTTTTTCCATTTTGTTTTCATCCGTCTCACACCTTTCTGCAAATCCGCATTATTTTCTGCCCGAGAACAGCACCTCGCTGATCTGCTCCTGATACTGCAGCAGAGCGGGATCGTTGCGGTCCCGCATGCGGGGAACATCGATCAGCATATCCAGCGCTACCCTGCCGGGGTTCGGCATCAGCACGATGACACGATCGGCAAGGAATACCGCCTCTGAAATGCTGTGTGTAATGAACATACAAGTGATCTTGTTCTTTTCCCAGACATTCAGCAGTTCGGTCTGCAGCTTCTGTCTGGTCTGTTCATCCAGCGCGGCAAAGGGCTCGTCCATCAGCAGAAATTCCGGCTCATTTGCCAGTACCCGCGCCAGACTTACGCGCTGCTTCATACCGCCCGAAAGATGATTGGGATACTGCTTGCGATACGCCGAAAGTCCTACCATATCTATATATGTATCGGCGATCTCGCGCCGCTTGTCGCGGGGCATGTGCTTCATGCGCGGACCGAATTCCACATTCTGCTGAATATTGAACCACGGGAACAATCCGTATTCCTGAAACATAACGCCGCGCTCGGGAGCGGGACCGCAAATGGGACTGCCCTTGAACAAAATGTCTCCGTCAAACTTCTGAAAACCCGCTACGCAGTTGAGCAGCGTTGTCTTTCCGCAGCCGGAAGGTCCCAGCACGCAGACAAACTGATTTTCGGGAATGGTGAGATTCAGTCCGTTTAAGACCTTGGTCATTTCTCCCGGTTTTCCGTCCACCTTGGGGAAGGCAACCGTAAGGCAGGATACCTCCAAAAAAAATTCGTTTCTCATAACACGGCACCTCCGTAATGCCTCGGCAAATGCGCTTCGGCTTTGATGGTATTATGATACGGCGGCGATCAAACAAGTGCAATACGCAAATCTGAATCGTCCGATTCAAAAAGCGAATATGCGGGATACGCTTTCGGCGCTTTCCGTGCCTTTTTTTGCATTTGCGCTAAAAAAAATGCACATTTTTTAGCCTTTTTCTACACATTTGGAATTGCATATTCAGTTTTTTTATGATAAGATAATGACAGGAGAAATGTCCTTCAAAGCGGAAGGGCGTTTCTCCTTTTTTGCTTTTTGAAAGGAGCGATTCCCATGACAGATGTACAGATCGAAACTTTTCTGTGTGTCCTGCATAATCACAGCTTCAGTCGCGCCTCCGAAATGATGCTGGTTCCGCAGCCTACCATATCCCATCGAGTATGCCAGCTGGAACGTGAGATCGGTGCGCAACTGCTCACACGCAGCGCAAAATCTATTGAGCTGACGCAGGCGGGTGAAGCGTTTTTACCCTATGCGCAAAACATATCCGAGGCATTCAGAGGCGCAAAGCAAAAAGTGGAGGGACTGCTCCGCGGAAGCAGCGGCAGTCTTGTGATCGGCTGCTCCCAGGCGCTGATGCACAATGTAATGACCTATTGCATCAAGGGGTTTCTGCTCGATTATCCGCATGTAAGCTGCAGTATGATCGCTCGCTTTTCCGAAGATATTTTAAACCTGCTGTTTGCAGATAAGATCGATGTCGGCATTATGAACTATCGTCTGAACGATAAAACGCTGGAATTTACGCCCTTGTTTGAGGACGAGGTGCTGCCGGTTGCCTCCCCGACTTTTGCCGTTCGGCAGCCGCTCCGCCTTGCCGACCTGCAAAACGAGCGTTTTTTGGTGTTCCCGTCCGATCGCTTTTTCCACACCTTCCTGATGCAGGAACTGCATCAGCGCGGCATTACGCTGACCAATCCCATCGAGGTGGAAAGCATCGAAATGATCAAGGCGATGGTCAGCGACGGCATGGGCATCACGTTTTTGCCGCGGATGTATATTGCAGAGGAGCTGCGACACGGCGAGCTGCAAGTGCTGCCGTTGGAAAGCTGGACGCCGCTGCTGCGCACCACCTATATCTGCAACCGCGTATCCAATCGCATGCCGATGCTGAACATTTTCAAGCGCGAAATGCAGCAGCTCTCCCACACATACTTAGAAGAAAACGGCTGAGTGACAGCAAAAAAACAGGTTGGAATTCTCCAACCTGTACAGCTTGTCGAAAAATATTTATAATAAAAATCTTGTTTTAAAGACGGACATGCGCCGGCTTTAAAACTCCTTAAAAACCGCGTGCGGTCGAGCACGACGCGAGTGAACGGTTTTGCATCCTGTCGAAAAACCTTGGTTTTTCGACAGTCTCAACCAGGTTGGAATTCTCCAACCTGTTTTTTTTGTTCAATCCCAGCTCCACAGCGCGTAAAATCGGTTGCCACGGAGCCGCACGAGCTCTTTTTCCCCGTCTTTTTCGATATAGTGCAGCTTCCCCAGCCGCTCTTCGGCAAGATAGGTATATCCCTCGGCGGCAACATATGCCTCAAATGCAGCCTGAAACCGCTCGGGGCGCGCGATCACCACGCGCGGATTTTTTTGGATCTCGATGGGTTCACTGTCGAAGACCATCACGCGGAGCAAACCGACGCCTGCGGCGATCGGATCTGCCGTATCCAAATACACATACGAGCAAAACGCGGCAGCAAGATAGAGCACCACTGCCAGCACACAGCACACGATCGCTGTGCGCCGCCTTTTGATCTTTTTGGAATATGTTATTACAGCCGCAGTGCTGATCTCCTCTGTGCTCTCGGGCAGCTCTTTTTCTTCCGAATAGCCGTTGTACAGCGCCCTGCACGCACCGCACTCCGCAAGATGTTCCTCCACGATCTGCTTGCTTTTCTCGCTCAAAGCATTGTCTTTATACAGCGAAACGACGTCCTGTATCAGCGCACAATCATATTTCATACCCGTATCTCTCCTTTAACTCTTTTTGCAGCAGCCGTTTGCCGCGATGAAACAGCACCTTTGCCGAGGACTCGGAGATTCCAAGCTCCGCGGCGAGAAGCGCATACGGCGTGTCATAATAGATGCGATGCAGAAAAATATACCGCATATTCTCGGGGAACGCAAACACAATATTCAGCGCATCCATTATCATCTGCTTTTCCAAAAAGCTGCCCTCAACGCCCGCAGTCGCCGCGTCGGGCATCGCTTCGCAAAGGCTGATGTCGGCGTGCCTGCATTTTCGCAAATGCAGGAAATATCGGTTCTTTGCGATCTGCAGCAGCCAGGTCTTCACATGGCAGTCTCCCCGAAAGCGCGTGATCCCCAGATACGCATGATAAAAAGTTTCCTGCGTCAGCTCCTCGGCAAGATCGCTGTTATACCCGCACAGCTTTCGCAAAAATCTGTACACGTCGGCATAATAACAGCGATACAGCGTATCAAATTGCTTCACGGCACGCCTCCTTTCGGTTTGGTCTCATACAATGAGTTACAAAGCAGTTCAAAAAGTTACAAATCTTTTTGGATTTTCTGCAGATTATGGAAAAAATGTACGCTTTATAGTATAATAATACCATAGAATGATCGAAAGGGATGATAAAAGTATGCCGAGAGGATACGGACCTCCGCCGTCGGAAGCGACCGAACGGCTCAAAGTACCAAAACCGAAAAATCTGCGTGAAATTCCCGAATACCTGAAAAAGACCGTGGGCGGCACATGCTCACGACTGCTCTACATATTCAAACTGGTGTGGGAAACGCAGCCGATCCTGCTGATCTTCATGCTGTTCATGACCGTGTACAACGGTATCATGCCGCTGGTCGGCACGCTCATTACCGCACACCTGCTTGAATGCATCGTGCGCAGCTTCACCGAAGAAGTCGACCTCGTCCTGCCGCTGATCTGGCAGTTCGGCTACCTCTTCTTAAACACGCTGACAGGCAGCCTGTCGAGTATGCTGACACAGATCACAGGCGAGAAGGTCACGAACCACGTCAAAAACAAGATCATGCAAAAGGCAAAGACGGTGGATCTTGCCTCGTTTGACATGCCCGACTTTTACGAGCGGCTGGAAAACGCCAACCGCGAGGCGGGTATGCGCCCCGTCAACATTCTGAAAGCCTCTTTTGAACTGGTCTCCAAACTGATCTCGGCGATCAGCTATTTTGCGGTGCTGACCACCATTCTCAAGGCACTGCCGAGCTCGGGCATGCTCTTCTTTGCGGCGTTTTTGCTTCTCACCTTTGCCAGCGCGTTTGTTTCTTTCCACTTCCGCCGCAAGAACTTCAACTACATGTTCCTCCGCTCCAAGGATCGCCGCAAGATGAACTATTACAGCGATCTGCTCGTGAGTAAAGACATGGTCAAGGAAGTGCGCCTGTTCGACCTGTCGGATCTCTTGATCGGCAAGTACAACGAGGTGTTCCGCGGCTATTTCAGCGGCATCAAAAAGCTGATCCTGCAGGAAGGGGCATGGAACCTCGCGCTTTCCTTTGCGACCGCGGCGATGAACGGCGTGCTGTTCTATATGATCGCGACCAACGTCACGCAGATCGCCGACTATTCTGTCTACACGGGCGCGCTCAACTCCATCTCGTCCGCTCTGACCGCGATCATCAGCGTCACCGCGACCATCTATGAGGGCTCGCTGTTCATCGATAACATGATCCTGTTCATGAACGAGGAGCAGACCGTAAAGCCCATCCTCGACGCCCCCGCGACGCCGGAGAATCACTGCGGGCACACGATCGAACTGCGCGACGTCTGCTTCCGCTATCCCGGCGCCGACCGCGACGTCATCCACCATATCAATCTGACGATCGAAGCGGGATCGACCATCGCACTCGTTGGCCTCAACGGTGCGGGCAAGACCACGCTCATCAAGCTGATCACGCGCCTGTACGATCCCACCGAGGGCACGATCCTGCTCGACGGCAGAGACATCCGCGAGTACGATCTGCAATCTCTGTACAAACTCTACGGAATCATCTTCCAGGATTTCGGCAAGTACGCCGAAAGCGCCGAGGACAACATCGCCTTTGGCTGCATCTCGCGTGAAAAACTGCGCAGTGAAGTCGAAGCCGCCGCGAAGAATTCGGGCGCACACGACTTTATTGAAAAGATGCCGCAGGGGTATGACACGCCGCTCACCCGATTTTTCGAAAGTGACGGCACCGAGCTTTCGATCGGACAGTGGCAAAAGCTGTCGGTCGCGCGCGCGTTTTACTCCAATGCCGACATCCTCATTCTCGACGAACCGACCGCGTCGCTCGACGCGATCGCCGAACAGGAGATCTACAAGCAGTTTGACAAGCTGCGCAATGGCAAAACCAGCATTTTCGTCTCGCACCGCCTTTCCAGCGCAACGACCGCGGATCGCATCGTCGTGCTCGAAAACGGCTGCGTAGCCGAGTACGGCAGCCACACCGAGCTGATGGCGCTGCACGGCAAATATCACAAGCTTTTCTCCACGCAGGCAGCCCGCTACCAGTCCAAAGGCAACGGCGAGCCGCACCCGCCGATGGATCCGCAAAGTCCCCCGCCCCACGGCAGACCGCCGCGCCCCTTCTCCGGGCACGGTGAGGAACAATAAAACAAAAGAAGCCATGGCTCCGAGAGCCATGGCTTCTTTTCTTATGCCTTCAATATTCCGCTTTCACGGATCGCTTCTACGGCGAGCTTGATCTTCTCGGGCGGCATAGTCAGCGCAAAGCGCACATATCCCTCTCCCATCGGACCAAAGCTGCAACCGGGCGTACAGAGTACGCCGCACTGCTCCACAAGCTGCATGCAGAACGCCATGCTGTCGGTATAACCCTCGGGCAGAGGCGCCCACACGAACATGCTGCCGTGGCTGTCGGGAACATCCCAGCCGATCGAGCGGAGTCCGCCGCAGAGCGCGTCTCTGCGATCCTGGTACATCTGCTTCTGCGCCTTGACAGAGTCGAGCGGACCGCTCAATGCCGCGATCGCCGCCTTTTGCAAGGGCAAGAACATGCCGAAATCGATCTGACTGCGCAGCTTGCGGAAAGCTGCCACCACGTCGCTGCGGCCAACCAAAAAGCTGATTCTGCCGCCGGTCACGTTAAAGCTCTTCGACAGGCTGAAAAACTCCACGCCGACGTCCATCGCGCCGGGCGTGTTGAAGAAGCTGTGCCCCTCCACGCCGTCGAAAATAATGTCGCTGTATGCGTTGTCATGAATGATGAGCACATCGTACTTCTTGGCAAATGCCACGATCTCCTCGTACAATTCGGGCGTACCCACACTGCCCACGGGGTTGGCAGGCAGAGAAACGATCATGTACTTCGCTCTGCGGGCAACCTCCTCGGGAATGTCCGAAACGCGGGGGAGAAAACCGTTTTCTTTCGTCATCGGGTAGTACCACGGCTCGGCGCCCGCCATTTTTGCGCCCGCGATGAACACGGGGTAACAGGGCGTCGGCAGCAGCACGGTGTCGCCCTCATCGCAGAGCACCATGCCGATATGTCCCATGCCCTCCTGGCTGCCGTTGCAGCTGGCGACCTGATCGGGCGTGATCGCTACGCCGAAGCGGCTTTGATAATACTTGCAGACCGCGTCGAGCAGTTCGGGAATATCCCGCAGGCTGTATTTCCAGTTATTCGAGTCCATTGCCGCGTCCGCCACGGCACGGCGTATATGCTCGGGCGTTTCAAAATCGGGCGTGCCGATACTGAAATTGTATATCGTGCGCCCCGCCGCCTCGAGCTCTACTTTTTTCACATTCAATGCGGCGAAGATCTCGTCGCCAAACCGATCCATTCGCTTTGAAAATTCCATTGTATCTGCTCCGGTCCTTTTGTGTCGTATTGATTGTATAATTATAGCACAGGTTTTTCGACTTTGCAATAAGAACGACAAAAAGGGCGTGATCACATGGTCGTCTGCTCTAAATACATCAGCATTTGCTCGATCGTCTCCTGCGCGATCTTCGGATAGTCAAACTGCGAGACGAATTGTATCGCTTCGTTGATCTTTGCATCCGGCACGCGGTAGACCAAGAAGGTGGTCTCCAGAAAAGACTGCACCTTTTGCTCCATGGTAAACCACATGTCGCACGGGATCGTCATAAAGCCGCGCATGATACCGCCCGAGGCGATCTCCAGCTTGTAAAAATCCTTGGTCTCCAAATGCGGCAGACTCTCCTTGAAAACCATCTCCAGCTTATCCGTAATGGCATGCTGAATGATCGAAGACGTTTTCGGCATAGAATATGCCGCCGCATACAGATCGCGGACGTTTTCATTGCTTTCCGCCATATGAAGCTGCAAGGTCGTCTCGGTAGCGTAAAACAGGATCTTATCCTCTGTTTTGCCCGCAACGAGCTTTGCGGCTGTTGTGAACTGCCGTTCCAGCACATATGTGACCAAATCGCAAAGAAGGTCTTCTTTGCTTTTAAAGAGATTCATCAGCGAACCGATATTGATCTTTGCCCCTGCGGCGATCTCTTTCAGCGTCGTCGCGGTATACCCCTTTTGCAAAAACAATTTCGCAGCCGTGTGCAATATGGCGCTTCGCATGGTTTCGTGATTTCTTCCCGGCTTTGTATTAGCCATTTCGTCACCTCTATTTGTTTATGTTCAATTTTATAACGGATTATAAAGTTAATTTTATTATAACACAGAATTCAAAAATATGCAAGACATACCGTGAAAAATCAAAAACCTTGCGATGTTGCACACAAGGTTTTTGGGGCATATTTGTCTTGTTTAGCCATCAAGGCGCTACATCGATCCGTATATCACCGGTTGCTGTCTTGACCTCGCACTTACCGCCTGCTGTTGTTTTGGGTACATGGATCCTACCGGTGGAAGTTTCCGTTATGAAAACCTTTTCGGAAAGCAACGTACCGGTAACATCGCCGGTGTCCGTTTTTACGAAGATCTCCGCGGCATCGCTTCCTTCCAATCGCACGTCGCCCGTATCACTCTCAATGAAAAGCTTACCCGCGGCGACAACATTTTGCAGAGTTATCGTGCCCGTATCGCTTTCTGCGAACAAATCTGCGCAAGCAGTATCCGTCAGTTTTACCGTTCCTGTATCGGTTTCAATATCCATATTTTTTCGGACAGTTACAGAGTTCACCCGAATGCCGCCTGTCGTCGTGGTAAGGTTTAGCTGACCTGCCGTAATAGTATCTATGCGGATAGTACCGGTGCTCAGTTCAACTTCCATGGCATCAGAAACAGACGCAAAGCAATCTACATCGGATGTATCACCTTCGATGTCAAGGGTCGCAAAGGAAAAGTCTTTGGGGATGGTGATATTGCCCGTATCCGTTTCTATAAATAATGAAACATACTCGTCTTGCGGCAAGTAAACCGTCATCTTGGGTGTACCGAGAGAAATGCAGATATATTCGTACCATTTGCGAGTATCGACTGTACGGATGACCAGCGTTCCGTTTTGTACGTCGGCAGAATGCGTTACCGTGTCCGCTTCCAAGCAAACGATGCTGCAATCTTCATCATCGGTAGGCACAAACTCGATCTCCGTTGTATCGACATGGATGGATATTTTATCAAACCCGCCGCTGACCTCGTAGGTGTTCGTTACATAGGTAACAGTGCTGAGCTTGGTAAAGTCCCAATCGTAAGTTGCCATCACACCTGCAAAGAGGATCATTCCGAGTGCAACGAGCACTGCCGCCATAATGAGCCATATTTTTACCGCTTTATACATTATGCCGTCTCCTTTCCTACAAACAAGGTTTTCATACCGAAAGCCGTCTTCTTCGTCAGCAATACGATACCGTTTGTAGCTGCTTTACATCCGAAGAATAGAAAAACAGATAGACCGGCACAGCAAATGCCGACGCTAAGCATGGCAAGTCCCGTCAGTCCGTTCCCTTGCAATGCGAAAACGACCGCCGATACCATTCCGCCAAGCGAACACGCCGCTAAGGATGCCTCTATCGACCACAATGTAACGACAGCAGACCATACGACAATGTAAGCCGCAAGAATTACGGCAAATGCGGCAATTAAAAGGGAAAGCCATATCGGAGACCCCAATACAAGAAGCACAATTTCCCAAGCCTTCAGTCCCCTGTTCGGCTTGACTTTCTCTTTCACAAGCTTTGTGAGCGGTGTGTCCGCCAGGATCTGTGCCACAACGTCATTTACCGTCCCGATCGCATGCACGGCCTCGGACTCCGACAGTCCTTCCTCGATGCGGTCATCGATCATTTCATTATAAAAATTCAGGCGTTCTTCTATATCATCCTGCGGTAAGCCGGACAATCCGTTACGCAGCTGCGCAAGAAACTCTTGTTTACTCATTGCCATCATCCTCCTTGGTTACGAACCGATAAATAGACATAATTTCTTTCCACTCATCCTTAAAGTCCTCAATGCGCTTTACCCCTGCATCGGTAATATGATAATATTTTCTAAGCCTGCCACCATGTTCTGCGGTGCGGACAGTCAGCATATTTGCTGTTTCCAAGCGTTTCAGAATGGTATATAAGGTCGATTCGGAAAGTTCTATATACGGCTTCATATCTTTGATGATCTTGTAGCCGTATGAATCTTCGTTCTTGATCGCTGCTAAAACGCATACATCCAATAGACCTCGTTTTAACTGAATATCCATATTATACCTCCCGTCGTGTAATACATCATATCACGAAGTATCGTTTTTGTCAATAGAAAAAAGACCTTGAGATGCATATCTCAAGGTCTTTCAGATATTCGATTTTGCCCCAAAACAGCGAAATTATTCCCACTCAATAGTGCCCACGGGCTTGGGTGTGAGGTCGTAGAGCACGCGGTTGATGCCATCTACCTCAGCGGTGATGCGGGCAGTGATGTGGTGGAGAAGCGTATAGGGGATCTCCTCGATGGTAGCGGTCATAGCGTCGGTGGTATTGACAGCGCGGATGATCGCGGGCCATCCCTCATAGCGCTTGCCGTCCTTTACGCCGACAGACTTCATATCCGGTACGGAGATGAAATACTGCCATACCTTGCCTGCGAGACCGTTCTTGTCGAACTCCTCACGCAGGATCGCATCTGCCTCACGCAGAGCGTTCAAACGATCGCGGGTGATCGCACCGAGGCAGCGAACGCCGAGTCCGGGACCCGGGAACGGCTGACGGTATACCATACCGTGCGGCAGGCCGAGTGCCTCGCCGACAACGCGGACTTCGTCCTTGAACAGCAGCTTGACGGGCTCAACCAGCTCGAACTGCAGATCCTCGGGCAGACCGCCGACATTGTGATGTGCCTTAACGCCGTCGCTCTCGAGAATATCGGGATAAATGGTACCCTGCGCGAGGAAGGAAATACCCTCCTGCTTGCGAGCCTCTTCCTCAAATACGCGGATGAACTCAGCGCCGATGATCTTGCGCTTCTTTTCGGGCTCGGCAACGCCTGCGAGCTTGTCGAGGAAGCGGTCAACCGCGTCTACATAGACGAGGTTTGCATCCATTTCATCGCGGAATACCTTAACGACCTGCTCGGGCTCGCCCTTGCGGAGCAAACCGTGGTTTACGTGTACGCAGACAAGTTGCTTGCCGATTGCCTTGATGAGCAGTGCAGCAACAACAGACGAGTCAACGCCGCCGGACAGTGCCAGCAGAACCTTCTTGTCACCAACCTGCTCACGAATCGCCTTTACCTGTTCGTCAATGAACGCATCGGCAAGTGCCTTTGTAGTGATGCGCTCCATGGATTCGGGACGTACATTATTTTGCATATATTTTTTCCTCCGTTATATACGGTTAGTTTGTATAGTTATCGAAGTAGCCCTGTACCAATACAACAGGCGTACCCTTGTCGCCCGAGCCGCTGGTCAGGTCGCAGAGAGAGCCGATCAGATCGGTGAGCTGGCGGGGCGTGGTGCCCTGCGATGCCATGTTGCCGACAAGGCTGCCGTCCTTGGCGCGAATGCTTGCAGAAATGGCTTCCTTCAGTGCCTCACCCGACAGATCCTTATAATCATTGTCGGCAAGGTACTTCAGCTTGAGCTCGTTGGGAGTACCGATCAGACCATCGGTGAACGCAGGGGAAACGACCGGGTCTGCAAGCTCCCAGATCTTGCCCTGAGGATCCTTGAACGCGCCGTCGCCGTACACCATGACTTCAACATGCTTGCCCGTTGCCTTCAGAATGCGCTCCTGTACATCGAGTACGAGGGGCTGGCAGTTACGCGGGAAGAGCTTGATCTTATCCTCGGTCGCCTTGTTGGAGCCGAGCAGACCGTACTTTTCGTTGCAGCCGCTGCCGTCTACGGGAGCGTTGAGGATCTCATCAAGGTTGCAGACGACCTTCGCGCCTGCCGCCATCAGAATGCGCTTGGTGCGCGCTCTGGTATGGATGCTGCAGTTGATAACATGATCGGTATATGCGAGGATCGCTTTCGGCTGATTTGCAAAAATGATCTCGACCTCGGCGCCTGCCTCACGGATAAGATTGCCGTAGTACTCGACATAGTCCACACCGGTAAACTCATGCTTGTTGATGCCGAACAGCTCACGGTAGCGCACCTCGGTGAGCACATCCGAATAGGGGTTGATGCCGGCGGCATCCAGCTTATCCAGGGAAACCAGCTCGTTGCCCACCTCATCGGAGGGATAGGTCAGCATAAGCACGATCTTTTTTGCGCCCATGGCGATGCCGCGCAGACAGATCGCAAAACGGTTGCGCGAAAGGATGGGGCAGATAACGCCGACAGTGCCGCCGCCGAGCTTGGTGCGTACATCCTTAGCGATGTGATCTACCGTCGCATAGTTGCCCTGCGCGCGTGCCACGATCGACTCGGTGATCGAAATAACGTCACGGTCGCGGAGTGCAAAGCCTTCCGACTCCGCCGCTTCCAACACGCTGTTTGCAACAATTGCCGCAAGGTCGTCGCCCTCGCGGATAATGGGGCAGCGGATACCTCTCGATACCGTGCCGACTCTTCTTTCGTTGTTTGCCATAATCAGCATTTCTTCCTTTATATCAAATTAAGATTTACAAAGAACATTCCATCTTGCATTTTACTACTTTTTCGGCAATTATTCAATACTTGTGATAGAAAAAAATCGCAGAACCGCAAAAAAAGCGGCAAAAGCCGCTTTTTTGGTTTTATCCTTTTATCTTTCTTCGCGGAAATACGCAAGACCCAGGCTTGCAGGGGGCTGGCTTTCGCGCTTTTCGCGGATACTGGTAACGACCAGTACGATGATGGTGACCACATAGGGCAGCATCTTGAAGAGTTCCTGCTCGGCAACACCGATATTGATGACGGTATACAGGATATACAGACCACCAAAGAGGTAAGAGCCGAGGATGCCGACATGGGGACGCCATACGGCGAAAATGACCAGTGCGATCGCGAGCCATCCGCGGTCGCCGAATCCGTCGTTCGCCCAAACGCCCATATAATCGACAACGTAGTACAGACCGCCAAGTCCCGCGATCATACTGCCGATGCAGGTCGCCACATATTTATAGCGGTTGACATTCACACCGGCTGCGTCTGCCGTAGCAGGATTCTCGCCGACTGCACGAAGCTGCAGTCCCACGCGTGTGCGTCCCAGCACGAAAGCGGCAATCAGCGCAATCACGACCGCAAGGTAAACAAGAAAGCCGTGGGAGAGGAAAACACTTCCGAACCAGCCGAGGTCAGCCGCGAACGGCAGACTGGTTTTGAACAGGATCTTCGTCTGCGGAAGCGAAAGCGAGGTCTCACCGGTACCCGAAAGCTTTGCCAATGTACCGCCGAAAAAGTTACCGATACCGATACCGAAGGTCGTCAGCGCAAGACCGGTTACATTCTGGTTGGCGCGCAGAGTGACCGTGAGGAAAGAGTAGATCAGTCCCATCAAAAGCGATCCGACAAGTGCGCAACTCAGCGGAATGAGGATCGCCAGCGCGGGGTTCATCACATCCACGGAATGCTCGTACAGAAACGCACCTGCGGCACCGCTGATGCCGCCGACATACATGATGCCGGGGATACCGAGGTTCAGATGTCCCGACTTTTCGGTAATGATCTCACCGGTCGCACCGTAGAGGAGCGGCGTGCCCTGCATGATCGCGCGGGGCAAAAAAGAGATAAGAGACGCTAAGATCGCTTGCATTATGCCTTTACCTCCTTTTCAGTCTTGTCATCTTGGTCGATGCTTGCTTTTTCCTTTTCACGGAATTTGATCTGATAATGGATGAAGAACTCGGAACCGATAATAAAGAAGATGATGATTCCGGTGATAATATCCGAGAATGCGTGATTGAGTCCGAGGTCGGTTGCGACCTCACCGGCGCCCTTCTCCATAAAGACAAGGATAAACGAGGTGAGGATCATGGTAAGCGGATTGAACTTTGCAAGCCAGGAGACCATGATCGCCGTAAAGCCTCTGCCGCCGATCGTATCGCTGGTGATCGAATGGTCGGAGCCCGCAACGAGCAGAAATCCGGCAACGCCGCAGAGCGCACCCGAGATCAGCATGGTGCGGATGATGACTTTCTTGACATTGATACCGATATACCGCGCGGTGTTCTCACTCTCACCGACGACCGAGATCTCATAGCCGTGTTTGGAATATTTCAGATAGATGTATACAAGAACGGTAAGGAGCAGGACCACAAGGATGCTGACGAGATACTTCTGCCCGAACAGTCTCGGGAGCCAGCCGATGTTGGAACTGCCGTTGATCATACCGATCTGTCCCGATCCCCTCGGAACCGCCCAGATGCTGACAAAATACGATACGATCTGCATCGCAATATAGTTCATCATCAGGGTAAACAGGGTCTCGTTCGTTCCCCAGTTTGCCTTGAAGAACGCCGGGATAACGCCCCAGATCGCACCCGCAACGATGCTGAGGAGCAGCATTGTGGGAATCATCAGCGCATCGGGGATCACACCCGTGAGCTTCAGCATGCAAGCCGCGGCAGCAAAGCCGCCGATCAGCGCCTGTCCCTCCGCACCGATATTCCAAAAGCGCATTTTGAATGCCGGCGTTACCGCAAGGGATACGCACAGGAGCATCGCCATCGCCTGCAGAAGATTCCATACGCGGTGCGTGGAACCGACGGCACCGTCGATCATGGTCAGATAAATATCCATGGGGTTCTCGCCCGTGATCGCATAGGAGATCACGCCGCTGAACAGAAGCGCCGCCGCAACGGCAGCGATGCGGATCAGCCAGGACTTCCACCATACGAGGCCGTCACGTTTGATGATATGGAAAAGAGGTTCACGAACTTTTTCATGCATTTTCATTTTCGTTTTCCTCCTTTACGGCAGTGGTTTTGGTCATCAGCAGACCGATCTCTTCCTTGGTTGCACTTCTTGCGTCCACAACACCCGTGATATGCCCCGAGCCGATCACGAGAATGCGGTCGCACAGCTCGAGCAGCACGTCCAGGTCCTCGCCGACAAAAATGACGGCGACACCCTTTTCTTTTTGCTGATTGAGCAGGTTATAAATGGTATACGAGGAGTTAATATCGAGACCGCGCACGGGATATGCCGCCATCAGTACCGTGGGCGAGGAAGCGATCTCTCGACCGACCAGTACCTTCTGCACGTTACCGCCCGAAAGACGGCGCACAGGCGTGTGCGCACTGGGGGTGACGACCTCCAGCTGCTTGATAATATCCTCGGCAAGATTTTTCGGCTTTTTGCGTTCGAGGAACATGGTCTTACCGCGCTGATAGCTGCGGAGCATCATGTTGTCGATGATGTCCATGTTGCCGACAAGTCCCATGCCGAGACGGTCCTCGGGCACGAAGGACAGACGCACGCCGAGATCGCGGATCTGCATCGGTGTCTTGTTGCGCAGGTCATCGACCTCGCCGGTCTTGGGATTGTGATAGTAAATATCGCCCTCGCTGAGCTTCTGCAGTCCCGCGATGGATTCGAGCAGCTCGCGCTGTCCGCTGCCCGCGATACCTGCGATACCGAGGATCTCGCCCGAATATGCGGTAAATGAAACATCGTCGAGCATCTTGACGCCCTCGCGGTTCAGGCAGGTAACGTCCTTGACTTCGAGGCGTTTTTGCGGATCCTTCGGCGCACTGCGGTCGATATTGAGCGTAACTTTTTTGCCGACCATCATTTCGGTCAGCGCCATTTCATTGGTCTCAGCGGTATTGACCGTGCCGACATACTTTCCTTTGCAGAGTACAGATACGCGGTCGGACAGTGAGAGCACCTCATGCAGCTTGTGCGTGATGATGATGATCGCCTTGCCGCTGTCGCGCATCTTGCGCAGGACGGCAAAGAGCTTCTGCGTTTCCTGCGGAGTGAGTACGGCGGTCGGCTCGTCGAGGATGAGAATATCCGCGCCGCGGTACAGCACCTTGATGATCTCGACCGTCTGCTTTTCGGAGACGGACATCTCATAGATCTTCTTCGTCGGGTCGATCTCAAAGCCGTACTGCTCGCTGATCTCCTTGACGCGCGCAGCCGCCTTTTTGAGATTGTATTTACCCTGATCTTTGAGACCGAGGATGATATTCTCGGTCGCGGTAAACACGTCCACGAGCTTAAAATGCTGGTGGATCATACCGATCTTATACTGAAAAGCATCCTTCGGCGAACGGATGACGACCTCTTCCCCGTCGATAAAGATCTGTCCGTGATCGGGGAAATAGATACCCGCGATCATATTCATCAGCGTGGTCTTGCCGCTGCCGTTTTCACCGAGAATGGAAAGGATCTCCCCGCGTGCGACCGTGAGGTTGACATTGTCATTGGCAACAACACTGCCGAAGGTCTTGGTGATGCCCTTCAATTCGATAGCATAATTCAAAATAATACCTCCGTTCTCTTCAAGGGGGTGGGAGACGATCTGTCCGGCGACAGGTCGTCTCCCATTCCTTTGAAAAATACAAGTGCAGGCGGGGCGAACCCCCGCCTGTACGGACTTGTAATTTACATATTTTGCTTAGAATGCGCTGTTCAGAAGCGTGATACCATCGATCTGAATATCGAAGTAAGGAGCGCTGCGGAAGGAAGACTCATGGAAAGCACCGTCCGAAATAACCTCGGTGTCTGCGGTGTAAGCAGCGTCGGTGTCAACATCTGCCATGTAGGAGGTCAGCTCTGCGCCATCCTTGGTGAAGGTAGAGGTTGCGAATACTTCGAGCTCACCTGCTGCGAGCTTTGCCTTTGCAGCTTCGATCGCCTCAGCGGTACCTGCTGCTGCTGCCTTGGTGTTCACATCGGTGAGCACTACGGAGCCGGTCTCGATCGTACCGGTCCAGTCGGTAGCAACCTTCTCACCTGCAACGAGCGTATTTACAACATACTCATAGTAGGGAGCCCAGTTGATTCTGGAAGATACGATAAAGGTGTTGGGGCAGGAAGCAACGGTGGAACCGTTGTAGGAAATGTTCGGAACGCCTGCCTCTTCGCATGCGGTAGGAGCACCCATGGAGTCAGCGTGCTGGCTGATCAGTACGCAGCCCTCGGAAAGAAGCTTGGTAGCTGCTTCCTTCTCTGCTGCCTCGTCATACCAGCTGCCGGTGAACTGCACCTTCATGGTAACGGAGGGGCAGACCGACTTTGCGCCGAGGTAGAAAGAGGTGTAACCGGAAAGAACCTCTGCGTAGGTGTATGCGCCGACATAGCCCATAACAGCCTGCTCAGCAGTGATCTTGCCTGCAGCGATCATCTCGTTGAGCTTCATACCTGCAGCGATACCTGCAAGGAATCTGCCCTCGTAGATGGAAGCGAATGCGTTTGCGAAGTTGTCGAGCTTCTCAGTGTGTGCCGTCGTACCGGTTGCATGGCAGAACTGTACGGAAGGA
This sequence comes from Clostridia bacterium, assembly GCA_017398595.1. Lineage (GTDB taxonomy): Bacteria > Bacillota > Clostridia > Oscillospirales > CAG-272 > UMGS902. The sequence goes on from JAFQFR010000056.1 coordinate 214,965, forward strand.
TATTCCTTCGCCGCCTGCAGGATATAGGACTCATGGCCGAAAGAGTTTGCAAAAATGATGTTGCAGCCGTCCTCAGCAAGGTCAACTGCCGCTTCATAGCACTCATTGGTCTCGGGGATATTGGTCTTGATGACGACCTGATCCGCCTTGAGGCCGAGGTTTGCAACTGCCTCGTTGAAGCCTTCGATGAAGTTCTTGTCGTAGGTCGAGTTCTCATCGTGCAGACAGATCAGACCGAACTTGACATCAGCAATGCTGTTGATGCCGGTCGCCGAGTCCTTCTGTTCGCCGCACGCAACGAGTGCGAGCATCATTACTGCAACCAGGACAAGTGCGAGTAACTTTTTCATTTGTTTTTTCCTCCAAAAACCATTTTTTAATTTTTTTGAGGGTCCGCCCCTCAAAATTATGGTCAATTTTATTATACAGGATTTCATTCTTTGTTTACAAGTTACATTTTTTACGAAAATTTTACCTGTTTCTTTTGCTTTTTTCACAATTCACACAATCTCCAGCCGATCGTCAAAAAACCGACAAAGTTTCGCCCGTTTTTTCTGCTTTTTTCGTTGTCAAATACCCCTATAACATGTTATAATGATAGAAATATGTTTTTTCCGAAAGGAATTCTGTATCGCAATGAAAGCAAATCTGCTGAAAAAAATCGGCATCACCGTGCTGCTCACGCTCGTCATGCTGCTGCTCCTTGTCTACAGCGTGATCGGCGTTGTCATGCTCGGTCCGTCCGAATACGCAAGCCGGCTGCTCGTAACCACGCTGATGGAGACCAGTGCGGCAAAATTCGTGCCGCGGCTCTACATGAGCGCCGAGGCGGTGGATGCCATCATCGGCAAAGAAGAAGAGGCTACCGACCTCACCGTGGAAAAGGCACTCATCAAGCTGCCCGAAAAAACGCAGCTTACCCCCGACGATCCGGGCACCGTACCCGCAGATACGGATACGGACACCGACGGCATCGAGATCTTCGACGTCAAGGGTGCGACCTTCTACGGCAAGATGATGGTCATTGACGATCCCACGCGCGTGTTTGTGGGCATCCCGAAGGACGGCTTCGGTGAGGGAAAAAGCGGCATGACCGTACACGCCATGATCGAACATTATGACGCGATCGCCGGCACCAATGCGGGCGGATTCTACGACCCCAACGGCAACGGTACGGGCGGCATCCCCGACGGCATCGTGATCTATGAGGGCAAGCTGCTTTGGGGCAATCTCGGCAGCTACTACTCCCTGGCGGGTATTGACGGCGACGGACTTTTGCATGTAGGCAGAATGACCGCGCAGACCGCGATGGACAGAGGCATACAGTATGCAGCTTCTTACGGTCCCGCGCTGATCGTCAACGGCACCCCGCAGAATGAAAAACGCGCACTCGGCGGCGGTCTCAACCCCCGCACCGCGATCGGACAGCGTGAGGACGGCGCGATCCTGCTCCTCGTCGTCAACGGCAGAAGCGTGGATTCGCTCGGCGCAACGCTCGATGACCTCGTCGAGGTCTTTCTCGAATACGGCGCCGTGAACGCCACCAACCTCGACGGCGGCTCCTCCTCGCTGATGATCTACGAGGGCGAAAACGTCACGCACAGCGCCTATGTCTACGGTGAGCGCGTAGTCGCTACCTCTATTTTGGTCAAAAAATAAGGATTACATATGAACACGAACGATATAAATACCGAAAATTTAGAAACCGAAGCCGTTGCCGCGGATACTGCGGAGACTGCCGCTGCGGCAGAAACGCCTGTCCCCGCGGAACCCGAAGCGGAAGAAGCAGAAAAAGAAGCAGAAACGGCAGACGCGGCAGAGAAAACAGCCGACACGCCCGAACCGTCCAAAAAGCCCCGCCTTGCCTTCTGGAAAAAGCTGTTGATCTACTGCGGTGTCTGGCTCGTCCTCATCGGCGCGGCATGCGCGGTGATGTGGAACGTCATGGAGCAGTATGAGGCGGCGCAGCCGTGGTACGCCGTGGAAGAATATCTCCACACTTCCACGCAGTCGGCGTTCTACACCGCCCTGCTCAGCGCCTATCCCGACACGCAGAACCCCTACGAGCCGATCTATGAGATCGCGGGCGACCTCTCGGCAAAGTACGGAAGCACCCTTACATACTCAAAACTCATTCGCGAATACACCTACGAAACGCCGGTATACCTGCTGCAAAGCGGGGATACCAAGCTGCTCAAACTGACGCTTACACAGGGCGAGAAGACCGGCTTCTTGGGACTGCGCGGCTACCGCGTGCGATCCACCGAGCTTGTCGCCTCCGAGCTGTTTGAACTGCGCTCCTACGGACTCGTATTCCCGAGCGGCGCCGAGGTGCAGGTCAACGGCAAAGCGCTGTCCGTTGACACCATCGCCGCGGAAAGTGCCTTTACAGCATTCGGAAGCGGCGATTTCACCGTCTGCATGCTGGAAAACTTCTTTGAGCGTCCCACCGTCAAGGTAGTCTACGCGGGCATCGAGCTGACCGAGAGCGGCAGCGGCGACTTCCTTTTCGACTATCCCGAGGGCAAACTCCGCACACTGACGATCACCGCACCCGCGGACGCGATCGTGCGCATCGACGGCAAGCGCGTTTCCGAATATTTCCGCACCGAGACTTCCGTCTCCGAGGCGGATCCGTTCGGCGCGACGGTGGAGCTCTGCACCTATACGGTACCGACCGTCAGCGGTGAAGGACTTGTAACCGTAACGCTGGACGGCGTAAGTTTACAGGCAGAGCAAAACGAAAATGTCTGGACCGCTCAGCCGACGATCGAAAGCTGTACGGTAATTTTGCCCAAAGATGCCGTACTGTATGCAAACGGAAATGCGGTAGACGCATCCTGCATCACCGCCGAGGACACCGTTTGGTCCCCCGCATTTGAGGGCGTGCGAAACTATCCGCGTGCCGTCACCTATACGCTCAGTTTCTATGCGCAGCCCGAGCTGACCGCAGCGCTAAGCGGCACAGCACTCGTCGAAACGCAGGACGGCGAAAGCATCGTCTTTGTGCAAGCCGCCGACGAAACGCTGAAAGAAACCTATTCGGCGCAGGCGATCGACTTTATGAACGCCTACCTCTACTACACCACGCAGGGCTATTCCAACACGCGTGCCAACCTCGACGCAGTCAAGGCGCATGTGGCAAATCCCAGCCCGCTCTACACCAACCTCGAGCGCTCCTACATCGGGTACTACTACATCTCCCCGCAGAAGATGACCGTGGAGTCCATGACCGTGGACAACTTCGTCCCCTACGGCGAGGATGCCTTCACCTGTGAGCTCTCCTACAAGATCACGCTGAAAAACTGGGTGGGCGAGACCACCGAGGAAAACACCATGCGCATTGCCTTTACAAAGAGCGGCGGCAAATTTGCCCCCGTGAACATGCTGCTGGCGGAAGAATAAAACGAATCCCCGTTCGGGTATACCCGAACGGGGATTTTTCCAGCTATCGAAAAAGGCTGCATGGTACATGCAGCCTTTTGTATTTTGTTTTCTTTAATATGCGATGCCCTGTGCGATCATTGCCTCGGCAACTTTCAGGAAGCCCGCAATGTTTGCACCTGCAACGAGGTTGCCCTTCATGCCGTACTTTTCAGCCGCATTGTAGGAGTTGTGGAAGATGTTGACCATGATGTCGTGCAGCTTTGCGTCAACCTCTTCAAAGGTCCAGCTGTAACGCATGGAGTTCTGGCTCATCTCGAGCGCGGAGGTAGCTACGCCGCCTGCGTTTGCAGCCTTTGCAGGGCCAAAGAGAACGCCTGCGTTCTGGAATGCAGCGATCGCTTCGGGCGTAGAGGGCATGTTCGCGCCCTCGGCAACAGCCATAACGCCGTTCTTGATGAGGAGAGCAGCCGAATCGCCGTCGAGCTCGTTCTGGGTTGCGCAAGGCAGTGCAACATCGCATTTGATGCTCCAGATGCCGCGGCAGCCTTCGGTGTAGGTAGCGCCGTCAACACGGTTGACATATTCCTTGATACGGCCTCTCTCGACCTCTTTGATCTGCTTCACAACAGCGAGGTTGATGCCGTTCGGATCGTAGATATAGCCGTTGGAGTCGGACATGGCAACGACCTTTGCGCCGAGGGTGGTAGCCTTCTGGCAAGCGTAGATCGCAACGTTGCCCGAACCGGAAACAACGACGGTCTTGCCTGCGAGGGAGTCGCTCTTCATGCACTTGAGCATTTCCTCGGTGTAGTAGCACAGACCGTAACCGGTAGCCTCAGTACGTGCGAGCGAGCCGCCGTAGGTCAGACCCTTACCGGTGAGCACGCCGGTGTACTCGTTGCGCAGACGCTTGTACTGACCGAAGAGGTAGCCGATCTCACGTCCGCCGACACCGATGTCACCTGCGGGAACGTCCACATCCGCGCCGATGTGCTTAGCAAGCTCGGTCATGAAGCTCTGGCAGAAACGCATGATCTCTCCGTCGCTCTTGCCCTTGGGGTCGAAGTCGGAACCGCCCTTACCGCCGCCGATCGGCAGACCGGTCAGGCTGTTCTTGAAGATCTGCTCGAAGCCGAGGAACTTGATAACCGATGCGTTTACAGAGGGGTGCAGACGCAGACCGCCCTTGTAAGGACCGATTGCGGAGTTGAACTGTACGCGGTAGCCGCGGTTGACCTGTACATTGCCGTTGTCGTCTACCCACGAAACGCGGAACACGATCATGCGTTCAGGCTCAACGATGCGCTGCATAACGCCGTTTTTCTCAAATTTGGGATCGGCATCGATCACGGGTTCGAGAGACTCGAATACCTCGGTAACTGCCTGCAGAAATTCTTTTTCGCCGCCGCTGCGCTTTTCAACATCGGCAAGCACGTTTTTCAGATACTGATTTTTAAGCATAATGGTGCTCCTTGCAATTTTTGAAGTTTACGTGTTTCATTATAACAGACTCTTTTGCGAATTTCAACCCTTTTTTTGCAATTTTTGCAATTTTTTAATTCAAATCATGCAAAAAATTTTGTTGCGCAATGCTTCTGTTCGTGCTATTATATTATATATGAAGAAAACCGTTTTTTCATACGCGAAAGGAGACGCCGAAATGCACTTGGAAGCACTGCAAAAACTGACGCTCTTGGACTATCCGGGCAGAACTGCCGCCACGCTCTTTACGCACGGCTGCAATTTTCGCTGCCCGTTCTGCCACAATGCGGGTCTGGTCGTGCGCCCGTCCGAGGGCGCAGTAGACGATGCCGAGCTCTTTGCCTTTCTCGATCAGCGCAAAAAACTGCTCGACGGCGTCTGCATCACGGGCGGTGAGCCGCTGCTGCAGCCCGACATTGCCGACTTCATCCGCCGCGTGCGTACACACGGCTACGCGGTCAAGCTCGACACCAACGGCTCCTTCCCCGAAAAGCTCGCCGCACTGATCGACGAGGGGCTGCTCGACTACGTCGCCATGGACATCAAAAATTCGCCCGCAAAATACGAGGAGACGGCAGGTGCAAAAGGCATCCTCGAAAAGGTGCAAGCCTCGGTCGCGCTGCTGCTTACAAACAAGGTAGACTATGAGTTCCGCACCACGATCACGGGAAATCTCCATACTGAAGAAGACATGCGCGCCATCGGCGCGTGGATCGCGGGCGCAAAGCGCTACTTTTTGCAGCCGTTCAAAGACTCGGGTGACCTTGTGTGCGGCAGCGCCGATCCAAGCCGATTTGTCTGCTCGCCCGCGCGTACCGAAGCGCTCCTTGCCGCGGTAAAGCCGTTCGTCCCCGATGCAAAAGTGCGGGGATAGGCGCATTCCGACAAGGTTTTTCTGCCCAAAGGGAGCCTTCTTCGTCACCACAAGATATAGTGTTTCCAAACTGTTTTTTGTTCAAAATATTGTGTTTTAGTCTTGACAAGCCGCCCTATATATGGTATTGTATGATTGCTGCGAATAATAATTTTATCATAGAATACTGACGGAGGACGGCTTTTTTATGTACCATGTTAGAAAGCGCGACAACAAAATTGTGGATTTTGACATATCCAAGATCACAAAGGCGATCGAGATGGCTTTTGAGGCTTGCGAAGTCAACTACCACCCGAGCATCATCGACTTTCTTGCACTGAAAGTCACGGCAAATTTTGCATCCAAGATCAAGGACGATCTGATCGCTGTGGAAGACATTCAGGACAGCGTGGAGGAAGTGCTCGTACAGGGCGGCTACGCAGAGGTGGCGAAGGCATACATCCTGTACCGCCGCCAGAGAGAAAAACTCCGCAGTATGAAGTCCACCATCCTCGACTACAAAGAGATCGTGGACAGCTATGTCAAAGACCTTGACTGGCGCGTCAAGGAGAACTCCACCGTGACCTACTCGGTCGGCGGTCTGATCCTTTCCAACTCGGGCGCCATCACCGCAAACTACTGGCTCTCCGAGGTCTATGACGACGAGATCTCGCAGGCACACAGAGACGCGGATATTCACATCCATGACCTCGCCATGCTGACGGGCTACTGCGCAGGCTGGTCCTTAAAACAGCTCATCAAAGAGGGTCTCGGCGGCATCTCCGCCAAGATGACCTCCGCACCCGCGAAGCACCTTTCCGTGCTCTGCAACCAGATGGTCAACTTCCTTGGTATTATGCAGAACGAATGGGCGGGCGCACAGGCGTTCTCCTCGTTCGATACCTACCTTGCTCCCTTTGTCAAGACGGACAACCTCTCCTATGAGCAGGTCAAAAAATGCCTCGAAGCATTCATCTACGGCGTAAACACCCCCTCGCGCTGGGGTACGCAGGCGCCTTTCTCCAACATTACGCTCGACTGGACAGTTCCGAAGGACATGGAGAGCATGCCCGCGATCGTCGGCGGCAAGGAGATGGACTTTACCTACGGCGACTGCAAAAAAGAGATGGATATGGTCAACAAAGCCTTCCTCGAAATTATGATCGAGGGCGACGCCAACGGCAGAGGCTTCCAGTACCCCATCCCCACCTACTCGATCACGCGCGACTTTGACTGGTCCGAGAGTGAGAACAACCGTCTGCTGTTCGAGATGACCAGCAAATACGGCACGCCCTATTTCTCCAACTATATCAACAGCGACATGGAGCCGAGCGACGTTCGCTCGATGTGCTGCCGTCTGCGTCTGGATCTGCGCGAGCTGCGCAAAAAGACCGGCGGCTTCTTCGGCAGCGGCGAATCCACGGGTTCTGTCGGCGTTGTCACCATCAACATGCCCCGCATCGCATATCTCGCAGAGGACAAGGACGACTTCTACCGCCGTCTCGACCGCATGATGGATATTGCGGCGCGTTCGCTCAGCATCAAGCGCAAGGTCATCACCAAGCTGATGAACGAGGGACTCTACCCCTATACCAAGCGCTACCTCGGCACCTTCGAAAACCACTTCTCGACCATCGGTCTGATCGGCATGAACGAGGCGTGCCTGAACGCACGCTGGCTGCGTGAGGATCTGACGCATGCCGCAGCGCACGAATTCACCAAAGAAGTGCTCAACCACATGCGTGAGCGCCTTTCCGACTATCAGGTGCAGTACGGCGACCTCTACAACCTCGAAGCGACTCCTGCAGAGTCCACTACATACCGCTTCGCAAAGCATGATGTAAAGCGCTATCCGAACATCATCACCGCGGGCGGCGGTGAAAACGGCGCGCCCTATTATACCAACTCCTCGCATCTCCCCGTCGGCTACACCGAGGATGTATTCACGGCGCTTGATCTGCAGGACGAACTGCACACGCTGTATACCTCGGGCACGGTATTCCACGCCTTCCTCGGCGAGAGACTGCCCGACTGGCAGGCAGCCGCTACCATCGTGCGCAAGATCGCGGAAAACTACAGACTTCCTTATTATACCCTCTCGCCCACCTATTCGATCTGCCGCACGCACGGCTACATCTCGGGCGAACACTTCGAGTGCCCGCACTGCGGCGAAAAGACCGAGGTCTACAGCCGCATCACGGGTTACTACCGTCCCGTGCAGAACTGGAACGACGGCAAGGCACAGGAGTTCAAGGAGCGCAAGACCTATGACCTCGGCGCAAGCGTGTTGACGCACAAGGGACCGAAAGCAGAATGCACCTGCGAGACCGTCGAAGAGACGCCCGTCACCGAGGGTGCGCAGATCCTTCTCTTTGCCACCAAGACCTGCCCCAACTGCAAGATCGCGGCGAAACTGCTCGACGACGCAGGCGTGGCGTATGAAAAGCTCTATGTAGAGGACAACCGCGAGCTCGCGACCTCGCTCGGTCTCAAGCAGGCGCCCACGCTCATCGTCCGCGACGGTGAAAACGTGCAGAAGTTTGTCAACGTAGTCGGCGTCCGCGAATTTATCGCAAGTAAAGGAACAAGCGTCCATGCATGATATGATCATTGTCGGCGGCGGCCCTGCGGGGCTGACCGCCGCTCTGTACGCGCTGCGCGCGGGCAAGCGCGTACTCGTCATTGAAAAAAGCGGCTTCGGCGGGCAGATGACCTATTCGCCGAAGATCGAAAACTATCCCGGCTTCTCCTCGATCAGCGGCAGCGAGCTCGCCGATAAAATGGTCGATCAGGTGCTTTCCCAGGGCGCGGATGTCGCGGTGGAGACCGTGAGCGCCGTTGTCCCGAATGCAGACGGCACCAAGACCGTCACCACCGATGCGGGCAGCTACACGGCGGGGGCAGTCATCCTCGCCACGGGGGCAAAGCACCGCCTGCTCGGCGTGCCCAATGAGACAAGATTCGTCGGCGACGGCATCTCCTTTTGCGCCGTCTGTGACGGCGCGTTCTACGAGGGCAAGGATGTCATCGTGGTCGGCGGCGGCAACTCGGCACTGCAGGAAGCGCTGTTGCTTGCTGAAACCTCGAAGAGCGTGACCGTGGTGCAAAACCTCGACAACTTCACGGGTGAGCAAAAGCTCATTGACCTGCTGCTGGCAAAAACCAATGTCACCGTGCGCTTCGGCTGCACGGTCAAGGAATTCGTCGGCGACGACACGCTGCAAGGCATAGTCGTGACAGACACGCACACGAACGACGAAAAAACGCTCTTTGCCGACGGCGTGTTCATCGCGATCGGACTTGCGCCCGAAAATGAAGCGTTTGCCGATGTCGTTCTCCTTGAGGACGGCTACATCGTCGGCGCGGACGACTGCGGCACCACCGCCGAGGGCATTTTCACGGCGGGTGACTGCCGGCTGAAAGCCGTGCGGCAGGTTGCCACCGCCGTCTCCGACGGCGCCATTGCCGCCCTCTCTGCCTGCGCATACTTAGACAGAAAATAAAAACGAACAAAGTGCATGGAACGCCTTTTTCTCCTAAAAGGTTTCCATGCATTTTTTGTGAACTTTTCGGCTCCTTGCTTGCATTTCTTTCAATATTGTTGTATACTGGAATTTGTGTAAAAAATTCAGAAAAAGAAAGGACAAAAAGTATGATTAAACGGCTTGCTGCTTGTGTACGAGAATACAAGCTGCCGGCGCTGCTCACGTTTGCATTCATCGTGGGCGAGGCGATCATAGAGGCGTTCATCCCGTTTCTCACCTCCGATCTTGTCAACAAGATCCAGGCGGGCGCCGAGATGAGCGAAGTTTACAAGCTCGGCGGACTGCTCATCGTGATGGCATTGCTTTCGCTGTGCTGCGGCGGTACCGCTGCGGTCACCTGTGCAAAAGCGTCCGCAGGTTTTGCAAAGAATCTGCGCAGCGATATTTTCGGCAAGATACAATCCTATTCGTTTGAAAACATTGACAAATTTTCTTCCACATCGCTGGTCACGCGTCTGACCACCGACGTCGGCAATGTGCAGATGGCATTTATGATGGTCATCCGCACGGCGATCCGCGCTCCCCTCATGCTGATCTTCTGTATCATCATGGCGTACATCATGGGCGGCGCGCTGTCGACCTCCTTTGTCGTCATCATCCCCGTGCTTGCGTGCGGACTCTTTTTGGTCAGCCGCAAGGCAATGCCCGCTTTCCGCAGAGTGTTCCGCAAATACGACCGCCTCAACGAATCGATCGAGGAAAACGTGCGCGGTATGCGCGTGGTAAAAGGCTTTTCGCGCGAGGAATATGAAAAGAAAAAGTTCGGCGCGGCGGCAGAGGACATCTGCGGCGACTTCACCCGTGCAGAGCGCATTGTCGCGCTCAACTCGCCCATCATGCAGTTCTGCATCTACTTCAACATGATCTTCGTCATGCTGGTCGGCTCCAAGCTTGCGATCGAAAGCGGCGGCACCACGATCAACGTCGGCGAGATCTCGGCAATGCTGACCTACGGCGTGCAGATCCTCGTGCAGCTGATGATGCTGTCGATGATCTACGTTATGATCACGATGTCGGGCGAATCCATGAAGCGTATTTTCGAGGTACTCGAGGAGAAGCCGTCCCTGCATAACCCCGAGCACCCGATCACCGCAGTCAAAGACGGCTCCATCGACTTCTCGGATGTCAGCTTCAAATACTCGGAAAAGGCGAAAAAGCACGCCCTCTCCGACATTGATCTGCATATCGCCTCGGGCATGACCGTCGGCATTCTCGGCGGCACGGGTTCGAGCAAGACCACGCTGGTACAGCTCATCCCGCGTCTGTACGACACGACCGAGGGCTCGGTCAAGGTCGGCGGCGAGGACGTCCGCAGCTACGATATTGAAGCGCTGCGCGGCGCGGTGGCAATGGTACTGCAAAAGAATCTGCTGTTCTCCGGCACCATCAAGGAAAACCTGCGCTGGGGCAACCCGGACGCGACCGATGCGGAGCTGATCGAGGCGTGCAAGCTCGCACAGGCGGATGAATTCATCCGCAGCTTCCCCGATGGTTACGACACCTACATCGAGCAGGGCGGCTCTAACGTATCGGGCGGACAGAAGCAGCGTCTCTGCATCGCACGCGCACTGCTCAAAAAGCCGAAGATCCTCATCCTCGACGACTCGACCAGTGCCGTCGATACCAAGACCGACGCGTTTATCCGCGCTGGCTTTAAGGAATACATCCCCGAGACCACCAAGATCATCATTGCACAGCGTATCGGCTCTGTCATGGATGCCGACCTCATCCTCGTGATGGAAAACGGCCGCATCGCGGCAAAGGGCACGCATGACGAACTGATGCAAAGCAGTGCGATCTACCGTGAGATCTACGAACAGCAAGTAGGAGGTGCGGAACATGCATAACACCAAGAAAGCTGCACCCAAGGCGGATATGCGCGTACTCGGCAGAACGCTCAAAATGCTCTGGCAGTGCTACCCCGTTCTGCTCCCCGTCACCTGCGTGTGCATCGTATGCTCGGCGATCGTTTCGGCGATCCCCTCGATCTTCACCAAAAACGTACTCGATGTCATCACCGAGTTTTTGGAAGCAGGCTCGACCGATTATGCGGCGGCATCCGCAAAGATCCTGCCGATGATCCTGTTTCTGATCGCGCTGTATGTCACCGCGCTCATTCTGATCGCCACCTATCAGCAGCTCATGGCGTACATGACGCAGGGCTTCCTTTCCAAGATGCGCTGCAAGATGTTCGACGGCATGCAGAATCTCCCCATCCGCTATTTTGACACCCACAAGCACGGCGACATTATGAGCCACTATACCAACGATATTGACACGCTGCGCCAGCTGGTTTCGCAGTCTCTGCCAAGCCTTCTAAACGCAAGCATTATCGTCCTCACCGTGCTTTCCATCATGCTGTACTACAGCATTCTGATGACGCTGATCGTACTCGCGGGCGTATGCCTGATGATCCTCGTCTCCAAGAAAGCGGGCGGCGGTTCGGCGAAGTACTTCATCCGTCAGCAGATGTCGATGGGTAAGGCGGAAGGCTTTATCCAGGAGATGATGAACGGTCAAAAGGTCATCAAGGTCTTCTGTCACGAAGACGAGAGCAAAGAGGACTTTGAGAAGATCAACAACGAGCTCTACGAGGACAGCTACCGCGCGCATGCGTTTGCGAATATGCTCGGACCGATCATTATGAACATCGGCAACATCCTTTATGTAATCTGCGCGATCGTCGGCGGTATTTTCCTGCTGACCGGCGCGCCCAACTTCTCCATCTCGGGTGCAGCGTTCAGCATCAGCATCGTTGTGCCCTTCCTCAACATGACCAAGCAGTTCACGGGCAACGTCAACCAGGTTTCGCAGCAGATCAACTCCATCGTTATGGCGATGGCGGGCGCACAGCGTATCTTCGGTCTGATGGATCAGCAGCCCGAGACCGATGACGGCTATGTTACGCTGGTCAACGCCAAGGTGGATGCAGACGGCAACATCACCGAGACGACCGAGCGCACGGGCAAATGGGCATGGAAGCATCCGCACGGCGACGGCACGCTGACCTACACGCTCTTGCAGGGAGACGTGCGCCTGACCGATGTCGACTTCGAGTACGAAGAAGGCAAGCCCGTTCTGCACAATGTTTCGGTCTACGCCGAACCCGGTCAAAAGGTCGCTTTTGTCGGCGCAACGGGTGCGGGCAAGACCACGATCACCAATCTGATCAACCGTTTCTACGACATTGCCGACGGCAAGATCCGTTACGACGGCATCAACATCAACAAGATCAAAAAGTCGGATCTGCGCCGTTCGCTGGGCATCGTTCTGCAGGAGACCAACCTGTTTACAGGCACGGTCATGGACAACATCCGCTACGGCAGACTGGATGCAACCGACGATGAGTGCATCGCGGCGGCAAAGCTCGCGGGCGCAGACGACTTCATCAGCCGTCTGCCGCACGGCTATGAGACCGAGCTGCAAAACAACGGTGCCAACCTCTCACAGGGACAGCGCCAGTTGCTCGCCATTGCGCGTGCAGCCGTTGCCGATCCGCCGGTCATGATCATGGACGAAGCAACTTCTTCCATCGACACGCGTACCGAGGCGATCGTCCAGCGCGGCATGGACAAGCTGATGGAGGGACGCACGGTATTCGTCATCGCGCACCGTCTTTCCACGGTTATGAATTCGGACGTTATCATGGTTCTGGATCACGGCAGGATCATCGAGCGCGGCAACCACGAAAAGCTCATCGCCGAAAAGGGCACCTACTACCGGCTCTACACCGGCGCGTTTGAATTAGAATAAGAGAATAAAAAAATGCGGGGGAACCTTTTGTGTACAAAAGGTTCCCCCGTTCCCCTTCCAAAAAACTTTGAAAATAGGGCTGAAAATTTCCTTTCCTGTAACATTTTGCTCCCGCTTTGCGACTGTATGGATGAGATCTCAAAACAAGGAGAACAACATGGACGACAAACAAATCATGGATCTGCTGTTTGCGCGCTCGGAACAGGGTGTGGAACTTCTCCGTACAAAATACGCAGGGCTTTGCATGGGCATTGCACTGCGCAATCTCGGAAATCCGCAGGACGCAGAAGAATGCTTTAACGATGTTTTGCTCAAGGTTTGGGACACCATCCCGCCGAACCGCCCCGACTCGCTGACCGCCTATGTGGGCAGCCTCACACGCAACGCATCCGTAGACAAATTCAGGCAAAAGACCGCCGCCTGCCGCAAATGCGGACTGAAAACGGCGTTGTCCGAGCTGGAGGAATGTCTGCCGTCGGGCGAAAGCGTCGAGGCAATTGCCGACGGGATCGCGCTCCGCGACTGCATCAACCGATTTCTCGAAGAAAGTGAGCAAGCTGATCGGATCATCTTTCTCAGACGGTATTGGTATGCCAACACCATGGAGGAGATCGCCGAAATGACAGGGCTATCCAACGCCAACATCCGCGTGAAGCTGCACCGAATGCGCAAAAGGCTCAAAGACCAACTGGAAAGGAACGGTGTTTCTCTATGAAAAACAAGCAGGACAGTTTATACCAAGCGATCGGCAGTGCCGACCCGAAATTCATTCTCGAAGCGGAAACGGTCGTGCCCGTAAAGCCGAAAAAGCGGCTGAAAGCAATTGCGAAAGTGGCACTTGCGGCGGCGATCCTTTCGATCGCCGGCGTGATCGCCATTGCCGCTTCTCCCGCGCTGCAAAACTTTTTGAATCTTCCCTTTGTACGCGAAAATCCCAAACTCACCCGCGTACCCGACGGCTATGTGGGCATCTACACGGCAGAGGATCTCAAACAGATCCGCGAAGATCCCGATGCCGACTACATCCTCATGGCGGACATCGACCTCGGCGGCGCAAACCACACCCCGATCGGCACCATCGAAGCCCCCTTTAACGGCAATTTCAACGGCAACGGATACCGCATTACCAACTTCACCATCGAAGACGGCATTTTGGGCGACGCTGACGAAGTTCGCATAAATATGACCTATGCGGGATTTTTCGGATACGCCCCCTATGCGGTGATCCGCAACCTCGGCATTGAAAATGCGCATATTACCCTAGCAAATGTCGAGCGCGGCTCGGTCGGCATGCTCGCGGGCTACGCAGGGTACGTCGCCGCAAGCTATGTGCAGAATTGCACGGTGACGGTAGACTGCACAGCTGCCGCAGAAAGCGCCACAAACTCTGTCTTCATCGGCGGCATCTGCGGCAATGCCTACACGCTGGATAGCTGCTATTCGGTCTGCGCCATTCGCATCGGCGGCGAGGTAACCAAACGCAGTACCAGTCTGTATGCAGGAAAACTTGCGGGCATGCTCTATACCGCGGTCACTTCTTGGTCGGACAGCACTCTTGAGGTAAGCTGCCCCGGGTTCTCGACAGGGCTGACGGGGCAAACGCGCTGCTGCCCCAAGGTCGTACCTCAGAGCGTATTTGAAAGCATTGTCGAAGAAATCAAACTCCGCCGCGAAGCAGCACAAGTAGACGATCCGGAGTACAGCGGACAAAACCCGCTGAGCAGTCCTTACTATCTCAGTATGTTTCTCGCGTTTTATCAGCTCATGGATAAGCAGGAAATGCAGGACGCGCTTGGCAGGGACGGAGTTGCAGAACTCTTCTACTACGAGGGCCTTGACGCATCTGCAGAGGAATACTACTATGTATACGAAGCCAGCGCTTCCATGCGCGAAATGCTGCGCACCGATGCGATTCTGCGCGCTGCCTTCACCGACGAAGAGCTGATCGAGATCTTCTCTTCGTCCTATCTCAAGATCGGTGAGCTCTACTGCTACGACCTCGCAGACGGCGCCCCCACCTACGAAGGCTTTGACTTCGAGTCCGTATGGAAGGAAACCCAAACGACTCCCACGCTGAAAATCTTCGGAAAGAGATAAAAATAAAAACAAGCCGAAAAGGAATTCCTTTTCGGCTCGTTTCTTTATTTCTCCACATACACCACTTTGGCATCGCCGACGGTGCCGCCGATGCTTTGGCAGTGGATGTCCGCCTCACAGGTGACGTCGCCGCCGATGTCGCGGCAAGTCAATGTCCCGCTGACGGATACATCACAGCGTATATCGCCGCAGGTGACGTTTCCCACCGCGATCAGATCGCCCTTGATGTTGCCGCAGTTGACAAAATCGCCTGCGGTCACATCGCCATCCACATTGTCGCAGTTGACATAGGCGCCCGCGGTGAGATCCCCCACGACAGCGCCGCAGGTAATGCTCTGCGCGGCCGCCGCATCTCCGCCGATATTGCCGCAGGTAATGCTGCCGCCCGCGCCCACATCGCCTGCGATGTCGCCCGCAATATCCGCATTTCCCCAGATCTCCACGCAGATCGCCGCGTTTTGGGGCGCGTCTCCGAACAGCAAAGGAATTCTCGTTTGCGGATCGTATTCGCCCTGCGTGAGCACCGTTTGCCCACGGCACTGCAGGATGCGCAATTTTCCGTCATCGGGCAGCACATACATACCCGCCGCGCTCTGCTCCCTGCCCCAGAGATAATCGAGCGAGACCTCAAAATAGCTCGCCAGCTTGCAGAGCATATCCATGTCGGGACATCCTCGACCGCGCTCCCATTTGGAGACTGCCTGCGGCGTGACAGACATGAGCTCCGAGAGCCGCGTCTGCGAAAGATGCCGCGTCTCTCGCTCTTTTCTCAGTACCTGACTGAATTCCTGCATCCCCATAAGCTCGTCTCCTTTTTTTGCGTAATGGTCTATATATTGTATCACAGAAAAAACGACAAAACAAGCGACTGTCCGTTGCAAAGTTACAACGATTCGTTGTAAAACGCAAAAAAGCACCGCAAAGCGGTGCTTTTTTATCGCATAAATTAGTCGCTGACGTAAGGAATGAGAGCCATCTGTCTTGCTCTCTTGACAGCAACGGTAAGCTGACGCTGGTGAACAGCGCAGGTGCCCGAGATTCTTCTGGGAAGGATCTTGGAGCGCTCGCTGACGAGCTTCTTCAGTCTTACGGTATCCTTATAATCGATGTAGTCGATCTTATCCGCGCAGAAGAGGCAAACCTTCTTCTTCTTCCGCATGGGGCGGAAGGGGCGCTGGGTGTTTTCGGTCTTGTTATCCATTATAAAACCCTACTGCTAAATACAGATTTCCTTTCTATAAATTCTTTTTCTCGATCAGAACGGTAAATCGTCCTCTTCGGAAACCGCCTCAAACTTCGGCGCGACCGCATCCGTATTGGAATACGACGGCGTGGTGTAGGCGTCCGGCGTGTACTGGGAAGCGCCACCGGCAGACTCAGCCTTGCTCTCTACAAAGCCGACTTCATCGGCAACGACCTCGGTGATGTACCGCTTGTTACCCTGACCATCGGTATAGCTTCTGCTCTGAATCGAACCGCAGACAAGAATGGGCTTGCCCTTCTTGAAATAACGGGTGACGAACTCTGCGGTCTGACGCCATGCGACGATGTTGATAAAATCAGCGGTCTGCTGACCTTCCGTTGCATTTTTGCTCTGGTATCTGCGGTTGATCGCAATGGTGAAGCTGACAACCGAAATGCCCGAGGGGGTCTGCTTGAGTTCGGGATCCGCTGTGAGGTTTCCGATCAGAATTGCCTTGTTCAGACTTGCCATATACTCGCCCTCCTCTTTACTTTACGCTTTTGCCTTCTTGGTCTCGAGTCTGATTACGATGCCGCGCATGACATTTTCGTCAATGTTGTAGCGACGCTCGAGCTCAGCCGGGAAAGCAGACTCGCTGGTAAAGTTTACGAGGACATAGTATCCTTCGGGAATGTCGTTGATCGGGTATGCAAGACGGCGCTTGCCCCACTCGTCGATCTCCCCTACGGTACCGTTCTCCGCGATCAGCGCGGTGAACTTGTCCACTGTTGCCTTGATGTCATCCTCAGCGATCGTGGGATTGACGATGAACAGTGTTTCGTAAGAATTTACTACCTTTTCCATCTGTGTTACACCTCCTTATGGACTTATGGCCGTACCCTATGTTACGGCAAGGGGGTATGGGTAACCGAAATTACCTGTACCGAATTGATATTTTACCATATTCGATTCCGTTTGTCAACAAAAATTTTCAATATTTATTTTATTGAAAACAGATATGTTCTGTGGTATAATGCTAAAAAAGATCAAAGGAGCCGACACAATGTCTACCATATATATCGTCCGCCACGGACAGAGCCTCGGCAACCTCCGCGGCGGCTTTGCCGGGCACACTGACTATCCCCTTTCCGACCTCGGGCACAAGCAGGCGCGCATGACCGCTGATTATTTAAAAGATGCGCACATCGACACGGTGCTTTCCAGCACCTTAACGCGCGCAAAGCAGACTGCCGAGCCGATCGCTGCCGACCGCGGACTTGCCGTCATCCCTCGCGAGGACTTCATGGAGATGAACTTCGGCGACTGGGAAGGCTTGCCGCTCGACGAAGTGGAAGAAAGGTACCCCGGCGCGATCACCGAATGGAAGACCGCGATGTATAAGACCATCTGTCCCGGCGGCGAAAGCATGGTGGACTGCTACAACCGCGCGGTGGGCGCACTGCACGCCGCCGCCGAGGAATACAAAGGCAAAGACATCTGCATCGTCTCGCACGGTGCGCTGATCAAATGCATGCTCTGCCATCTCCACGGCTGGGAAGTCACCGACATCCAGCGTGCGATGTGGGCAGACAATGCCTCGGTCACCACGATCGAAAACAAGGACGGCAAGCTGACGTTGCTGACCGAAGCCTACAGCGCCCACATGGGCGAGTTTGTCACCGGCGTTTCCAAAGCCATGGCAGGATTTCAGAAAAAATAATTGAAAAATGCCACGCATAAAGCGTGGCATTTTTCAGCTATGCAGAACTGCGTTTTCAAACGCAACGGTGCTGTGCGATGTGACCGACATATCAAAAAAGGAATTTTTGAGGAATACGGCGGCAAAACTGCGATCGGGACGCAGCAAAATATGCGTGCCGTATGCGCCGTGGCTGTAGACCGTGCCTTTTGGCAGACGGTGTTGTCCCGTCACCATAAAGCAGCCGATACCGTGATTCTCGCCGCGCGGCAGTCCGTCCAAAGCATCGTCGAGTGCGGGCGCAAACATCCGTGCGACCGTCTCGGGTGCGAGCACGCGCACGCCGTCGAGCGCGCCGCCGCCGAGCAGCATTTTGCAAAAACAAAGCACATCGTGCATCGAGCTGATGAGCGACGCGCCGCCCGCCTCATAGCTGCGCGGCATACCACGGTAGAGCGTACCGCGGAAGTTCACTTCTCTGTCCTCGCCCGAGATCCGCTGATGCATCGGCACAAGCCGCGCATACTGCGCATCGGTCGGCTGAAAGGTGGTGTCCGTCATACCGAGCGGAGCAAACAGATTGGTTCGCAGATAGTCGTTAAAGGTCATGCCGCTGACCAGCTCCACGATGCGTGCCAGCACATCATATCCCGCAAAGCCGCTGTACGCCGCTTTGCTGCCCGGGGCAAATGCTAAATGAAAATGCGCGCCGTAATAGTCCACCACGCTTGCAAGCGAAGTCTTTGCCTCGGTGGGCATCACGGTATACTCGCGGTTGCCGAGCTCGTCCGCACCCAGCCCCGCCGTGTGCGTGAGCAGGTCAAAGAGCGTGATCTCGCGCGGCGGCATCCCGATGGAACAGATGCGCCCATCGGGCGCAACACTGCCGAGCATCAGGTGCCCAAACTGCGGCAGATACGCCGAAACGGGAGCGGCAATATCCAGCTTTCCCTGCTCGAAAAGCTGCATCACCGCAGACGCGGTAAAAATTTTCGTCACCGATGCAAGGCGATAAAGACTGTCCGACGTAAACCTTTCGTCGCCGAAGCTCTCGTCAAACACCGTCTCCCCGTCCATGATCACCGCCGCCGCACCGCCGAAGCACTCGCGCGCGGCGAGCTGCTCGTCAAACAGCGCGTGCAGCGCATTTCGCATATTTTCAAGTTCTGCCATATCCGTTCTCCTTTGCCAAAGGATGTATCGTTTGCTTTCAGTATAGCATAAAAAGCGCGGGTTTTCCTACAAAGTTTTGATGGCAAAGAGCCGCTTTTCTTGACCGTTCTTTTTGCCCCACACAAAAAGCCGCCCGAGGGCGGCTTTCAGGCTACTGACAAGCCCTACTTATAAAAGATCTTGTACAAACCAAGGCTCCCTTGTGTAAAGGGAGCTGTCAGCCGAAAGGCTGACTGAGGGATTGTTTCGCGATTAAAGTAGCTTTTTTACAATCCCTCCGTCATTTTCTTGCGAAAATGCCACCTCCCTTTACACAAGGGAGGCTTTCAAAATAGTGCTTTGGGCTATTTTGACGAGCAGCCTTTTTAGAAGATACTTTGTCAGCAAACAAACAGCCGCCCGAGGGCGGCTGTTGCTTTTAAAACACGGGGTATCCTGCGGCGATGTGCGCGTCGTAGAGCTCGTCACACATCTTTTTTATGTCGTCGATCGACAGCTCGGCAGCCGTATGCGGGTCGAGCATGGCGGCATGGTAGATGGCTTCTTTCTTCTGCGTCACGGCAGCCTCGATGGTGAGCAGCTGCACATTGATGTTGGTCATATTCATCGCCGCAAGCACGGGCGGCAGCTCGCCGACATAGGTGGGCGCGATACCGTTGCCGTCTACGAGGCAAGGCACCTCAACGCAGGCGTTACTCGGCAGATTGGTGATCAAACCGTTGTTGAGCACATTGCCGCCGATCTGATAGGGCTTGCTTGTGACCATTGCTTCCATAATATAAGAAGCATACTCCACCGAACGCTTGTGCTCCAGCGTCTCACCGCTGAGCAGCTTATCGCGGCGCGCCTCCCAGTTCTCGATCTGCTTGATACAGCGGCGGGGATATTCATCCAGCGGAATATTGTAGCGTTCGATCAGTTCCGGGTACTTCGCCTTGATGTAAAAAGGGTTATACTCCGCGTTGTGCTCGCTCGACTCGGTGACGTAGTAGCCGAAGTTGTTGAGGTAATCCATGCGCACCATATCATCGTGCTTTGTATCGTTTACAGTCTTGGCGCGCTCGCGGATCTCGGGATAGAGGTCGTTTCCGTCCTTGTCGTAGATCTCCAGCAGCCACGCCATGTGGTTGATGCCCGCGACCAGCGAGTGTCCGTAGCGGCTGTAGTCCATGCCGAGATGCTCCATGCAGCGCTTGGCAACGACCTGCACGCTGTGGCAGAGACCGACGGTTTTCACATTCGTGTACCGCTGCATGTAGCCCGAAAGGATCGCCATGGGGTTGGTATAATTCAAAAACCACGCGTTCGGGCAGACCTCTTCCATATCCGCGGCAAAGTCCCTTAGCACATGGATGGTGCGCAGACCGCGGAAGATACCGCCGATGCCCAGTGTGTCCGCTATGGTCTGGCGCAGACCGTATTTCTTCGGGATCTCAAAGTCGAGGATCGTGCAGGGATCATACAGGCCGACCTGAATCGTATCCACGACAAAATTTGCACCGCGCAGTGCGTCTTTGCGATTTTCCACACCGAGGTAGGTATGTACCGCCGCGCGGTTTTCGTTGTACTTGGCATTCAGCGCATCCACGACCAGCTTCGACTCGTTCAGTCGGTCGCCGTCAATATCGTACAGTGCGATCTCGCATTCGCACAGCGCGGGGGTGAGCATCACATCTCCGAGCAGATTTTTGGTAAAAACGGTGCTGCCCGCACCCATGATCGTTATTTTCATCGTCGGCTCCTTGCATAGATTGGATATGTTTATCATACCACACCTGCCGCGGCGGCTCTATAGCACAATGCGACATGGTATTTGTCATTATGTGACTTATTTTGCAATGATTCTGTTGACAATCAGTAAATTGCTTGTTACAATTTTAAAAAAGGTGGTGATTGTATGCAGTCCTATCATTTGCAGAATCGGCATCTCCCTCTCTGCAATCCGATCAATGCCGGCTACGAGGCGTGCCAACCGAACCATGCCTACGGTCCGACCGCGCGCAGCTATCTGCTGCTGCACTACATCGAGCGCGGCAAAGGCACCTTTTGCCGCGGGGAGAACACCTATACGCTGTCGGCGGGCATGTGCTTCGTCATTCGCCCGGGGGAGATCACCTATTACAGAGCCGATGCCGACGAGCCGTGGGAATACATCTGGATCGGCTTTACCATGGATGGCTCCATGCCCGACTGCTTTCGCGAAGATGTTCTGCATGCAAAGCCGCTGGAAGACCTGTTTCTTTCCATGAAAAATAATTTCGCATATTACAACGGCGACGCGGGAGACAACGGACGGCGCGAGGCGTTCCTCTGCGGTATCGCCGCCGAAATGGTAGCGCGCTTTTCTCTCTTATACGCAAAGCAGAGCCAAACCAAAATGGAAAGCGAAATGCGCATTGCCAAAAACTATATCGACACGAAATATGCAAGTCCGCTCACCGTCGGCGACCTTGCCAAGGAGTTTCACCTGGAGCGCACCTATTTTTCGCGCTGTTTCAAAGAGGTGATCGGCACCTCGCCGCAAGCGTATCTTGTCGGCAAGCGGCTCAGCGCCGCCGCCGCACTGCTGTGCGACCACGGTTTTACCCCCACGCAGGCGGCAAATGCCGTCGGATACGAGGACATCTGCCTTTTTTCCAAAATGTTCAAGCGCCGCTACGGCGTCTCCCCAAGGGAGTATAAACAAAATCGGTAAAGCAAAAAAGCCTTCCCTTGTGAGACGGAAGGATAGCGACCTACGGTCGCATTGACCGCCGCCGAGGTCGCCGAACGCGTCGGCTTCAACAATCTGCAATCCTTTTACTACAACTTCAAAAAAGCCGTCGGCAAAACACCGACCGAATACCTGCGGAATGCAAAAGAAAAAAGCCATTGACATTGACTTAACAGTGATATGGAACTAATCACTTATCAACTGATAGCTGACGGTACAGAGGTACATACGGAAAGCCCGTTTGATTTCTAACAGGAAGTCGGACGGGTTTTTGCTATCTAACAGTAGAATTAACGCTGTAAAATATAAGACATCAAAGGGGTAAATGCCTATGAAGAAATAATGGACAGGAGGATTTTTAATTGAGTGTATATGGGTATATCCGTGTGAGCAGCAAGGATCAGAAAGAAGATCGACAGCAGATTGCGTTGAAAGAGGTTGGTGTTGAACGCCAAAACATCTATGTGGATAAGCAATCTGGCAAGGACTTTAACCGCCCGCAATACAAGAAAATGCTGTGGAAATTAAAAAAGGACGATCTGCTCTATATCAAGAGCATTGACCGTCTTGGACGCAACTATGAAGAAATCTTACAGCAATGGCGGTTTCTTACGAAAGAAAAAGGCGTTGACATCGTAGTATTGGATATGCCGCTTTTGGACACCCGCCGGGGCAAAGATCTGATGGGTACATTCCTCTCTGACATTGTATTGCAGGTGCTGTCCTTTGTGGCTGAAAACGAGCGCACAAACATCAAACAGCGACAAGCCGAGGGAATTGCCGCTGCCAAAGCCCGGGGAATCAAGTTCGGCAGACCGCCTTTACCTTTGCCGAATAATTTCTATGAGGTACACAAAGCATGGCGTAGCAAGAAATTAACCTTGAAGCAGGCGGCAGCCGCTTGCAATATGCCGGTCGGCACATTTTACGGAAAGGCAAGAAAATTTGAAAATGTGGCTTAAACAAACCATACTTTACATTTGCAAAGGTGTACCTTTACAAAACACAGAAAGTTACAATTAACGCCCAAAGCATTCGGCTCAACGCCTTGAAAAATTATGAATTTTGTGGTAAAATATTAAAAATTATAATTTAACACCTTACATTTGCAAAGGTACACCTTTTGATAATGGAGGAAATATAATGTTTGAAGAATACAAAAAGCACGATGTTGCAGTATACGGAGGATACTTAAGTGACGTATCAAAACTAATGCAATGCACCTCTGGCGGTATTGCTACCGCTATGAGTGAATATATGATCAAGCAAGGAGGCTATGTTGCGGGTGTAGTATACAGCGACGATTTCTACAGTGCAGAATATATTCTGACCAATAAAATATCTGACATTGATAGACTTAAAGGTTCAAAATATATTGAATGTGATAAAAAGAATATCTATTCTGATGTAAAAAGATTGCTTGATTCAGGTGAAAAGGTTTTGTTCTTCGGCTTGCCATGCGTCGTCGCAGCATTATATAAATTTATTGGAACAAGAAACAAAAATCTTATAACATGTGAATTAGTATGTCATGGACCGACCAGTGCCCAAATCCACAAGGATTATGTGTCCTACTTGGAAGACAAATACTCAAGTAAAGTTATTGACTTTTCTGTGCGACGCAAAAAAGATTTCTGGACGCCCGGATATCTATATGCGAAATTTGAAAATGGACAAACTTTTGAGAAACCGTTCTACGAAACGGAGTATGGATACGGTTTCACGGTATTTGGAAGAGAACGTTGCTATGATTGCAAATTTAAAGGAAACAACCGGCAAGGTGATATAATGATCGGCGATTTTTGGGGCGCGGTCGATACGGATGAATACTGGAACAGGTGTGGCGTATCTGTTATTTTTGCTGAAACAACTACAGGGGATGCTTTTATTACATCGATCCCGGGTATTAGCATATTTTCAACAACCTTTGAAAAAGCGGTCAAACATAATCTTATGGTGATTAAATCCAAAGTTAAGCATAATAATAGAGAAAAATTCTCCAAACTATTATCGAAAAAAGGCTTGATTTATGCATCGAAACATTCGCTACCTTTTAAGACTCAAGCGATAAAGTATGCTTCAACGATTATTCCGGACAAAATAAGACCGATGGCGAAAAAATTATATTTCGCGATAAAAAAGAAAGCCTGAAGAAATGTTTTAGTTTTATAATACCCTTGGAACAAAGGGCGCACTTTTATACAGGGGCAGGCCCTGTATGTGCGCTCTGCGAGGCAGACAGCCCGGACGAAGGAAGTCCGGGCTGTTTTGCGTCACTTCGTTCCGAATAAGGGACTGAGCCCATACAGCTTTTGCCTATCTCTGCGCACTTTGAGATTGACGTATTAACCACTACCCTATCCGCAAAGACAAACGGGCGCAAAATGCGGAAAACGGCGTGACCCTCGGGTCACACCGTTCTCTGGAACAAATAATTACCTGTCGCTGTTAAGCTTTTTGTCAATGGCTTTTAACTTTTACTTTAATCCGACAGACCGATGACATTGTCGATCGGGAGAGCATATACGATGCCCTTTGCCTCGCTTTGGATACCGCACTTCTCACTGATCGCCTGCATGATGGCAAGCTTGGTCTCGGAATTTGCAACGATCAGAACGATGTCCTTTTCCTCGGCAAGTCCCGTGCCGATCTTCGGCAGGGCGCTGTCGTCCACGACGGAACGGCTGTGCAGCACCGTGCCGCCGCCCGCACCCGCAGCTCTTGCGGCAGCCATAACTTCCTCACTGTATCCGATATTGACCACGGCGGCGATCATCGCATTTTTCTTTTCGCTCACGGTTCTTGTCTCCTCCCTTTCGGCGGTGATTTCTTCTTTGCCTAAATTCTCTACCAGGCGGAAAGCCAGACGGCTCGCCGCGCTGATCGGTATGGTAAATGCAATTCCGCTGTTGACGGTACCGATCTTGAGCGCCTTGTGCAGCTTGAGCAGCATCGCATCGGCGACGGGCTTTTGCAGCACGCAGAGCAGCATGCGCTTTTCCGCGGAGCCGAGACCGAGAATGTCCATGACCTCACTCGACGCCGTGCCCATCGCGCCCACCCGATAATGGATCGGCACCGAGCTTTCGTCAAAGAGCTGAGCGGCTTTGGTACCCATTTTCGGGGAGGTGATCAGAAACAGCACGCGCAGTTTTTCAATTGTTTCGTTCGCAGCCATCTTATGCCTCCTCGATCACGATAATATCGTCGCTGTCTGCAGGCAGCATAGCACCGGCGTCGAGCTTGGATTGCTTCTTGAGTTTGTATTTGTAGCTGAGACCCATGATCTGCACCGAGATCAGCGGGGTGAGTGCGACCAGCGCAACCGCGCCGAACGCATCGGTCATAATGTTGCCGCCGAGCATTTCACATGCGCCGATACACAGCGGCAAAAGGAATGTCGAAGTCATGGGACCGCTGGCAACTCCGCCCGAGTCAAACGCGATACCGACAAAGATCTTCGGCACAAAACGGGACATGACCAGTGCCACGATATATCCGGGGATCACAATGTACTGGATCGGAATACCCACAAGAATGCGCAGCATCGAAAGTCCGACAGCGACCGAAACACCGATCTGCAAACAGCGGTTCATCGTCTTTGCCGAGACGGCACCGTTTGTGACCGACTGCACCTGCTTGTTCAGGATCTGAATGGCAGGCTCGGCTTTTACGATAAAGTAACCGATCAGCATACCGATCGGAACGAGCAGCCATTTCTCCGAGGTAGCTGCCATCTCTCTGCCGATCATCGTACCGACAGGAGCAAAGCCGACATTGACGCCGCAAAGGAACAGCACAAGTCCGAAATATGTATATGCAAAACCGACTGCTACACGCAGTTTTTGACGGTTGGGATAACGCTTGCTGAAAAGCTGGAAGATCACGAACACCGCAAGGATCGGCAGGATTGATACGATGACTTCCTCAAAATAACGGGGCAGCTCTTTGGTAAACGCCGAGCTGACGTCCATCATCGTATTCACATTCGGCACGCTTGTTGCCGTATATGCCGCATCATGCGGACTATAGAAGCAGCCGAGCAGCATGACCGCGAGGATCGGTCCGATACTCGACAAGGCTACAAGACCGAAGCTGTCGCTCGAGGAGTTCTTATCCGAGCGCACCGAGGAAAGACCGATACCCATCGCCATGATAAACGGTACCGTGATCGGTCCGGTGGTCACTCCGCCCGAGTCAAACGCGACCGCCAGGAAACTGTCGGGAACAAAGAACGAAAAGCAGATCAGCGCCGCATACAGTCCCATGAGCAGCCAGGACAGATCGATCTTGAGCAGAATACGCAGCACGGCGAGTGCCAAAAAGATACCGACACCGACGGCGACCGTCAGAATCAATGTCATGTTGGGGATCGAGGGCACCTGCTCGGCAAGTACCTGCAAGTCCGGCTCGGCGATCGTGATGATGACGCCCATGACAAAGCTGAGCAGCCAGACCGACAAAATATGTTTCGATCGGGACATCTGCACACCGATGCCCTCTCCGAGCGGGCTCATCGACATCTCCGCGCCAAGCTGGAACATCGCCATGCCGAAGATGAGGAGAACCGCGCCGATGATAAACATCATCACCGTTCCCACTTCCAGCGGTACGAGCAAAATGCTGAGTGCCAGCACAATACCGGTGATCGGAAGTACGGCGGCAAGAGATTCCATTATTTTTTCTTTCAGTTGCGGATTCATACGGTCGGGCGCCTCCTCGGGTGATCTGTGCGAAGGATCAAAACACTTCCTATTTATTGTATCACACATTTTCCTCGGATACAACTGCTTTTCTATGAAAATTATGTGAAAATGCACTCTTTTTTCGAAAAAATGCAGGATTTTTCTATAGTTTGTTCAGCTTTTGACGATTTTTCAGCTTCTTTTTTGATTTTTTGCAGAAAAAATGAACTTTTTTCTTTTTTCTCTTGCATTTTATATCTAAATGTGGTAGAATCTTACCACGCATCTAAAATACCCAACGGAGGAAATTAGGAAATGGGACTTACGCTGACCGAAAAAATTTTGAAAGCGCATATCGTAGACGGTGAATTCAAAAAAGGCACCGAGATCGGTATCCGCATTGACCAGACATTGACGCAGGACGCGACCGGCACGATGGCATACCTCGAATTTGAGGCGATGGGCATCCCGAGAGTCAAGACCGAGCGCTCTGTCGCATATATTGACCACAACACCCTGCAAAACGGATTTGAAAACGCAGACGACCACCGCTTTATCGGTTCGATCGCCAAGAAGCACGGCATCTACTTCAGCCGTCCCGGCAACGGTATCTGCCATCAGGTACACCTCGAGCGCTTCGGCGTGCCGGGCAAGACGCTGATCGGCTCGGACAGCCACACGCCCACCGGCGGCGGTCTCGGCATGATCGCGATCGGCGCAGGCGGTCTCGATGTTGCAGTCGCCATGGGCGGCGGCGCATACTACATTACATACCCCAAGATCGTAAAAGTGGAACTCGTCGGCAAGCTTCGCCCCTGGGTAGCAGCTAAGGATGTTATCCTCGAGGTTCTCCGCCGTCTGTCCGTCAAGGGCGGCGTCGGCAAGGTCATGGAGTACGTCGGCGAAGGCGTTAAGACCCTGTCGGTTCCAGAGCGTGCAACCATTACCAACATGGGCGCAGAGCTCGGCGCTACCACTTCCATCTTCCCCTCCGATGAAACCACCCGCGCATTCCTGAAAGCACAGGGACGCGAGGAAGTATATACGCCTCTTTCGGCAGACGCTGACGCGGTCTACGACGAGGAGATCACCATTGACCTCTCCGCGCTTAGCCCCATGGCAGCCTGCCCGCACTCCCCCGACAATGTCAAGAGCATCACCGAGCTCGGCGCAATGCACATCGACCAGGTCTGCATCGGCTCCTGCACCAACTCCTCGCTCGCCGATATGATGAAAGTCGCACACATTCTGCGCGGCAAGACCGTTGCTCCGAATGTTTCGCTCTCCATCGCTCCCGGCTCCAAGCAGGTACTGAACATGCTGGCGCAGAACGGCGCACTGGCGGACATGATCGCCGCAGGTGCACGCGTACTCGAAAGCGCTTGCGGTCCCTGCATCGGTATGGGTCAGTCCCCGAACTCCGCGGGTATCTCGCTCCGTACCTTCAACCGTAACTTTCTCGGCAGAAGCGGCACCAAGGATGCGCAGGTCTACCTCGTATCCCCCGAGGTTGCCGCCCTCTCCGCGATCAACGGTTACCTCAGCGATCCGACCACCCTCGGCGATATGCCCGAGTTCGTTATGCCCGAGCAGTTCCTCATCAATGACAACATGATCGAGCTGCCCGCTGACGAGTGCGATGCTGACAAGGTGGAGATCCTCCGCGGTCCGAACATCAAGCCTTTCCCCGAGACGCATCCGCTCGAAGACAACATCTCCTGCAAGTGCTCTCTCAAGGTCGGCGACAACATCACCACCGACCATATCATGCCCGCAGGCGCGAAGATCCTGCCGCTCCGCTCCAACATCCCCGAGATCTCCAAGCACTGCTTCGCCGTATGCGATGAGAACTTCCCCGCACGCGCAAAGGAACTCGGCAAGAGCATCATCGTCGGCGGCTCCAACTACGGTCAGGGTTCCTCGCGTGAGCATGCCGCTCTCGCGCCGCTCTACCTCGGTGTAAAGGCAGTCGTTACCAAGTCCTTTGCCCGTATCCACGCGGCTAACCTCATCAACGCAGGCATCATGCCGCTGACCTTCGTCAACGCCGATGACTATGACAAGATCGCCGAGGGCGACGACATTTGCCTGGACAACGTCTTTGACGCAGTTAAGAACGGCAAGATGGTAATGACCGTAAACGGCAAAGAAAAGATCGAGCTTGCCTGCGCGTTCACCGATCGCCAGATCGATATTCTCAAAGCCGGCGGACTCCTGCCCTATACCAAAGCAGGAAAGTAAAATGAAAAATGTGAGAACCTTTTCAGGAAAGGTTCTCACACTCTCCAAACCTTTTTGAAAAAATTATTATCCGTAGCCACGGCTACACAATAAAAATCTTACAGTTTTTCTTTGGTTCTTTCTTCTTAAGAAAGAACACGCTTCTCCCCACGAAAGGAATTATCATGAACGAATACATACAGAATGCGACTGCGCAGTTTGAACAGCTTCTGCGCGAGCAGGTCGCCCGCACCGAAAAAATGGCTGAGCTGTCCAAGCCCGTGGACTATGCCAATCTTGACACCCTGATCATCGGCGTCTGCGACGGCGACGGCATCGGTCCGATCATCTGCCGCGAGGCTGTCCGCGTGCTCGAATACCTGCTCCGCGACAAGATCGCGAGCGGCAAGGTGGAGATCCGCCGCATCGAGGGTCTGACCCTCGAAAACCGCATGGCACAAGGCAAGAGCATCCCCGACGACGTGCTTGCCGCCATCAAGGAATGCCACGTCCTCCTCAAAGGTCCCACCACCACGCCCAAGGGCGGCACGGGCGCTAAGGAACTCGAGAGCGCAAACGTTTCTCTCCGCCGCGAGCTTGACCTCTTTGCCAACGTGCGCCCCGTATGCGTACCCGAGCTCGGCATCGACTGGACCTTCTACCGCGAGAACACCGAGGGCGAATACGTACTCGGCAGCCGCGGCGTAGAGATCCCCGATGTGCTCTGCTGCGACTTTAAGGTCACCACCGACCTCGGCACCGAGCGTATTGCCCGCGCCGCATACGAGTTTGCAAGAAACAACGGCAAGAAGAATATTTCCATCGTTACCAAGGCAAACATCATGAAGAAGACCGACGGTAAGTTTGCAAGGATCTGCCGTCAGCTCGCAGAAAAAGAATACCCCGAGCTCGAGCTGGAGGACTGGTACATCGACATCATGGCGGCAAACCTTGTCAACCCCGCCATCCGCTCGAAGTTTGAAGTTTTCGTCCTCCCGAACCTCTACGGCGACATCATCACCGATGAAGCTGCACAGATCCAGGGCGGCGTAGGCACCGCAGGCAGCGCAAACGTCGGCGGCAGATACGCAATGTTTGAGGCGATTCACGGTTCTGCACCGCGTATGATCGAAGAGGGCATCGGCGAATACGCAAATCCCTCGAGCATCATCAAGGCAGTGGAAATGCTGCTCCGCCATGTCGGCTATGCAGCAGAGGCAGAAAAGCTGGCAAGCGCAATGAAGATCTGCACCGCAGATGACGCCAAGGTCAAGGTGACCGGCGACCGTGACGGCGCAAAGTGCACCGAATTTTCCGATTATCTGTTCAGCGTGATCGAAACGCTTTAATTAAAGGAGTTACCGAATTGTCCGAATTTTCCTATATCAATGACCTCGCCAATAAATGTGTTAAGAACAACAACATTGAGGCTGACCAGTACGTCAAATACGATGTCAAACGCGGTCTGCGTGACCAAGCGGGTAAGGGCGTTCTTACCGGCCTTACCGAAGTTTCCTCGATCCACGGCACCAAGGAGGAAAAAGGCTCCAAAGAGTATTGCGACGGTGAGCTGCGCTACCGCGGCATCGACGTCCGCGATCTGGTCGAAGGCATCACCGCCGAGCATCGCTACGGCTTTGAGGAGACGATCTATCTGCTCCTCATCGGCAAACTGCCGACCGAATCCGAGCTCAAGGAGTTCACGACTCTGCTCGCCGCATACCGTACCCTTCCCGAGGGCTTTGTGCGCGACATCATCATGCACGCTCCTACGGAAGACCTGATGAACCTGCTCACGCGCAGCGTTCTGTCTCTCTATTCGTACGACAAGAACGCAAATGACACCTCGATCCCCAATGTTATGGCGCAGTGTCTGCAGCTGATCTCGGTGCTGCCGATGATCACCCTGTATTCCTACCATTCCTACAACCACTTTATCAAAGGACATTCGCTCTACATCAATAACCCCAGTCACAGCCGTTCGATGGCGGAAAACATCCTTTTGATGCTCCGCCGCGATAAAAAATACACCGAGCTGGAAGCACGCATCCTCGACATCGCACTGATCCTGCACGCCGAGCACGGCGGCGGTAACAACTCGACCTTTACAAACCATGTTGTCACCTCGTCGGGCACCGATACCTATTCGGCAATGGCGGCTTCCCTCTGCTCCCTGAAAGGTCCCCGCCACGGCGGTGCAAACATCAAGGTCACACAGATGTTTGCCGACATCAAAGAGCACATCGCGGATTGGTCGAACGAAGATGAGATCGCCGCATACCTCGAAAAGATCCTCGACAAGCAGGCATTTGACCGTAAGGGTCTGATCTACGGTATCGGACACGCCGTATACACCATGTCCGACCCCCGTGCAACGATCCTCAAAAATCAGGTCGAAAAGCTCTCGGTGGAAAAAGGCAGACACGACGAGTTTGAGCTGTATGCCAAGATCGAAGAGATCGCGCCGAAGATGCTCTACGAGCGCCAGCAGGGACGAAAGCCCATCTGTGCCAACGTCGATTTCTACAGCGGCTTTTTGTATTCGATGCTCGGCATCCCTGAGGAGCTTATCACGCCTCTGTTCGCCATCGCGCGTATCGCAGGCTGGAGCGCACACCGCATGGAAGAGCTTATCAACAACGGTAAGATCATCCGTCCCGCGTACATGGGCGTACAACCCGACTGCGAATATGTTTCGCTCACCAGAAGAAAATAACCAACATAAAAAACAAGAGCGCTTTGCCCGTTGTTCTTAACGGAGTAAATGGTGCGGTATGTAACCGGAAGGCATAATGCCTTCCGGTTACTGCTGTTTTTAGGCATTTAATGCTGCCATTTGCAGTTCCATCGGTAGAACCGCGATTGTGGATACCGCCGTCTTGGAGGTTGTGCGAGGCTTTGGTTGGAAGGTATAGTGAATTTCTATAGGGTTTCCGCATTTGCGTGAGAACTTTTCCGCTTTCTCGTATACATCGATTCGGAGGACAAATGCACGAAGGATTTGGGGTGTCAGCTTATCCATATCCACAATTTCCTTTGCCTTTTCAATGAACTCTTTAATGCA
>JAFQFR010000057.1 GCA_017398595.1 Clostridia bacterium
ATCAGCACCTCGAGCACGTACACCATGCAGCGCGTTGCAACCAATGACATCACGCTGACTGCTACATATGAGCTCGCTCCCGATGATGAACCGGAGAACGAAGGAAGCAGCAACAACAATGTCGCGCTTGCGATCGCACTCGCTTGCAGAAACAATAAGAAATGCGTTGTAACGTACAAGTCCACCGGTGCAAACGATCATGTATCGGCGACTGTAAAGAAGGGCACGGCTCTTGCAATGCCCGCAGCACCCACCAAGGACGGCTACACCTTTGTCGGCTGGTACAAAGACATCAACGGCACGAAGCCCTTTGATTTCAATGCCAAGATCACCGGCAGCGTATCCATCTACGCTAAGTGGGTAAAGAACTAAGCAGAGGCAGACTGTGCAAAGCGTATTATAAATATCTCTTTGCATAAGTTTTTCTCCTTTCATCACAAAAAGGGACTCCGTTGGAGTCCCTTTTTGTATGTGCGAGCATACACATTGCACTGTAGCTTTGGCGGTTGCGCACTCCTACGGAAGTTACCATCATATCTACGCACAACTCCGCCCTTGTCATCCCGAGCGTCAGCCGAGGGATCTTGGGCGGCGATGGCGATTTGGTTTTAGCAACATCTCCCCACAAGATTCCTCGACAAGCTCGGAATGACCGTGGGGGGAAGAACATCGTGCGAAGTTGCGCCGCAACAGCACACAAAAAAGGAGCCGAAGGCTCCTTTTGGTGTGCTTATTTGACCAGTTTGTCGGTTTCGGATGCGTATTTCGCGAGCTTGTCGGCGAGCGCCTCGGGCGACTCGGCGCTTGCAAGATAGTAGATCTTGATCTTCGGCTCGGTGCCGGACGGGCGTACAACGGCGACATCGCCGTTTGCCAAACCGTAGTAGAGCACATCGGACTTTGGCAGACCGGTCGGTTCTACCTTGCCGTCGGTGTAGGTGATGGTTTCTGCGAGATAGTCGCCGACAAAGCTTACGGCACTCCGGCAGATCGCCTTCGGCGCGTTCTCACGCAGGTTCTTCATGGTGTTGGTACGGCGTTCGATGCCGTCGAGGCCTTCCATGTATACGTCCATCGACTTTTCGCCGTAGTAGCCGTACTTCTTGTAGATGTTCTGCAGGGCATCGTACAGGGTCATGTTCTTTGCCTTATAGTAGGCTGCCATCTCGACTGCGAGCATTGCGGCGCAGACAGCGTCCTTGTCGCGGGCATAGGTGCCCTTGAGGTAGCCGTAGCTCTCTTCAAAGCCGAGCAGGAAAGTGCCGTGTCCCTCTGCTTCATGGTTCTTGATGACTTCGCCGATGAACTTAAAGCCGGTGAGCACATTGTAGAGCTTTACGCCGTTTGCCTTGCAGATCGCAGCGGCGAGCTCAGTGGAAACGATGGTCTTGACCGCGTAGGCATCGGTGGGAATGCCGTCGCCCTCTTTCAGCGCGGTGAGGATATAGTCGAGCAGCAGCGCCGCCATCTGGTTGCCCGTGATGGTGACGAATGAGCCGTCCACGGTGCGCGTCATCGCGCCCATACGGTCGCTGTCGGGGTCGGTCGCAACGATGATGTCGCTGCCGACTTCATCTGCGAGCTTGATGCCGAGCGTGAATGCGTCGGGCAGCTCGGGGTTCGGTTTCTTTACGGTAGGGAAGTTGCCGTCCAGCACCATCTGCTCCTCTACGGTGTACAGCTTGGTCACGCCGATGGCGCGCAGTGCTTCGGGAACGAGCTTGTAGCCCGCACCGTGCAGAGGCGTGTAGACAACGGCAAAGTCGTCGGCTACGTTCTGGACAGCATCGAGTTTTACGCGCTGTGCAAGGACATTCTGCATGTAGACCTTGTCAACGTCCTCGCCGATCATGATGATCTTGCCTGCTTTTACGGCTGCGTCGAAGTCGTCCTTCTTGACGCCCTCAAAAACGTCGATCTCCTTAGTTTTAGCCGATACGACGCTTGCGTGCTGCGGGGGAAGCTGTGCGCCGTCCTCCCAGTATGCCTTGTAGCCGTTGTATTCCTTCGGATTGTGTGAAGCGGTGATGTTGATGCCCGCGATACAGCCGAGATGACGGATGGCAAACGAGAGCTCAGGCGTGGGACGCACGCCGTCAAACAGATATGCTTTGATACCGTTGGCACTGAGTACGCTTGCTGCGGTGCGCGAGAACAGATCAGAGTTGTTGCGGCTGTCGTACGCGATAACAACGCCGCGCTCCTTGGCGTTTCCGCCTTCGAGTGCGATCATTTCCGCCATGCCCTGCGTTGCGTGTGCAACGGTGTAGACGTTCATTTTATTCGTGCCCGCGCCCATCGTACCGCGAAGTCCGCCGGTGCCGAATTCGAGATAGCCGAGGAAGCGCAATTCTTTTTCCTCTTCCTTGTCTGCGATGGCAAGCAGTTCCTGCTTGCTTGCATCATCGAGATAGGGGCTGTTTAACCATTTTTCATATTCTGCTGTATAGTTCATTGGAATCTCCTCCGAAATAGGATTTCTTATAAGGTTTCTTTCAGCGCGAGTGCAAGCTGTGCCGGGCAGGAAGTGCCTCTGCCGCCGCAATCGATGCCGTCCAGGCGCGCAATGACTTCTTCCACGGGCATACCCTTGACAAGCGCTGCAACGCCCTGCGTATTGCCGCTGCATCCGCCGATGAAGCATACGTTTTGCACGATGCCGTCCTCGGTCTCAATATGGATCATGCGGCTGCAAACGCCGCGCGGTCTGTAATCCAGTTCTTTTTTCATAACGGTTCCTTTTCTATTGAATGATCTCATATGCACCCATGGGGGTGTAGTCCACGCGCACCGTTGCCAAAAAGAGCAGCAGTGCAAACAGCGCTTCGCCGCTGCCGGCAAAGGTGCAGATGTGCGCGTATCCGTCTGTATAGCCGAGCGGGATGGAAACGGTTTTGATGATCTCCGCCCCGAGCACACAGGCTCCGGTATACAGGCGCGGCCACAGCAGTTTGTCATGCCCCGAGAGGCGCAGTGCGACATACTGCAAACCGTCGGATTCTATTATATCACGAAATCCGCGGCAAAGCAATGCATATTTTGTGATAATCCCGTCGGTTTCGAGACTGCATACCCGTGCGATGAACAGCTCATACCGCTCGATCAGTCCGTACACGGTCAGCAGTGCGCCTTCGCGGCTGTTTTCGATGGGCAAAATGCAGTAGTCCGAGAGCTCGGCGGCAACATCTTCGCAGGCATCCGCAAAGGAGCGGACGTAGGTCGGCGTGAGGCTGCTGTCCTTTTTTTGAAAGGCGGCAAAT
This sequence comes from Clostridia bacterium, assembly GCA_017398595.1. Taxonomy (GTDB): domain Bacteria; phylum Bacillota; class Clostridia; order Oscillospirales; family CAG-272; genus UMGS902. Next base: position 3,261 of record JAFQFR010000057.1, read on the forward strand.
GCCGTCGTCAGCACGCGGCTTTCGGCAAAGGAAACTTTACCGCCGTTTTTGACGCCGTCGCGTTCGGCGAACAGAGCGGGGGAGGGGCGAAGCTTCGCCGCTGTCCGCAGTGCCGCGGTAGTCTTTCGGCAGAAGTCGGCGAGATACGCGCCCTCGTCGGCTGCCAGCTTTGCGCCGACCAATGCTGCGTTTTCGGGCAGAACGCCGTCCGTCGCCGATTCCGCCGAAACGGTCGGCATATAATCGGCAAACGGCACTTCGCCGACAAAGAATCCGCGCGTGCGCACATCGCGTGCGGCAGCCGCTGCGACAAAGGCGGCAAGCTCACTGAAATTGGCGCTCATGCGCTCGCCCACCGACGCTTCCTTGGCGTAGTAGCGCAGGATATTGTCGGCGGCGCTCTTTACATATTCGCTCCGCGCTCTCATACGAGCTTGGAGAGGACATCGTAGCTGGTTGCGAGGAAGTCTTTCATTTCCTCCTCACCGAAGCGGCGCTGGCTGAGCACCGCGAGCGAGTAGATCTGCTTTGCCAGCAGTGCGGCATTGTCGCCCGCGCCGTCTGCGAGCTTTTGGATCAGCGGGTTATCCACGTTGACGAGCAGTGCGCTTTCGGCTGCGAAGTCGCCGCCCATGTTCATGCCGCTCGCGGCATAGAGCTTCAGCATATCCTGCATGCGGCGGCTCTCCTCGGTCAGCGTCAGCACGGCGGGTACGTTTACATCCGCGAGCTTTTCGCACTTCACGGTAAGCTTGTCATTGCCAGCCGCTTCACGGAAGAGTTTTTCCAGCGCTTCGGAGTGCTCCGCTTCGCCCTCGCCGCGCAGTGCGTCGGCGATGTCCGAGTCCACGCGCTTGAACTTGACGTTTTCACTCACGCTCTCGAGCATCTGCACATACTGCGTGTCGATCATCTGCGGGAAGTTGACGACTTTAATGCCCTTGGCTTCAAACATCGAGATGTACTGCGCCTGCAGCTCGGCATCCGATGCGTAGTAAACGGTGTTTTCGTTGGTCTCTTTTGCGCCCTCCAGGTACTCGGCGAGCGTCACATAGCCGCCGTGTACGACTTCCATCAGCAGTGCGTCTTTCGCCTTATCATAGAACTTGCGGTCGCAGAGCGCGGCGTATTCGCAGAAGGTCTTGATGTCGGCCCACATCTTTTCAAAGCCCTCGCGGTCATTCTTGAAGAGCGAGTTCAGCTTGTCGGCAACCTTTTTGACGATGTGCGTCGAGATCTTGGTAACGTAGCCGTTGTTCTGCAGGTAGCTTCTCGAAACATTGAGGGGCAGTTCGGGGCAGTCGAGCACGCCGCGCAGCATCAAGAGATATTCGGGGATGACTTCCTTGATGTTGTCGGCAACGAATACCTGATTGTAGTAGAGCTTGACCTGTCCTTCCATGTTGGCAAACTCATGCGTGAGCTTCGGGAAGTACAGAATGCCCTTGAAGTTGAGGGGGTAGTCCGCCTTGATGTGCAGCCAGAAGAGCGGATCGTTGAAGTCACCGAATACCTTGTGGTAGAACGCTTTGTACTCCTCGTCGGTGCATTCGGAGGGATTCTTCTGCCACAGGGGCATCGTGTCGTTGATCGGCTTCTCCTCGGGGACTTCTTCGCCTTCTTTCGGCTCCTCTGCGTCCTCGTCTGCAAAGTAGATCTCGATGGGCATGAACGAACAGTATTTTTCGAGTACCGAGCGCAGTTTATACGCCTCGAGGTACTCTGCGCCCTCGTCGTTGACATGCATGATGACGGTCGTGCCGCGATCCTCTTTGTCGTAGGGGACATTCATTTCATAGGTGCCCTCGTCCGAGCAGATCCACTGCACGGCATCGCCGCCGCGATAGGAGCGGCTGCGCACCTCTACGCTGTCACTGACCATAAACGCAGAGTAAAAGCCGAGACCGAAGTGACCGATGATACCGTCGGTCGCGGCCTCGCCTTCGCCCTCATACTTCTGGATAAACTCCATTGCGCCCGACAGTGCGATGTTGCCGATGTACTTCTTGACCTCATCGGCATCCATACCGATACCGTTATCCGATACGGTGATGGTGCGCGCCTTCTTGCTGACGCTGACCGTGATCTTGCCGTCAAAGGTGAGGTCGCGGACCTCTCCGAGCGAGATCAGACGCTGCAGCTTTGTGATCGCGTCGGATGCGTTGGAAACGATCTCGCGCAGGAAAATCTCCTTGTCCGAGTAGAGCCAACGCTTGATGATCGGGAATATATGCTGTGTCTCGACGGAAATACCGCCCTTTTCATTTTTAACTTCTTCTGCCATGGTAAATTCATCTTCCTTTTTAAAAAATTTTCAAACAAGTGAATTATATAATAAATTAGAATAAAATACAACCGTATTCCCGAAAATTTCACATGACTTCCATATTTCAAACTAAAAAAGCGACTTGCTAAAAGCAAGTCGCTTTTTCTGGTGCCGGTAGTCGGGGTCGAACCGACACGGTATCGCTACCACTGGATTTTGAGTCCAGCACGTCTGCCAATTCCATCATACCGGCGTACCTCTGTATTATAACACATTCATTTTCAAAATGCAAGAGTTTTTTCAACTTAATATCCCTTGAAAAAACGACATATATCGTATATAATAATTTGAGTACTATGATAGAAAACAGGAATATAAAATAATGTATAGATGTATTTATGTTTGCATGGCATTGATGCTTTGCTTCTTTTTATACAGTTGTGACGGCGGGCAGGGAAGTGTGACCGAAACCGCGTCGGAAACTGCTGCCGAGACGACAGAGATCGTTACCGTTCTTTTTGAAACAACAACGACCGAAACCACACCTGCAGAAACCACAGCAGAAACAACGTCTGCGGAAACTACTCCCGCAGAGACCACGGCGGAAACCACGACTGTCACGACCGTCGAGACAACAGCCGTGGTCACCATCGAGACGACCACCGCAGCCGAAATGACTGCGCCCGCAGAAAACAAGTTTATGCCGAGTGTTCTTGCGGGAGAATATACATATAATAATGGAAGCGAACCCGTGATCGAGGTCGTGGACGGCGTGACCTATGTAAACGGCATCCTGATCGCGAATAAAACCTACAGTCTGCCGGAGGATTTCAACCCCGGCGGGCTGCATCCCGATGCCAAGGCGGCTTTTGATGCGATGCAGGCGGCTGCGGCTGCCGAGGGGATCACGCTCAAGATCATTTCGGGCTACCGTTCCTATGCGCAGCAGACCAAAACATACGGCAACTATGTTGCACGCGACGGCAAGGAAGAAGCCGACCGCTACTCGGCGCGCCCGGGACATTCGGAGCATCAGACGGGACTGGCGATGGACATCAATTCTCTGCAGCAGAGCTTTGCCGATACGGCGGCGGGCAAATGGCTTGCCGAGCACTGCGCGGAATATGGTTTTATCATCCGCTACAGCGCGGACAAAGAGACAGAGACCGGCTTTATGTACGAGCCGTGGCACATTCGCTATCTCGGCGTAGAGATGGCAAAGGCGGTCACCGAGAGCGGACTGTGCCTCGAAGAATACCTCGGCATCACCTCGGTCTATGCCGATTGAAAGGAGAAAAAATGGCTGACAGTGTACTCGTTGCCATGAGCGGCGGCGTGGATTCCTCGGCGGCGGCAATGCTGCTGGCACGCGAGGGTTATACCGTGCGCGGTATGACGCTGCGTCTGTGGTCGGCGGAGGATGTACCGCTCGGCGAGCTGCAAAGTGAGCGGGATGCAAAGCGCGTCTGCGATCAGCTCGGCATTCCGTTTTCGGTGTGCGACCACCGCGACGCGTTCCGAAGCGAAGTGATCGGCGCGTTTATCCGCGCCTATGAAAACGGCGAAACGCCCAATCCCTGCGTGTTGTGCAACCGCCGTGTAAAATTCGACTGCATGCTCCGCGAGGCGGATGCGCTCGGTATTGACAAGATCGCCACGGGGCATTACGCCCGCGTGGAGTACGATGCCGCCGCAGGACGCTATATTTTGAAAAAAGGCGAGGATCCGAAAAAGGATCAGAGCTACATGCTCTGCGACCTCACGCAAGAACAGCTTTCGCGCGTGCTCTTTCCGCTCGGTTCGCTGACGAAAGAGGAGATCCGCGCCATCGCCGCCGAGAGCGGCATTGCCACCGCGACCAAAAAGGATAGCCAGGACATCTGCTTTATCCCCGACGGCGACTATGTGCGCTTCATCGAGGAGACAACGGGGAAAGCATACCCCGAGGGCGATTTCACCGATGCCGCGGGCAACACTCTCGGCAGACACAAGGGACTGATCCGCTATACGACAGGACAGCGCAAGGGACTCGGGCTCGCCTTGCCCGCGCCGATGTATGTCCTGCAAAAGGATACCGAAAATAACCGCGTCATCCTCGGCACAAACGAGCAGCTTTTCACGATCGAGTGCACGGTCAAGGACGTCAACGCGCTTTCCATCCCTGCGTTTGACGCGCCGATGCGCGCCGAGGTCAAGGTGCGCTACAGTCACAGCGCGTCGCCCGCGTGGCTCTATCCCGAGGACGGCAAAATTCGCGTAGTTTTCGACACGCCGCAGCGCGCGATCACGCGCGGGCAGACCGCCGCTTTCTATGACGGCGACATTCTGCTCGGCGGCGGAAAAATCGAGTAAGGTGGTTTTTATATGACATCTTTGTTGATCCGTTTATTTATCAAAAACGCGGATGCGACCGACAAAGCCGAGGTGCGCACCGCGTACGGCAAGCTGTCGGGCATCGTGGGCATCGTCTGCAATCTTCTGCTCTTTGCCGTGAAGCTCACGGCAGGTACACTGAGCGGCAGTGTTTCGATCATGGCGGACGCGGTCAATAATCTCTCTGATGCTTCTTCCAGCATCATCAGCCTGCTCGGCTTCAAACTGGCGGCAAAGCCTGCCGACGCCGACCATCCGTATGGGCATGCGCGCTATGAGTACCTGTCGGGACTGCTCGTTGCAGTGTTGATCCTGTACATCGGCATCGAACTGCTGAAAAGCAGCTTTTCCAAGGTGCTTGCACCCACGTCGGTCGCCTTTAACTGGCTGACGGTTGCGATCTTAGCGCTTTCCATCCTCGTCAAGCTGTGGATGGCGCTGTTTAACAAAACGCTCGGCAAAAAGATCCGCTCGCAGACGCTGATCGCCACGGCTGCCGACAGCCGCAATGACGTGATCTCGACCGCGGCAGTACTTTTGGCGATGATCGTTTCGCACTATGCGCACTTTGAACTCGACGGCTATGTCGGTATCGCGGTTGCGCTCTTTATTCTCTACAGCGGCGTGGGACTCATCCGCGAAACGCTCGATCCCATCCTCGGCAGAGCGCCCGATCCGGACTTTGTCGAGGAGATCCGCGACAAGATCATGGAAAACGAGGGCGTGCTCGGCACGCATGACCTCATGGTGCATGACTACGGTCCCGGATGCCAGTTTGCGAGCGTGCATGTGGAAGTTGCCGCCGAAGCGGATGTGCTCGAAATGCACGATATGATCGACAACATCGAGCGCGCGTTTTTAAGTGATTACGGTTTACATATGGTCATTCACATGGATCCCATCGTCACCGCCGATGAGGCGATCGGCGATGTGCGTCACCGCCTTTGTGCAAAGGTTGCCGCGATCGACGAGCGCCTTTCGATCCACGATCTGCGCATGGTTCCCGGTACCACGCATACCAATCTTGTGTTTGACTGCGTCGTGCCGCACGGCTTTTCCATGCCGAACGCCGAGCTGCGCGAGAAGATCACGGCGGCGGCAAGAGAGATCGACCCGAATTACTTTTGCGTGATCACGGTAGAGAACAGCTTTGCCGCTCTGCCGAGAAAATAAAGGACACTTTTATGAAACAGAAACTTTTGGAGCTCATCCACGCGACGACAAAGAAAAATAAATTGCCGCTGCGCATTCTGCTGGCGGCGCTCGGCGTGCTCACGATGGGATTTGGCATGTCGGTGCTCGAAAAACTAAACTTCGGCACCGATCCGTTCACCTGCATGAACAACGGCATTTCGATGGTGAGCGGTATTTCGCTCGGCACGGTGGCGCTGCTCGTTTCGGCGGTGCTGTTCGTGGTCGTGATCTTCACCGATATTTCGAGCATCGGCATCGGCACGCTGTTCAATATGGTCGGCTTCGGCTACTCGATCGACCTGTTCCGCTTTGTTTGGGTGCATGTCGGCTTTACCGAAGCGCCTGCGGGAGCGATGCGCTATGTGCTGCTCGTTGTGATGCTGATCGTCTTTATTCTCGCGGTCTCGCTGTACCTTGCCGCCGATCTCGGCAGTGCGCCGTATGATGCAATGCCCGTGTATATCGCCAAAAAGAGCGGCATCCGCTTTGTGTTCGTGCGTATGGCATGGGATCTTTGCGCGGTGCTGATCGGCTTTTTGCTCGGCAGTGCGGTCGGCGTGACCACGCTGGTCTGCGCACTGCTCGTCGGCCCTGCCGCGGCTGTCGTGCAAAAAGGTGTGGACAAGCTGCTTGGAACCGTTTGACAATTGCCTGTCCGGCGTGTATAATGGTTTTGTGATTTTCTAAAAAACGGAGAACGATATGAAAAAGATCATGCTTGTATTCGGGACACGTCCCGAGGCGATAAAAATGTGCCCGCTCGTCAATGAGCTGAAGTCGCGCCCCGAGCTGCAAACGGTGGTTTGCGTCACCGGTCAGCACCGTCAGATGCTCGACGCGGTCCTGCACGCCTTCGCCGTTACGCCCGATTACGACCTTTCCATCATGAAAGAAAAGCAGACGCTGTTTGACATCACGGTCAACATCCTCGAGCGCATCCGTGAGGTGCTCGAGAAAGAAAAGCCGGATGTTGTGCTGGTACACGGTGACACGTCCACCACGTTTGTCACGGCGCTTGCCTGCTTCTATCTGCAGATCCCCGTCGGCCATGTCGAGGCGGGACTGCGCACCTATAACATCTATTCGCCCTATCCCGAGGAGTTCAACCGCCAGGCGGTCGGCATCCTCGCAAAGTATAACTTCGCGCCTACCGAACTTTCTAAGGAGAATCTGCTCCGCGAGGGCAAGGCAGCAGACAGCATCTATGTTACGGGCAACACCGCGATCGACGCGCTGAAGACCACCGTGCGCGCCGAGTACAGCCATCCCGAGCTTGATTGGGCAGCGGACAGCCGTCTCATTATGATCACGGCACACCGCCGTGAAAACCTCGGCGAGCCGATGCACCATATGTTCCGCGCCATTCGCCGCATCATCGAGGAGCACCCCGATGTCAAGGCGATCTATCCCATCCACATGAACCCCGTGGTTCGCGCGGCGGCAAACGAGGAGCTCGGCGACTGCGACCGCATTCGCATCATTGAGCCGCTCGATGTGCTCGACTTCCACAACTTCCTTGCCCGCTCCTATCTGATCCTCACCGACAGCGGCGGAATTCAGGAGGAAGCGCCCTCGCTCGGCAAACCCGTGCTGGTCATGCGCGATACCACCGAGCGCCCCGAGGGCATCGCCGCGGGAACGCTCAAGCTGGTCGGCACCGATGAAGCGACGATCTACGAAAACTTCAAGATGCTGCTTGAGGACAAGACCGCCTATGACAAAATGGCGAAAGCCTCCAACCCCTACGGTGACGGCTTCGCCTGCAAGCGCATCGCGGACATCTTGGTAAAATAAAAGAAAAACGACCGTGCAAACGGTCGTTTTTTAATGGGTAAAACTTAGATTTTGAAGTGTACGGGCAGACCCGCTTCGTGGCGGAATTTTACTTCGCCTTCGATCAGGGGGCGCAGGTAGTCGAGACACTTTTCGGTGACATTGTTGCCGGACGGCGTGATGAACTCGTCGGGCACACTGCGTACCTTGTTTGCCACTTCCTCAACCGGAACGCTGTCGATCGTGATCTTGTAGCCGACCTTGCTGCGGATAAAGATCATCACATGTCCGCTGACGCCGCGCAGGGCGAACTCAACTGCCTTTTTACCGACGGCGACCGATTCGCGGATGTCGGTGGCGGAGGCGATGTGTGCCGCACAGCGCTGCGAGGTGTTGAACTCGACGGCGCGCGTCTTGCATCCGACTTCATCGCGCAGTGCCTCGGCAAGGACAGTGCCCGTGCCGGAAAGCTGCTTGTGACCGAACGCATCTACTTTGCCGTTTTCACTGACGTATCTTCCGTCTGCAAAGCGGACACCCTCGGAAACGGCGATGACGACATTGGGGTGTGCCTTGAGCGCGGTGCGGATGTCCGAGAAAAAGCTGTTCATGTCAAATTCGCGCTCGGGCAGGTAGACGTAGTCGGGACCGATACCGCCCGACAGACGGGGCAGTGCAGCCGCGGCGGTCAGCCAGCCGGCATCTCTTCCCATGATCTCGGTGATGGTAACGGCTTTGGTCGTGTAGACTGCGCAGTCGCAGATGATCTCCTTGACGGAGGTTGCGATGTACTTTGCCGCCGAGCCGAAACCGGGGGTATGGTCGGTGCCCCACAGGTCGTTGTCGATGGTCTTCGGCACGCCCATGACGCGCATTTCATAGCCGACGCTCTTGGTGTATTCGCTGAGTTTTTGCACGGTGTCCATCGAGTCGTTACCGCCGATGTAGAAGAAGTAGCGGATGTCGTACTTCTTGAAAATATCGACGATAAACTCGAAGGAAAGGGGATTTTCGTTGGGGTCGGGGAGCTTTTTACGGCAGGAGCCGAGCGCCGCGGCGGGCGTGTGCTCAAGGTCGGTAAAGTGCTGTTCCGAGTTGAAGATCCTGCCGAGATCGACGAGTCTTTCCTCGCAAAGACCTTCGATACCGTTGCGCATACCGTATACCTTGCCGATCACGCCTTTTTCGGCGGCAGCAAGCGCTCCGCGGATAACACCGGAAAGAGTCGCGTTGATCGCGGCGGTCGGACCGCCGGACTGACCCACTACGGCGTTGCCATAGAGTTTCTCCATAATACAGTCTCCATTCTATTTTATTAACAGTATAAGTATACCACAGATTTCCATACCGGTCAATGCAAGTTTTGTAAAAGGCGTATTTTTGTTTTTTGCTGCATTTTTACGTCGTAAATTGCATTGACTGCTGATACCGGATGTGGTATAATAATAAGAATCCAAATACGGAGGAGCAGTAATGACCGCTTACGAAAAAATCAATATCCGCGGCGTGGACTTTTTGAATGTTTCCCCTGCCGAGGCGGCAGAGGTCGGCAAGGAGATGCTGGCGGGTGACAAGGTCTGCACGGTGTTTACCCCCAATGCCGAGATCGTGCAGCTCTGCATTGAGCAAAACGAATATTACGACTTATATAACAGCGGCGACATGGTCGTTGCCGACGGAGCAGGTGTTGTCAAGGCGGCAAAGATCCTCGGCAAACCGCTTAAAGGCAAGGTCGCGGGCGTGGAGCTCGGCGAAGCGATGCTCGCATACTGCGCCAAGAGCGGCGACGGTGCGTTCTTCCTCGGTGCAAAGCCGGGCGTTGCTGAAGAGGCGGCGCGCCGCATGACCGAGAAGTACCCGGGGCTGCAGGTCGTGGGAACGAACGACGGTTATTTTCAAAAGACGGGAAGCGAGAGCGACGCGGTGATCGAAAAGATCAACCAAAGCGGGGCAAAGCTGCTTTTCGTCTGCCTGGGCGTGCCCGTGCAGGAGCAGTGGCTCTCGGCAAATCGTGACAAGCTGACCACAGCGAGAATGTGCATGTGCCTCGGGGGCAGTCTGGATGTATATGCGGGCATGGTCAAGCGTGCGCCGAAGATCTTTATCAAGCTTTCGCTGGAGTGGCTGTACCGCCTCTTAAAGGAACCGAAGCGTCTCGGCAGAATGATGAAGCTGCCGAAATTCCTCATCGGCACCTATGCGGAGCGTTTTCACACCAAATAAACTGTGAAATTTCCATAAAAACGAATATATGGGGCGTAAAACTCGTTAGTAATTTAACAAATTTGCAAATTTTTTTCGGGAAAGTCTTGTATAATTCTAAATTTGTGGTACAATAGATGAGGATATGTGCGATTACATATCTTGAAGCAAAAATCAATAATTTTTATATATTCGGAGGACTATGAAAATGGCAGTAAAAGTTGCTATTAACGGTTTCGGTAGAATCGGCCGTCTGGCTTTCAGACAGATGTTCGGCGCAGAGGGTTATGAGGTTGTTGCGATCAACGACCTGACCAAGCCTTCCATGCTGGCTCAGCTTCTGAAGTATGACACCGCACAGGGCGGTTACTGCGGCACCATCGGTCAGAACCTGCACACGGTTGCAGCTGACGATGAGGCAGGCACCATCACGGTTGACGGCAAGACTCTCAAGATCTACGCTGAGAAGGACGCTAAGGATCTTCCTTGGGGCGAGCTCGATGTAGACGTTGTTCTGGAGTGCACCGGTTTCTACTGCTCGAAGGAAAAGTCGCAGGCACACATCGATGCAGGCGCAAAGAAGGTCGTTATCTCTGCTCCCGCAGGTAAGGATCTTCCCACCATCGTTTACAGCGTAAACGAGAACACCCTCACTGCTGATGATAAGATCATCTCCGCAGCATCCTGCACCACCAACTGCCTGGCTCCCATGGCTAAGGCTCTCAACGACTATGCAGCAATTCAGAGCGGTATCATGACCACCGTTCATGCATACACCGGCGACCAGATGATCCTTGACGGTCCTCACAGAAAGGGTGACCTCCGCCGTGCACGTGCAGGCGCACAGAACATCGTTCCGAACTCCACCGGTGCCGCGAAGGCGATCGGTCTGGTTATCCCCGAGCTCAACGGTAAGCTCATCGGCTCCGCGCAGCGCG